>JBKCMR010000028.1:0-95668 GCA_046300055.1 Bacteroidota bacterium
AATGGATTTCTCTATGCTTCCTCCAACAAGGCTGTTTTCCGGTATGCATTGGATAAAGACATGAATCTGGTCGATCCGTCGAAACCGGAGCGGATCGTTCACGGACTGATCGATAAAGGCCAACATGGTTCAAAATCCATCACCCTCGACAACCAGGGTTTTGTATACGTGAACATCGGGGCCCCCTCCAATGTATGTCAGGTAAAAGATCGAATGCAAGGTTCTCCAGGTATGATGCCTTGTACCTTACTTGATTCTGCCGGCGGAATCTGGCGATTCAGAACCGATCAGACGGATCAATCTTATGGCGAAGGCACTCGTTACGGCACCGGCTTACGAAATGTGGTTGGGTTGGACTGGAATCCGTTCGTAAATGATCTATATGTAACGGTGCATGGTCGGGATATGCTTCATCAACATTATCCCGAAATCTATGATGCCAAACTGGGTGCTGAGATGCCCGCTGAAACGTTTTATAGAATTCCGAAAGGAGCTGATGGCGGTTGGCCTTATGTGTATTGGGATCACCTGCAGAAAAAGAAAATACTTTCTCCGGAATATGGGGGTGATGGAAAAAAAGAGGGCGCCCCGGGGGCGATCGAACCTTTATTGGGCTTTCCTGGGCACTTGGCTCCCAATGCGCTGCTTTTTTATCGGGGTGATCTGTTCCCTAAAAAATATCGGGATGGTGCGTTTGTTGCCTTTCACGGAAGCTGGAACAGAAGTCCGGAAGTACAGGAAGGTTTTTACGTGGTCTTTATTCCCATGAAAGACGGAAAACCGGTGGGTGATTGGGAAGTGTTTGCGGATGGTTTTACCGGAAGGGGGAAGGTAGCCAACCCTCGAGATGCCATGCATCGTCCGTGCGGACTCGCTATGGGTCCGGATGGGTCGATCTATGTCTCCGACGATGCCAAGGGGATGGTCTGGAAGATCGATTACAAGGGAAAATGAACATGACCGGCTTACATATCGCCGTATTGACCGGACTTTTTCTTGTTTCCTCGAGTGTAAGCTCACAGGGTCTGAACAGTGCAACAGCCAAAAGGGGGCGTATACTCTATGAAAAGCATTGTGCATCTTGTCATCAGCTGGATGGTAATGGCGTGCCCCGGCTCATACCGCCACTCACCGGTACCGATTTTGTAAGCGGGGACAAGTCTAGGCTGATTCGTATCCTGCTGGAAGGATTGAATGAGCGAATCGTGGTGCAGGAAGAAGAGTATTACAGCCCGATGGCTTCTTTCAAGCATTTGACAGATCAGCAGATCGCTGATGTTTTAAGTTATATACGAGCCAGTTTTGGGCCTAAGGCATCTGTTGTTACAGCGTCGGAGGTGGGCGCACAAAGGAAGAAGCTTCAATAAAAAAGCCCTCCGTGGATACGGCGGGCTTTAACCAAAACCAACTGCTTATGAGAAAGAGATCGTTTGTTTCTTTTAATCAGATGGTTTATGAACGAATGAAGTTGCAAAAGGGGGGTGATGTTTTTCTAAAAGATTTGTGAAAGGCATTTTACCCTATCAATTTTCATTCTTTCGATGGCCTGTTTTTGAATTACCTTTGCCGTAAATATTTCAGTTATGTATCCTCCTGAGATCGTCATACCCATGAAAGAAGAGCTTACCGAAAGGGGCTTTGCCGAATTGCTGACACCGGCCGAAGTAGACGCCCAGTTGTCCAAAGAGGGCACCACACTTGTAATGGTTAATTCCGTTTGTGGTTGTTCCGCCGGTACGGCTCGTCCCGGGGTACTCGATGCCGTAAGTGGTATGGGTAAAAAACCAGATTTTCTCACTACTTCATTTGCTGGATTTGATATCGATGCGGTTAAAGCGGTCAGAGAGCACATCAAACCTTACCCGCCATCTTCGCCGGCCATTGCCCTGTTTAAGAACGGACAATTGGTTCACTACATTGAGCGTCATCAGATCGAAGGTCGATCTGCTGCTATGATCTCCGAAAACCTGCGTGGTGCCTTTGAGGCCTACTGCTGATCGAAACTGCTTTCGTACCTTACCGGCTCATGTATCCAAACTTATACTACGCATTTAAGGACCTTTTCGGTCTGGAGGTTCCGTTTTTACGGTTCGTCAATACGTTCGGTTTTTTTGTAGCCTTAGCTTTCTTATCTGCTGCTTGGGTATTGTCGAGAGAACTAGCCCGAAAAAGCAAAGGCGGGTTATTTGTTCCAACCGAAACGGAGATTGTGATCGGCGAGCCGGCCTCTTGGATGGAATTGCTCAGCAATTTTGGTCTGGGCTTTTTATTCGGATATAAGCTTTTGGCGTTGTTCTTTTTGCCGGATGAACTGACTGCCGACCCCCAAGCTTTCCTATTCTCAACAGCCGGTAATCCATTACTTGGGGTTGTAATTGGATTGGTATTTGTTTACCTGAAATGGCGCGAAAAAAATCAACGGAAGCTGGATAAACCGGAGCGCCGAATCATCCGTATCTGGCCACAGGACAGGGTGGGAGAGATCACTATGCTGGCGTTGATCTTTGGATTGCTGGGTGCTAAGATCTTCTCCATTTTTGAGGAGTGGGAGAGTTTTACTCAAGATCCACTAGGAACCTTTTTCTCTCCGGCCGGACTGACCATGTACGGCGGGTTGATCTGTGCGGCCCTGGCGATCTGGTTCTATGCTAAAAAAAATCAAATCTCCTTTCACCACCTCAATGATGCCACGGCCCCGGGACTGATGTTGGCATATGGGGTGGGTCGATTGGGTTGTCATTTTGCCGGGGACGGCGACTGGGGCATACCCAGTGATCTGGCCAATAAACCGTCATTTCTGCCCGATTGGATGTGGTCTTACCACTATCCTCATAACGTCCTTAAAATGGATACACCTATCAATGGGTGTGAGGCTGACCAATGGGGAGATTATTGCTACCAGTTGGGACAGGCTGCTTATCCAACCCCCCTTTATGAGGCGATCACCTGTATTTTACTTTTCGGTGTTCTTTGGCTACTTCGGAAGAAGATCCGGTTGCCCGGTCGAATATTTGCCTTATACCTGATATTTAATGGTTTAGAGCGGTTTTTTGTGGAAAAGATTCGGGTGAATAATAGGCTTGATCTATTCGGTTTTCATCCGACTCAGGCCGAGGTGATCTCTACTTCACTCTTCTTATCAGGTGCTCTGCTTTGGTTTTGGTTAGGTCGCCGCAAACTGTGATGCTTTTTTTTGTTAATTTTGCACCTGAGCATCAACTGTTTATTTTTTGATGATCATGCAACGTTCTGACAACTTTATTGGTCAGTTTACGTTGAGTGTCTAACCCCACATCGATCCATGCGCCAGTTAAAAATTGCCACCCAGATTACCAACCGCGACTCACAAGCGGTTGAGAAGTATTTACAAGAGATTTCAAAGATCTCCATGATCACGCCCGAGGAAGAGACAACTCTTGCTCAGCGGATCAAAATGGCTCATCACAACCCCGTAGATTCACAGCGTGCACTCGATAAGCTGGTACAGGCAAACCTTCGTTTCGTTGTATCGGTTGCCAAGCAATACCAACACCAAGGTCTATCCCTTAGTGATCTGATCAATGAAGGAAACCTCGGTTTGATCAAGGCAGCTCAGCGCTTTGATGAGACCAAGGGATTCAAATTCATTTCATACGCCGTATGGTGGATCCGTCAATCGATCCTCCAGGCTTTGGCGGAGCAAGGTCGTTTGGTGCGTCTTCCACAAAACAAGATCGGCACGTACAACAAGGCCAATAAGGCTTACATGGCCTTCGAGCAGGAGCATGAGCGTGAACCATCGACTGAGGAGTTGGCCGAGCTCTTAGAAATGAGCGAAACCGAGATCAATAATATTTTCCAGAGCAATACCCGTCATACATCTTTGGACGCACCTGTGCATGAAGCTGAAGATGTTGCTATGGGCGATCTGCTGGAAGGAGGAGATGATACGGACGACGAAGTGATGAAGGATTCACTGCGTAACGAAATCCGTCGGGTGTTGAAATCACTGTCTCCTCGTGAGGCGGAGATCGTAAATGCCTATTTCGGTCTGGATGGGGAGAACGGCGTAACCATCGAACAGATCGGTGTTAAATACGATCTGACTAAGGAACGCATCCGTCAGATCAAGGAACGTGCCATCAAGCGCTTGCAGAAAGCTCGATACAGCAGTGCGCTGAAGGCATATCTCGGATAAGGATATATGGGTTAGTAAGTGGATATCGATCCGGAGCCCTGGCTCCGGATTTTTTGTAAGACAATTTTATGTATCGTAAAGGGGTTTTATTTTTTATTCTTTTGTCAGGACTAGTCTCCTGTGAAAAAGCTGTCGACTTGAAACTCGATACGGTGGCACCTAAGTTGGTTGTTGAAGCCACGATAGAAAATGATCAGCCTCCTCAAGTGATCCTCACCCGAAGCTTCCAGTATTTTTCTACTATCAATCTGACTGATCTGACCAGCTCCTTTGTACGGGGCGCGGTTGTTGAGATGTCAAACGGTCAGACCACCCATCGTTTGAAAGAATATCGGTTGGAGCCTTTTCCGGGGATCTCTCTTTTTTATTACGGTATCGATTCCACCCAACTTTCCACGGCGTTTATCGGAAAACTAAAAACAGACTACACCCTGACCATTCAGGTCAATGGTGAACGATACACGGCAAAGACACGCATACCTGATACAACTCGAAGGATCGATTCGTTCTATTGGAAACCCGCTCCCGCCGTTTTGAATGATCCTACCAAAGTTTCGCTGATTTTCAGAGGAACAGATCGCCCGGGTCTGGGTGACTATATCCGTTATTTCACCAAACAGAATAAGGATCCATTTTATCCGGGGCTCAACTCCGTTTTTGATGACCAGTTCATCGATGGCAGTTCCTTCGATGTGCAGATCGAAAGAGGGGTGCCCAGAGGGGCTCCATTGGAAGAAGGGTATTCATATTTCAACCGCGGCGACACGGTTGTCTTCAAACTTTGCAACATTGATAAGTCAACCTTCGACTTCTGGCGAACCATGGAATTCTCCTATGCCAGTATTGGTAATCCGTTTTCCTCGCCGACCCGAGTGATTTAGAATATTCAAGGTAATGCCTTGGGCTATTTTGGCGGATATGCAGCTCAATACCGGACAATGATCATTCCAAGGTAGGGCCCGCTGCCAGTTTTATCGAATCGTGTATTTTCGCCACAAATTCCATTGTACATGTCAGCATCTGAACGCGTTTCCTGTTTGATCATCGGTTCCGGTCCGGCCGGATACACAGCGGCGATTTATGCCAGTAGAGCCGGCTTGAAGCCTGTTCTGTATCAGGGAATACAGCCTGGTGGACAATTGACCATCACGACCGAAGTGGAGAACTATCCAGGTTACCCAGATGGGATCCAAGGCCCTGATATGATGGTACATTTCGAGAAACAAGCTGCTCGGATGGGTACAGACATACGCTACGGACTCGCAACGGCTGTTGATTTTACCGGGCCGATCCATCGAGTACAGATCGATGAGGAGAAGTGGATCGAAGCCGCATCTGTGATTATCAGTACGGGCGCCAGTGCCAAGTGGCTCGGGCTGGAAAGTGAACAGCGACTGAATGGTCATGGTGTCAGTGCATGTGCCGTATGTGATGGTTTCTTTTTTAAGGGGAAAGAAGTCGCGATCGTTGGTGCCGGAGATACAGCTGCCGAGGAAGCACTCTATCTTTCGAAGATCTGTTCCAAAGTGAACATGATCGTCCGTCGCGGTGAAATGCGCGCCAGCAAAGTCATGCAAGACCGTGTATTGAAAACAGAAAATATTGTTGTGCATTGGCACGCTGTCACCGAAGAAGTAATTGGCGACAAAACCGTTTCCGGTGTCCGAATCAAGAATACGGAATCAGGACAAACCGTTGAGATCCCGGTTAGCGCCTTCTTCGTAGCCATTGGTCATGAGCCCAATTCTTCCATTTTCAAGCCTTGGCTTACTATGGACGAGGCGGGTTACATCACGACGGTTCCGGGTAGTTCAAAAACTAACATTGCTGGTGTTTTCGCCGCCGGCGATGTGCAGGATAAAACATACCGACAGGCTGTGACGGCCGCAGGTAGTGGTTGTATGGCTGCCTTGGATGCCGAGCGTTATTTAAGCGCTGCGGGATATCATTGATCAGATGCAAGGACAGATCACCCTTACCTTATTGGAACTAAGGTTCTTTGCCTATCATGGCCTGTATGAAAAAGAGCAGCAGGAGGGCCAGCAATTTCTCGTTGATCTGTGGATCACCTATCCGGAGTTGGATAAAACGGTTCATCAGTTAGATCAAACACTCGATTACACAGTCGTATTTGGCAAATTGAAAGAACAGATGGCGAATCCTCGTTATCTCTTGGAAGATCTGGCTCAATCCATACTTTCTGAGTTAAAGGAGTTATTTCCTCCAATAACCGAAATCCGCATTCATATACAAAAAGAATCGGCCCCTGTTTCGGATCTGGATGGGCGACTGGGTGTTCAACTGACCCGTCAATATTAGATCTGCTTATTTTTCCACCGGCCTGATCGCATATACCACCAAGCAGGTAGGAACATTCCAAACCAGTATAACCATTCGCTCATCCAAACATATTGGATCGGTAAAAAATAGTACTCAGCAGTCAGGTATACATATACACAATACCCGATGATGGCGCCAACTTCAATCAGGAAAGTGATTCGAGTGTTGCCGGAACCGGTGACCGCGTTTAAATAGGTTGTGCCGAAAGACATTAACATCATCGCACCGGTGACCACGCGCATGACTGGTATGGATTCAGCAATAAATGATTCGCTTTGTCCGAATGGCATCAGAAAAAGTTCAGGCCAAATATTCAGGCAGATGCAAACGACAAAAGTGATTCCGGTACTGAGCGTCAAGATTCTTTTGATCAGCAAGGGTACTTCCTCCGTTCGTCCCTGACCGATCAGGTTACTGACCATCGTACTGGTGGTAGTAGCAAAGGCCCAGGTTAAACAACCCGGTAAACCAAATAAATGACGCATGACATTGGATACGGCCAGTGCCGTTTTACCATGGTGCTCGATGAGTAGAAAAAAATACTGCCAGCTGATAATGCTGATAGCTGTTTGAAACATGAGCGGGGCAGACACCTCCAGAATATGTCCTATGTATTGGCGGTTGATTTTTGATTGGCGAAACAGGGAAAACTGATTGCCGATCCCTCGGTTGTGTATGACAAAATAAATGGTGATCAGTCCCACCGCCTCTGCCAAAATCGATGCCACGGCTGCACCATTGAATCCCCACTCCGGAAATCCAGCCATACCGAAGATCAACAGATAATCGAAAAGCACGTTGGTGGCTGCCTCAGAGAAGGTTCCAACAGGTAGCCATTTACTTTGGTTGATGCCGACAAGTAAGGCATTTCGTAACTGATAAATATAAAGCAGGGGGAGCCCCCAGATACGGATCTTCAAAAAAGCGATCGATTTTTGAAAGAGTACTTCATCATGCAAGATCCATCGAAAAATAGAAGGGGTCAGGGTGTAAGTGACCGTTATCCCAAGTACAGAAAGACCGATCCCGATCCAGATCGCCTGGGTGAAAAGTTTACCGATGTCTTCCGGCTGATCCTGTCCGGCCCGTCGGGCGATCAAGGTTTGGAGACCATTATTCAACCCATACCCGATGGCAGCAAAAATCAGGTAGTATACGCCCGTTATTCCGCCTGCAGCGATCGCCAGCGGATCTTGGGTGTAATGGCCTAGGAAAATGGTATTGATAAAGAAATTGATCTGAGGAATGAAAATGGCAAAACTGATGGGTAATGCCATCTTCCAAATCTGACGATAGGAATTTGATAATTGCAAGGAGGAGGGGGCGGGCGTATTCATTATGGGTTGACAAACCTAGGCAAATTAAATTTGTCTATTATTGCAGCAGACATCGATCATGAGTAACGATAACTTTTCTTACGACCCATCCTGTCGCCCAAACAACTTGGTTCTCTGCATCAGCCATGATCAGTTGGGTGTAGCGGCAATCGATTTGCATGAGAAGAAAATAAAGCAGATCGAGTACAGGCCTTTCGATCTATATAATTCCGATACATTTTCCGATCTGTCCAAAGAATGGATAGTGGATACAAATTCAATAAACAGGCTTCGGGTAGTTTTTTTACTCAATGATTGGTGTTGGACGCCTACCTCGCTGACTTCTCAGCGTGAGCAGGCCTTGGAATGGATCAAATCGTTTTGGCCAGATCGGATCGGGCATGCCTGGATAGCCGATTCAACTGGAACGGCAGATGCAACGGCCTGGGTTCGGGTACCCGTTCATCTGCTTGATCAACTAAAAAAGATTTCTTCAGATCTGACGTTCACACATGCCTCTTTTTTCAATCCCAGACCGCCTTCTTCAACTTGCCAATTATCGATCGTTCGAATCGGTTCAACTTGTTGTTTTTCTGTTTGGAATGAAGGCCATTTTTTATATGGTCAACCACATACGATTGAATCTACCGAGGATCTGACTTTTGTTTTATCCTTATTGCGGGAAAAGTATTCCTTGCAGCTGGATCAGATGGAATTAGACCTATCCGGTCAATGGCCACTCGATAGTGAATGGATGGACTTGCTGCAGAAACACTTTCCAACGATTCAGGGTAGGGATATCCATTGGACGGGTATTGAAGCCGGACTTCCACCACATTGGTTCACCCCGCTTGAAGATATTTTTACATGCGTATAATCAGCGGACAGTTCGGAGGGCGACGCTTTCAGCCGCCTGCGCATATGCCACATACCCGTCCAACGACCGACCTGGCGAAAGAGGGTTTGTTCAATAGTCTGCAACACCAACTTGACTTCGAGGAGTTGAAAACGCTGGATCTCTTCGGCGGAACAGGGAGCATCAGCTATGAGCTGGCTTCTCGTGGGGTGACAGACCTTACGATCGTTGAAAAAGATCCAACCATGTTCGCCTTCATCAAAAAAACAGCTGAACAACTGGGCGTGCAAGGACTGCAGGCCATTCGTATGGATGTATTCAAATTCCTTCAGCAATGTACTGATCGGTATGATCTGATATTTGCCGGCCCTCCCTATGCGCTTACACAGATAGATGATCTACCCAGACTTATTTGGGAGCGCAATCTATTACTGCCCGGCGGGCGCTTTATTTTGGAACATACCCCCCGCAACCAGTACGAGAACTTCCCCGGTTACAGCGCTGTCAGGCACTATGGAACGACGCTTTTCACCACCTTTCTGGCACCCGAATCAGATACGAAATTGAAGGATGCACCTAACGCCGAGCCGAATCAGTAACTTTGGAATACGCGTATGCTATTCCCCCGTATTTTTTTACGTTCCTTTCGTGTGCTGCTCTTTCCAGTCGCAATACTATACGGTGTGGTTATCCGGTTTCGAAACTGGCTCTTCGATAAAAAAATCTTGACTTCTGTTTCGTTCGGATTGCCACTGATCAGTGTAGGTAATTTGGCTGTGGGAGGTACCGGCAAATCACCTTTTATCCAATACCTGGTATCCAGTTTAGGCGAAGTCGACTCGCTCGCTGTTCTCAGCCGGGGATATAAGCGTCGGTCTAGAGGTTATCGATTGGCCAAGCCGGACTCAACCGTATCTGAAATCGGCGATGAAGCGTTGTTATTATACCAGCGTTTTCCAACCCTGACTGTTGCTGTAGGCGAGAAGCGTTTATTAGCCATACCACAAATTTTACAGGATCGGCCCAATACCCGTTGCATCTTATTGGATGATGCGCACCAACACCGATCTGTACGACCGGGTTTTCAAGTGCTACTCACGGACTATACCAATTTATTCACGCGCGATTTTTTTCTTCCGACCGGGGATCTTCGAGATGAAAGGCGTAGCTATAATAGAGCCGACGTGATCGTGGTGACTAAATGCCCCTCGCAGTTGACTGAATCAGAAGCGGCAAGCATTAAAAAGGAGATCAAGCCTCAACCCGGTCAGGAAATTTTCTTCACAACCATGGAGATGGAGCTGCCAAGTCAATGGCATAGACCTCAATATTCCAGATCACCACAAAAACAAGAGGTGTTATTGATAACAGGCATCGCCAATCCGGCCCCTCTCAAAGAGTGGATGGAGCGCGAGGCTTCGAGTTATCAATTCATGCCATTCTCGGATCATTATCTTTTCAATATAGAGGATATACGGGAGATCAGAGACCAATATCGACGAATGAATAATCCGGATGCGTGGATCTTGACCACGGCAAAGGATGCCGTTCGTTTACAGTCTTTTGCCCGGGAGATGCAAGACTTGCCCGTGTATGTAACTGATTATAAACATCGTTTTCTTTTTGATGAGGAGCGTACATTTCAACGACTCTTGCATCGTTCTATACAGGAACAAACAACAATGCTACATGGGCCGGAAAAACAATAAGCGTGTCAAACAAGCAAAGCAGGTTCGATCGCTTCCCAATATTTTAAAGGGATCTCTAGAGATCACCCGCTCCGGAGTTGGCTATGTGCGGGTGATGGGTATGGATTTGGATATTTTGATTCGTCCGGGTGACTTTAATACAGCTTTGCATGGTGATCAAGTAGAAGTGGGCGTGAAACAGATGCGTTCAAACGGAAGACGAATGCAAGGAACGATCCGTCGAATCCTGAAACGCAGAAGAACTGAGTTTATTGGTGAACTGGAAGCCGGTAAAAAAGGAATGTTTTTTCTTCCTGAATACGATAAACCCATGCCGGATCTTTTCATTCCTGCCTCCAAATTAAATGGTGCTGTTTCCGGTGACAGAGTGCTGGTTCGATTACTTGAATGGGATAAAGAGGCAACAGGCCGGCCAACCGGGGAGGTGATGACGGTGCTTACAAATGAAGAGCCCCAGGAAATTGCCATGAAAAACATTCTGCTAGATGCAGGGTTCCCCTTGGAATTTTCAGACGAAGCGCTGGAAGAGGCGGCACGCATTCCAGAGACCATTACAACTGCTGAAATCGACAGCAGAAATGATTTTAGGAACACGTGGACAATTACTATCGACCCCTTTAATGCAAGAGACTTTGACGATGCCTTGTCGCTTCGCTACCTAGACGGCGTGTGGGTGGAAGTAGGGGTGCATATTGCGGACGTTAGTCATTACCTAGAGGCGGGCACCTCTCTTGACGAGGATGCCTATGAACGCGCTACCTCCGTATATCTGCCGGATCGAGTATTGCCGATGTTGCCTGAACACCTATCCAATGTTTTGTGCTCACTTCGTCCTAAAGAAGATAAACTTACATTTTCGGCTGTATTTGAAATGCATAGTGACACGGGCGCCTGCCGAAAAACCTGGTTCGGAAAAACGGTCATTCATTCAGATCGGCGATTCACATACGAGGAAGCTCAGCAGATCATTGAAACAGGCGAGGGCGACCATTCCAAGGAGATCCTCTTGCTGAACCGAATGGCCAGACAATTACGAGCACAACGGTTTGCAAATGGGGCCATTAATTTTTCATCACAAGAGGTGCGGTTTCAGCTGGACGAGCAGGGGGCGCCTTTGGGGATCACCATCAAAGAGAGTAAAGAGGCACATCAGTTGATCGAAGAATATATGTTACTGGCCAATCGGGCTGTAGCTGAATACCTCGGTAAAGTACGCGTAAAGGAATCGCCCCTCTTGTTCCCCTACAGAACACACGATGATCCGGATCGGGAGAAGTTGCTGCCTTTTGTCGCATTCGCTAAAAAATTCGGTCATCGATTCGATATTTCTTCACCTGAATCCATTACCGATTCCTTCAATCAATTGTTGCAGGATGTGCAGGGTAGACCCGAGCAGCATGTGCTGGAGCAATTGGGCATACGTACGATGGCAAAGGCCAAGTACACCACTGAAAATATCGGGCATTACGGACTGGGTTTTGAACATTATTGTCATTTTACCTCTCCGATCCGTCGATATCCGGATGTATTGGTGCATCGGCAATTGTTTTCAGCCTTGCAGAAAACAGTACAGATCGATAAGAAGATGGCTGATAAATGTTTGCACTGCAGTGAACGGGAACGAGGGGCCATGGAGGCGGAGCGGGCATCTAACAAATATTTGCAAGTCCGTTACATGCAACAGTTTCTAGGTCAAGAATTTGACGGTGTGATCAGTGGGGTGGCAAGTTTTGGTTTCTGGGTCGAAACAGTGGAACACAAATGTGAAGGATTGGTATCGGCTCAGTCACTTTTCGAATGGGATGATTTCAGGCATGTGGAATCGGATTACTGCTTATTGGGGATGCGTACCGGTATTCGCTTCAGTATGGGAGATAAAGTGAAGATCCGGGTGGTGGCCGCTAATTTGGCCAAACGTCAACTCGACTATGAATGGGTATCTGATCTGGATACCTCTTCGAAAAAAACGAATGTCCGAAAGCCGAAAACCCGCAAATGATGTTTATTTTGTCGCATGCACTCATTTGAGGACATATCTAAGTTGTTCGCGCAACGATTTTCTGCCGATCATTTTCCCGCGGAACCACGGTCATTGTACGATCCGAATCGTTCATTTCTGCAATTAGGCGGTAAACGGATCCGTCCTGTACTATGTCTGATGGGAAATGAACTCTTTGAGGAAATCACAGAGGAGACCTGGCAACTCGCGATCGCGGTTGAACTGTTTCACAATTTTACGCTCATCCACGACGACATTATGGATCAGGCCCCACTTCGTCGGGGTCTTCCGACTGTTCATGCACAACATGGCGTAAATACCGCCATTCTCGCCGGGGATGTGATGCTGATCCGCGCATATGAATACCTGAATAAAATCGGGTCCCCTCGTTTGTCTCCGGTTTTGCAATTATTCAATCAGACAGCCAGAGAGGTTTGTGAGGGGCAACAACTTGACATGGATTTTGAGTCGCAAGATCAAGTTAGCCTCGACCATTATCTACGCATGATCGAATTGAAGACATCCGTTCTGCTCGCCGCCAGTTTGCAAACGGGTGCCATGCTGGGAGGTGCTACTCAACGCAATCAGGAAAAGATCTATGAATTCGGAAGAAAACTTGGTCTGGCTTTTCAGGTGCAAGATGATTATTTGGATGCCTTTGGTGATCCTGAAAAATTTGGTAAACAAGTAGGGGGCGACATCTTGGCAAATAAGAAAACCTTCCTGCTTATTCATGCGCTTGAAACCGCCGATAGTCAGCAACGGAACCAATTAGAAGAATTGTTGAATACTAGTCCATCCGATAAGGTGCAACAGGTCTTGAATTTGTACAAACAAACCGGGGTGGACGCCTGGGCCATTTCATTGAAGCAACGGTTTTTACAAGAGTCTCTACAGGCCTTGGATGATATAGCTGTGCTAACTAACCGCAAACAACCACTGATCGAACTGGCTCAATACCTGATCCAGCGAGAGCAATAAATTATCTCTGATGTTATCCAATCTTTTTCGAAAAAAATCCATTGAATCCATTCAGTCACAATACGACGAACAACAAAAAACAGGCCAGGGATTACAACGGATCCTGGGCGTGAGAGATCTGACGTTTCTAGGAATTGCGGCTGTTATCGGTGCCGGGATCTTTTCTACTATCGGTGGTGCTGCCTATAACGGCGGTCCGGGCATCACGATCCTTTTCATATTAACCGCAATCACCTGTGGCTTTTCAGCCCTGTGCTATGCGGAGTTTGCCAGCCGAGTTCCGGTGGCAGGGAGTGCCTATACCTACTCTTATGTGACTTTCGGTGAGCTTATTGCCTGGATCATCGGCTGGGCTTTGATACTTGAATATGCCATTGGGAATATGGTGGTGGCCATTTCCTGGAGTGGATACTTCAATAACTTACTGGTACATATATTCGATATTCACTTGCCTGGGTGGCTTCTGATCGATCCGGAAACTGCTACGGCGGCCTATCTGGAATCATCCAAAGCGTTAACGGATACGGTTTCTGCTGCCGTCGATCCTACAAAATGGGAATCTTATAAATATGCGGTAGCTTCTTATGAACAGGCTCCTTCACTCATGGGCTATAAGATATTCTTCAATTTACCAGCACTCTGTATTGTTTTATTGGTGACCTGGCTCTCCTATATCGGTATCAAGGAGAGTAAGCAATCAGCTAACGCTATGGTCATATTCAAGATCGGGGTTATTCTTTTTGTGATCATTGCAGGAGCTTTTTTTGTCGACACCAATAACTGGCAGCCGTTTTTACCCAACGGATTCGAAGGGGTTTTGAAAGGGGTCTCTGCAGTTTTCTATGCGTATATCGGTTTTGATGCCATTTCAACCACGGCGGAAGAGTGTAAAAATCCAAAGCGTGATATGCCGCGTGGCATGATCTATTCGCTGCTGATCTGTACAGTACTATACATTCTGATCACCTTGGTATTGACCGGCATGGAACGCTATGATCGATTTGAGGGAGTTAATGATCCCTTAGCATTTGTCTTCGAGAATCGTGCACCCTGGATCGAGAAGATCATTTCGGTGAGTGCGATCATTGCCACTACGTCTGTGTTACTTGTCTTTCAGATCGGTCAGCCACGTATCTGGATGAGTATGAGCCGGGATGGTTTATTGCCAAAAAAGTTTCAGCAAGTACATCCCCGTTATCAAACGCCAGCCTTTGCAACGATCGTGACAGGGATTTTCATTGGTTTAGGTGCTATGCTCATCCGCAGTGGCTTAGTAACGGATCTCACCAGTATCGGTACATTGTTTGCTTTCGTGCTGGTTTCAGCCGGTGTGCTACAACTTCCCAGGGTTAAGCCTGAGCCGGGTAAGTTCTCCTTGCCGTATATAAACGGTAGGTGGATCATCCCAGTACTATTTGGTTTGTTGATCTTCTTATTTAAGGAACGGTTGGCAACTATTTTAGAAATGATGATGGGTGGCCAATGGTCTTCCGTAACCCTTGTTCAGTATTTATTCTTGGCTTATGTAGCAATCGGCACCCTTCTTACGATTCTCACTTTCGTGCGTCAATACTCGTTAATTCCGATCATGGGCGTACTATCCTGCATGTACCTGATGATTGAGATTCCGGCGATCAGTTGGATCTGGTTTTTGTGTTGGATGGCAGGCGGACTCTTGATCTATTTTCTATACGGGTATCGACATAGCCGTTTGGCTGTAAAGTGAAGGGGGGACTGATTCTTCCGTAATTTTGCAGGGCTACAAGCCAGGTCATCGATCCCGCGCTTCCAGTGGGGTAGGAAAGTCCGGACAGCACAGAGCCATGCACCGGTGAAGAGCCGGGTTCCGTGAAAGCGGAAACAGACAGTGCCACAGAAAATGACTACCGTTCGGGAAACCGTCCGGCAAAGGTGAAAACGTGGGGTAAGAGCCCACGGAGGGTTTGGGTGACCAGATCTTCGGGTAAACCTTGCATGCTGAAATGCCATGTATAGTACCGATTGAGGGCGGCTCGTCCGAGGTACAGGGTAGGCAGCTTGAGCCCGTTGGGTAACTAACGGGACAGATCAATGATGACCCTCGACAGAATCCGGCTTATCGGCTTGTAGCATTTTTCTCTTATTTGCGGTTATCTTTGTCTCATGACAATCGAAAAATTACAGGATATGCGGTCCCGCGTTACCGGGATAAGGAGGTTTCTTTGACGTCGAGAACCGACTATATAAAATCGCACAGGATAAGCAGCTCTCTCTAAGCCCAGGTTTCTGGGACGACAACAAGCGTGCCACGGAGATCCTTAAGAATACTAAGCTCAACGAATTTTGGGTCAGTCTCTTTGAGACCACGGAAACAGCCGTGGAGGATTTTGCCGTGCTTTTTGAATTCTGGAAATCAGGAGATGCTACAGAAGCTGAAACGCAGGAAGCTTATGACAAAGCCCTGAACCAGATCGAGGATGCTGAATTCAAGGCAACGCTCAATGAACCGGAGGACGAGCTTCCCGCCGTACTTCAGATCAATTCGGGTGCTGGTGGCACAGAGAGTCAGGATTGGTCAGAAATTCTAGCCCGTATGTACCGTATGTACGGAGAACGTCAAGGCTGGAAAGTGACTGAATTGGACTGGGTCTGGGGTGATGGCGCTGGAATCAAAACGGCCACGCTACAATTTGAAGGACCGTTTGCCTATGGTTTCCTGAAATCGGAGAGCGGTGTACACCGCTTGGTTCGAATATCCCCCTTCGATAGCAATGCTCGCAGACATACCTCTTTCAGTTCCATATTTGTGTATCCCCTCGTGGATGATACGATCAACATCGAGATCAAAGATGCCGATGTAAAGATGGAAACTGCTCGAAGTGGAGGGGCCGGTGGTCAGAACGTAAACAAGGTAGAGACAAAAGTTATGTTGACCCACTTACCGACTGGCATGGTGGTAGTATGTCAAACCGAGCGCACCCAATTAGGAAACCGGGAGAAAGCCATGCAGATGCTCAAAAGCCGTTTGTATGAGGAAGAACTGCGGAAACGCAACGAGTTGAAAGATGCGGCGAATTCCAAGAAAAAGAAGATCGAGTGGGGGAGTCAGATCCGTTCTTACGTTTTCCATCCCTATAAAATGATCAAGGATCATCGTACTGACTTTGAAACCGGAAATGTTCAACCGGTGATGGATGGTGAACTGGATGGTTTTATTAAAGCCTACTTGATGACCGAAAAAGAATCCGAAACAAACTAATCCTACAATTTCAAGCATATGTACGGAACCTTTTCATATCCACTGCCTGCCAATGAGCCTGTATTGAATTATGCACCTGGTTCAATAGAAAAACTAAATTTAAAAAAGGCGCTCAAGGAACTGAAGTCCGAGCGAGTGGATGTTCCCATGTACATCGGTGGAAAGGAGGTAAGAACAGGTAAGTTGTCGGATATACGCCCTCCACATGAGCATGGGCATTTGCTTGGACAATTTCACATGGGTGAGGAAAAACATGTCAAACTAGCCATCGACGCCGCATTGGAGGCTCGTACTTCCTGGTCAGCTATGCCTTGGGAGCAAAGGGCACATATTTTCTTGAAAGCCGCAGATTTGTTGGCCACGAAATATCGTCCATACATCAACGCAGCGACCATGCTGGGTCAGAGTAAAAACGCATTTCAAGCGGAGATCGATGCTGCTTGTGAATTGATCGACTTCCTTCGCTTTAATGTTCATTTTTTATCTCAGATCTATACTCAACAGCCCATCAGTAGTCCGGGTATGCACAACCGGATGGAATATCGTCCGCTGGAGGGATTTGTGTTGGCGGTTACGCCTTTCAATTTCACAGCCATCGGTGGAAACCTGCCAACCTCAGCAGCTCTTTGCGGAAATGTAGTTGTGTGGAAATGCGCCTATACTCAAGTATACTCAGCGCAGTTGTTCATGCGTATCCTGAAAGAAGCAGGTTTGCCGGATGGGGTCATTAATCTCATCTATGTCAGTGGTCCGACTGTAGGAAATGTATGTTTTTCTCATCCTGATTTTGCAGGGGTGCATTTTACAGGATCAACCGGTGTATTCAATCAGATGTGGGAAACCATCGGTAAGAATATCCCGTTATACAAGTCCTATCCTCGGATCGTAGGAGAAACAGGTGGTAAGGATTTTGTATTGGCCCATTCATCAGCTGATGCAGATGTGGTGGCTACTGCTTTATTGCGTGGTGCTTTTGAATACCAAGGACAGAAATGTTCAGCAGCGTCGAGAGCTTATATTCCGTCGAATATCGCGGAACAGGTGAAGAAAAAGTTGATCGCCGGGGTTAAGAGTTTCAGTATGGGTTCAGTTGAGGATTTCAGAAACTTCATCAACGCCGTGATCGATGAAAAAAGTTTTGACAACATCAAACGATACATCGATTCCGCTAAAAAAGATCCGCGTTCAGAGATCTTGGTAGGTGGTAAGTGCGACAAGAAGACAGGCTATTTTATTCAACCTACGGTGATCGAGACTAAGAATCCAAAATCTCAGACCATGTGTGAGGAGATATTTGGACCGGTACTGACCATCTATGTGTATCCGGCCGGACAATTCGAAAAAGCAATGGATCTGGTTGATTCTACATCCCCCTATGCTTTGACTGGTTCCATTTTAGCTCAAGACCGAGATGCGATTGAACGAGCTACCACCCGTCTGCGTAATGCTGCCGGTAATTTCTATATCAACGACAAACCGACTGGGGCCGTGGTAGGGCAGCAACCTTTCGGCGGGGCCCGGGCAAGCGGCACGAACGATAAGGCGGGTTCTATGCTGAATCTGCTTCGGTGGTTGAGTCCCCGTACCCTAAAGGAAACATTCAATCCGCCAACGGATTATCGTTACACTTTCCTGAACGAGCAGTAAATTGTGCGAATCAGCATGAAGACTATTCTCCATAACACCGACTATCTCGAAGCAGTTGTTTCTCTGGCGGGTACCCTGTTAAGGAAACATCCTAGGTTAGAAAATACCGTGTTGGTGGGCGTGCAACAGGGTGGTGTTGTGTTGGGTTGGGATCTTGTCCGAGAGATCAAAAAGCAAGCGGGCTTGAAAGAATTGGAACTTGGGCTGTTGGACATCACCTTTTATCGGGATGACTTCCGAACGTCGGTGCTCGCTCCTGACAGGATGAATATTCCTTTCTCAATAGAGGATAAAAATGTGATTCTAATCGATGATGTGCTTTATACCGGACGTACGATCAAGGCGGCATTGGATGTTTTGCTCGATTATGGCCGTCCCGGTCGCGTAGAATTGCTTGTTTTGGCTGATCGAAAAGAACATCGACAATTTCCGATACAGGCTGATTATGTGGGACTTACCGTGCCTACTGAGAAGGGGCAAAAACTAAAATTGGTTGCTGCGGAAGGAGGAGGACATAATCTGATTTTACGCGATTCCTGAAATTATTCTAATTTTGTCCTTTGATGCAACTATCCACACGCCACCTTCTGGGCATCAAAGAACTGACCCCCGACGATATTTCCCTCATTCTGTCGACTGCCGAACAATTCAAAGAAGTTCTGCAACGGCCGGTCAAGAAAGTGCCCTCCTTACGCGACGTTACTATTGTAAACCTCTTTTACGAAAATTCAACTCGTACTCGATTTTCTTTTGAGTTAGCTCAAAAGAGGTTAAGTGCTGACACCTTGAATTTTGCCGCCTCCAGTTCTTCGGCAGCTAAAGGAGAAACCTTGTTGGACACCGTCAACAACATTTTGTCGATGAAAGTCGATATGGTCGTAATCCGACACAGTGCTACGGGTGCTCCTCATTTTTTGGCAAAGCATATTCCGGCAGCAATCATCAACGCCGGAGATGGCATCAATGAACATCCCACTCAAGCCTTACTGGATGCATTCTCGATCACAGAGAAATTCGGCTCGTTGAAGGGTAGAAAGGTGGCTATTATCGGAGATATTCTACACAGCCGGGTGGCACAAAGCAATATCCACCTGTTAAATAAGATGGGTGCAGAGGTGGTAGTATGCGGCCCGCCCACGCTTATTCCAAAACACATTCAGGCTGCGTTGAACGTTACGGTAAGCTATGATCTGAAAGAAACCCTGGAGTGGTGTGAAGTGGCCAATGTATTACGGATACAGCTTGAGCGCCAAAATCAGGTGCTGTTCTCTTCTTTACGCGAGTATCGATTGCATTATGGTATCAATCGTCAGCTACTGGATAGTTTGTCGAAGCCGATCACCGTGATGCATCCAGGGCCTATTAACAGAGGGGTCGAACTTGATAGCGATGTAGCTGATTCACACCAATCCATCATATTGCAACAGGTGGAAAATGGGGTTGCTGTCCGGATGGCGGCCCTTTATCTGCTGTCCAATCGCAATAATGCGTAGTTTTAAATAATGAGCCGTATCTGTTTATTCCCCGGAACATTCGACCCCGTAACACTGGGTCACGTAGATATCATCGATCGCGCCCTTCCCTTATTCGATAAGATCATTGTGGGTATCGGCTTGAATGCATCCAAGGCACCCATGTTCACACCCGAGCAGCGCTTGAACTGGATCAATGAATTATATGCACATGATGGACGGGTTGAAGGTGCAGTTTATGAAGGACTAACTGTTGATTATTGTAAGTTGATAGGGGCGAAGTTCATTCTCCGGGGTATTCGATATGTAAGCGATTTCGAGTACGAAAAGACAATCGCCGACGCGAATCGCACCTTGGATCGCACCATTGAGACCATCTTTCTTACCGGGGAGCCCAAATACACATCTGTGGCATCAACTATTGTAAGGGACATTCTGCGTAACGGCGGAGATGCTTCACCTTTTTTGCCGGAGCGGGTCGCCCATTCGATCAAACTATAACGCTTTTTAAGAGGGGTAGGAGAGAAGGATAAATTTGATCTTCAATCGATCTGATTTTACTGCTTGGCATCCATTCGGCGTCTTCTATATCTTCTTCTTTTTGTAAAGTGATAGGTTGATTAGCATCTGCCTCAAAGAGAAACCAATGTGTTTTCTTTAGGACCCAGTTTTGGTCAATCTTATAAATATGATAGGTTGAACTCAGTTCCGTCTCCATTTGTAGAGCTCCTATGCCGGTTTCCTCCTCGATTTCTCTGGCTGCGGCCTGTAGTGGGTTTTCTCCGGCATCGATCTTACCCTTGGGAAGGTCCCAGTAACCGCGTCTGTGAATAAGTAAAAATCGTCCTCCTTGGTCACGCAGTACACCACCCGCAGCCTCGATCCAATGAAACATAGAACGGATTTTTTCGAGCAGTATGCCTTCATCAATAGCCTTCAACTCTGGCAAAGGGTTACCATGTTCTTTAAGCTTATTGATGGCTTCTATAATGTCTGTTTCGTTGGACTCATCTCCTAATTCCTTACAAGTGTTGATTGTGAGGCTGGCTGGACCATGGTGGATAAAGATTGGCATAATCAGATTTGAATTCCGATACATTTGAGTATGAAAAATGCATCTGTGATCGCGGATAAACTACTTCAAGTCCGCGCCGTAAAATTAAGTCCAGACCAGCCTTTCACATGGGCCAGTGGCTGGAAAAGTCCCATTTACTGCGACAACCGAAAAGTATTGGCCCATCCGCATGAGCGAGACTTTATTAAAAGTGAGTTGGCCAATGTCATTTTTGAACAGTTTCCTGATGTAGACGTCATCGCCGGTGTGGCTACTGCCGGAATCCCCTGGGGGGCTATGGCGGCAGATCAGTTGAAACTCCCCTTTTGCTATGTTCGACCCAAGCCCAAAGAGCATGGTTTGGGTAATCAAATAGAGGGTGACCTTCAATCAGGACAATCCGTACTGATCGTTGAAGACCTGATCTCAACCGGAAAGAGCTCTCTGCAGGTGGTGGAAGTGTTGGTGAAGGCCGGCGTACGGGTGGCCGGAATGGTCGCCATATTCACCTACGGATTCCCTCAAGCAGATGCAGCTTTCGAGCAGGCGGGTGTGAAATTGGTCACCCTATCCAACTATCCGGCCCTGATCGAGCGAGCAATCGGGAAAGGACTCGTTACTTCCGAGCAGGAAGAAATACTCCTTAACTGGCGTCAAAATCCGGCATCCTGGGGCTAAAAATTTATACCATGAAATACATAATTATATCACTGGCTCTTGTCCTTTTTGGGGCATTCGATACCGAGGCCCAGATCAAATCGGTTCAAACGGTTGTTGTTAAGACGCCAGAAATTCGTTGTGAAGCCTGTAAGGCTAGAGTCGAAACCTACCTAAAACGCCACGATGGCCTGTTGGAAACGATGATCAATTTCCGAAAAGGGGAGACCCGACTCAAGTTCCTGTCTGATCGAACCGATATTGAACAACTCAAAACAGCTATCGCCAATTGTGGTTTTGATGCCGATGATGTCACCGCATCACCAGAAGCGTATCAGCGTCTACCAAGATCCTGTAAAAAGAAAAGCGATGGGGGAGGGCATCCAGCCCCTAAATCCGATCCCATTTCTAACTAAAAAAATTAGAATCGAGTTTATTTTTTATTTACTAAGTAAATTATCAAGTAAAATAAATCTATAGTATTGATATTCAAATATTAAATTGCTTATAATGAGAAATAAAATATCAATTAAATACTAATAGTTTATCTAGTTTGTGTTTGAAGGGCGTAGATGTTTATTTGATTGATATATTTTTTCTAATGCATTGAATACCAAGTATTTTAACATCACTATTTAATTTATAATATTAGGTATTATACGATTCTTTAAAATTTTAGATATAAAAAGCTTCAAAACGACCCTTTTAAGGTTAAGATTCTTCTATTAGAGACGATTGATTTTTAATCGGTTACCGTTAAACTGCCTCTTTCTTTTATGGTCTGACTAGCTTAATTTTAGCGACCATCCAATTCAACCTTTTATTGTCATGAACCTGCTAAGATTTTGCCTGTTCCCTTTGTTTTTGAGTTTGGTGGTTTCTTCGGTATCAGCCCAGGATTTTTCGAATAAGGGCAAAGAGTTCTGGATTCCGTACAGCTACCATGTAGGTGCTGGTGGTGCCGGCCTGGTAATGACTTTATATATCACTTCGGATGTTAACACCAGTTATCAGGTTGCTATCCATGGTGGGGTAACCTTACAGAGCGGAAATCTGACGGCTGGTCAGGTGGTTACCTGCATCGTTCCAAATACCTATTTCGTGCCCGATGAGGGGTTGTATTCCGGTAAGGCCATTGTGGTGACCTCTGACAAGGGGGTTGTGGTTTACTCCTACATTACTCAAAGCGCTGTCAGTGGTGCCACTGTTTGTTTACCTACCAACGTATTGGGTCGTGAGTACTACTCGGTCAATTTTACGCAAGTTTCCAACCAGGCAAATTCCAATTCCTATTTCACGATCATTGCTGCGGAGGATAATACCACGGTAGAGGTGACTCCAACGGCGGATACCAAAAATGGATGGGTGGCCGGTACGACTTACACGATCAACCTCAATAAAGGGCAGCTCTATCAAGTATTAGGTACTCATAACAATACCCCAAGCGGAGGGTTATTTAACGGGGTTGATCTTACAGGCTCAAAAATCAAATCGGTCGCATCTGGTCAGAGTGCTTGTAAGCGTATCGCTGTTTTTTCTGGTGCGGGAAAGATCCGTATTGGAGCGAGTTGTGGTACTAATACTTCCTCTGATAATTTATACCAGCAATTATATCCGCAGGCAACCTGGGGTAAAAATTACCTGACGGTTCCGAGTTTCAATCGTCTAAATAATTTCTATCGAATCATTCGAAGTAATTCATCTACTACCGTATCAGTAAATGGCGTTGTTGTACCGAGTGCTTCGTTTGTGAATGGGTATTACGAGTTTACAAATAATACCCCTAACTACATCACGGCGAATGAACCCATCAGTGTGGCGCAGTATTTTACCACACAAGGTTGTTCATCCAATGGATCTCCCTATGATCCGGATATGATCATTCTGAACCCCATTGAGCAAAATATTTCTCGGGTAACGCTGGTAAGTTCTAATCTCGTAGCGACCCAAAACAGACAACACCATCTGCATGTGATCATGCCCACCGGTGGAACAGGTATATCATCTTTTCGTTTTGATGGTGCGACTATTCCTGCCACAGCAAGCTGGGTTCCACATCCGGCCCTTCCTGGATACTCCTATCTGTACTTATCCAACGTCGCGCAAGGGTATCACACGCTGGTTTCAGATTCCGGATTCAATGCCCTTGCCTACGGTTATGCCAATGCTGAATCCTACGGATACTCAGCAGGAGCGAATGTTAAGGATCTTTATCAGTACATCTCTATACAGAATCAATTTGCAACTGTAAATTTTCCGGCCACTTGTCGCAATGCGCCATTTAATTTTTCGATGACCTTTCCGTATCAGCCGACTCAGATTCAATGGGTATTCGGTGCGGCATTGAACGGGCAGGGTATTGCGGATGTGAATGTGCCCAATCCTATACCGACTGGAACGGTCATTGTAAATGGCCGTACACTCTATGTTTACAAGCTGCCGAACCCTTATACCATCAATACCGCGGGAACATACCCGATCAAGGTGTTGGCGACAAATCCTTCTCCGGATGGCTGTACCGGACAGCAAGAGATCAATTTTGACCTGGAGGTGCAGCCAACACCCACTGCCGACTTTACCGCTGCCAATGTGTGTGAGGGAACCAACGTGCAATTCACTGATTTATCATCTACCAATGGTCGTCCGATCTCCAATTTCTATTGGGATTTCGGGGACAACACGTTAGGTAACTCATTCAATCCCTCCCACACCTACACAGCACCCGGGACGTATAACCCGTGCTATTCCATTATTACAGACATCGGTTGTCTTTCAGATACAGTGACAAAGCCGGTTACAGTATTTCCAAAACCCACGGCAACATTAACTGGGAACGCGGGTGTTTGTCAGGGTGCTCCGGAGCCGCAGATCACCTTTACCGGTGCAAACGGTACGGCACCATACACGTTTACATATACATTAAATGGTGGGGCGCCTCAACAGATCGTTACGACCACCGGAAACACTGTCACGATCAATGTGCCAACCAGCACGGTGGGTACTTTCTCCTATGTCCTGACCAGCGTAAGAGATGCCAGTCCGCTCAACTGTTCTCAAACTCAAGCAGGTACAGCCACTGTTACGGTGTTTTCGAAACCAACAGGTGCCACGATTACTGGTTCAACCGCAGTTTGCCTGAATGCTACGTTTCCAACCATTACCCTTAGCGGTCAGGGCGGATCAGGTAATTACATGTTTACCTATAATATCAACGGTGGGGCAAACCAAACACTGAATTCAACAGCAGGACAGGCCTCAATTCTTGTTCCCACTGGAACGGTAGGCACCTTCACCTATAACTTAGTAAGTGTCGAAGATCCAAGCAATGCTTTATGCAAAACGGATGTGAACTCATCCGCAACGGTAACGGTAAATCCATTGCCTACTGCCTCGGTAAGTGGGGCGACAACCATCTGTCAAAATGCCGCCTCGCCAAGCATCACTTTTACCGGTTCAAATGGAACGCCACCCTATACATTTTTCTATATAATAAATGCCGGCACCACTCAACAAGTGACGTCTGGGTCTAATGGGATTGCTACTGTTACCGTACCAACTTCCACTGCCGGATCTTTTACCTATAGTTTGCAGGGGGTCACTGATGGATCTACAACCCAATGTAATCAGAGCCAGACAGGTGATGTGGTCGTTCTGATCAATCCCTTACCAACCGCCTCAGTCGCTGGTACTATTGCTGTTTGTCAAAATGCCCCTTCGCCCAACATCACATTTACAGGGGCCGGTGGAACAGCCCCCTATACATTCAGCTATAACATCAATGGCGGAAGTACACAAACCGTGACCACCACATCTGGTAACTCCGTTACAGTTTCTGTGCCAACCAATACTCCCGGAAACTTCATCTACAACCTAATCAGTGTAACGGATGCGAGTAGCACGGTTTGCTCTCAAAATCAAACCGGAGCTGCGACCGTGACGGTAAATCCATTGCCCACAGCTACCATCGCAGGTACTATCAACGTTTGTCAAAATGCAACACAACCTACGATCACATTCACCGGTGCTACGGGAACAGCTCCTTACACTTTTTCTTACAACATAAATGGTGGGGCTACGCAAACCGTTTCCACCACCAGTGGAAATACAGTTAGCGTATCGGTACCTACCGGAACCGCAGGTACATTTACTTATAATTTGCTAAGCGTGACCGATGCCAGTGCTACGGTTTGCTCTCAAAATCAAACAGGTGCTGCTACAGTAGTAGTCTATCCATTGCCAACAGCCAGTTTTATTCCGGTGGCACCTCTATGTGAGACAGGGGTCGTCTCCTTTACTGATCAGTCCACTGCAAATGCCGGAAGTATCACCGCTTGGAATTGGAATTTTGGTGACCCCGCAAGCGGAACCAACAATACATCTACCCAACAAAATCCAAGCCATGTCTTTGCTGTAGCAGGTACATACAACGTTACGCTCACCGTTACAACAAACAATGGGTGTGTCAGTATTAATCCGGCAATACCCGTCACTGTCCACGCAAAACCGTTGGCTGGTTTTATCAACCCCGAAGTGTGTTTGAATGATACCTATGCACAGTTCACCGATACCAGCGCTGTTGCTAGTCCAAGTACGATAAATGCTTGGAATTGGAATTTTGGTGATCCGGGAAGTGGTACGGCAAATACATCCACTGCACAAAACCCCCAACATAGCTATTTGGCTGTTGGAGCTTATCCGGTTGTCCTGATCGTTACGTCCAATCAAGGCTGTAAGGATACCGTCAACCAGACTCTTTTTGTGAATGGTAGTTTTCCTGTTTCGAATTTTTTCATCAACAACACCAATAATCTTTGTGCCAATGATTCGATCTCCATTACGGATGCGGCCACCGTATTACCCGGTGTGATCACGAAAGTGGAGATCTTCTGGAATGATGCCGGACAACCGACCATTTTTGAAACCGATCAAAATCCAACACCTGGCAAGATCTATAAGCACAAGTATCCCAATTTTCAGTCACCCTTGACGCGCACCTACAACATTCGTTACCGTGCCTATTCAGGAGGTGTTTGTTCGAATGATAAAGTAATTCCAATAATCATTAATGCGGCACCACGGGTACAGTTCAATGCCATTCCGCCGATCTGCTTGGATGCACCTCCTTACCAAATCACACAGGCCAGTGAAATAGGAGGGGTGCCGGGCAATTTATTATTCACCGGTCCGGGTGTGTCTGCTACCGGACTATTCAATCCTGCTACAGCCGGTGCTGGAACACATACGATCCGATATTATTTCACTTCAACAGTTGGAGGCTGTATCGACAGCGCTACCCAAACGATCAAAGTATGGATTCCGCCGGTTGCTGATTTCACAATCAGCAGCCCGATCTGTGAGCGTCAAGCCGTTACATTCACCAGCACTTCCACATCCACAGAGGGAACACTGACCCAGTGGCGTTGGGATTTCGGAGATGGCACCCCTCTGCTTGTCCAAAACAATGGCAACCCGGTACAGCATACCTATCCAACCTTTGGTTCGTTTGTTGTCAAATTAAATGTTGTCACGTCTAATGGTTGTATAAGTGTGGCAAAGACGACTACAGTTGATGTTAAACCACTAGCGCGGCCGAATTTCAGCTTCCCACCAGTAAGTTGTTTGCCAAATGCCAATGTAGCCTTTACAAATCTTTCTTCTATCCCGGATGGAACACAGGCCAGCTTTACCTATCTGTGGAATTTTGGAGATCCGGGCAGTGGACCGGTAAATACATCAACTGGTATTAATCCGACGCACGTGTACAGTGTTTTAGGTCCTTACAACGTGAACCTACAGGTAACAACTGGTGCAGGATGTATCCATGATACAACTATCGTTCTAAACACCCTCCACCCTGAGCCGATAGCTTCATTCACAACGGACAAGATCGATGTTTGCGTAGGAGGGTCTTTACAATTCAACAGCACCAGTAATGGCGCTGATGGTTCCATCACGCAGTGGGTTTGGGATATGGATAATGGAGATACTCGATCCCAACCGACCTTCACGTATACTTATCCGGCTGTTGGAGCCTATGCTGTCAGTCATTATATCATCAATAGTTTTAATTGCAGAAGTACTACGGCAACAAAAACAGTTTCCATCAATCCCTATCCGATAGCTGATGCCGGTCCGGATAAATTGATGCTGGAGGGCGGACAAACACAACTAACTCCAGTGAATAACAACTCTATGCCCGTGAGCATTCGATGGAGGCCTGCGACATACTTGAGTGATTCGACGATACTTTCTCCTATTGCACGACCTACTGATGATATCTTCTACACCTATTTTATTACAACAGATAAGGGTTGTTCTGCGCAGGATATAGTTTTTGTCAAAGTACTCAAAACCCCGAGTGTACCGAACATATTCAGTCCCAATGGCGACGGGGTACACGATACCTGGATCATACCTTATCTGGATACGTATCCCGGTTGCACGGTGGAGGTCGCCAATCGTTATGGTCAGTTGGTATTTCGTTCGATTGGTTATCCAACCCCTTGGGATGGTAAAGTCAACGGGAATCCTGTGCCGGTAGGAACCTATTATTATGTCATCGATCCCAAAAATGGTCGTAAACGCATCGCCGGTTACGTCGATATCATTCGCTAAATCATGCGCAGGATCTTTTTCTCCATATCTGTTATGTTCAGCCTGCTATCACACGGACAGCAGCGGCCGCATTATACACAGTATGTCATCAATCCATTCATTCTGAACCCGGCTTTGGCAGGTATAGATAACTACACCGATCTGAAGATGGGTGTCAGGGATCAATGGGTAGGACTGAAAGGGGCGCCCAATACATCATATCTAAGTATTCACGGCCCATTGGGTAAAAGTGATTACAGGACTTCTTCCACATCCTTTGGGGTGCCGGGGGAAAATCCAAGAGGTAAAACCTATTGGGAAAATTATACCGCGGCAGAACCGCACCACGGATTGGGATTGAATCTGATCAACGATCGAACCGGTAGTTTCAATTTCTTTAATGCGGCGGTTAGTTATGCTTATCATATTGGATTGAATCCAACCACGAATCTTTCGGGCGGACTCAGTGCAGGTCTAACCAAGATAAGCATCGATGCTACCATGCAAGATTTCAGTGGATCCGGTGATCCAAGCGATCCGGCCACCGGATCAGGTTTTCTGACAGAGCTGACGCGTATCAAACCACAAATGGCCGCCGGTCTTTGGTTGTACTCCCGTGATTATTTTGTTGGATTCTCTGCCCAGAACGTATTACCACAAACACTCAACTTCGTTGACGACAATACAGCTGTACTCACTAAAGGGCGTTTCATTCCGCACTTATTTCTGACGGCTGGTTATCGTTTTTTAGTTGGAGATGATTTAAATGTTACTCCTTCCGTGATGGTAAAGTATATTCAGAACAGTTCTTTTCGTCAATACCAACCCGAGTTCAATCTGAAGTTGCAATACCGAGATCAGTTGTGGACAGGAACCAGTTATCGGCTCGAAGATGGTTATGCGGCTTACTTAGGCCTCAATGTCAGCAACACGTTTAATATTAGCTACGCGTTTGAAAAATCATTGAACAATAACATTCTGCGTGATTTCAACAGGGGTACGCATGAAATGGTATTCGGTTTTATTTTGGGTAACAAGTATAGCGAGAAATGTCCTCGTTGTTACTGACCTGATTCATCTAGCTCATTACTGATATCATAAAAAAGTCCCGCCGTTTGGCGGGACTTTTCATATTCAAACTGTTTATTCGATCAATTGATCGAAACGGTGTTAGGAGTAGTGACCGATTGAGCTGATGTTTTCATCTCGATCTGCTTAGGAGCAGGTACTTGGGTAGTGGGAGCTTTGCTCATATCAGCCAGGGTAGGGGCGATGACGAGCGATACGATCGACATCAACTTGATCAGAATGTTCATCGATGGGCCGGAGGTATCTTTGAATGGATCACCTACGGTGTCACCTGTTACAGAAGCCTTATGGGGCTCAGATTTTTTATAGAACATCTCGCCGTTGATCTCAACTCCTTTTTCGAATGATTTCTTGGCATTGTCCCAAGCTCCGCCGGCATTGTTTTGGAACATACCCATCAGTACTCCGCTAACGGTAGCACCTGCAAGAAATCCGCCCAACGCTTCTGGTCCCATGAGGAATCCCATAAGCAGAGGAGAAACGATAGCTATGGCGCCAGGAAGCATCATTTTACGAATGGAGGCTTCTGTAGAGATTGCCACGCATTTGTCGTATTCAGGTTTACCGGTTCCTTCCATGATACCAGGGATCGTGCGGAATTGGCGACGAACTTCTTCCACCATGCTCATGGCAGCTTCACCAACAGCACGTATGGCAAGAGAAGAGAACAGTAACGGGATCATACCACCTACGAATAAGGCAGCCAATACATCAGCCTTGTAGATATCAATACCATCGATTTTTGCTACACCGACGAAAGCCGCAAATAAGGCAAGGGCTGTCAGGGCTGCAGAGGCGATGGCAAAACCTTTACCTGTGGCAGCTGTGGTATTACCAACAGCATCCAGTATATCTGTCTTTTCACGTACTTCTTTGGGGAGTTCGCTCATTTCAGCGATACCTCCGGCGTTGTCTGCGATCGGACCGAATGCATCGATGGCGAGCTGCATAGCGGTGGTGGCCATCATACCGGCAGCAGCGATCGCAACACCATAGAGTCCGGCAAACTCATAAGAGCCCCAGATACCACCGGCCAGTACCAGGATCGGAAGGAACGTAGATTCCATACCTACGGCGAGTCCGCCGATCACGTTGGTCGCATGTCCCGTTGAGGACTGGCGAATGATCGATAGTACAGGACGTTTACCCATTGCCGTGTAGAATTCAGTGATGATGGACATCAATGTACCTACGGCAAGACCTACACCGATAGCACCCAACACACCCCATTTGGTGAATGTGGCCCCACGCAGGATCATTGTTTCGGGTAAAATAAAGTCAACCAGAAAAATGCAGGCAAGAGCGGTGAGCACGATAGAACCCCAGTTGCCCATGTTCAAGGCTTTTTGAACAGTGTTCGTATTCAATCCAGCGTTCTCGCTGATGCGAACGAACCAGGTTCCCACAATGGAGAAAAGAATACCAACGCCTGCGATCAGCATAGGAAGCAGGATAGGGGCTAGTCCACCGAAATTATCAACGGATGTAGTTTCCTGTCCGAGTACCATAGTTGCCAAGACAGTGGCTACATAGGATCCGAAAAGATCGGCACCCATACCGGCCACGTCACCCACGTTATCACCTACGTTGTCGGCAATGGTGGCTGGATTACGAGGGTCATCTTCAGGAATGCCGGCTTCGACTTTACCCACCAGGTCAGCTCCCACGTCGGCGGCTTTGGTATAAATACCACCTCCAACACGCGCGAAAAGGGCAATGGATTCAGCACCTAATGAAAAACCGGTAAGCACTTCAATGGTGCGAAGCATTTCTGATTGAAATTCCGGACCGCTGGTGAGGTCACCAACGAAGTATGCTTTCAGGATCAGGTATAAACCACCAAGTCCCAATACGGCTAAACCGGCAACACCCAGCCCCATTACCGCACCTCCGGTAAAAGAAACATTCAGTGCTTTACTTAAACTGGTACGTGCTGCTTGAGCGGTACGTACGTTGGCCTTAGTAGCGATACTCATTCCGATGTATCCGGCAAGAGCGCTCAATACGGCACCGATGACAAAAGCAACGGCGATCAGTACGTGTGAATGCGGGTTGCGGCTGGCCATGAAGGCTAACAGAAGTGCCACCACAACAACAAAATAGCCGAGGATCTTCCACTCGGCACGCAAAAATGCCATGGCTCCTTCAGCGATGTAATTACTGATCTCTTTCATTCGATCGGTTCCGGCATCTTGTTTGCCAACCCAGTTATATTTAACGAGGGTGTAAAGAAGTCCGATCAGGCCCATCAGGGGCACCCAAATAAACAGATTGTTCATCATACGTTAGCTTGGTTCGTTTCGAAAAAAGGCCTTTTTTGGCCGGGTCGCAAAGATAAGGGGTGAGGGCATTTATTTTAAGAGCGGGCAGGTATATTTGCCTATGGGCCAAACCAGTTATCCAAAGGAGAAAATACAAGTCCTTTTTCTGGAAAATATCAGTGAGTCTGCCGTCCGGAATTTCAAGATCCAAGGCTACTCACAGGTAACCCGCATCAATAAGGCACTCACGGAAGACGAACTGATCGAGGCGGTACGAAACGTTCACATTTTAGGCATTCGATCCAAGACCCAGATTACGCCAAGAGTATTAGCTGTCGCCAAAAAACTTCAGGCTATCGGTTGTTTTTGTATCGGGGTGAACCAGGTCGATTTGGAGACTGCCCGGGAACGAGGGGTAGTAGTGTTCAATGCCCCGTATTCAAATACCCGCTCGGTTGCTGAACTGGTCATTGGATCCGCGATCATGCTGATTCGCCGGATACCTGACAAAAATAAAGCAGCACATGAGGGTGTTTGGATGAAAGAAGCGAGCGGCAGCTATGAATTGAGAGGTAAGACACTCGGGATCATAGGATACGGAAATATCGGAAGTCAGGTCAGTGTACTGGCCGAATCCTTAGGCATGCGGGTGATTTTCTATGATATTGAAACCAAGCTGCCCTTAGGCAATGCGGTGGATGGAAGATCCCTTAAGGAAGTGCTGACCCGCTCAGATGTGGTCACGTTACATGTACCGGAAACGGAACAAACAAAAAATCTGATCGGACGCGCCCAGCTGAAGGCCTGTAAAAAGGGGGCGATTCTGATCAATTATGCTCGTGGTGAGGTGGTCGATCTGGATGCTTTACGAACAGAAATCTTGTCTGGTCGTATCGGCGGGACCGCGATAGATGTTTTTCCCTGGGAGCCGGAAAAGAACGGTGACCGGTTCCAGACACCCTTACAGGACCTGCCCAATGTTCTGCTAACTCCACATATCGGTGGCAGCACGGAGGAAGCCCAGTCCAATATTGGCGAGGATGTTAGCCAAAAACTGCTTCAATACTTGGAACGTGGCGTGACACTTGGTTCACATACCGTCCCGGCGCTGGCTTTGCCTGCCCAAGAAGGCAGTCACCGTATTTTACATATTCATGCCAACCAGCCGGGGGTTTTATCTGCTATCAACGGTCAGCTGTCAAAGAACCGGATCAACATTCTGGGCCAATACCTCAAAACGAATCCAGCCATCGGTTATGTTGTGCTTGATGTCGATAAGCGACTCAGCACACAAGCCATGAGTTTGCTGAAAGACGTTAACGGTACCATCAAAGTCAGGATGCTCTATTGAACTTCTCATCCTTTATTAGAAATAACACTCCTAAACTATTGTTTTGATTTGTGTTACTAAGGATCATAAATCAACTGGGCTTGTATTTATGACTCGCTAAACATACCTTTTTTTCTTTTCCTTAATTCTCATAATTTACATTATGTTAAGTTGTATTGAGTGAAAGAAAGCCATCCTGAGATGGCCCTCTTAGCTAGTTATTTAATGGTTTCGTATAAATCATTCCATTTCTTCTCCTCTGCTGCCCATTTGGCTGCAGCGGCTGGATCTTTAGCGGCACGCTTTTTCTTGGATTCATAAATTTCGGCCAAATACCCTGCTATATTCTTGTACTGTTGCTTTTCGCGGGAATCGAGTTTTTCTTTTGCAGCGTAAATCTTAGCGGCTTGCAGATATGGCTCCAGGATCATTTCCAATGACTGCTGGTAATCCTTATCCAGCTGGTCGCGTTTAGCGATATCGGCCGTACTAGCCTTCGTACCAGGCTTGGTCTTTTTTTGGAGTTCTTCAGCAAACTTTACCCGCGCCTGGTTGGCCTCCTCTTTCTTGATGACATAGTATGAACCCAGGAACAAAGGATTTTTTACCTCATCTGGTTTGAGTTGAGCACATTTTTTTAGCGAAGCGATCATGTCCGTTTCCCACTGATTCATCATTGCCGGTTTTTCAGCTCCGATTTCCAGGTTGTTGATCGTATCATAGATGAGTGACCAACGCAATTCATGTGCTTTATAATTATCAGGCTCAGCTGCGATGGTTTCATTTAATGCCTTGATCTTGTCTAAGAAGTCATCCACCAGTCCGACCGCAAAATCCAACTTGTCCAATTTGAAAAATTCACTTTCGGGATATAATTCCCCGCCGATGGTTTTAACCTTTTCGAAGTTCACGAAGTCCTTCTCCGTAAAATGATAACGGACCATAAATTGATAGATGCCCTCGAAATCAGCCCCTCCGATTCGGGCGTTAATCATGCGACCATACGCCATAGAAGCTGTAGCGTTATCTTTTGCCTTTTCAGCCACTACCCCAGTTAGAATCAGAAGATTGGTATCGATTGGAAAAGGAAGCAGGGATTTGCTGATCAGAAAATCAGAGTATGAAATTGCTTTTTTGAGTTTCGGAATCGCATCGGCCCAACTCTTTGAATTGTAATCTACTAGTCCTTGGTTATAATAATTTGAATAGATATTAATTGGACCGTTCTGGTAAGCAGTTTCTTCGCTGAATTTAGTCATTGCCGGCTCCATCGATTTATATTTTTCAAACGCTGCATCTGCTTCACTAGCCAGTGTGTTACCGGTTGGTTTATTGCGGTTATCGTCTGTCATGGATATAGCCGCGTAGATCGCAGTCTTCAGTAAGTAAGCTTCCGGTTTTGCCATGATCTTGGCGTTGGTAGAAGCCTTATCGATCTCGGTTTTAGCTTTGTCCATTTGTCCCAATAAAACAAATGTCTTGATCGACTCTATGCTTTGTGACCATCCAGCTGCAGACAGTAACGTGAAAATCAGTACAAGAGGTGTTATTTTTTTCATGTTTCTAGTTTGAAAATTATTCAACTGGGTTGTTTTCTGTAGATGAATCCGATACATCCGGGGTTGCAGCATCATTTCCTTCCGAAAGGTTAATGGTTTCATCAGCCAACTCTTCCGGTTCATCAGCATGATCATCCAAATTCGTGATTGCCGCGATCTCATCCCCCTCATCCAAACGGATCAGTTTTACGCCTTGGGTAGCACGTCCTTGTTCACTAATCCCCGATACCGGCATGCGAATTGTTACCCCGCTCTTGCACGTGATCATGATGTCTTCGGTACCCGATACATCCAATAAACCAACAAGAGAACCGGTTTTATCTGTTACGTTGATCGTCTTCACGCCTTTTCCACCACGGTTCGTGAAGCGGTATTCATCTATCGGTGTACGTTTTCCATAACCTTTTTCACTGACGACCAATACAGTTCTGTCGGCCTGCAAGGTTGGATTCACGCAGATCATTCCGATAACAGCATCGTTATCTCCTTCCACCTCAATTCCGGCTACGCCGATCGCTCCCCTTCCGGTGGGTCGTACTTTTTCTTCGGAGAAGCGGATCGCACGACCACTTTGTACAGCTAACATGATCTCACTAGCACCATCTGTCATACGAGCTTGTAAGAGCTCGTCCCCTTCGACGATCGTGATCGCGTTTACACCGGTTGTCCGTGGACGTGAGAAATCCTCCAGCGCTGTTTTTTTGATCACCCCCTTCTTTGTGCAAAGCACAATGTTGTGCTGCTTCACAAATTCTTCATCTTTCAGATCTTTTACATCGATGATGGCACGCACCTTGTCATCCGGCGGCAATTGCATAAGATTCTGAATGGCACGTCCTTTACCGGTCTTCTCCCCTTCCGGTATTTCCCAAACGTTGAGCCAGTAGCAGCGTCCTTTCTCCGTGAAGAACAACAGCGTATGATGCGAGGAGGCAACAAATAGATGTTCGATATAATCTTCATCGCGGGTACGACCACCTATCACACCCCGTCCGCCTCTGCGTTGTGCTCGGTATTCATCAGCCGGTGTACGTTTGATATATCCCAGGTGCGAGATCGTGATCACTACATCTTCCTCTTTGATGAGGTCTTTCAATTTAACTTCATCGTCCAGATACGTGATTTCCGTATTTCGTACATCCCCGAATTTCTCTTTGATCTCAAGCAGTTCAGTTTTGATGATACCGTAACGCATCCCCTCATCACTCAATAACTGCTCGAGGTAAGCGATCAGTTTCATCAGTTCGTCGTATTCGGCCCGGATCTTATCACGCTCCATACCGGTCAGGCGCTGCAAGCGCAATTCCAGGATCGCTTTCGCCTGAATCTCATCCAATCCCCAACCGGCGTTGATCAGGTTATCCTTCGCTTGTTCTGGGTTGGGTGATTGACGAATCAGTCGGATCACTTCATCCAAGTGATCGAGTGCGATCAGATATCCCTTTAGAATATGAGCTCGTTTTTGGGCCTCCTTCAATTCAAAACGAGTACGTCGAACCACGACTTCGTGGCGGAACTCCACAAACTCGGAGATCAGATCTTTCAGGTTCAGGGTACGCGGACGACCTTTAACGATCGCCACATTATTGATACCATAAGACGTTTGAAGATCTGTGTATTTGTAAAGTTGATTGATGATCACGTTGGCGATGGCATCCCGCTTGAGATCAAGCACCAAACGAGTACCATCTTTTTGCGTGGATTCATTATTCACATTCGAAACGCCTTCGATCACTTTGTCATTTACGAGTTCCCCGATGCGATTCACGAGCGCATCACGATTTACCTGATAGGGAACTTCAGTAATAATGATTTGTTCCCGACCATTTGCCTTTGCCTCCACGGTCAATTTACCTCTGACCACCACACGGCCCCGGCCGGTATGCATCGCTAAACGAACGCCCTCCATTCCGTAGATCACGCCGCCAGTAGGAAAATCGGGCGCCTTGATGAACTGCATCAGGGAATCGATGTCGATTTCTCGATTATCGATATAAGCTACACAACCGTCGATCACCTCGGAGAGATTGTGCGGCATCATGTTTGTTGCCATACCCACGGCAATACCACTGGATCCGTTTACCAGTAATTGCGGGATGCGGGTGGGCAATACGGTGGGCTCCTTCTCTGAATCATCAAAGTTTAGTTGGAAATCGACGGTATCCTTGTCGATATCATCAAGCATGTGTTCGGCAAGTCGTTCCAACCGCGCCTCTGTGTAACGCATGGCAGCCGGACCGTCACCATCCTGATTTCCGAAGTTTCCCTGTCCATCGATCATGGCATAGCGCATGCTCCATTCCTGCGCCATACGGACCATCGCATCATAAACGGAGGAATCGCCGTGGGGGTGGTATTTACCCAACACTTCACCGACGATACGGGCTGACTTCTTATAAGGCTTATTGAAATTGATACCCAATTCGTTCATCGCAAACAGCACGCGGCGATGAACCGGCTTCAATCCATCACGCACATCGGGTAAGGCACGACCAACGATCACCGACATGGAATAGTCGATGTAGGCAGTCTTCATCTGCTCCTCGATCTGAATCGGTAAGATCCGATCTTGATCCTGCGTGCGTTCTGGTAATCGATTTTCTTCCATTGGAAAAACCTGTTTTTTTAAACCCCATCAACGTTCGTTTTGAGTGACAAAACGCATGGGGAAAGGCAGGTCGACAAATGTACTTTTTCCTAGGCCAGAACAGGGGTTATTGGGTGGCTTTTTTAGCAGCGAATGTGTTGGTTTTATCCACTTATGTGAATTACTTTTTCATACTTTTTTTTGACGGTAACGGACCACCCTTTTGGCTTTTCTTAGATCCCTTTCAACGAACTTTACCCCATGTCAAGCCTCTTAGTCTTTGGAGCCGGAAAATCGGCCACCGTATTGATCGATTATCTGGTAAAGGCATGTTCGCTAAAAGGTTTTTCATTGGAAGTTGTGGATGCTCAACCCGGTGTGGCCAATGCCAAGCTCCAAGATTCCTGCCAACGTCAGGGGATAGATGGCACATCATTCATAGCACGCTCCTACGATATTCATTCCGTCACCGATCGGGAATCGAGTATTACAAACGCTGAAGTGGTGATATCCCTTCTACCCCCTCATTTGCATACGATTGTGGCAGCGGATTGTATTCGACTGAAAAGATCTCTTTTCACGGCCTCGTATGTCGACCCATCTATCCAACATATGGCATCGGAAATAGAAGAAAATGGACTTCTTTTTCTGTACGAAATGGGATTAGATCCGGGGATCGATCATATGAGTTTGATGGAACTGCTGGAGGGTATTCGGGCAAAGGGTGGCATGCCAACCGGTATTCGCTCCCATTGCGGGGGACTCGTATCACCCGAGAGTGACGACAATCCCTGGCACTACAAGATCAGCTGGAATCCGCGCAATGTGGTCATGGCCGGAGTTGCCGGGGCACAGTACCTGGAAAACGATCGGGTGATCGAAAAAAACCATGCCCAACTTTTCAGCCAAGAACACCTGCTTCGTCTGGATCAAGTGGGTGAATTTGCTTACTACCCGAACCGAGATTCACTGAGTTATATCGATCGATATGGTTTGCAAGGCATCGCATCGTTTCAACGAACCACGTTGCGTCATCCCGCTTTTATGAAAGGCTGGAATGCGATCGTTGAGTTGGGCATGATCGATGATAAAAGGATAGTGGAGCTGAAACCTGGAACCACACTGGCCGCCGGACTGAACGCTTGTGTCGGCTTACCTGATACACTTTCATCGAATATCCGATACATGTTGGCTTGGCTTGGTTGGGATGATCATGAAACCCTTCTCCCCTTTGCTTCTTCGACACCCGCGTCCATCCTGCAGTATGCCATGGAAAATAAATGGGTACTGAAACCGACCGACAAAGATCAGATCGTGATGGTTCATGAGATCGAGTACCAAATAGATGGTAAAACAAAATACTTGAAGAGTTGGCTTATCGATACGGGTCTGGATGCAGTTCGAACCGCCATGGCACGTACCGTCGGATTACCGATCGGAATAGCAGCTGTTCAATTCTTAGAAAAAAGGTGGACGGCAAAAGGGCTGCAGATTCCTACCCTACCGACTATCTATGAACCTGTATTGACTGAGCTACGTTCGTATGGACTCGTTTTCCATGAGTCGGAAAACTGATCAATGTCCGGCCATTTTCAACACCATCTCCCACTCATCGGCAGTAACGGCTTGAACGGATAGCCTGCCCAATCGTACAAGGGCCATATTCGCTAATTTCTTCTCGGCTTTGATAGATGCAAGAGAAACAGGCTTCTTGAGTTTTTTTACAGGCTTCACATCTACGGATACCCAATTTGGATCATCACTGGTAGGATCTTGGTAAGCTTCTCGAACGATTTCCATGATTCCCACGATCTCGACGCCTTCATTACTATGATAAAAAAAGGCTTGATCACCTTTTTTCATAGCCCGGAGGTTGTTGCGGGCACCGTAATTGCGCACACCATCCCAGAAGGTTTTCTTATCTGCGATCAATTGATCCCAAGAATACTTGAAAGGTTCGGATTTCATCAGCCAGTATGCCATAGATTGAATTTTACCAACCACTGGTCAACACATCAGCCAGGTGCATGGTTTTTAAGGAGAGTCCGTTTTTTTGCACATACCCCTGCAGATGCATCAAGCAGGATAGGTCGGTGGAGATCAGGCAATCGGCCCCGAGTTGAATGGCTTGCTCCACTTTTTGTTGACCCATGGCTACGGATATATCCGGGTACTTGACGGAGAACGTTCCACCAAAACCGCAGCAGGTTTCCGCATCGGGTAGTTCGATCAATTGTAGTCCCTCTACCCCACCCAACAATTGTCTGGGTTCTTGTTTGATCTTGCACTCTCGAAGTCCGGCGCAGGAATCATGATAGGCCGCTTTCACATTCAACCGGGCACCGAAACGGGTTGCATGCAAGGTGTTGACCAGAAATTCACTCAATTCGAAAATGCGCTTCGGAGTGGATTGTGCCTCATGGTGTAGTGATGAACTATCGAAGAGCTTGGCATAATAATTCCGAATGAAACCGGCACAACTGGCACTCGGCGTTACGATCGTCGTTGCCTCTGAAAAATCAGCCAACCATTTCCCACAAACCGAACGTGCATCTTCCCAATAGCCGGCATTGAAAGCAGGCTGTCCGCAACAGGTCTGCTCTTCATTGTAAATGACCTGACACCCGACTCGCTCCAACAGCTTAACTACATTAAAAGCCGTTTGAGGATAGAGCTGATCGACAAAACAGGGTATGAAAAGATGAACTTTCATTTTGTGTATTGGGTCAAAAATATAGAAAACAAAATGGCCCCGATGCAAACATCAGGGCCATCCGATAAAAAGACTTTTATCAATTATTTGGGATCCGCATAAATACCCAGCTGAGCCAGGTAATTATCGGCATCAAAGGCTTGTTGGCTTCGGGGATATTTTTCCTTGATCTCCTGGTACAATTCGATGGCCACATCCGTCTTTTTCATGGCACGGTCGGCCAGGTAAGCAGCCAGGAACAAGTATTCAGGAGAATTGGCCTCATCGTCCTTGAAATGGCGACCAGCTTGCTTATAGGCATCCAACGCCTGATCGAGTTTGCCCCAATCGGCATAAGCATCACCCATCAGCTTATAAGCACGGGCTTGAGTCAGTTTCTCATCCGATTTGAAATCACTCAAATGTTTAACTGCCTTTTCGTAGTTATCCAGTTTCAGATAACAACTACCGGCATAAAAATTAGCCAGATTAGCCGATGCGGTACCGTCGTACTGACTGATCACTTTGAGGAAGCCAGGGAATTGACCATCTCCATTAAGCGCTTTTTGGATCGAGTCGAGGCGATAGTATTCTTCCGCCTTGAACAGGGCATCCTGCGCTTTTTGATCCCGTGGAGCTTGATAAAATTCCTGATAAGAAAACCAGCCCCCACCGATCAGGAGGACGGCCCCGGCGGCGATCATCAGCCATTTTCGGTTATTCTGCCAAAATCCCTGCAGCGCCGCCACAGATGGTTCAGATGAAAGCTGTGTTTGTTTTTCTTGACTCATAAAAAAAATTCAAAGATTAATCGACTATAAAAGGGTAATGTGGGTCAACGTAAACATCCTTGAGGACCTCGTTATCGTCGGGCCAAGGACTTTCCTCCGCGAATGTGACAGATTCATTTACCATCCGGTCAACACGTGCGTCGATTTCACTCAATTGTTCTTCGGTGGCAAACTGATTGTCACGAATGGTTTTCAAAACTTGCTGGATCGGATCTTTCGATTTGTAATCCTCTACCTCGTCCTTACTCCGGTATTTCTGTGGATCACTGATCGAGTGACCTTTGTAACGATAAGTTTTGATCTCCAGTAAGGTCGGGCCATCTCCTTCACGAGCACGACGTACGGCACGGGCCACACCATCATGCACTGCTTCCGGACTCATACCATCGATCACATCAGCCGGCATTTCATAGGCATCGGCCAGTTTATAGATGTCGGTGATGTTAGAAGTCCGCTCAATGGATGTACCCATAGCGTACTGGTTATTCTCGCAAATAAAGATCACGGGAAGTTTCCAGGTCATGGCCAAATTGAACGTTTCATGTAACATTCCCTGACGGGCGGCTCCGTCACCGAAATAAGCAAGCGTTACATTGTCGGTTCCGCGATATTTTTCAGCAAATGCCAGGCCCGCACCGGTACCGATCTGGGCGCCCACGATACCATGACCGCCATAGAAATTGCATTCCTTGCTGAAAAAGTGCATACTTCCACCCTTTCCTTTGGCACAACCGGTGGCTTTGCCATAGAGTTCTGCCATACAACTGTTCACGGAAACACCTTTAGCAATGGCCAAACCGTGATCGCGATAAGCAGTTATGAAAAGATCTTCCGGGCGAGTAGCTGTCATACAGCCTGCCGCAATAGCTTCCTGCCCTACATAGGCGTGAAAGAAGCCGCGAATCTTCCCTTCCATTTTGTACTTCTCCTCTGCCATCAATTCAAATTGACGGATCAGCTGCATCAGCTCGTACCAGTAGAGGTATGTTTCCTTCGAAAATTTGGTCACCACAGGCCAAAAATTTGTGGCGCAAATATAGGGAAAAAAGGGTCGGATAGGTCCTCTTGCTGAACCGCTTAGGCTGACTAACTTGCCGTGCCATGCTTCGGATCGAACAATTGCAGTTGACTCAATTCAAAAACCACCCCGACCAGCCCCTTGTCTTTGGGTCGAGGGTGATCGGCATTACCGGGGCGAACGGTGTCGGTAAAACCAATCTACTAGACGCCCTTTATACGCTTTGTTTTTCCCGCGGATATTTTTCTCGTTCCGATCAAAGTCTTGTTCGACATGGTGAGAACGGATTTCGGATCGATGGGAAGATCCAGCGGAATGGACAGCACCATGAAGTTTCGATCATTTTGAGGGAGACTGCAAAAAAAGAGATCTGGCACGATGGCGACCTCCTACCCCGGCTATCCGATCATTTGGGTCGTTTTCCGGTAGTGATGATCGCCCCTGATGATTCGGAATTGATCACCGGAGAGAGTAAAACCAGACGCCAATTTCTGGATGCCCTAATCAGCCAGGTGGATGGATATTATTTATCTACCCTAACCAAATTCAACCGCTTATTGCAACAACGCCAAGCACTGCTTCGAGAATGTGGTGAATTGGGTACGACGCCTGACCGTTCAGCGCTGTTGGATGTGATCGATGAGCAATGGATTGAAACCATCCGCCTGATCATACCCGCCCGAAAACTATGGAGCATACGGCTGCAACAACGGATGCTGGAGCTTTACACGTCCTTCGCCGGCGACACGGAACCTATAGGGATGTCTTATCAATGCGACCTGCCCGAAGAATCGACCCTAAACTTTATTCGAGAAAACCGTTCACGAGATATAGCCGCCCAACGAAATACACGAGGGCCTCACCGAGATGATCTGCTTTTTTCAATGGGCGGTCATTCTTTCAAACAAGTGGCCTCCCAGGGTCAGCGCAAGACCTTGCTTTTTGCGCTCAAACTAGCGGAGCGCTCACTGCTCGAAGAATATTTGACGCTCCCCCCCATTGTTTTGTTGGATGATGTTTTTGAAAAACTGGATCCGAAGCGTATCAGCGCCTTGCTTCAGTGGGTTGCGAAGAATACCGGTTCACAAGTTTTCATTACAGATACTGACCCCAATCGACTAAGAGAGAATCTTGATCCACTTGACCCGGAATGGCAATTGTTGGAGTTTTGACCGTTTAGAATATGGTACTTTTGAAAGATGGGAGAATATCGATTGCAAGACGCTATACAAGCTTTTTTATCCGGAAGCCGGATTGAAGGAAACATGCGTGCTATGCAGATTACTGATATCTGGGGAGAACTAATGGGACCGATGATCGCGGGTTACACAGATAAGATCCAAATCATCGGCTCAAAACTTTTCATCTATACTCAGGTTGCCCCACTTCGGCATGAACTTAGTTTTCAGCGAGATAGCATTCGCACCCGTGTGAATGAAGCACTCGGCCAGGCCTTGATAGAGGAAGTCATTATCCAGTGATCAATTGATCCCCTTCAGCATGCTGCCACAATCTGTCAGCGCATTTTTCCTAATAACAGTACCCTTTTCCAAATAATAGATTGTAGGGTCTACCCTTGCGGCCGTTCGGATCGGTGTCCGGTCACAGCTGACAACACGAATAGTCGGATAGATTTTTTGCAAGGTAGTGTCCCATAGCTCCATTCGATTCGTGATCAACACGAGCGAAATATTCTTTTTGTTTGCCCCTTCGTACAGGTTGTTAAAATCATTCTTCTGAGATGTTGAAAGGCTTGTAACCTCTTGGGTAAAAAGCAGCAACAGTTTATCCGACGCTAAGAGGGATTCCGAGGTGTCTGAACCGCCGATCGTGTACAACGCAAAACCCTGGATGGGCGCCTGTTGAATTTCGCCCGTTTCGTATCTTCTAATAAACCGATAGTTTTCGGCAGAAAAATCCTCCGGAAACCGATCTGCTGAGAATTCCACTTCCTTTCCATTTTTTTCATATACGAACATAACGGTGGATCCGGGTGGTGGCGGTGGTTGTTTTCGGGCTTCCGGGATGTTGGTGCCGATTTTATAAGGAAGGCAATCGATCAATGGTAAATGATCTAACACATAAAACTGTAAGCCAATAGATAGAATAGTCACCAAGGCTACCAAAATGGTGGTCACACGACCTGGCAATTGTTTTCCAGCTGTAGGTTCCTTAATCAACAAAAAAACGATGGCGCCAAGCAAGATCAGATCCTTATAGAAGGATGATGATGCGTCTATCGGTAAACAATCTCCAAAGCATCCACAAGTTTTCGGGTAACCAGTGTAATACGTGTAGCCGGTCAGAACAGTAAAAAACACGATCAGCGACAGGAGTAAACGAAGATTCCATTTGTGTTGCCATCCGATGCATAAAGCAAAACCGGATGCGATTTCCAGTACGTTCATGGATACTGAAAAAATAGTGGCGTAAGGGATCAGTGCATAGAGGTGCCAGATCTCAAAATACTCCTCCATTTTGTAGGCTAGTCCGAGTGGATCATTAGCCTTGACGAGTCCGGAGAAGATGAACAAAAGGCCTACACCGTATCGGAGAATGGTGTTCAGCCCTTTCATTCCGTAAGAAGAATTAGTGCGAACACGGCATAGTTGAGCATATCCAGATAATTGGCGTCCAAACCTTCGCTGATCAATGTTTTGCCATCATTCTGTAGGATCTGTCGCATGCGTTGCAATTTCATCAGGATCAGATCGACAAAACTCTCCTGACTCATCGAGCGCCAGGCTTCCCCATAATCATGGTTCTTATTTTGCATCAATCTCTTGGCTGTTGCAAGGGCCTTTTCAAAAAGTGGTTTTACCTGTTCCAGGCTGAGTTCTTCCGGACCATCAGGTGTCAGCTGTAGCTGCATCAAACCGATAACGGCATAGTTAATGATACCTTTGAATTCATCCTGAATGCCATCGCCTACCCGTTGTTCTCCCAACTCCTGAATGGTTCGTATGCGTTGGGCTTTGATGAAGATCTGGTCGACGATGGAAATGGGACGAAGAACTCGCCAGGCGGTTCCGTAGTCCTGAGTCTTTTTGTAAAAAATCTCTGCCGCAGCGGCGACTACCTGGTCGTATTGTTGATTCGTATCGGACATGTTGTTCGTGGTGACTTACCTTCGTCAAAAGTAATAAAAGGAAGTATGCTAACGCTGCGGGGTGCCGGTAAGCTTTTAGATCTAGATCAGCCTGTGGTAATGGGTATCCTCAACTGCACGCCCGATTCCTTTTATAGCGTAAGTCGAGTACAACACATCGACCAGGGACTTCGTTTCGCTGAGGAGCAGATTCGTCAAGGTGCTCAGATTCTCGATCTGGGTGGACAAAGCACCCGACCCGGTAGCGAACGAATTGATGCCGAAGAGGAGACAAATCGGGTGATCCCGCTTTTAAAAGCCATCCGAAAAAAATTCCCATCCGTATTTCTTTCCATAGATACGTTTCATGCATCAGTAGCCAGAGCCGCCATTGATGAGGGGATTGATATCATAAATGACGTGAGTGGAGGTCAGATCGATCCTCAAATGCTGGATGTAGTCGCGAAGAGTCGGTTGCCTTTTGTCATCATGCATATGCGAGGAACCCCTCAGGACATGCAACAACACACGGCTTATGAGAATGTTACCACTTCCGTCAAAGAATACCTGAATAAACGTATTGAGCTGTGCAGATCATTGGGCATAGATCAACTGATCTTGGATCCTGGATTTGGATTTTCCAAGACAACGGAGCAGAGCTTTCAAATCCTTCGCGATCTATCGATTTTAGCAGAACTACCCTATCCCCTAATGGTCGGACTTTCCCGAAAATCCATGATCTATAGAACGCTGGAGGTTGACCCACTGATGGCGCTGAATGGAACTACCGCATTGCACATGCAAGCCCTGACACAAGGTGCCAGGATCTTGCGTGTACATGATGTTCGTCCGGCCTGGGAAACGATCCGTTTATTCCAGGCCTTGCATCGGAAAGATTAGATTCCTGATCAGGGCGTATTTGTCGCTGCAGGCGCTTTATCCGCAACTGAAAGAACCTCAACCTCAAATTTTAAGTGTGAATATCCTTTGATGGAACCGGAACCGGCCGGACCATATCCCTGCAAAGAAGGAATGAAGAAGACCCCTTTTCCACCGGGACGGAGAAAACGAACACCTTCATCAAAACCGGGAATCATTTGTCCGGCGCCTACTGTAAAACTTAACGGCTCTGTATGATGAAAGCTGGTATCGATATTACTGTCAAATACTTTTCCATCGAAAGTCATACCCGTGTATTTAACCGAAACATATTTTCCGGTGTCGATCAAATTGCCAGAACCTGGAAGTAGGGTTTGAACATATACGCCGTTGGCGCTACGCTCAGCCTTTACGCCAGACTTGTTTACAAATGCTTCGACTTCTTTGACCTCTTTCATTTTAAAAGCATCCATTTCTTTATCGGCATCGATCTTACGCAGGCTGTCGTTGTCAAAAATGCCCATGACCTTTACGGTTGTGATGATCCGATCTCCTTTTTTGAATGGAGGCGGCACACTGCCCGGATTCCGATTCATGAACGTATCCATCATCTGAGTAGCGATCACACTGTCACCCAAGCGAAGTTGGGACCAGATCTCTGATAGATCATAAGGTGCGGTTTGATTGAGAACCGGAATGTAATTCGGGATCTTTCCTTGGTTCGTGAAGACCACACTGTCGTTGATCGACTGGGTAATGGCAAGTTTCAGAAAACCTCCCATTTTTACTTGAGGTTTTTTAGAATCCGAGAAGATCTCATAGGGCATTCCGCCTGGTGTCTTCTTGAGGGCTGATTTTTGACAAGATAAAAGGACCAGACCGATCAGGGCCAGGATCGTAAGAGCATTGTACTTTTTCATGGTTGTGGTTTGATGAGTTCCTCCTGATAGGAAGGAAGTATTTTTTTGAATGTTTCTACGGTTTCAGACAAGGATTGACTGCTTCGGCCACCGGCGGCGTTAAAATGACCACCCCCCTCAAAATGTTGTCGGGCAAATTGATTACAATCAAAATCACCTTTACTGCGAAAACTCCATTTCCGCTCTTCATCCCGATCAATGCAGATAGCCACCAATCGGATACCTTGAATGGAATGTGGTAGGTTGACCAACCCGTCGGTATCACCGGTTCGTATCTGGTACTTAAGCAGATCGGATTTAGGAATGGCGATCAAAGCGGCATTGTATTCATAGAAAACCTCCATCCGATTGGTCAGCACATGCCCAATGAAACGAAGCCGGTTTTCTAAGTAGTTATCATATAAACCCTCGTAAACTTTGGTGTGGTCGAGTCCTTTGTCCTTCAAAACCGCCACCATACGATGCACGGAGGCCGTAGCGGAGTTAAAACGAAACGAGCCGGTATCTCCTACTACCCCGGCAAATAAACAAGAAGCAATGTTAGCATCTATCCGATCGAGGTTGCCTGATTCAACGATCAGGTCATAGATCATTTCGCAGGTGGAACTTTTACTGGTATCGCTGATTCCGTATGTAAAAGATGGCGTATCGGGTTGTTGGTGATGGTCGATCAGGATCTTGACACAAGACGCTTCAGCCAGTATGGGCGCCAGCTGTTTTGTGCGGTGAAAAATGTTAAAGTCCAAACAGAAAAGCCAGTCAGCCTCGTTGATCACGTCCGCTGTAGTCTGTTTATTATGCTCAAAATCGATCACCTCGCGGGCACCGGGCATCCAGTTCACCCAGCCGGCCCAATTGGTTGGAGAAACGGCTGTAACCTGATAGCCGATTGATTCTAAAAAAAGCTTTAGTCCCAACATGGACCCCATAGCATCCGCATCCGGCTTTTGGTGTGTCGTGATGACAACCTTGCGGGGTGTTTGTAGTTGATTAAAAAGGGATGAGATCGGCTCCATAAAGGCGGGGCAAAAGTAATTCTTCTGCCTGATATCCCCTACCTTCGCGGCGCAAAACACCAAGAATATGAGCAACCGTACGTTTACCATGATCAAGCCCGATGCCTTTCGCAAAGGACATTCCGGCGCTATTCTCGATCAGATCCTCAAAGCAGGTTATCAGATCAAAGCCATGAAAATGATGAAACTCTCCGCTGAAAAAGCCGGTGAGTTCTATGCTGTACATAAAGAGCGCCCTTTCTATGGTGAGCTGGTTGAATTCATGAGCTCCGGACCGATCGTGGCGGCAATTCTGGAAAAAGATAATGCCGTTGAAGATTTTCGTAAGCTGATCGGCGCCACAGATCCCTCAAAAGCTGAAGAAGGGACGATCCGCAAACAGTTTGCTGCTTCTGTTGGAGAAAACGCTATTCACGGAAGTGACAGCGATGCGAATGCCCTGATCGAAGGGTCATTCATGTTTAGTGGATTGGAGCAATTCTGATCGACCTTACCGATAGTTTACAAGCCTGCCTTCGGGTAGGCTTTTTTATTGCCCCATTCTCAAACGAAGCGGCGTAAGCTCATTTTTTCCGGGCCGAACTTCAAATTGGGCTCGATGAAATTTAGGCGGACCAAATGCTCCGATCACATTATTAGAAAATCCAAAGGGTTCGGTGGGAATGCCCATTTTATTTTTATCAAGGTGGCCATTTTCATTCAGGTCCTGTATCACCGCCAACGCATATTGACCTGCTGGGATATCCTTGATGATGATCTTATTCTCTCCCTGAACGGCAGGACAACCGCCATTTCTAAAGGCCTTCGCCGGCTCGTCAGGAAATCCCACCCCATCCTTATATAAACTATATAGAAATTTTCCGGAAGGGGTAACTGGGCCTTTGATCGGTACGATAAAAGTTGACTGTGCTGTTGCTGTCATCGGAAAAAGAACTAGTAGCATAAATAGAAATGGTAGACATCCTTTGAAATAGAAGGTCATCTGGGTTACCTTTGAGGCAACCTTAGAATTAATTGAAGGTTTCCCTAACGATTGCTGCCTGATCATTTTTTCAATAACAATTAAAATTAGGCAACATGGTACAAAAGACGCTTTACAAGACCAAAGATTACGCAAAGGTCAAATTCTCCATCGACGCATCCGATGCTAAATCAGTTGAGTTACTCGGTCTGAATGATAACTGGAAAAAAGGTATCCGAATGGCCCGAAAAAAGAACGGAACCTTTCAGACGGAGATCAACCTGCCCAAAAACAGCCGTCATGAGTTCAAGTATCTGATCGACAAGCAGACCTGGCTCAATGACGAGGGGGCAGACCACGAAACACCCAATGTATTCGGCGGCACAAACAGTGTAGTGAATATTTGATCCGTCGGAGGTCAGCCTTTTTTCTTTGTCACCGGTTTCAGGTCGAACTGAGTAACCTTGATCCGATCACCCTCGATCGTGCCGGTAACTTTTGCCTGGCGGATGGTATTACAAAAACCATCCTCCTCGTGTGCATCCCCATGTGCATCTAGATTGGTGCCATCTACAAAATATACTTTTCCACCCAGGCGGATAGAAAGGTCGCATCCACGTGGCTCCTTCACTTTGAATTGACATTGCGCGCAGCTGGCTTCTACGATCTTGTTTTTAACCGTTTGTGTTTTATTCTGTGCCATAGCAGTAACGGAAACGAACAGACCAAACGATAATAACAAAAGAAGTTTTTTCATGTTTATGTATTTGGATGAGTAAAAATACAAACTTCCTTACCGATCGGATGACCCGGGACGTCGCGGATCAAAATATTCCCCCGATCGGTTTTTACCGTATAAAGACTGGAATGCCCATCAAACTCTTCTTCTATCAATTGTCCTTTCCAATCACCGTTTGTTTCAGCAGACAACCCCAATTGCTCGGGTCGTATGAAAACCGGAACCTCGTTTTGCCTGAGTTGTACATAATTATAGGGCCCCAATAAGCATGCTGTATACTCATCAATCGGATGATCATAGATCGATCTCGGCGTTCCCTCTTGAATAATGTTGCCCTGACGAAGTACGAGCATGCGATCGGCCCATCCCAATACTTCAGAGGGATTATGCGATACAATTGTAAGTGTTAATCCCATTTCTTGATGTAAGGTATCCAAGACAGCCTTCAGTGTATTACGATGTCCGATATCCAAATTGGAGAAAGGTTCATCGAGGAGTAATAAAGATGGATGTTTGGATAATTCGATGGCTAAGGCAATGCGCTGACGTTCTCCCCCTGATAACTGATCGGTCATTCTATCTAGGAGGTGGTCGATCCGACAAATTGCAGCCAATCTTCTGTCAGCCTCCCCATCCTGAATGCTGTGACGCTCCAGCAGATCTCTTACTTTATAGTGATTACGAAGATTGACTGCCTGGTGCAGGTAAGCGATGCCGGAGTGCCCTGGCAATAGTACCTCGGAGGGACCTTTAACGCGGTTACCTTCAAAAATAATTTTGCCTGCATCCAGTTCGATCAGTCCTGCGAGTGCGCGTAGCAAGGTTGTTTTACCGGATCCTGTTTCACCAATGATCGCTAGCCTTTCCCGTTTATGAATCGTTAAACTGACCGATCGAAGGACGGCATGTTCTGCGTGAAACTTTGTAATAGAGTTGGCAACAAGGATCATGGGTGCTTGAATATGAGCTTAGTCACCCAGTCGTTGATTAAGATCTAGACCATGTTTACGAGATTGTTCCTTTGCTATTTCATATCCGGCATCTGCATGTCGGATGACCCCCATTCCCGGATCATTCCGTAATACTCGACTTAAACGTTTAGCAGCATCTACTGTCCCATCTGCTACGATCACCATCCCCGCATGGATACTGTAACCCATACCTACCCCGCCGCCATGATGCAAGGATACCCAACTGGCACCACCGGCCGTATTCACCAAGGCGTTAAGTATAGGCCAGTCTGCCACGGCATCACTTCCATCCAGCATTGATTCGGTTTCTCGGTTAGGACTGGCTACAGATCCGGTATCCAGATGATCGCGGCCGATCACAATCGGTGCTTTTACCTTTCCGGTGCGCACGAGTTCATTGAAGGCCAATCCGGCTTTTTCCCGCTCGCCTTGTCCAAGCCAACAGATCCTTGCCGGTAATCCTTGAAAAGCAATTCGTTCCTGGGCCATGCGAATCCATCTGGCCAATGGTTTATTATCCGGGAACAGTTGTAAGATCAATTCATCCGTAACCGCTATGTCTGCCGGATCACCACTTAGTGCTGCCCAACGGAAGGGCCCTTTCCCTTCACAAAACAAGGGACGTATGTAAGCCGGTACAAAACCAGGAAAATCAAATGCGTTTTGAAGTCCCTGTTCCTGTGCGCGAGCGCGAATATTATTACCATAATCAAATGTGATCGCCCCCCTTTTCTGAAGTTCAAGCATCAGCTCTACATGCTTTCGCATACTCGCGTAACTCAGACGGATGTATTCCTCCGGATTCGAGTCTCGTAAGACCTGTGCCTCCTCATTCGACAATCCCTGGGGTGTGTATCCGATCAATGGATCGTGAGCAGAAGTCTGATCGGTGAGCGTGTCTGGAATAATTCCTCGCTGCAAGAGTCGCTCAAGGAGATCAATGGCATTGGCTAATACACCGATGCTGATCGCTTTTCCTTCTTGTTTATAGCGCAGAGCAGATTCAATTGCTTCATCCAGATCCAAATGCTTTTCATCCAGATAGCGAGTTTCCAATCGTTTATCGATACGCCACTCTTCTACTTCGGCGATCAGTGCTACACCCTCGTTCATAGTAATAGCAAGTGGCTGAGCACCACCCATACCACCTAGGCCGGCTGTTACATTCAGCGTTCCCTTAAGTGTGCCGCCAAAATGTTTGTCCGCCGCGGCTGCGTATGTTTCATAGGTGCCTTGTACAATTCCCTGTGTACCGATGTAGATCCAACTGCCCGCAGTCATCTGTCCGTACATCATCAGTCCCTTTTGTTCCAGCTCGGTAAAATGCTTCCAGTTGGCCCAATTAGGAACCAGTTGTGAATTGGAAATAAGAACGCGTGGTGCATCCGGATGGGTCTTCAGGATCCCTACAGGTTTACCGGACTGTATAAGAAGCGATTCATCATTTTCCAATGATTTCAAGCTGGCAATGATGCGGTCTAAAGCCTCCTGGTTTCTGGCAGCCTTACCCCGTCCTCCGTATACGATCAGCTCCTCAGGTCGCTCGGCCACTTCTGGATCGAGATTATTCAACAGCATTCGGAGTGCCGCTTCCTGCACCCAGCCCTTGCAATGAAGCGTGGTACCGGTAGGCGTTTTGTATTTGGCAAAATCGTAAGTAGAGGTATGATTCATGTTGCAAATATACTATGGGGATTCGCGGGAAAAGGATATCTTGATCCCTTCAATTCAAATCGATGAGCGTACATATTAGTGCCATGGAAGGCCAGATTGCAGATGTAGTACTGATGCCGGGTGATCCGCTACGAGCCCGCTTCATGGTCGATAAGTACTTATCCGGGGCCGAGTTAGTTAGTCAAACGAGAAATGTTCTTTTTTATACCGGCACCTATAAGGGCAGACGGGTTACGATCGGTGCCAGTGGCATGGGGTGTCCATCTATCGGCATCTATTCTTATGAATTATTCTCCATGTATGGTGTTGAATCCATCATCCGGATCGGCACCTGTGGTGCTTATTCGACAGAGCTATCCGTCTACGATATGATTTTGGCGGAAGCTGCCAGCAGCGAGTCTACCTATGCGAGATTTGCCTGGGGTTTGGAAAATGATTCGATCGTTTCGCCGGGTCGGGCTACTGGAGTAATCGCTGATACGGCTTCTCGATCAGGTATTTCTTTACGCAAAACAAATATTCACTCCTCCGATATCTTTTATAGAAAAGATCCGGCATTGCCGGCAATTGCCATTAAATACAATTGTTTAGCCGTGGAGATGGAAGCCTTTGCCTTATTTGCGAATGCCCAGGAGCTTGGGAAGTCAGCAGCAACTTTACTGACTGTTTCGGATGTGATTCCCACTCACCAGAAGATCTCTGCGGATCAACGGGAAACTGCCTTACTTCCTATGATGGAGCTGGCATTGGAGTCAACCCTAGCTATTTGATCAGAGCTGAAAATCCGGGTGATTCCCGGTCAGATCGATTCCATTGTCTTTAGAATAATTTCGTGTGACTTTTTCTAATTGTCCGGAACGGATGAAGTCTCTCAGTTTTTCCAGGTCTATGGAAAAGATCCTGTCCTCTTTAGCATAAGAAACGACTTGTTGAACTGATTCAATCACCGCTTCTAAAATGGGAGATGTCTTAAGTGGACGTCGGAACTCAAATCCTTGGACGGCGCTCAATAATTCCACCGCCAGAATATATTCCAGATTATCAAGAACCTGGTGCAATTTTCGTCCGCTGATAGAACCCATACTGACATGATCCTCTTGTCCGAGTGAAGTAGGAATACTATCGGCACTGGCAGGGAAACAAAGTGTTTTATTCTCCGTAACTAAAGCGGCAGAGGTATATTGGGGAATCATCAGTCCTGAATTCAGTCCGATATTCTCCATCAATAAAGTTGGTAAACCGAATTTTCCTTCGATCAACAAGTAAGATCGACGATCGCTGATATTTCCGATCTCAGCAGCTGCGAGACAGGCATAGTCTAGTGGAAGTGCGAGCGGTTGTCCATGAAAATTACCGCCACTGATCGAATCATCAGCACTAAAAAGAACCGGGTTATCCGTTACCGCATTTAATTCCACTTCAGTTAGTTGCTTCAGATGCAGCCAGGCATTACGGGAGGCACCATGAACCTGCGGCATACATCGAAGGGAGTATGGATCCTGAACCCGTTCGCAGTCCGCGTGACTGTTCAAGTTTTCAGACCCGTTCAATAACAATCGGAGTCGATTAGCGACATATCGGGTGCCATTAAAAGGTCGTAGGTCATGCAGTCTGGGATCAAAAGGTGCCGCAGTTCCTTGTAAAGCCTCCAGGGAGAGAGCGCCGATGATATCTGCCGATTGTAACAGGTTTTGAAAACGGTACACACCGCTGACTGCATGAGCCAAAATAAATTGAGTACCGTTGATCAGTGCCAACCCTTCCTTGGGGCCCAATGCCAGTGGCTGCATTCCGGTTCGCTGAAATAATGCTTGCGTTGACATGCGCTCACCCTTAAAAAACACTTCTCCCATTCCGATCAGTGGGAGAAACAGATGAGATAAGGGAGCGAGATCGCCTGATGCGCCAACACTGCCTTTTTCCGGAACAACCGGTAGTGCATCAGCTTGCAGGTGCCAAAGTATCCGATCCAGCGTTTCAGTACGAACTCCACTATGTCCGTAGCAAAGTGATTGTAATTTGGTGATCAGCATCAAGCGTACGATCTCCGACGAAACCGGATTGCCTACCCCTACACTATGACTTTGTAATATCTTATGCTGAAGCGTTTCAGCATCTTTTGCATCGATGGCGGTATTCGCTAGAATGCCGAAGCCGGTGTTAATACCGTAAACGGTTCGCTTACTGTCCAGAATTTCTTGTACCCAGCGGGCGGCACCTTCAACCTTTTGCCTGGCCTCTGGGCCAAAAACGGCAGTTGTTTCGCCTTTTGTCAGTTGCATGGCTTTTGCCACAGACAAACAGTCGACACCGAATTGAAATGATTTCATATGAACCGATTATAGAAAAGCACTCAGCACACACAATGACGATCGCAATAAAAAAACATCCCGGCAACTGTTGCCGGGATGAAAAGGTGATCCGGATTGGATTCAAACCAATGACCCCAAACTTAGAAGGTTTGTGCTCTATTCAGCTGAGCTACCGGACCAATTGAAAAAGAACAAGGGTCAACCTGTAAAAGTTGAACCTGGTGCAAAGCTAGTTTTTTTTAGCTTGCAGTCCATGTCTGTTCAAATCGAATCTAGCTGGAAGGCGGTCCTGAAGAAGGAATTCAATGCTGAATATTTTCAACAGCTAGCGAATCATTTGCGAACGGAAAAGGAGCTTAAAAAAACGATCTATCCGCCCGGCCCCCTGATCTTCAACGCCTACAATTCCACTCCATTCGAACAGGTTAAAGTTGTGGTTATTGGGCAGGATCCTTACCATGGACCTGAACAGGCACATGGCCTTAGTTTTTCTGTTCCGCATGGCGTGCCCCCACCCCCCTCGCTTCAAAACATTTTCAAGGAATTGGAATCCGATCTGGGTCTTCGTAGGCCAACGCATGGCAATCTTACCCATTGGGCCAACCAAGGGGTTTTTTTATTGAACGCCTCATTGACCGTACGAGCCGGCGAAGCGATGAGTCATGCACAGATCGGCTGGGCTCAATTCACAGATGCTACGATCCATGCCCTGGCATCTAAACGATCTCATCTTGTTTTTTTGCTCTGGGGAAAATTTGCCCAGGAGAAAGCCAAGTACATCGATCCCCAAAAGCATTTGGTGTTGAAAGCGGCTCACCCATCTCCTCTTTCTGCGCATAACGGCTTCTTGGGATGCCGGCATTTTTCGCAGACGAATGCCTACCTTGTTGCCAACCGAATTCAACCAATCGACTGGTCCTTATGAGTAAATTCTTTCGTGATCTTTTTGCCCGTTTGATGGCCTTGTGGGCCCTGCTGACGTTCGCACTATCTTTTCTTATCATCTTATGGCCTTCTTTGATTTGCGGGTTGTTTCCGAATCCTGTCGGCCAAACCTGGTTTATTCGGATCGCCAATGGTTGGATGCGTCTTTGGTTACCACTGGTGGGTTGTCCACCGCGTATTCTAGGAAAAGAGAATTTTCAAAAAGGAGAATCCTACATCGTTGTCTGCAACCACAATTCACTGATGGATCCGCCTCTCTCTTCTCCATTTATACCGGGCCCCAATAAAACCATCGCCAAAGCAAGTTTTACCAAGGTGCCCTTATTTGGTTGGTACTATCGACTGGGGGGTGTGATGGTCGATAGAAAAGATGATAGAAGCAGACGAAAAAGTATTGAACGCATGCGGGATGTACTGGATCAGGGCATGCACATGTGTATCTATCCGGAAGGAACAAGAAATAGAACCGATCAACCCCTCAAATCCTTTTACGATGGCGCCTTCAAGCTCGCGATCGAATCAGGTCACTCCATCATACCGGCCGTCATTTTTCACACTCGCAACATCCTGCCCCCAAATAGACCATTCTATTTCAAACCGCACCCGATGGTCATGGAATTTCTTCCTCCGCTTTCACCAGCTGGAGAGACAGTTGAATCCTTGAAAGAGAAAACATACCGGATGATGTGGGAGCGCTATGCGCAAGGCCCTACTAAAAATTCGTGAAGAAACGGGTACGATTGATCCGAAGATCTTGTAACATGGAAGCCTTGGGACTGATCGAAAAATTGAACGAACGGAATAATCCGACAGGTGTAACATTGATCGACAATTGCCAGCAATGCATTTCCCTATTAATGCTCATTTGGAAGGTTTGTAATTTGGTGGAAGTCACATCATAGAATCCGTTTGCGGACACATTCCATTTTTCGGTCAGGTTGAAACTGCCACTGAAATTTAAATTGGAATTCACCTCGGTACTGTATCCGGAATAATCAGGTTTCAATCGGTTGCTGAAGCTGAGTGAGTACCCGAAACTGAGTTGCCAAGGGATGTTAAAATCAACAAACTGGCCGGGATTTTGCTGCATGAATTCCATCAGCTGTTGCTGCTGACCCCGCAGGTTGGGGTCTTGCATCATTTGATCCATTTGCTGCGTGCGTTGTTGATCCTTTTTTTCATCCTTTGGTTTGCTTTTGAATGAAGTACTCATCGACACACTACCATAGGTCAAGCGACCTAATTTGAATTTACCTCCCTGCCAGGCATACCGATCGATCGGGAAGCCTCGTTCATTGGTTTGATACGGATCCAGCAAACTATTCGCGGTGATGCTGATCTTATCGAATAAAGTGGTACGGAAATACAGGTTGATCGGTTCCAGCTTCATCGAGTCCCTTAGGAAATTATATCCCGTTGTAAAGCCGAAACCATCGATCAACTTGATCTTCTTGACCGCTTGCTCACCGGTATCCTTTTTGGATCGCCACTTCATTTCGAGGTTGTTGTCGAACTGAAAACCCATACCACCGGTCCGACCCTCCGAAAATCCACTGTACAAGCCTCCCTCGAAGACACTGAATCGACCGGTCACGCCCGGAAAGATCGTATCGGTATAAAAGTTTTTTCGTGAGAGATCCGGCCTGTAATTCAAACTCACGGTGGGTCTGATCACATGGCGAATGGCCATCACTCTTGATTTTTTGAAATTGTAGGTACCAAACAAGGCCGTATTGAATCCCAACGAAAAGGATGCCTGATGATCCTGAAAAAAACCTTTTGTGATGGTCGTATCTACTTTTTGCAGGGATGAATTCCACTTTCTTCTGAATTGCTGCGCGATCCAAACCTGAGAGTAGCTTACCGTTGGTGATACGATCACCGAACCCCCTAAAATCGGCGGCAATGCTAAGGTCACCGGAAAATTATGCTGAGCGCCCCATTGTAACGTGTCGATCAGTCTTTTAATGTTAAAAGCAGAATCGTAGAAGGATAATTGGTTTCTGAAATTACCATTGTAGCCCACCCCGAGTTTTTCATACCACTTGGCCGAACCGACTGATTCCTTTTTCTGAAAGGGATATAGCGTATTGACTGTAAAACCTATATCTGGCAGACTCAGGTTGACCAGTCGGGTGCTATTGTTCTGGTTATGGTTGGCACTCATCGTCAGGTTGTATGGTTTCCCGGCCCATGATTTGGAATACGTGATCGAGGAGCCCAATTGGTTCTGAAAATTCAGTTGGGCATTATTCGGCACCAGTTGATTAAATCGGGTTGAACCGGCATTCACACTGGCTGAAAAACTTGTTCCGGGTCTTGCTCGGCTGTCAACATTATGCGACCAGGTCAAGAAGAAACTTTTATTCTTCAAATAATCCGGATCACCTTTAAAATTCAGTTTGGTGGTTTGCATACTGAGATTCAAATTCCCACTGTAGCGATATCGAACGCGGTAGGTCGGATTGAAATTGACCGACCAACCACCATAAGAATAAATATTTCCAAAAACCTTGGCATCCCAGTATTGATTAAGAACCTTGTAATAGCCCAACCCTTCCAATCCCAAGCCCCATTGTTCATTGGATGTGAATTGGGGTGGTAAAAATCCGGAGTGTCGGCCCTGACTCAAGGGATAAAACCCGAATGGCAGATATACAGGAACCGGTACCCCTTCAAATTCCGGGTGGGCCGGTCCGGATACCGCCAGCTTTTGATTCACTACTTTCATCTTGGGGGTCACGAAGGCAAAATGAGGTTCATCCAGCAAACAAGTCGTGAATCGTGCCTTTTGAATGAAGGTTGTATTCTCGTTTACTTTTTTTGCGAGTTCACCGATCACGAGGATCTCCCCTTGTTGTGAATAGGTATTTTTTGTAAGACCTACTTGCGATTGAAAATTGTATAGGATCGTATCGCTTGAAAATTCGGATTCTCCGCTTTTGAAATGTGCGGGCTCCACTACTTGGCCTCCACTATCCTTCGTATTGGTGGCGATCACCAATTGTCGGGACTGATCAAGCTCAACCTTTGGAGCGGTTAGCTGAATATCCTTGTAGTCTGTTTGTGTTTTTCCATAGAGCACGATTCGCTTAGACTCGATCTGGATCACAGCTGAATCAGCTGCTTGGTATTTGAGCGGAGCATCTAGCGTGTCTTTGGAGATGCGAAGAGAGAAAGTGTCTGTTTTGGCATTGGTCGGAAGCGTGTCTGTTTTGGCTAATACCGACCGAATGGGTGCAGGTTCAGGCCCCGTTGTGTCGGTTTGAGGTGTTAACGGCCTGCGAAAATTAGGAGCCTGTGCTATTGAATCCAGCGGGAAAACAGTGCCGAGGAGCAACAGTATCCCAATGATTTTCAACAACTCATGACGAAAAAATGTAGATTCGCAGTGGTTTGGCATGCTTCCGGCAAAAGTAACTGAAATGTGTTTGGAGCGTATTGGACGCCACCCAACAATTTGTGAATTTTGCAGGTAACTGTATCCCACACCTGAAAAACTCCTCGCCCATGGTATTTCGCCTGCTCTCTTTTTTTGTTTTATCGGCTGCTGGTATCTTTTTTCTTTCTTTTAGACCTTCAACCGCCTCTACCCCCTCCACCGGATCAAAACTGGTTCGAACCATAATCATTGATGCGGGTCATGGCGGAAAGGATTTAGGGGCTCGAGGTGATTTTTCCAGCGAAAAGGACATTTGTTTATCCGTATCCATGAAGTTGGGCCAGTTGATCCAGCAAAAATATCCCGACATAAAGCTGCTTTACACTCGAACAGAGGATACCTATCCAACGCTATATGAGCGGGCCGATTTCGCAAACAACAATAAGGGTGATCTTTTTATTTGTGTTCACGTGAATTCTGCAGGCGACGTTGTGAAAAGAGATTTTATCGGCAACAAGACCGTTACAACATATGTAGGAAAGGGTAGCAAGCGTAGAAAGGTTACCAAGCAAGTTCCGCAATATCGCACCTATCGGATGCCAAGCCCCGCAAAAGGGACCGAAACCTATATCTGGGGAGCCAATAAGAGTGAAGCGAAAGAAGTAGCTGTGCGGGAAAACGCTCCCATGATGGCAGAGGAGAATTACCAATCTTTTTATGGAACGGTCGATCCGAGTTCGCCTGAATTTGTAGCCTTGGCCTTACTAAAGACAAAACAATATTTCAAACGTAGTGCCACGTTTGCCGGACTTATTCAGGATGAATTTGTCAAAGTGGGACGGGTCGATCGTGATGTTCGTCAGCGTCCTGTTCCGATCTGGGTGTTACAAGCAACGGCCATGCCCAGTGTGCTGATCGAAACCGGCTTTATCTCGAATCCGGAGGAGGAAGCCTATTTGAACAGTGAAGATGGACAAAAAGAACTCAGTGAATGTGTGTTGCGTGCCCTGGGGAATTATCTCAATTGGCTGGATCAACGGAATTCAGAGGAAACTGCACCTGCTCAAACCAAATTTCAAACCGTCCCCGCCCCTGTCGATACACGCCGTTTCCTGGAATACATTGAAGAGCGTGAAAAGCTCCGTATGGGCAAATAGCGGATATAACGCCCCAAATTGTTTTCAATTATCTTTACCGAACGAAACTTAACACATGCGGATCTCGAATGAAACAAAAGTTGGTTTATTGACATTGGTCGCATTGGTTTTGTTATTTATCGGATTCAATTTTCTGAAAGGAAAGGATGTGTTCCAACGCCAATTTCTATTGCATGCCGTATTCAAGGAACTGGGCACACTTGAAAAATCAAATGAAGTCAAGATCAATGGACTGGCGATCGGATCGGTATACGCCAAAAAAGAACTCGATAAGGATGTTAGTGCTATCGTAGTAACGATCAATCTGACCAGAGAGATCAACATACCGAAAAATTCGGTGGCTTACATCGCCTCCAATTTGGTCGGCTCCTCATTTATTGTGATCGAGCGGGGCGACTCTAAAGAAATGATGATTTCCGGAGATACGATCTCCACAAGAGTTGAGTCCGGATTATTAGGAGATGTGAAGGCCCAACTGAATCCAACTATTGCCAAAGTGCAAGATGTCCTGGATGAGCTGCAAACAACTTTGAGCTCCATCAATACAACATTGGGGCCTGCCACCCGGGCCGACCTCCAAGCCAGTATGGCAAACCTGAATAAAAGTATGGCGGGAATAGCCAGTATGGTGGATAAAGAAACCGGTAGTTTGCCTCGAACCCTCTCTAATGTTGAGCAGATCACTCAAAATTTGAAAAACAACAATGAGAAGATCAGCGCTACCATTACAAACGCCGCGGCCGCCACGGAGAAACTTTCCAAGCTGAATCTACAACCTACGATCGATTCCTTATCCATTACTCTTTCTCAAGTTCGCACCTCCTTGCAAAAAGTTCTCTCCACGGAGGGAAGTTTGGGCGCGTTGGTATCTGACAAGCAGTTATACAACAAGCTCAATGACGCTGTACTGAGTGCAGAGATCCTGCTAGACGACTTACGGGCTCATCCCAAACGATACGTGAACCTATCCGTATTCGGTAAAAAAGATAAGACAGGTCCCTTGACAGCTCCTGCGAAAAAAGGTCAAACCCCTGCCGACTCAACCCGATGACTTGCCGGACACACGTCTTTATCCTTTTCCTGATCGTATTCGGGTCTTTTTCTTTGTCCGCCCAAAAACGATTGCCGCCCCCTCCGGTCGACTCCGTCGCTTTATCAGTTAAGGATAGTTCCCAACCTCTGGAGATCCGTCACGCCGACCGTCTGATCTTTTTAAAAAAAGATAGCTCCGATCTGCAGATCGCTTCCGGAAATGTAATGTTACAGCAGGGGACTTCACTTTTTTATTGCGATAGTTGCGTGCTCGACCAGTTCGGAAATCTTTTTGAAGCGTGGGGATCTGTTCGATTGATCGAAAAAGACACATCGGATCTTCGTGCCAAACATCTACGTTACCTGATCGACCGCCGGATCGCCTATCTGGATGGTGATGTCCGTTTGAATGATGGAAAAGGAAAACTCATCACGCCGGAATTGGAATATGATCTCAATTCCGATATTGGAGTCTACAAAAAAGGTGGTACTGTTTATAATGGTAAAACGACGCTAAACAGTAGAGAAGGCTTCTACTATGCCTCTTTGCGAGATGTTTATTTTATAAAGGATGTATCACTTAAAGATCCAGCCTATCAGATCAAGACGGATACGTTATTGTATAACTTGGATTCCAAAGTAACCCGATTTGTAACGGAGACCGAGATCCGTGACAGCAGCGGAAGGATTGTGGAAACCCGGGAGGGTTTTTATAATATGACGACCGGCAAGGCTGAGTTCGGCAAAAGACCTGTAATTCGAGACGGGAAAACAACGATCACGGGTGAGAAGATCCGATTTGATGATGACACTGGCCTATCGGAGGCCGAAGGCAATGTGGAGATCATCGATCCGGCTCAAGGCACTAAATTATTGGCGGGAAAAGTAGTCCGTGATAAAAAGAAGAATACGGTTCTCAGTACAGACCATCCGGTCCTGATCGTGGAGCAGGACAAGGACTCCGTTTACATCACAGCAGATACCTTATTCTCGGGTCCACTACCAGCCAACAAAAAAATTGTCAAAGCCGAAGCGGTTTCAATAGATAGTAACCTCCGTTTTTTCAGGGCCTATAACCATGTCAGGATCTTCACGGATTCTTTGCAGGCTGCTTGCGACAGCCTGTATTATTCCTACGAGGATTCTGTTTTTAGGCTCTATCAGGAACCCGTTATCTGGTCAAGGGGCAGCCAGATCACCGGTGATACGATCATTTTAAGAACCAAGAACAAAAAAGCTGAAAAACTGGATGTTTTTGAAAACAGTCTGCTGGTTCAGAAACTCGATCCGGAGGTGTATAATCAAGTCAAATCCATCCGTATGGCAGCTTTTTTGACGGATGGCGGTATGGATTCCTTACAGGCCAAGGGGTATGCCGAATGCATCTATTTTATTCAGGATGATGACAGTGCTTACACGGGGGTGAATGAGTCCAATGCCGATCGGATGGACATTTATTTTCAATCCGGTAGCATTGACCGGGTCGTTTTCAGGTCTGAAGTGACCGGCACAGTCTGGCCTATGCGGGAAAAAAATCCGGCTTCGATGCGCCTAACCGGCTTTCGTTGGTTAGATGGCCAAAGACCCACCAGCCGCATGGCTATATTGAAAATAAAGAACTGATAAGCAGCCCTTTAGCCTAAAGTAGGTGCTTTAAAAAGCTTTTCCACATTTTTTTCCGCCAACGTATCTGAATACCCCCCATTCCTTAATTTAGTAGCTCATTAACAATTGTTCGATCTCCTGCGAGATCGTTCGTTGTTTGCCAACTACATTTTTAAACATTTTGCTATGAGAAAATTTCGCTTCGTTTTAGCGATTCTTTCCCTCTTCCTGCTCTGGACGCCAGATATGTACGCCCAGCAACGGACGATCTCAGGGACAATCCTCGCTGAGGAAAATCAATCACCTCTTTCCGGTGTAACCATTCGTGTGAAAGGAACACGTCGCGTGGCGCAAACAGACGCCAACGGTAAGTTTTCCATTCAGGTTGCCGACGGGGAAACCTTACAGATCTCCTATGTGGGATATGTGACCCAAGACATTAAAGTTGGTTCCAGCACCACATTGGGTATCAAATTGAAAACATCCGATAACACCATGGGTGAGGTGGTCGTAACCGCGATGGACATTAAGCGAAATCCGCGTTCACTCGGTTATTCGGTACAAACCGTAAAAGGTGATGAATTGCAAGAGACTCAGCGCGAAAATTTTCTGAACAGCTTACAAGGACGTGTGGCAGGTCTGACGCTCGATCAAACATCGGGTCTCGCTGGTGCCTCTTCGTCTGTTGTTTTGCGCGGTTTCAACTCATTGTCGTTGAGTAATCAGCCACTTTATGTTGTGGATGGCGTTATTCTCGACAATCAAACAATTAACGAAACTTCTGCTGGTAATACTGGAATAGGTTTAGCATCTGATAGGCCAAATAGAAATAATGATTACCAAAACAGAATAGCTGATATTAACCCAAATGACATTGAAACCATCACAGTGTTAAAAGGTCCCGAGGCAACAGCTTTGTATGGATCACAAGCCAGTTCTGGGGCAATTGTAATTACAACCAAAAGAGCTAAATCGAATAAGATTGCCGTTCAATACGATAACAGTTTTCGTTTTCAGGAGGTAGCTCGCTGGCCAGAGGTAATGAATGATTATGCCAATGGCTCCAATGGTAATCCCTCAAATTCGTTTCAATATTTTGGTCCTCGTTGGGCTCCAGGTACACAATTGTTCGACAACAAAAGACAATTTTTTCGCACAGGTAAAGCTCAAACACATAACCTAGGCGTAGATTTTGGAATAAAGAAATCCATATTTCGTCTATCCGCTAGCTATTTCGATCAAGAGGGTATTGTTCCCGAAAACAACTTCAAACGGTACAATCTGCGGTTGAGTAATACTACCAAATTGCTGAAAGACAAGTTGGAAATAATGCCATCCTTGGCATATATTAAATCTGAGAACCACAAGGTGCTTAGAAGTGCCGGAGGATATTTGTTGGCTCTTTTGGCATGGCCAACCAATAATGATATCAGAAATTACGAGGACCTTTCAACCGGCGACAAACTTGATCTTTTTTCTGGATTGGCAGGAAATTCTGAGGTTGATAACCCAATTTTTAATGTGAAAAAGAATCGCGCCTATGACCAGACTGATCGAATCACCGGCTCTTTGGGTATAAATTACAATCCAACAAAATGGTGGACTCTCTCTGGTCGTTTTGGATATGATACATACGATCTTACTGGCTATTGGTTTTATCACCCACAGTCTTTTTATGTAACCGCTGGCTCGGGCGGTTCATTGGATCAGTATTGGAGAAAGTTTATCGGCTATAATCACACCATCACTTCTACTTTCAAAAAGAACCTTGGTAAGAACTTCAATATGAAGGTGATGATGGGTACCATGTGGCAAAATAATGAAACACGCATGTGGGCTGTCTCGGGAACAAACATCATTGATAACGTGGGTTCGGATGGGAAAATGTATTTGACTCCGCGGGATGCAAACGGTAATACTATCGCTGGAGGAACACCAGCAGTCATTTCAGATCGCGATTTACAAACACGTCTTGGTAGTTATATGGACAGTACAATTACTAGAAGTAACACTCGACTCCGTTTACTACGTAATGCGTTTGGGGAATACAACAAACAGCTTTTTCGTCAACTTGCCTATTTTGGTGAGTTCTCCATGAGTTATAAAAATCTTGCCTTTTTCACTTACACACATCGATTTGAAGAATCCTCCCCTTTACCGGCGCTAAATAGGAATTACAATTATCCTGGCGGAAGTTTAAGCTTTATCCTAAGTGATATATTCCCTTCTGTAAAGAAAAATGGAGTTATAAACTACTGGAAACTCCGTACATCACTTGCAGGTACTGCACGCTTGAATACGCCTTATTCAAATCAGACTGTTTTTGTTAACAATTTTGCAAGTGGAGGAGGATATTCATATAGCTTCAACAATAATAATCCGGATTTGAGGCCGGAAAGGCAGAGCACATATGAACTGGGTACAGAACTGAGGCTGTTTAAAAACCGATTTAATTTTGATCTTACCTACTACAATACCTTGAATAAGGATCAAATTCTGCAAAATTTGCGTCTTAGTTATGGCACAGGGTTTGTTTTAAATACACAAAATGCCACTACTACAAGAAATCAGGGTTTTGAGTTAACTATTGATTATGATTTAGTGAAAAAGAAAGGCCTGGTTTGGAACATGCGTTTCAACTTCAATAAAATGTGGAATCGGGTTGAAAAAATGCCTATCGGAGTCACTGAATTTTACTTATCCGACACCTGGTTATACGGAAACGCTCGCGGAGGATTGGTTTTAAATGGCCCTACTACCTCAATTACATCTGCATCATATCTGCGGAATAATGCGGGACAAATCCTTATTAATCCCTCTAACGGACTTCCCATTGGAGACGGGATTTTTACAGTACAAGGGGATCGTAATCCAGACTTTACCCTAGGATGGAATAACACGATTCGTTGTGGAAATTGGCGTTTGAGCATGCTATGGGACCTGAAAGTAGGTGGAGACATTTTTAATGGCACGAACATGTATTTAACACGCATAGGTAAAAGTAAACTTACTGCGGATCGATACACCCCCCGTGTCATACAAGGAGTTTTGAATGATGGCCTACAAAATACTGCATCGCCCACCATCAACACAATTTCTGTAATACCTGCATACAATGAAGCATACTACACTACGATGCCCGAAAGCGCCTTTATAGAGCGTGACGTAAATTGGTTCAGGCTTCGCGATTTAACAGTTAGCTATACCCTTCCCAAAAGCTTTTTAAAGCAATTTAAATCGATCAGCTTCTTCGCTACTGGGAATGACCTAATCCTATTAACTAATTACAGCGGTGCAGATCCGGCTGTTAACGGTAATACTGCCGGGAGCACTGGGGTTGGCGCATTTGGATTTGACTATGGAACATTACCATCCCCTCTCCAAATCAATTTTGGTCTTAAAGCATCGTTCTAATTACTATAAAAACGTTTATATGAAAAAAATATATTTAAAGCTTTGGGTGACCATATTCGCAGGAGCTACTTTTTTTCTATCATCATGTAGCAAAAAAATCGATGAGGCATATACAAATCCCAACGCTTTCCAACGAGTGCCTGTTGAGTCACTTTTACCTGGTATCATCGGAAATTTTGTTGGGAATTCATCCGCACAGGGAAGTGCATACGGTATTGCTAACGACGGTCGTTTTATAGGTCGATATATTCAGTATTGGTTTACCAATTCTAGTGGAAGCTCAGCCCCCAATATTTATGATCAAATGGCGGGAGCTATTGGAGCAAGTGATGATCTTGGTTCAATTTGGGCCATGCATTACTACGGTATGGGACAAAATCTTCAGCGTATGATTCAATGGTCGAAAGAAGAGAAAAAATGGGATTACGCGGGAGTTGGTCATGCCATTCTTGCATGGAGCTGGTTAACTATGACTAACACCTATGGAGATGCTATTCTTAAACAGGCTTTTGAAATTGATCGTTATATTTTCACTTACGAAACTCAAGAGGAGATTTACAAAGAATGTCGCAAACAAGCTCACTTAGCGATTAGCTATCTCAACCAAACTGGCGATAACGTAAGTCAAGCCAATTTGGCCCTTGGAGATGCTTATTTCTATGGAGGTGATCGTGAAAAATGGAAAAAATTTGCATATTCTGTATTAGCAAGAAGCTTTAATCATTTAACAAATAAAAGCATCTATCAGCCTGATTCTGTAATTGCGTATGCTAACTTAGGAATTAATAGTGTCTCTGATAATGCCACTGCTAAATTCCAGGCATCCGGCTTATCGGGTACTTTTAATTTCTTCGGCCCTTTTCGTGGAAATATGGGTGTTTTAAGACAAAGTCGGTTTATCGCAAACCTATTGTCAGGAACCAATCCAATTTTTTTAGGTGTGACTGATCCTAGAGCACCTTACATTATTAGAGAAAACACCAATGGTACGTACAGAGGTATACTTCCGAATACTGGACTATCTGGTTTAGGTACAGCTGAAGTGCCACAAAGTTTCTGGGGGGTAAGTAGTTTCACTTCAACCGCCGCTCCTGGAACAGATGAAACATGTCGCTACATCTTCCGTAATGGTTCTCCATTCCCAATCATTACTGCTGCTGAAATTCACTTTATGAAAGCCGAGGCTTTTTTACGTAAAGGACCTTCCTTTTCTGCTCAAGCCCGTCAGTCATATATTGACGGAATCAATGCCAGCTTTGATATGCTAGTGAACACTCCTGATTATCAGAATTCTGTTCCAGCACCTCTACAGATTACCAGTTCATCTCGCGCTGCATATTTCTCAAATCCGCTTGTAGTGCCAGCAGCTGGATCTCTAACTAGATCACACATAATGCTTCAGAAGTATATAGCTATGTACGGCTATGGATTAGTGGAGACTTGGGTGGATTTGCGTCGTTATCACTACACAGACTTAGATCCAGCAACTGGCCAACAAGTATATGCTGGATTTACACTACCAACCTTATTCACAAACAATGCAACCAAATCTGTTTATAGGGCGCGTCCCCGATATAATTCAGAATACCTATACAATATCGCAGCCTTGAATAGTGTAGGTGGACTGTCATTGGATTATCACACTAAAGAACAATGGTTCTCACTTCCCTGATAACCCTTAAAAAGAACAATATGAAAAAAAATAAAAAATACATCTTGGGATTAGTTGTAATAGCCACTTTGGCTATTACACTGGTAGCCTGTGAGAAATCATTTGATGAAAAAATCACTCTTAACAACGATAATGCCGGCAATTCCATTGTACAGCTTTATATGGCTACTGTTGGTGCTTCTCGCAACTATGTATATGTGGATGGACGTCCTCAAAATGGGGCTGCACTATCCTCTAGTAGTGTTTTCCCAGCCACTGGCTTCGGGTTTATGGTGCCTTCCGGATCCAGGGCCTTTTTATTGCGCGACACACTGAGCACTAGCACTCAAATCCCTCTTAGCTTTGCTAATATTCTCGATCGAGGTAAGAATTATACCATTTTTGCTTATGATACGATCACTGCTGTAAAGCAAAAGACCGTTATCACTGATATTGTTATTCCGACTGACACTACATGTCGTGTCCGCTTTGCTCATTTCGCATACTCCCCCACATTAATGCCCAACATCGATCTTTATTCGTTCAAGCGGGTTGGTAATGTGATCAGTAATATTGCGCCAACTGATGTAAGTTCTTTTGTTCCTTTTGCATCAGCGCTGAACGATACATTACAGGTTCGCGAAGCCGGAACTACAAATGTGCTGGCACAATTGAACGGATTCCTTCCTACCGCGAAAAGAAGTTATACACTGATTTATCGCGGTACTCATCGTGGAGCTACCACTGTACGATTCCTCAGCTCCTTTGTGAACTATTAATTATCAAATATCTCCTACACAAAAATGCCGCCCAAAAGGGTGGCATTTTTTATTCTAAGAACAACTATTTAAATTAAGCAAAGAACAGATAAGCCAACCCGATCGAGGTAATGATCCCGACCAAGTCCGCAAGCAGCATAGATCCGATCGCATAACGGGTGTTCCTGATACCCACCGATCCGAAATAAACCGCTACGATGTAAAAGGTAGTGTCAGAGGATCCCTGCAGGATACAAGACAATTTGCCTGCAAAAGAATCGGGCCCGAAGTTTTTCATCGTATCGGCCATTAAGCCTCTTGCGGCTCCACCGCTGAACGGTTTAACCAACGCCGTTGGCAACCCGTCTACAAATCGTGTATCCGCCCCCATGGCTCCGAACAAGTATTTCATCCCGTCAATGATGGCATCGAAACTGCCACTGACCCGCAGCATACTGATCGCCACGAGCATGCCCACCAGATATGGAATGATGCGGACAGCAGTTTCAAAACCGCCTATGGCACCTTCTACGAAAGCGGAAAAGAGATCGATCTTTTTATAAACCCCACCCAAAACGATCAGAAATACGATCAAAAGCAAAAGCCCGTTTCCGATCAAACCGGAAACAGATTCGAGATCGGCTCGGGTTAGGTTGGCCAGAAACAAAACCAATCCCGCGACTAAAAAAGAGGCCACCCCGATCCAAAGAAAAAGTACCGGTTGAAAAAGACGGATTCCCTGTTTCCAGGATACGATGATCAACGCGGCCAAGGTGGCCACATAGGTGGCGATCATGCAGGGAATGAAAATATCGGTCGGGTTGGCTGCCCCCAAACCTGCTCGCATGGCAATGATGGTCACCGGTATAAGTGTGAGGCCTGATGCATGCAAACACAAAAACAGGATCTGGGCATTCGACGCACGATCGGCATTCGGGTTCAAGGTTTGCAAGCTTTCCATGGCTTTCAATCCGAACGGTGTCGCCGCATTGTCTAAACCCAGAAGATTGGCTGAAAAATTCATCATCATGTGTCCGTGTGCGGGATGACCAGCCGGCACCTCCGGAAAGATCCGGGTGAAGAATGGGGCGATCAACCGGGATAAAAATCTCACCCCCCCTGCTTTTTCCGCAATCTGCATCAATCCCATGAACAGCGTCATCACCCCGATCAGGCCCAGGCACAGATTCACAGCATCCTTACAGGTTTCCAGTATCCCATTGACCGATTGGTGTCGAACAGCGATTATCTGATCCCCTTCCCGCCTATAGGTCAGTTTGCCCTCCGTGTACCGATTGGAGGTGGAAAGTCCGCTTATTACGGAAGCCGGCGCTTGGGAGGGTGCCATCTCTCCCACCTTGGTTGAATCCCCAGACTTTCCGATCACCATTTGAGAAAAAATGGCCTTCTCAGCCGGGTTGCTTACAAATTGAAAGGTGGCCACCAATAAGGCGATCAGAATGAATGCAGACCAGAGTCGAGACAGCGCCATAAGAAAAGTTGAAAGTTGAAGGGTGAAAGGTGAAAAACAAACATTGATGCAACTCGAATATAGGGAAAATGGAGGGTAGGATTCAGATGGTTATCTTTGCGCCCAACTTGAATATTCGGAGTCTAAACCCTCTAAACTTCCTAAACTCTCTAAACTTCTAATAATGGCTTTACAGGCAGGTATCGTCGGACTCCCAAACGTTGGAAAATCAACCCTCTTCAATGCGGTCAGTAACAGCGCCAAAGCACAGGCCAGCAATTATCGTTTTTGCACGATCGATCCCAACGTAGGACTTGTAGACGTGCCGGATCCCCGTCTCCAGAAACTGGCAGAATTGGTAAACCCCGAGCGAGTCGTACCCACTCAAATTGAGATCGTAGACATAGCCGGCTTGGTCCGCGGCGCCAGTAAAGGTGAAGGACTCGGAAATAAATTTCTGGGTAACATTCGCGAGGTGGATGCGATTATCCATGTGATCCGCTGCTTTGAAGACGAAAACATCCTCCGCGATGAAGGCGCCATCAATCCGGTAGGCGATAAAGAGATCATCGATACCGAACTGCAACTGAAGGATCTGGAAAGTGTCGAGAAAAAGGCCCAGCGAACCGAAAAGTTGGCCAAGACAGACCCTAAAATGAAGGCTGAGCTGGAAGTGCTCAAGCGATGTCAGGCTCACCTTGAACAAGGGAAAAGCATCCGTTCACTTGATATTTCGAAGGAAGAACGACCTGCCATCGCCGACCTTTTCCTGCTCACAGAAAAGCCTGTTCTATATGTAGCCAACGTGGATGAAGGATCCATGCATACCGGAAATAAATATTCCGATGCCCTCGCACAAATGGCTGCAGCAGAAGGTGCTGAGATCATCATTATGAATAATACGATCGAGGCGCAGATCGCTGAAATGGAAAATCTGGACGATAAACAACTCTTCATGGAAGAGTATAAAATGAAAGCCCCGGCACTGAATCGATTGATCCACTCCGCATACCAACTCTTGAAATTATATACCTATTTCACCGCTGGGGTGCAGGAGGTGCGTGCCTGGACTATCCAACAAGGATGGAAGGCGCCTCAAGCAGCAGGAGTCATCCACACCGATTTTGAAAAAGGTTTCATTAAGGCAGAGGTAATTGGGTATGATGACTATGTTCAATACGCCTCAGAATCGGCCTGCCGGGAGGCAGGCAAGCTTCGTATCGAAGGCAAAGAGTACATCGTGAAAGATGGCGATGTGATGCATTTCCGCTTCAACGTCTGATCAGAACAGCGCCGTGACCCCTGCTCTACCCAAATGCACCACCCGGGAAGAGCCGGCTTTACGACCATCGTATTGAATATTCAATTCGAGGTTGTTGATCAGACGTTTGGTGAAACCGAGTGACCAAACCCAGTTTGCGCCGGGTAACAACCCCTCCAACATCATAAAACTGACTGCTGTATTGGCCGGATAGGGATATCGGATCGATTGATAATTCAACCGTCCCGTTAAGCTGCCTCGCTGTAGTTGGTTCCACCGGCCTTCCGTATTCAAGGAATGAGCCGTTGAACGCTCACCCCCAAATAACGGGTCGTTGGCTTTTTGGCTGAATTTATAAGATGTCGTTACCCGAAATTTTGTTGTTCGAATGAAGTTGATCGAAGGCTCCAGTGAGTAGAATTCGATATCATAATTCCGATTGGCAAATTGAGGCGTGAATAATCCCTGTTGCCCCTGCTTAGCCAATAATTGCAACGATACTGAACGATTCAGATTCCATCTGGCCTTTGATTGCCACTCTTGCAATACCCGACTCTCATACCCGTACGTAAGTAATGACTTACCTGCATTTCGGTAATAGGTTATATCCATGCCGGCCACCGAGCTGAAACGATTAAAGGTGATGGTGTGCGTCCAACTCGATTGCTGGTTGATCAAGGAAGTATCGTTGATGGGTTTCCCGAATGGATTTTGAAGCGGACTTCCACCCGCAAGTTGTTTCTGACTCAACAATAAAGTGGATTGATAGCCCCAGCGGGAAATGAATTTTCGAATCCCGGTCAATTCTTTTCCCTGCCAGTAATTACGCGGACTCAATTCCAGCCGGTAATTGAAGTTGCTGTAATTGGCTTTTACAAATTGATTAGTGGGCGTGAAAATCCGAATGAAACGTGCCTGATCCGGAAAGATGGCCCGCTCAAATTCATTCAATTGTTGGATGCCGTCATTGTTGTAATCGATCCAGGCATATTCACCCTGTCCGGCCGGCACCTGAAAATAGGAGAAATCCCTGCGTTGCTCCTGCCCTGTTCCGGCCTCATACAAAGCATTTCCTTGAAACAATCCATTCCATTCTTTGAATACATACTCAAGCCGACCGAGAAAGGTTGATTCATCACGCTGCCGGGAAACACTTGGATCAATCACCAGCAGACGCCTAACCGTCAAGTTTCCGAAAAGCTGCCGATTTTGGCTTTTTTCAAATGAGAATTGCAGGTTACCATTCATACTTCGATCTGCCATCTTCCATTCTTTTCCAACTGCTCCCCTGTCGGCCCTGGTAAAAAATTGCAGGGTCCATTTGTTTTTCCAGTCTTCCGGAGATCGCCAATAAGCCGTCCACACATCAAAGAAAAACGAGTTGAATTGTATCGTATCAGCAACCTTGTCGAGAATACGATTACGTTCCAGCTGATAATTCAATCCGATCCGAGTTCTCCAGATCTGCTCCAAACGCTTTGAAATATCGATACGGGGACGGAGAAAATCACCCGACAGATCGGTCTTTGAAAAAGATGTTTGAATGAATTGATCATCGAGCTGCCATCCCTTCCATTGATGCCGATGACCGATCATGGTTTGGATACCCTTGTAGTCATTTCCTCTCGAATAATGAACGAATCGAGCGCTGATCTCTTGTTGTTGCGAATCACGCAAAGACCAAGAACCTTGCAGTAATTGCTCTTTTAAAAATAGATTGGCGGGTAACGCATCCAGTCCCCAATCACGAGTGAATTCGATGCTCCGAAGACGCTCCAATGGCCTGAATTTTTGGTCTACCCACTCACCCTCCAATGCCATCTCCGACCTGTATCGCTTGATCAAAGAGATCGTCCTCGTATCTGAAAGACGGATCTTCCCGGCCCAACCTCTGTCATCATTACCTTCCCGGCTGGAAAATGTATTTACATCATTATTACTCGTGGCAACCTCAGCGATCAGCGTGGTCCGATCATCAAATCGATGCGAGACACCGGCGTTCATGAGCTGCTGACGACGAGGGGCGATCAGCAATAGAATGGGTTCAAAATTCCCTTGTTTAACTCCACCGATTGGCGCTACGTATTTATAGACCTTACCATTGGCGCCGTTGAAATCAGTTACATAATTGCCTTTACCTGGCCCTAGTTCAGCGAAGGCCAAACGAAACCGCGCAAGAAATGGATCGGTTGAATACCGGTAAAAAGAATCCGTTCCGGTGTATATTTTTTCATACAAGATCTTGTCTGATGCAAACGTATCCACTTGTGCCGTGGGATAAAAGGCATTTTGGATACTGTCTCCAACTTCAGATAGGAATTGCCGTTGACGGGCATCTAGTGTTTGGTTAATGGGACTGTTTCTGGAATCTGAATTATTAAAAGCGCCTACAAAGAATTTCCATTTTTTAGCTACAGACAGCTCTTGTCTTAGAAATAGATTGGTGTTCAGATAATTGCGTTCAGCGAATTCAAATTCGACCTGAATACGGCTGTCTTTTGTGATCATTCGCTTAGGTGTGAAGGTGATCTCGGCCGTATTGTAATTGATCACATAGTCCTGATCCTCTCCTCGCTGCAGCAGCAAACCATCGTAATAAACGCGTTCGGTATTTGCCAATACCACGAAAAAGAATTCCCCGTTAGGCCCACGCAGACGATAAGGACCTTGATTCCCTTCGCCCGGTACGATCTCTTGACGAGCGAATTTACCCTTGGCAATGGAAGCACTGACCATCGTTGAACCACTGATGTCTTTCCCGAATGACTGACGGGTCTGAAAAGAGACACCTTGCATCCGTTTGTAAAAGCGCAGGTAATGCGATCGGTCTTCCCGTATGTCAATATCCCCCAAGTGCAATTGCCAGGGATCTTTTTGAAATCGGATATAGACTTGATCGAATTCATTCAGTTGCTGAGTACTTCCATCTGGCTGAATGGGAAGATTATTATCTGTGATCGCTGCTTCTAGTTGAATACTGTCTCCTAACATGCCTGAAAGCTGCAGATTCAGGGTACTGTTCACAACGGCATCCTGCGCATTACCGAATCCGATCTGTCTACCAATGCTTCCATCGGCTCGAATGTTTCCGAATGAAAATCCACCTGATGTTCCGGTACCGGGTGAATTCCCCTTGAAGGGCATCACATAGAAACGATTCTTTACACTGTCGTACCGATTTCTGGCAGATACTTGTACAAGTGAGAAGGGGAAAACCCGATACTGAATGATAACACTGTCAGCTGAGGGAGGTTTAACCCAAATAAGTAGTGATTGCTCTGGCAGGATTCTATACTGTTCCGGAGCTACACCATCGATATGCCAGCTTGCTGGTACGAGGCTGCAGGTATCTACCTGGATGCTGTCTGTGCGAGTGGAGAGATAGCGAACCCGAATGTTGGAAGATGGGGGTATCGAAGGCCCTACTTGAGCTTGACTGACTCCGAAAAGTGTCAGTTGCAAAAAGACAAGAAACAATAGGCAATTCACGAAGAGGATTCTCCGTAAAAATATCGCTTATTTGGCCAGATGCTTACTTCGAGATCCCTTCGAGGGACAAAAAGAAGGCGTAATTGAGGGCCACCTCCTTCAGATAGTCAAAACGACCCGAGGCACCACCATGCCCCGCATCCATATTCGTTTTGAGTAGAAGGAGATTTTTATCTGTTTTCATGTCTCGGAGCTTAGCGACCCATTTGGCCGGTTCGAAGTACTGCACCTGGCTATCATGAAGTCCGGTAGTAACAAGCAGATTCGGGTATGATTTACGCTCCACATTGTCATAGGGCGAGTATGATTTCATGTAGAAATATGCGTCCTTGTTCGCCGGATTCCCCCACTCGTCATATTCATTGGTAGTAAGCGGAATAGTGGGATCAGACATGGTGGTAATCACATCCACAAACGGCACCTGTGCAATCACACCGTTCCACAAAGAAGGCTCCAGATTCACTATTGCTCCCATGAGCAACCCGCCGGCACTACCCCCCATGGCGTACAGGTGCCCGGTTCCGGTAAATTTTTCAGCGATCAGGTATTTGCCGCAATCGATGAAATCATAAAAAGTATTCTTCTTCTTCAGGAGCTTGCCATCTTCATACCAACTACGACCCATCTCTTCGCCTCCCCGAATGTGCGCTATGGCAAAGACAAAACCTCGATCCAACAAGCTGAGTCGATTGGCCGAAAAACTGGCATCCATACTGTTTCCATAAGAACCATATCCGTAGAGCAGACAGGGCGAACTGCCATCCAGCGATGTCCCTTTCTTGTAAACGATCGACAAGGGCACACGAGCACCATCACGAGCTGTAACAAAGCGACGCTCGGTCGTGTACTGATCACGCTTAAATCCACCGAGCACCGGCTGTTCTTTTTTTAATTGCTTTTTTCGAGTAGCGACAGCATAATCATAGGTAGAATTGGGCGTGGTCAAGGATGTATACTGATAACGGAATGTTGTGGTGTTGTACTCCGGATTATTACCAGCGTAAGCAGTATATGCCGGCTCACCGAAATCCAGATAATGCTCTTTTTGTGAGGACATTTCGCGTATACGGAGCTGCAGTAATCCTTCCTTTCGCTCCGTGACAACCCAAAAATCACGAAAGGCATCCACCCCTTCGAACAGTACATCTGGTCGGTTGGGGATACGTTCGGTCCAAGTCTCTTTGCTGGTTTTATTCAATGGGGCACTCATCAACCTGAAATTTTTGGCTTCCCAATTAGTTCGAACCAAAAATTCATTCTCCCAATGCTCAATGCTGTACAGCACTTCTTTCATTCTGGGTTGAAACACCCGGAAATTGCCGGTGGGATCACTCGCCTCGAGGATGCGCGATTCACTGGAAAGAGTGGCATTTGAAACAATGACCAGATATTTATCGGAACGGGTTTTATAGATGCCGATATAATTCGACTGATCGGTTTCGGTATAAACAGTCACATCTTTGTCAGCCATTGTATTCAATTGATGGCGACGGATCTTTTCGGATAAGAGGGTGACAGGATTATTTGAGGTGTAGAAGATGTATTTACTGTCAGCCGACCAAACCGGATCACCACCCGTACCGGCAATCGTCTCAGAAAGAATCGATCCTGTTTTCAAATTCTTAAAGTAGATCGTGTATTGTCGACGGGAAACCTCATCCACACCATAGGCAAGCCATTGATTATCGGGACTGACGGCGAAACCGCTTACGGAAAAATATCCCTTTCCTTCTGCCATCTTATCTACATCCAGCAATAGTTCTTCCGGGGAATTGGGCGACAAGGATTTACGATAGTATTGATAGTATTGTTTACCGTCCAGTGTTTTGGTATAATAGGAGTACCCATTATTTTCTACCGGAACCGATTCATCTTTTTCTTGAATGCGCCCACGCATTTCTTTGATCAATGACTCCTGTAAAGTTTTGGTACTCGCCAACATGGTATCGACATAGGCATTCTCCTGGTTGAGATAGTTGACAACGGCTGTACTATCAGGCCCCTTCTTGAAAAAGTCATTCATCCAATAATAGTCGTCAATGATCGTATCGCCATGCTGCACAAAGGTTCGAGGCTTCTTTTCCGCTACAGGCGTTGCGATTCCATCCGGCCACAGGTGTGCTTCACGTTTCATTTTTTTCGTTTGACAAGCCGTCAGACTAATACATGCAATGACAGCAAACAGTTGTTGAATCTTATGCATAGTTTCAAAATAAAACAGCCTGCGATTGCAGGCTGCTGGTTATTTTAATCGGCGGACAATCCAGCCATCATATACTCCCGGTTCAGCCGGGCGATATTTTCAATGGAAATGCCTTTCGGACAAACAGCCTCACAGGCTCCGGTATTGGTACAAGCACCGAATCCTTCTTTATCCATTTGTGCCACCATATTGACGGCACGAGACTTGCGCTCAGGTGATCCCTGAGGCAACAGCGCCAGATGTGAAACCTTCGCGGATACGAAAAGCATCGCGGAAGAATTCTTACAAGCGGCCACACAAGCACCACATCCGATACAGGCAGCAGCGGCAAACGCGGCATCCGCATGATCTTTTTCAACCGCTATCGCATTGGCATCCACAGCGCTACCTGTATTTACAGAGATGTACCCGCCGGCTTGAATGATCCGATCGAAGGCAGAACGATCCACCATCAAATCTTTAATAACCGGGAACGAATTGGCTCTCCAGGGTTCAATGGTGATGGTATCACCATCCTGATAGGCACGCATGTGCAACTGGCAGGTCGTGTTGTTTTGCCAAGGACCATGCGGACGGCCATTGATGTACATGGAGCACATGCCACAGATACCTTCCCGGCAATCATGGTCGAAGGCCACAGGCTCTTTTCCGTCCTTGATCAATTGCTCATTGAGCACGTCGATCATCTCCAAAAAAGACATCTCTGAAGAAATATTAGAAACCGGATAGGTTTCAAAACGCCCGGGCGACTGTGTATTGGGTTGACGCCAGATCTTGAGCGTGAGATTCATGGTATAGTGTTCCATGGAATGTTTTTTCAGGTTATTTATAACTGCGTTGAGAAGGCTTAGCGATCTCAAATGTCAATGGTTCTTTGTGAAGGGACCAATCATGCTCCCCCTGGAATTGCCAGGCTGCAACATAAGCGTATTCATCGTCCTTTCTCAGCGCTTCACCATCTTCGGTCTGACTTTCCTCCCGAAAATGACCGCCACAACTTTCTGCACGATCCAAGGCATCACGGCACATGAGTTCACCCAGCTCGATGAAATCCGCAACACGACCGGCTTTATCCAATTCTGGATTCATGCCCTCGATCACACCCGGTATACGTACATCAGACCAGAATTCTTTTTTGAGCGCCTGAATGTCACGGATCGCTTCTTTCAGTCCCTCTTCACTACGAGCCATACCACATTTATCCCAAATGATCTTACCCAAACGCTTGTGGAAACTTTCAACAGTTTGTTTCCCTTGAATGTTCATTAAATTTTGAATACGATCGGCAGCCGCTTTCTCTGCCTCCGCAAAAGCCGGGTGATCGGTAGGGATCGGTTTTGTTGCGATGTCATCGGCCAGGTAATTACCGATGGTGTAAGGGATCACAAAATATCCGTCAGCCAAGCCCTGCATTAGAGCCGATGCACCTAAACGGTTAGCGCCATGATCACTGAAGTTAGCCTCACCCAAGGCATAGAGTCCTTTTACGGAGGTCATCAATTCATAATCGACCCAGAGCCCACCCATGGTGTAGTGAACCGCCGGATAGATCCGCATGGGAACTTCGTAGGGATTTTCACCGGTGATCTTTTCATACATGTCGAACAGATTACCATATTCCTCTTTCACCACTTCTTTTCCCAACCGCATCAGGGTCTCGGTATCAGGATTCTGAATACCGAGCTTATTTGCTTCTGCACGTCCGTATTTATTGATCAAATTGAATTTGAAATCCAGGTAAACGGCCTGTCCGGTTGTACCCACTCCATACCCTGCATCACAACGTTCTTTTGCGGCACGAGAGGCAACGTCACGGGGCACAAGGTTTCCGAAAGCCGGATATCGGCGCTCGAGATAGTAATCACGTTCCTCCTCCGGAATATCGTTTGCTTTGCGTTTGTCTCCTTTTTGTTTTGGCACCCAGATACGCCCGTCATTTCGAAGTGATTCGGACATCAGTGTCAATTTCGACTGATGATCTCCGCTTACCGGGATACAGGTGGGATGGATCTGTGTAAAACATGGGTTGGCGAAGTAAGCACCCTTCTTGTGCGCTTTCCAGGCTGCCGTTACGTTGCTGCCCATGGCATTGGTAGAGAGATAGAACACGTTGCCATATCCACCTGTACACAATAACACGGCATGTCCGAAATGTCTTTCCAGTTCACCTGTGACCAAGTTGCGACAGATAATACCCCTCGCCTTTCCGTCAACCACCACCACATCTAGCATTTCATGACGGCTGTGCATGGTTACGTTACCAAGTGCCACTTGACGCTCCAATGCCTGATAGGCTCCGATCAATAATTGTTGGCCGGTTTGTCCGGCTGCATAGAAAGTACGTTTTACCTGTGTACCACCGAAAGAACGGTTATTGAGCAATCCACCATAGTCGCGGGCAAAGGGCACTCCTTGTGCTACGCACTGATCGATTATGTTCACACTCACTTCTGCCAGACGATGCACGTTTGCTTCACGTGCACGATAGTCTCCCCCCTTCACCGTGTCGTAAAAAAGACGAAAGACTGAGTCACCGTCATTTTGATAATTTTTGGCGGCATTGATTCCACCCTGTGCGGCGATGGAGTGGGCTCGACGAGGTGAATCCTGGAAACAAAAGGCTTTTACCTTATATCCCAGTTCACCCAGAGAAGCTGCTGCGGAGGCGCCGGCCAAACCGGTTCCTACCACGATCACTTCAAGTTTGCGCTTATTGGCCGGGTTGACAAGTTTACAATGGCCTTTGTAGTAAGTCCATTTCTGGTCGAGTGTTCCGGCAGGTATTTTAGAATCCAACATGGAGATCGTTTTCAGGTTGAAAAAGTTTATCAATTAACCCAGCCCAGGTACATGCTGATCGGCATGAGGGCGAATGCGATGCAGACGAGCAAAGAGAAACCAGTTCCCGTCGTATCAATCAAGGAGAGGTAGCGTGGATTTGTAACGCCTAATGTTCTGAAGGCGCTTTGAAATCCATGAAGCAGGTGCCAGAATAAAGAAACGCATCCCAGTGTATAGAGGATCACAACCGTAAGATTGCCCTGAAATACGGTTAGCATTTCACGATACAGATTGTGATGTTCTTTACCGTCGATCATCACCGGCTCCAGGCCAGTGATACGACTTGGAACCCAAAAATGGTTGATATGCATAACGAGGAAAAGAAACAGTAGGGTTCCGAGTATGCCCATGCTTCGGCTATACCACTTACTTCCCTTGTTTCCCATCGGAACGGCATAGCCCTGCTTACGTTTAGAACGATTCTGCCATTCAAGTGTCCAGCCTTGGATCATGTGAATCAGAAAGCCGGCAAAGAGTCCGATTTCAAGAATTCTGGGTACGGCGTTGGATCCCATGAAATGGGCAGCTTTATTGAACATGACACCATTATCCATGGCCCAAATGCAGGCATTCAAGCCAACGTGAACCAACAGAAAAAGTACCAGAAAAATACCGGTCAGTCCCATCACCCATTTTTTTCCGACCGAGGAGGTAAAAATTTCAGACCATTTCATGGAAGCAATATTTAAGTAGTAAGTCGGTGCGAAATTACGATCGTAACGTCAAAAAAAGATGAGTCACAATTGATTATTCAATGCGGGGCGATTCAAAAATATCACGGAGCTTCCTGAACAGATGAATGGGCTTATAATTCCGCCAATCATACAGATCAAGTAACGGCAGAAAACGATTTAAACCTGATTGTTCAAATTCAAGCCTGGAAGATTCCGGCATATTTAAACAAACAGCCCAACCACCCCGATCGGACAGTTCCTCGGCCAGTTCCTCGTAATAATTTGAAATGTCGCTATGAAAATTCAAGACATTCTCCGCGATCAGGATGAAACTGCGGATACCTTCAGCCAGAAAGGGTTCCAGCACATCTCGTTTCAGCGTCATGACATCATTTTCTACGGCATCATTCCATTCTCCGATGAGTTCAAGCACCAGATAACCTTCCTCGTAATCGGCCATCAGCACTTTACCATATAACGTGCGACTACCCAGGTCATCCCATTGCGGATGGATGAAATAATTGTAGATCGTGTTCGAGTACTCGAATTCTGAGTGCTCTCTACCATAAAAGGGAGAGCGGGGATCGGCCTCACTTATGTATTGGTGTTGCCAATTGTAAAAGGGCTCCAGTTCATGCATATCATTCCGTCAGGGCGTCTACTGCTTTCTTTACGCTTCCATATTTAATCAGTTGTGCTCTGGCCGTATCGTAATCGGTAATATTTTTTTTATCCATCAGCATCCGGGTGCCCCTATCCAGCAATTTCTCATTCACGAGTTGCATGTTCACCATACGATTGTCCTCTACCCTCCCCAGCTGTATCATCAAGGTGGTGGAGATCATATTTAGGACTAATTTCTGAGCAGTGCCACTTTTCATTCGGGTACTGCCGGTGATGAATTCAGGCCCGACGATCACCTCGATCGGATGTTCCGCCTCCTGGCTCACAGGCGCATTTGGATTACAACAAATACTGGCGGTCAGCATACCAAACTTTCTTGCCTCACGAAGTGCCCCCACCACGTAGGGGGTTGTTCCGCTTGCCGCAATCCCAATAAGAATATCCCCTTCGGTCGGTTCATGCGCCAGTATATCATTCCAGCCTTGCATCGGATTATCTTCCGCATGTTCAACGGCATTGGTGATCGCTTTTTCGCCCCCGGCGATCAACCCGATAACCAAGCCATATGGCACCCCAAAAGTGGGTGGACATTCACTGGCATCGACGATACCGAGGCGTCCACTCGTACCCGCTCCGATATAAAAAAGTCGTCCGCCCGCAAGCATTCGATCCGCCGCCATCTCCACAAAAGCCGCAATAGCCGGAATAACTTTCGATACAGCGTCCGGAACGGTCTTGTCTTCCTGATTGATCCCATTCAACAACTCCAGCACAGACTGCTTCTCTAAATGTCTGTACTTGCTGGGAGACTCGGTGATACGTTCAAATGCCATTGTATTTTATTTCTGATGAAAACGGACCAATCCCGGCATCGGCTTGGGTAAAATCTGTCCCAATTGATAACCGTGACTCTGGCACAGGTAACGGATCCAATCCCGAAATACATACGCCACAGAGCCGGTAAAATGTATTGGAACTCGATCCGCCAATTTATATCTACGGATATGATGAAAGAAAAAGTCCTGAAAACCATCTTCCAGAATATTCTCGATCATATAGTGCCCCCTGTTGGCAGATAGAAAAGGGGTAAAGGAGGCTAAAAAACGACTCGGAGCCGCCCCCTTGTAAACAGCCTGCAAAATTTCAGCGCGACCCAGTTTATACTGATTTTCAAATTTGACCCTTAATTCTTTATCCAACAGATCATATAAAAAATACTGAATCAATTTTTTACCTAAATATGAACCGCTCCCCTCATCACCTAAGGCATAGCCCAGACCCGGAAGTTGCTGAGTGATTTTTTTTCCGTTGTAAAGGGAGGAACTGGATCCGGTGCCCAAAATACAGGCGATGCCGGGCTCATGTCCACACAAGGAGCGGGTGGCTCCCAACAGGTCATCAAAAACCTGAATGTCTGCTTTCGGCCAGATTGATTGCAGGGATTTCTTGACCAATAGTGCGTTGGACCGAGCAGCACAGCCGGTACCATAAAAAAACACTAGAGATATAGGTGTTTTGAGGAAAGATGGCTTCAGGTGTTCATGAAGGGTGCGCTGGATCGCATCGGCGTTCATAAAATAGGGAGAAAGACCGGGTGTTTCCGCACGGCTTTTTTTCCCATTATTTAATAAGACCCACTCCGCCTTGGTAGCGCCACTGTCAGCGATCAGGACATGTTTCGACATAGGTGAATAACTGCAGGAGCGCATCCGTATGCAAACCCCTATTTTGCACAAAATTCCTGATTAATCGGATGTTATCCAATAAAAAGAAAAGGGCGGGTGGACTTTGGATTTTTTTCCTGATTCTGGCGCTTGTGTCGGTCAGCTTGTTTTGGCAATTGATGGGAAGACCTTCTGTCTGGTTCAAATGGGGGTAAGCAGGACCCGATGACGCAGGCGATCGAACTGATACGAAGCAGGTATGTCGATAACGTTTCCGTTGATACCTTAAAAGGGCTGAGTTTAGAAGGTCTTACTGACAAACTGGACCCCCACTCTGCCTATCTATCACCCAGTTCGCTTCAAATCGCCAACGAAGAACTGGCAGGGCATTTTGCAGGCATAGGAATAGAATTCAGCCGGATCCGTGACACCATGACGGTCGCTTATATAATTCCGAACAGCCCGAGTGAAAAAGCAGGGCTGAAAACAGGCGATCAACTGCTATCCATTGGCTCGAGCGCATTGACCGGTCCGAACCTGACAACTGATTCCATTCGTTCGATGGTACGGGGTCCGAAAGGAACCTATGCTAACCTTTCTATACGCAGTCAAGGTGCGATACGTACCGTTTCGATCCTTCGGGCAGATATCCCTACTCCACCGGTTGCCTCTTACTACATGCTCAATGACTCCATCGGGTATATCCAACTGACCAAATTTTCAGAGGGTAGTTACCGATCCTCCGTCAAAGCACTTGAAGAATTGGTCAAAAAAGGGATGCGGTCGTTGATCCTCGATCTTCGCTCCAATGGTGGCGGGTTCATGCATGAGGCGGTCGAACTGGCAGATGAGTTCCTTGCCGACGATCGCTTGATCGTTTATACCGAAGGAGCACATGCCAAGAAAAGGAATTATTCCTGCAAGCGTCCGGGTCTATTTGAACAGGGAAAATTGATGGTCTTGATGAATGAATTTTCAGCCAGTGCCAGTGAGGTCCTGGCAGGCGCCTTGCAGGACTGGTGCCGTGCCACGATCATCGGTCGGCGCAGTTTTGGAAAAGGACTGGTGCAGGAACAATACGATCTCTCCAACGGCGGGGCCTTGCGGTTGACAGTCGCACGTTACTATACACCATTAGGCCGATGCATTCAGCGCCCGTATGAGGGAAAAAGAGAAGAATATTTACATGATGTAGTAAACCGTAGTAAGAAAGATTCAGCCGGGAAAATGAGAACATTTTTTAGCCCCTGTGGAGATACTTTATATGCAGGTGGCGGGATCGAGCCGGATCTTTTTATCCCTATCCCCACCCGCTCAATAAGCCAAGCAGCAAGTTACATTCTCAATAGCCCGGAGATCATTCAATGGTCCTACCGATATCAGATCGATCAAGAACCAACGCTTCCCAAACAGAATGACATCATCAACATGGCGATGAATCCACCTGTCGAGCGAATCCATTCATTTTTTCAAACCGTTGTATCTTCTTCCATTATCAAACTGGAAGAGATCAACCCACAGGAATGGCGCGAGATCGGGTTTGAGATCTATGCGCAGATCGCTCGGTTCCGATTTGGCGTGAGTGAGTATATCCGTATAAAGAACTTACGTGACCCTTTTATTGATATTGCCTTATCCGCAAAACAGAATTGAAAACAACCACATGAAGATCAAGAATAACATCCTAGAAACTATTGGTAACACGCCCCTGATCCGACTCAACAAGATCACGCGTCAGCTACCCGGTACGATATTGGCAAAAGTGGATTATTTCAATCCCGGTAACTCGATCAAAGATCGAATGGCTTTGAAAATGGTGGAAGTTGCTGAGCAAAATGGACGTCTCAAGCCTGGAGGCACCATCATCGAAGGCACCAGCGGAAATACGGGGATGGGGTTAGCCCTCGCCGCGGTCGTAAAAGGATACAAGTGCATTTTTGTGACTACGGATAAGCAGTCGAAAGAGAAAGTGGATATCCTAAAAGCCGTAGGTGCCGAAGTGATCGTTTGTCCGACCAATGTTCTACCCGAAGATCCGAACAGTTATTACAGTGTAGCAGCCCGTTTGGCCAAGGAGATCCCCAACTCCTGTCACATGAACCAGTACGATAATTTAGCGAACCGCCAGGCGCATTATGAAACGACCGGACCAGAGATCTGGGATCAGACCGACGGTAAGATCACGCATTTGGTGTGTACAGCGGGCACCGGCGGAACCGTAACCGGCACCGCCATGTATCTGAAAGAAAAGAATCCGAACATACAGATCTGGGCTATAGATGTGTACGGGTCCCTACTGACCAAATATTACCGAACCGGCGAGATCGACATGAATGAAGTGCACCCCTATATCAGTGAAGGATTCGGTGAAGATTTTGTTCCAGGCAATTACAACATGGAACTGATCGATCACTTTGAACAAGTGACTGACAAGGACGGTGCCGTCATGGCCAGAAGACTGGCAAAAGAGGAAGGTTTATTCTGCGGATACAGTGCCGGCAGTTGTATACAGGGATTGATGCAACTGAAAGACAAGCTCTCACCCTCAGATGTGGTCGTTTGTATCCTACATGACCACGGATCCAGGTATGTAGCAAAGATCTACAACGATCAATGGATGCGTGACCGAGGATTTTTGGAAGTGAAAACGGTTCGAGAGATCGTGAGTGCACGCGGACCGAAAAAACTGATCACGCTGAGTGCTGAAGACAAGATTGCAGATGCCATTGCATTGATGCGCAAGTATGATATCGAGCACCTGCCGGTCATGACAAATGGACAACCCATCGGCTCGATCAGTGAAGGAGGTTTATTTCAAAAGCTGATCGACAATCCGGCACTTCCGAGTGAACCAATCAGTGCACATCTCGAACAGGCATTCCCGATCGTTGGCCTGGACACACCACTCGAAAAAGTGGGTCGTGGTATCACAAAAGATTTAGGCGCAGTACTGACAAGAGATGAAGCCGGTCAATATCACATCATAACCAAATACGATATTATTCAATCGGCCGGAAACTGATCTCTGTCCTGTATGGCCTAATTTTTCACTAATCACCTGCGATCATTAAATCTTTATATTCGCGAGTCATCAACTTAAACTCATGAGCAAATATCCTTCCGGCGTATTGTACGGCGATAACTTAAGAGCCTTGTATCAGGATGCCCTGCATAATCAATTCGCACTTCCGGCTGTCAACACCATCGGCCACAGCAGTATCAATGCCACATTGGAAACCGCCGCTAAAGTAAACTCTCCGGTCATTGTTCAGTTTTCTAACGGAGGGGCCCAATACATTGCTGGAAAGGGTATGCCGAACGACAAATTACAGGCCAATATTCAAGGCGCCATTTCCGGCGCTTTACACGTGCATCAGGTCGCCAAATACTACGGCGTTCCGGTTGTATTGCATACCGACCATGCGGCTAAAAAATGGCTTCCATGGATCAGTGCCTTGATAGATGCCGGAGAAACTTTTCACAAGGAAAAAGGTCAACCCCTCTTCAGCTCTCATATGTTGGATCTGAGTGAGGAACCACTGGAAGAAAACATCCATGAATGTGAGACTTTCTTCAAACGAATGACGCCCCTGGGTATGAGTATAGAGATCGAGCTGGGCGTCACGGGTGGAGAAGAAGATGGTGTAGACAATACGGATATCGAAAATTCTAAATTATATACACAACCATCCGAAGTGGCATATGCGTATGAGCGCCTATCAAGGATCGGAGATCTGTTTACGGTGGCTGCCGCATTTGGGAACGTTCACGGTGTATACAAGCCCGGCAATGTTGAATTACGTCCCGTGATCCTGCAAAACAGCCAACTCTACATTCAGGATAAATTCAAAACAGGTAACAAACCTGTATACTTTGTTTTTCATGGTGGTTCAGGTTCCCCTCAAGACCAGATCCGGGAGGCCATCGGTTACGGAGCGATCAAAATGAATATCGACACGGATTTACAATGGGCCTTCTGGGAAGGGGTTATGAATTACTATAAAGCCAATGAATCCTACCTACAGGCACAGTTGGGTAATCCGGAAGGGGAAGACAAGCCTAACAAAAAATACTACGATCCGAGGGTCTGGTTACGCAAGGGAGAAGACAACTTCTCCAAGCGTCTCGAACAAGCCTTCGTTGACCTGAACTGTGTGGGTAGAAACGCCTGATCGGGCGTCTCTACTTCTTTGAGGCCGTATTGCCAGATCGGATCATGTCTCCTGTTACCTGAAGGGTTTCCTCCAGATAAATATCCAGCTCCAGTGATTTGAGCCAGGCTTTGTATCGGTCCTGCTTGGCTTTGTCATTATCCCAACGTTCCAGATCGCCGGGCAGTGCTTTTACCTTTAGCGGATCATTGAGCTTATACAGTTGTTCGTTCTGCTTAACCGTTTGTTGTATCTGTTTTTGAAGTTCTTGATAACGCTGCAGGTCTAGTGGATATTCCTGTTCACGTATGTTGGCAAGCCAGGCAGCGTTCTCCCGGATGGTCTGAAAACGCGTATTAGCACCCATACGGGCATCATGGATCTTTTGTAGGGATTTGATATCGGTACTCATGCGCCATGGCAAGTAAGCGACTTTACTGATCTCATCCCAAGCCAGAGCATCCTCATTATCTTTTTCACGGATCTTCAGATTTTCTAGATTATCAGGTAAAACGATATCAGAGCTAACACCTCGAAGCTGAGTGGAACCCCCATTAACACGGTAGAATTTTTGTAAGGTCAGTTTGAGTGTTCCAAGTTCGGAGTTGGAGCTGAAGAATCCACTGTTGGGATCGAGTCCCATATTTCGCTGTACCGTTCCTTTTCCATAGGTAGAAGTGCTACCGATTACCACACCCCTGCGATAATCTTGGATAGCGGCGGCAAAAATCTCCGAAGCGGAGGCGCTGAATTCATTTACCATGACGGTCAATGGCCCATCGTACAAAATATTTCGGTCCTTGTCTCGAAGTATCGTAGGGCGACCATCTCGGTCCCTGACCTGTACAACCGGACCATCTTCAATAAACAGACCGACCATTTGAACTACATCGTAAAGCGAACCACCACCGTTACTGCGAAGGTCCATGACCAGCCCATCGATCTGCTGCTCTTTAAGTTTGGTAACTTCTTTGGCCACATCCGTATAGCAACGAGCTCCATCAGGTCGCTCAAAATCTGCGTAGAACTCAGGGAGAAAAATATAGCCGATTCGTTGTCCATTCCGCTCCACAATGGCACTGCGGGCAAATGATTCATCTTGAACGATCTCATCACGAATGAGCGTAATCAATTTTACACTGCCATCAGGTTTTCTGATGGTCAGCCGAACTTCTGTGCCTAGCTTACCCCGGATCAATTTCACCGCATCAGGAACTAAATATCCGGTCAAGTCTACCGGCTCATCTTTCCCTTGTCCAACCTTCAGGATAACATCACCTGCTTGGATCTGGCCGGACTTATATGCCGGACTGCCCGTCACAACGCTGGTGATTTTGATATTTCCCTCATCATATTGCAGCGAGGCGCCGATCCCGTAAAAACGACCACTCATCTCTTCATCGAAATATCGCTTATCGATCGGTGGGAAAAATTCGGTATGAGGATCCATTGTATTCGTGATGGTATTCACAAATAGATTGAACTGATCATCCGCCGTGAATTTATTTCGGTAACGATCAAAGGCGCGTTCAAGCTGCTTGCGCACTCGATCTCTGGCATCTTTCTCCAGTTCCTCATCTGACTTAACGATGAAGTCGGCTTGTTTTCTGTTCTTCTCCCGTTGTTCGGTCAGCTCATAATAACGCTCCAGCACCTGAAACTTGATCTTCTTCCGCCAGCGTTCTTTTCTGTCTGCATCCGTTTTAGACCATCCTAACTTATCCTCATCCAACTGAATCGTTTCGCGCAGATTAAACGTGAAAGGCTGTTTCAAAAGATCGGAAGATAGTACGGAGGCCTCCTCCATACGTTGTTGGAATAATTTGCCGGCAGCCAAGAAGAATCGAACCGGTTCTCCCAGCATTTCATTGTCGATCTGGGTGGAAAACCGATTCAGCTCTTCCACGTCGGAGGATAACAGGTAAGCCTTCTCCGGATCAAGCTCCTTCAGGTATTTCTGAAAGATCTTCTTTGAAAAGGCGTCATCTATCGCTTGGGGCTGATAATGGTCAGATTCAAGGAGTCGAACGATACGATGAAGCACATCCTCATATTTGCCCGGCGGCAAGTTCTTCTTTGTCGAACCAAGTGATGAAAGAGTCAGGAAGAGAGCCAAAACGAATAGGCCGATAAAAACAGGTAATCGCTTCATGGAAAAAATATATTGGGTGATTTTTGACACGCCGTAAAAATAGCCGAATTCTTGCCGGTAAAAAATGCTGAGAGTCCTTTAACATCCTTTTAGCGCTACGTCTTAAACCTATTTTCCCTTATCTTTGCACCTATCAAACGGTGGTTGTAGCTCAGCTGGTTAGAGCATCAGATTGTGGTTCTGAGGGTCGCCGGTTCGAACCCGGTCATCCACCCTACTCAATCCCGCCCCGGTTCCTAAGAGTCCGGGCGGGATTCATGATTTTTACAAATGAACTGGATCCTGACTGCGCTGATTGGCGCCTTTCTGGGAAGTATCTGCTGGCTAATTTTTTATTCAGTTCTGCGATTCCCAAGTAGACCCGTTAAAATCGGACCCTTTATCTTTTCCAGACTCTTAAGTGGTTGGATACAAAAATCCCTGACCGCTCAAGCCCGCGAAACTTTACTACAGCTGCATCCAGGAGGTAAGATCCGTGAGCTATTACAGGCCCCTACAACCCGAGAGCGCGTTATAGACTGGCTGAGCGGACGTGTGCAAGATTACATCTCCAATACCCTACCTCAAAAATGGCCGATGCTTAGTTTGCTGATAGGAGATAAAACAACAGAGAAAGTACAACAGGCACTCAGTGAATACCTGAACGAGAATTGGGATAGTCAGATAGAGAAACTATGTCACGAAGAGCTCTCCGATGAGATTTTGGTCGCCAGAATACTTACAATGGAACTTTTTACCGATTCAACTATTATTTCAAACCTGCTGCTTAGATGGGTCAGTAAATGGTCTTTACGGATCCTGCTGGTAGTGGCGACCTTCTCTGCCTTGATGGCGATGGCAGGCCATTGGCTCTTTCTTATGCTTGAATTCAATTGAACCATTCCTACTATAAACTGTTTGCTCAGAATATGCTTTCTATGAAAAAAAATCACCCCATTTCGCTCTTGATCCTGCTTCTGACACTTTCTATTCCAGTGCTCTTGCCAGCCCAGGGAATGGGGGGGCGTCCGGGTGGAAATCGCCCCGCCGCCAACGGCACCTTATATGGAAAGATCGTTGAGTCCAAATCAGGCAAATCGATCGAATTCGCATCAGTTCAACTAATTCCAGTCACGGAGAACAAGGAAGCTAAATCTCAAGCGGTAGCAGGAGCCATCACCCGAAGCAATGGGGAGTATCGACTCGAAAATGTAGCGGTGAATCGAACCTATGAATTAACGGTAACCGTTATAGGATTTAAGCCCTACAAACAAACCCTCGAATTGAAAGCCGGTAGTCTGGATGCTTCACAAGAAAAAGACCTGGGCAATATCCGAATCCAGATCGAAGAAAAGGAGCTGGACAATGTCACCGTCACTAGCACCTCGTCAGGGCTTAAACTTGGCATCGACCGTAAGATCTTCTCCGTCGACAAAAACTTGGTTGCCACCGGTGGTACTGCCGTCGATGTGGTGCGCAACATCCCTTCCCTTACGGTGGATCTGGATGGCAATCTGACCATGCGAAACAATACCCCGCAATTATTCGTTGACGGACGCCCTACAAACCTGACACTGGAACAACTTCCCGCAGACGCGATCGAATCGATCGAGCTCATTACCAATCCGTCGGCTAAATATGACGCCTCTGGTGGAACAGCCGGTATTTTAAATGTGATTTTAAAAAAGAACAAGCGCGTAGGCTACAATGGAAGTTTCCGGGCCAACATCGACTCCCGTGCACGTATTGGCGGTGGCGCGGACCTGAACCTACGGCAAAACAAAGTCAACTTTTTGCTGAATGCGAATTACAATCAACGCAAATCGATCAGCACCGGGACCACAGACCGATATACACTAGTAGGTAGCCCACTGACTTATCTCTCACAACTCGATACGAACACCTCCATCGGTCGACATGCCTTTCTTCGATCTGGCGTAGATATCTTTTTGGATAATCGAAATACACTCTCCTTGACCGTGAACTTAGGACAAGGCAAATTCAGGCCCGAAACCGAGAGTTCGATCTTTATCGATTCACTTCATACAAACAGACCTACAACGGAATCCTTCATCAGCCGACTGGCCAATAACCAGGGTGAATTCAATAACAGGGGCTTGGTGCTGGGATTCAAACATCTATTCCCCCGTGCAGGTCAGGAGTGGACAGCTGATCTGACCTACAACGGAATGACCAACGAGAATTCAAACCAGATCATTACAGACAACTACCCCAACCCTTCCCAAAACACCTATTTTCAAAATAATCAACTGCAATTAGGAAATGGGAAAAACAACAACCTGATCATTCAAACGGATTACGTTCTTCCGCGATCCGACAAAGAGAAATGGGAAGCCGGATTACGTGCACAGATCCGACAGGTAGATAATCGAAATGATTTCTTTCTTGTGAACGCTAACGGCACAAAACAATTCCTGTCCGATTTTTCTGTCAATTATCAAAGCGATGACCGTGTATATGCCGCTTACACCACCTACACCAGCACGTTAGGTAAGTGGAACTATCAATTGGGTTTACGTCTAGAAAGTTCTGATTACCGTGGGGAACTGCCGGATAAAGGACAGTCCTTCGACATCCGGTTTCCGGTTAGTTTATTTCCCAGCGTGTTCCTGACGAGAAAAGCGGAGAAAGACCAGGATATCCAGTTCAATTATACCCGAAAAATCAACCGTCCGAATTTCTGGCAGTTATATCCCTTCACCGATTATTCCGACTCGCTGAACATCAGCCGTGGCAACCCGGATCTTCGTCCCGAGTTCACCAATTCATTGGAATTCTCCTACCAAAAGAATTTCAAGAACAAGGATAATTTCATCGCCTCCGCCTATTACAAGCGTACAGAGGGCCTGATCACACGATACCAAGCACGTGAAGTATTGCCCACTAACGGGAAAGACATTTTGATCAATACCTACCTGAATGCTCAGTCCAGCTACCTGGCCGGTGTGGAATTGATCGCTAAGAACAAGATCACCCGCAATTGGGAATTGACTACCAACCTGAATTTGTTTCAATCCGGAATCGTATTGAACGACCCGACTCTATCTGTAGCCGACCCCCTACCCAGCTGGCAACTTAAAATGAATCACACCATCAAGATCGGCAAACGAATGACACTGCAGCTGAATACCGAGTATATGTCAAAGACCATGCTTCCACCCAGTGGTGGCGGTGGTGGACGTGGCGGATGGGGCGGCGGCGGAGGTGGTGGTATGTGGGGGCAGACCTCCAGCAGCGCGCAAGGCTATATTCTTCCAAATTATTTCCTGGATGCCGGATATCGAATCGACCTGGGAAAGACACGCATGACCAGCCTCTCTATCAATTGGAGCGATGCATTCAGAACCCGTCGCCAACAGATCGAAACCTCCTCCGATTTCTTCATACAAGATGTATTCAGACGGCGTGATCCGCAGCTGGTTCGTGTGAATTTCAACTGGCGTTTCGGTAAAGTAGATGCCAGTCTTTTCAAGCGAAAAAACAACAAAGGCGGAGAAGGCATGGAAGGGATGAGCATGTAATATTTTTCAAAATGGGTAAATCCACGCCGATCATATACTTAACTGTTACAAACAGTTTAACCTATGATCAGCGCATGCATCGCATCTGCACATCATTACATAACAATGGCTACCAAGTATTTCTGGTCGGCATAAAGCGGCCAGACACTTTACCAGATCGTCCCTACAAACAGATCCGACTGACCAGTTGGTTCAAAAAAGGAAAATTATTCTACCTGGAGAACCATTTACGCCTTTTTTGCTACCTGGTATTTCGAAAGGCAGACCTACTGGTAGCCAATGATCTGGATACAGCACTACCTGTGTGGTTGGTTTCAAAGATCCGGAGCATACCTCGTTTGATGGATGCCCATGAGTATTTCATAGAAATGAAAGAGGTCATGTCAAGACCGGCCGTTCATCGCATCTGGTCTGGATTAGCCTCCTTCCTATTACCTCGATTTCCTATTGGATACACAGTTGGTGGATTACTGGCAGAGAAATTCAAGTTTATCTACGGCGTTCAGTATGAGGTGGTACGTAATCTGCCTCATAAGAGAAATAAGTTAAAGCGAGTTGAGTCGGCTGAAAAAATCATCCTCTATCAGGGCGCCGTCAATCATGGAAGAGGATTTGAAACACTGATACCGGCCATGCGTTTGATTCCTTATCAATTAGTGATCTGTGGTGATGGGAACTTCATGGATGAACTAAGAGCTCTGATTAAGCGAGAGGATGTTGATCACCGTGTTCAGTTAACGGGCATGATTCCGCCTGATGAATTGCGCGAATGGGCTTTGAGAGCCACCATCGGGATTGCATTGCCCGATCGGGAGGGGGCGAATCAGTACCTAGCATTAACCAATAAATTTTTCAACTATATCGAGGCTGGACTTCCTCAGATCACGTACCGGTATCCCGAATATGAAGCGATCAATGATCAATTTCCGGTTGCCATGTTGCTCGACGAAACTGATCCCGTATCTGTGTCCAAAGCAGTCAATGAGTTGACGGACGATGAATCCAGAAGAATGACCATGACGAATGCCTGCATACAAGCTCGAGAGGTTTATTGTTGGGAGAAGGAGGAGGTTAAATTGCTTTCGATTTACAAAAGACAGTTTCAGCAATGAGTAGAAAGCTGCATATAGTCTGTCTTCGATCACCCCTTCCAGCAGATACGGGTGGTGCCCGAGATATGCTTGAACGAATCACAGCCCTTCGAAAGGAAGGCATCAAGATTCATCTGTACTGCTTTTTTAAGCGTACAGAAAACATACCCGCTGAGATTTATACTCTTGCCGACAAAGTCTCCGTCTACCGTCGCCGTATATCACTATTTCGTTTGCTTCAGGGTCAACCCTATATAGTGGCCTGTCGTTCGGATAAATCGCTACTCGATCGCTTGTCTGAAGATAGAGAGCCGATCCTTTTCGACGGTATTCATACAACTGCACACATCCATGCGTTATTTCAAAAAGATCGAAAACTGATCGTACGCATGCATAATGACGAGGTTCAGTATTACAAGGAATTATCCCGTTTTGAAAGAAACCTATTGAAGCGATTTTATTATTGGCTGGAATCCAAACGGATCCATCGATGGATGAAAAATCTTCCTTCCGTCGAATTGGGCTGTATTCAAACCCGTGAACAAGATATAATAGCCAGATCCTATAAACAACTATCTACATTTCTTTTACCGCCGGTTCTTCCCGCTCGAGTGGAAAGCTTGATTGGGAATGGCGGGTATTGCCTCTACCATGGAAATCTGTCGGTATCGGAAAATGAACGGGCTGCGATCTGGCTTTTGCGCAGAGTTTTTGCGCGCATCAAACTTCCCTTGGTCATTGCCGGGAAGAACCCTTCAACTAAACTGGAAAAGCTGGTGCATTTTTATCAGCATGCCTGTTTAGTAGCTGATCCGTCAGATAGAGAATTAAGGGATCTGATCCAAAAAGCACAGATCAATGTCCTTCCATCTCGAACCCGTACGGGTATCAAACTCAAGATTTTCGATGCCTTACAATATGGAAGACATTGTATCATTAATCGGGAAATGAATGAATCCTCACCTTGGACAGATTCCTGCACCATCGTGTCATCTGCCGATGATATGGGTGAAGCCGTTACGAAACTCTATACCATGCCGTTCACCGAAGCGATGCGTCAGAATCGAGAAGACAAACTTGGGGCATGGCGTAAGCAATTGGACCCCATTGACACCTTGATCAAACGGCTATGGTAGCATTATCCGTTATGCCAGCATTTTCCGTGCGGATCATTCGGGCCGGATATTTTTGAACAACTATATAGTCGTGTGTAGCCATGACGACCGTCGTTTGGTAGTCTCTCGCGATCTGGAATAATAATCGCATGATCTCGTCGGATGTCTCCGGGTCTAGGTTACCGGTAGGCTCATCGGCCAGAATCAATTTTGGCGAATTCAAAAGAGCCCGGGCAATATCGACCCGCTGTTGTTCTCCCCCACTGAGCTCAAAAGGCATTTTGAATCCTTTGGATTTCAGACCCACTTTTCCCAAAACATCCAAAATCTTTTCTTCGATCAACTTCTCATCCGTCCAGCCGGTAGCTCGAAGTACAAACCGAAGGTTTTCCGATATGTTTCGATCAGTCAAAAGTTGAAAATCCTGAAATACAACTCCCAGATTTCTTCTCAGGTATGGAACCTTTTTCCAATCCAGTTCGCGCAAATTGAAACCGGCCACCCAACCCTCACCTGAAGTCAGCGGTAACTCTCCATAAAGCGTTTTCAACAAGGAGGATTTACCGGTACCGGTTTTCCCGACCAGGTATACAAACTCACCTTTGTTAACCGTCAAATGAACATTGGAAAGGATCAGGTTCGTGCCCTGGTAAATATTCGCATTGCGGATCTGTATGATTGGCTCTGACATATAAAAAATTGAACAATGAAGTTAATGTGATTGCGTGGGATACCGCAGCGAAGGTTTACCAGGTTGATCGATCTGGACATAGGATGAATCTGCTTCCAACACATATCCTATTTTTCGGGCCTCGACTCCAAAACCATTCGAGATGGCAATGATTTCATCCGCCACTGAGGGTTCAACATAGATCTCCAATCGGGTACCCATGTTGAATACCTGATACATCTCCCGATCATCTGCTCCGCTGGCCTGTTGAATAAGTTGAAAAACCGGAGGCGGCTCGAACAGGTCATGCTTTATGATGCCCAAAGGTCTGGGTAAATACTTCAGACATTTGGTCTGGCCCCCACCGCTGCAATGGATCAAACCATGCACGGCAGCAAAGTGGTGATCGAGGATCGATTTGAGTACCGGAGCAAAGGTTCGGGTCGGACTCAGTAATAACTTACCGATCGTTGTACCCGGCATGCCGGGAGCCGGATCGGATAGCTTGTATGGGCCTGTATAGACAACCGCATCATCCATGGAGGCCTCAAAAGATTCGGGATAATGAGTTGCATAATCTTTAGCTAGCAGATCATGCCTGGCACTGGTAAGGCCGTTACTGGCTATACCGCTATTATATGCCTGTTCATACTTACAAGTACCGAAGCTGGAGAGGCCAACGATCACGTCGCCCGGACGGATCTGCTCATTGGTCACGATCCGGTCGGAAGGCCATCGAGCGGTCAATGTGCCATTCACGGCGATGGTGCGAACCAGATCGCCTACATCGGCAGTCTCTCCTCCTAAATATTCGATGTGGATCCCATGATCGTGCATCCGCTCAAAAAAAGAACGACTGCCTTCAATGAT
>JBKCMR010000029.1:0-37706 GCA_046300055.1 Bacteroidota bacterium
GTCCACATCGCTGTGAATATATTTAGATCGAACCTCAAGTCGTTTGATGTATTTGTCCATTTCCTCCGCCATGCGTTTGGGGAGGGTGGTGATGAGTACGCGCTCGACATCTTTTACGCGTCGGTCGCTCTCATCGAGTAGGTCATCGATCTGGTTTTTTGTGGGTCGGACTTCAATGGGCGGATCGAGTAGTCCGGTCGGACGAACCACCTGCTCTACGACCACTCCTTCGCATTTGTCCAATTCATAGTGGCCTGGGGTGGCGGATACGAATACGACCTGCTTGGTAAGTGACTCAAATTCGGAGAAGTTCAGGGGTCTGTTGTCAAGCGCCGAGGGAAGTCTGAACCCAAAATCTACCAGATTTAGTTTTCTGCTGCGGTCGCCACCGTACATACCACTTACCTGTGGAATAGTTTGATGGCTTTCATCTATGACCAGCAGAAAATCTTTCGGAAAGTAATCGAGTAAGCAGAATGGGCGTGTGCCGGGCCGGCGTCTATCGAAAAAGCGGGAGTAGTTCTCAATGCCCCCGCAGTAGCCAAGTTCCCGGATCATTTCCAGATCATAGTTCACCCGTTCGCTCAGTCGCTGTGCCTCCATGACTTTATTCGAGCGTTTGAAGTAATCGACTTGTGCAGCCAGTTCATCTTGTATTTCGTAGATGACTTGTTGCATGATGTCTTTGGGTGCGACGTACAGGTTGGCCGGAAAGATGGCGGCACTATCCATTTCTCCGATGCGCTTTCCGCTCGAGAGCTCAAGTGTTTCGATGCTTTCGATCTCATCTCCGAAGAAGGTAACTCGATAGCCGTAGTCGACATAAGGCAGATTGATATCTACCGTATCTCCTTTTACTCGGAATTGACCTCGGTTAAAATCGATGGTGGTGCGCTGATACAATGAATTGACCAATGCATGCAGAAACGATTGACGGGAGATCGTTTGTCCTTTTTGGATACGGATGATGCCGTTCTCGTATTCGGTGGGGTTACCCATTCCATAAATGCAACTGACGGAGGCAACGACGAGAATGTCTCTTCGTCCGCTAAGCAGGCTGGTGGTTGCCCGTAACCGAAGTTTATCGAGCTCCTCATTGATGCTGAGGTCTTTTTCTATGTATACGTTACTGACCGGTAGATAGGCTTCAGGCTGGTAGTAATCGTAATAAGAAACAAAGTATTCTACCGCATTGTCGGGAAAGAACTGTTTGAACTCGCCATAGAGTTGGGCCACCAATGTCTTGTTGTGAGTCAGTACCAGTGTAGGTCGCTGAATATTTTGAATAACATTGGCGATCGTGAATGTTTTTCCGCTTCCGGTAACACCGAGCAGGGTTTGGTATTTCTCTCCGTTCTCTATGCCTTCTGTCAGCTGTTGAATCGCCGAGGGTTGATCTCCGGCTGGTTCGAACGGACTATGTAATTGAAAAGGCATGATGCAATTTACTCAATGGTGGTTGAGGCAGGGGAATAAAAAAACCGGCCAAAGCCGGTTTTGAAGTAGAGTCGGTTATAATTACTTAAAGTCGCTGTTTACGGTGATTTTTGTTTCGTTAGCGATTTTTCCTTTTGTGCCCACATCGATACCGTAGTCAGACAATTTGATCGTGAAGCTGGAGCTGCTGCTGATGGAACCTTTGCTCACCACGATGGTGGCGGTAGTGCTCAGTGGGTTGGTTTTGTCTTTGATGGTCATGGTGCCCTCTACCGGTACGGTGTAGGAACCATCTTTCTTGAAATTTACTTTGCTTAGATCGGTGATCTTTCCCTGGAAGGTGAATAGGGGGAATTTAGCGGAGTTCAGCCAGCGCTCTTCATTGAAGTGTTGCTGGATGGTGGGGTTGGTGAAGGCAAAGTTGTTTACGGCGGCTTCGAATCCGACCTGACCAGTCTTTGTATCCATCATGCCCACAACTGTTTTGTTTTCTGCTTTAGGAAGTGCATCTAAAGGAGTCGTTGCATCGAAGGATACGATGGCAGATGTGGTTGTTTTGGATTGAGCGGTTGCGGTAAGGGCTGCAAAAACGAATGCTGCAGCGAAGAAGATTTGTTTCATTGTATGGTGTTTAAAATTGTTGAATAAGGGTGGCTCGTTTGAATTGAACAGAACGGCTGTTCAGTATCCGGCTAAATATGCTGCCGCTGCAGGAAGCTCGGATGGATACACTATCCCCTGCTTTCAAGCTGCGGGTGTTGTTTGCATCACCGGCCTGAAAATCGAAGATGAGATAATCGCCCGAGTCGGGTGCCTGGATCTTAATATTGGCACTGGTATCGGCCCATTCTATCGAGCTGATGCGGCCTTTGAGTTCGATGATGCGGTCGCGGTAAGTTGTATTGGCCAGTGAGTCATTTTCCCGAAAGGCCTGCAGCATGTTGAGTGCGGAAAGGGAATAATCTGCTTTGACTTGTTTCGTGTCCTCGAATTTTTCCGTGATCAGGTAGTAAGCGATGCCTCCTCCAATGCCCAGGCCTAGGACAAGCAACGAAATGAATATCCTGACCCGGATTTTTTTAGTGAACGGAAGCTTCATGTTTGTTTAACGTTTTGGGGCCCAAAAGGTTGTTTTGCAAATATACGATGTTCAAACATTGAATATGCGTTATACTCAAAAAATAACCCCGGTCACGATTGACCGGGGTTGTTAACCCATCTATTACAACGAAGAAGCTCTATCAGCTGTTCTGCATTTCCTTGATCTTCTCGCGGATCTTGGTTTCGATCTCATTGGCGAGTTCAGGATTGTCGTGCATAAGTTGTTTGACAGAATCACGACCCTGACCCAGTTTGTCGCTGTTGTAACTATACCAGCTGCCGCTTTTCTGAATGATCTCCAGTTCAGTTCCCAGGTCCACGATCTCCCCTGTTTTGGAGATTCCTTCTCCGAAAATGATGTCGAATTCAGCGGCCCGGAAAGGAGGGGCGACTTTATTCTTTACCACTTTCACTTTTACGTGGTTACCGATCGCTTCGTCACCATCCTTTACCTGTTGGGTGCGACGGATATCGAGGCGTACGGAGGCATAGAACTTGAGAGCATTACCGCCGGTGGTGGTTTCAGGATTACCGAACATGACGCCGATCTTCTCGCGCAGCTGGTTGATGAAAATGCAAATGGTATTGGTCTTTGCAATGGTAGCTGTCAGTTTTCTAAGGGCCTGACTCATCAGGCGGGCATGTAAGCCCATCTTGCTGTCTCCCATTTCACCCTCGAGTTCGCTTTTGGGAACCAGAGCGGCTACTGAATCGATTACCAATACATCCAACGCTCCTGAAAGGATCAGGCGGTCGGCGATCTCCAGTGCCTGTTCGCCATAGTCGGGTTGGGAGATCAGAAGATTATCGACATCCACACCCAGTTTTTTTGCATAGTTGCTGTCAAACGCGTGCTCGGCATCAATGATGGCACACATGCCGCCTTTTTTCTGGGCTTCTGCTATAACATGTGTAGCGATGGTGGTTTTTCCGGATGATTCTGGTCCATAGATCTCGACTACCCGTCCACGGGGAAGACCACCGATTCCCAAAGCGGCATCTAATCCGATCGATCCGGTAGAGATAACTTCTTGTTGCATTTCGGCCCGCTCATTCATCATCATCACACTACCCTTACCGTAGTCTTTTTCGATCTTATCCATCGTGAGTTTCAGGGCCTTGAACTTCTCCGCCTGTGGGGAGGTTTCGGGAGCTTTTTCTGTCTTTGCCATAAGTGGTTTTTAAAAGGTCGTAGCCTGTTGGCTGAATGTTTGACAAGCCAAAACTAATGGATTTAGCAAATAAAAACTAATATTTTTGGATTTATTTTCCCGAAAAGACGGGGAAAAACACGGACGAACTAAGAACGTTTAGGGGGTTGAGAAGGTTTAGATAGTTGAGAACACAGCTCATTCAACCTGCTCCACCGCCTCAACTTTCTCAACTATCTAAACTCTCTAAACTGTCTCACCCTTCATCCTTCACCTTTCAACTCACTTGATCTTCCCCACTCCTTTTTTCGCCTCTTTGCTCAAGATGCCGAGGATTTGGTCGGTGTTGTCGGAGATCAGTTCGGTCACGAATTTGTTGTTGGCGCTCTCGGTCACTTTCACTTGGATGGAGTAGGCGCCTTGGCTGAAGGCTTTTTGGTAGTTGCCTCTTACGTCTTTGTAATAGCCGTAGGAGCGGGGAACGATGAAGCTTCTTCCGTCGAGCAGTTTTCCTTTCAGTCCATTATAGTAGTTGCTGTAGTTGGGGTCATTTCGATCGAGGGGGGCTTCGCGCAGGCTGTAGTAGAATTTCCCGAGGGTGATGTTGTCGAACAGTTGTCCTTGTTCGTTGGCGTAGGAGGTTCGGAATGTGATCTCCAGGTCCATGTTCAGGTTTTTCTTTTGGGCCTTGGAGATTTTTGCTTTTGCGTTTCGGAGATCCAGTTCGCTCAGTCGCAGGCGGAACAGGGAGTTATTGATGATTTCGGTGGCCCGGCTGGTATCGATCTCAAAGCGGGCGATCAGGGCGGTGTCGGTGTTGCCGGCGCTGTTTTTGAACGTTCGGATCACGGTGAAGCCGCCGAATTGGAGTCCGACCGGATCGAATACGCTTTCTGTTGAGAGTTGGTCGTAGAAGTATAGATCTGATAAACCGAATGTGTAGTTGGCGGTGTACTTGGCTTTGTCTTTTGCGATCATGTTTTTTACCATATTCGTTCCGATCGAGACGGCGCTCCCGAGCAGGGAGGTCAGTCCGATCGCGCGGCCACCTTCTGCCCGGTCTGATAGGGTGGGAACGGTTTGTGCTTTGATCCGCTCGTAGGCGATCACATCTCCTGACTCCTTGACAGCCATCTTTCGGCTTTCTCCCTCAGTAGTCAGTCCCAGTTGGGTTGATTTACAACTGTAGAGGGAACTGAACATAAATAAAAGGATAAGGGGTCTGTAGTAATGCATACGCTTTGTGTTAAGGGGGCGGGGTTAAGTAAATTCGGTGGCTATTTTTGAATCCTAGTTAGTTGAAATATTGCAAAATCACTTTATTGAACGAAGCTAATTTTTGTGTCGTAGTAAGTCCAAGACTATTTAAACGCTCTCCGGCAGGATGAAAACGAGGAAAGCTCGGTGATACATATGTGGAGATGAAACTACAAAAAGGATGGAGCTCCGCGTCTGAAGCACACCAAAAAACACTTTTTAGGTGAGGGTAAATGTCTATTGTGTAAGTTTGAACTATATATTTTTAGAGTTATCAGCCGCTTCGCAGGGTGCCCCGCAGCAAATATTTTAGCATCCTAGCAACATATTCTTTTGTGTAACAACACATCTGTATTGCTCAATATTTTCCATTACGAACTGCGAAGAGATGTGACACTTGATTTCAGCGTTGATCCGGATTATATCATCATGTGATACGAGGTGAAATTGTTTCAGCTTTGGTCGAACCTAATCAAGAACGCTCTTGATGCCACGGATGAGGAAACGAATAAACAACTTGTCATACGGTCTGAGAAAACGGCCGCCATCATCAGCCAGATCTTTCGGAAGTTTTTTTACCACCAAAAAATATAAAAATGACACGGGGCTTGATTTTTCAGTAGATCAATTGTATCGCCAGCATGGTTGTTGCGCCTAGTAAGTACCCGGCGATCACCTCCATCGGATTATGATCTGAGACCTGTAAACGGGCAACACCGATGGATCCAGCCCAAATACAAGCAACAGGTAAATAAATGCCTGCTCCATACGAATGCTGGCTAGCCCAGAGAAACAGAAAGGTGAGAATAAGCCCGGCTCCGATCGTATGCAAACTGATCTTCATGCGTACGTTTATCATCAGGGCGATCCAGGAGGTCGTCCAAGCTGCCAGTGCGAATCGAACCAATTCGATTGGATGGTCCGGTAAATTTTTCCATACGTACCAGATCCAGAAGTACCAAATACCGATAGCTATCAATGGGATCACGCGTTCCCGTTGTGTTTTCAGTTGGACAGATTCCAGGAATCCCAAGGCTTTCAAGAGCCCTACTGTAACCAGCGGGAAAAAGGTGTATAAGGTAAATGCTTGTCCGAGGATCATCCAGCGTTGTGCCGGGCGGAATCCCAGAAACAAGGTGGACGTGTCACTGAAAAGAAGAAAGGCAACCAGGATAACCGGTTGGAATACCGGATGAAACACCCACGAAAGGGCATGGGAGAATATTTTAGAAAGATTGCTTTTGTGATCCGCGGTGTTCATTAGCGGCAAGGTAGTAAATTGGACGATTCGGATTTAGAGGTATCTTTATCGCCATGCATTCGATCATGCAATCTTCGTCTCGTTTTACACGATCGGCAGGCTTGGTTTTTATCCTCCTACCCTGCCTGTTGATGGCGCAAACGCCCCCCCAACGGTTTGTCACGAAATTCCGACCGATTGCCGATTCGCTTTCCGCAGTCTATGGTATTCCAACCTCCGTGATCCTGGGGATTTCCATGCTCGAGTCCGGATCAGGTACCAGTCGTAATGCCCGGATGCTAAATAATTTTTTCGGCATCGTCGGCAAAAACAATCTCCGCCGTACACACAGCATAACATCCCGATACAAACAATATGCCACAGAAATAGAATCATTTGTGGATTTTTGTCGCCTGATTAGTAGAAAGAGATTTTATCCTTCCCTAAAAGGAAATAAAAGCATACAACAATGGGTGCGATCGATCGCTGCCGCCGGATATTCTGAGGCGCCGGTCGTTTGGCAACAACGCGTCATGAGTACCATCCGAAAGAATCGCCTCTGAAATTTGATCTGTTCCCATGAATGAGCCTCGTTGTGTTGTCGCATTTGTAGCCTGGAGTACCGTTTTGCTCTTAGGATTTTCCATCGCCTCGTATGGAATTGGTTTTTCCTGGATGCCATTTGACCGAATCAATCTGATCAGTGATGTGGTCAGTACTGATTCCACTCGATCTGTATCAGAAGATCGGTCAACAGCACCTGAAGTCGTGACCCAATCCACGGAGTCTCCGGAACGTCGTTTCGATCGCTATCGGACACCGGCACAGATCATCCATTTTCAAACCGATACGCTTCGTCATGCGCTTCCTCATTTTATGGAGCGTCTGCATGTTTTGCGTCAGACTAAAAAGGGAAAGATCCGAATCGCTTATTTCGGTGACAGTATGATCGAGGGCGATTTGATGACACAGACCCTTCGTCAACTGCTTCAAGCGGAGTTCGGCGGAACCGGCGTCGGCTATGTGCCGATCACCTCTATCGTATCGGGATTCCGTCAGTCTGTTCGGGCGGAATACAGTCGCGGTTGGACTGACAGAAGTTTCAAGGAAAATCCCGGGAATGCTCCACTCTATCTATCCGGTCATGCCTTCAGGAGTCAGTCTGATTGGGCTCGCTTCACGGATCGCACCCGTGGCGACAGCTCCCAGTTGATCCAGAAATATTTGCTGTGTGGTTCAGACAGCAATGCATCGATCCTGTTGAGTCATCAGGAGACACTGATTGCCGCGGGCGGATCCTTCAATCGAATTCTTTTGTCCTCCGATGCCAGTCGTGTTCTTTCGATCGGTGCTACACCGAACACTCCCACGCTGTATGGCGTTTCATTTGAGTCGCCGGAGGGAATCGTACTAGATAATTTTTCTTTTCGTGGGATCACGGGTATCGAACTGGCAAAACTTTCTGCTAATTGGTTAAGTTCGATCCATCAATCTCAGCCCTATGACCTGATCGTTTTTCAATATGGCGTGAACCTGTTGTTCCGTCCGATGGACAAAGACTTTCGCTGGTATGGTCGTGCGATGCAACCGGTAATCGAGCGATTCAAGCAAGCCTTTCCCAAATCGGATGTATTGGTGGTGAGTACCGCTGATCGGGCTTTTCGTTATCAGGGTAAATATGCTTCTGCCATCGGCATCGATTCACTTGTGAGCGTACAAGCAAAAGCGGCCTTTCAGTCGGGCGTAGCTTTTTATAACCAATTTGCGACGATGGGTGGTACGAACAGCATTGTCGATTGGGCTAATCGCAATCCGGCCTGGGCAGGCAAGGACTATGTACACCCCAATGCTCGTGGAGCAGCCTGGCTGGGAGAGTCGCTTTACAAGGCATTGATGCGCGAGTATCGACTCTATGTGCGTTCATTGAACAAGGGTAAAAAACCTACCCCTTCAACACCTTGAACCGATTCGACATACAGGCATTTGGGGAGCAATTCCTGTACGACCCGAAGAATCCATTACTCTTCAACAATGGTTTCTTTGTTTTCTTCTTTGCGGCGTTCATTGTTTTGTACTACTGGTTCCGAAATCGACTGACTGCCAGACGATATATATTTTGTTTTTTTTCGCTCTACTTTTTTTACAAAGCGAGTGGTTCGTTTGTAGGCTTGGTGATTCTCTCTGCGATCGTCGATTACATATTGTCGAATGCGATTTACCGTCAAGGCCATCCGCTCCGGAAGAAGGCCTTGTTACTTTTGAGTGTTGTTTTCAATCTGGGCCTACTTTTTTATTTCAAATACACGGATTTTTTCGTTGAGCTTTCCAATACGCTATTTCAAACCGGTTTTCAGCCGTTGAACCTGTTGCTTCCAGTCGGCATCTCTTTTTATACATTTGAAAACCTCAGTTATACGATCGATGTGTATCGAGGACAGTTGGAGCCGGCTCGAAAATTCAGTGACTATCTATTATTTCTCTCTTTCTTTCCCAAACTGGTGATGGGGCCGATCGTGCGGGCGCATGATTTTGTACCACAGATCAATCGACCTTGGCAGTTGCAGGAGTCGGATTTTGCACATGGCTTTTATTTGATCTTTTCGGGACTTTTCAAAAAACTGATCATTTCTGATTACCTCACCTTGAATTTTGTGGACTATGTATTCGATGATCCGTCCCGCTACACCGGATTAGAGAATCTGCTCGCGGTTTATGGCTATGCGATCGTCATCTATTGTGATTTCAGTGGCTATAGTGATGTAGCCTTAGGTATTGCGCGTTGGCTGGGATTTTCCTTACCGGTCAATTTTCTTTCTCCCTATCAGAGTGGAAACATCACGGAATTCTGGCGGCGTTGGCATATTTCCTTGTCGTCTTGGCTTCGTGATTATCTCTATATTCCTCTAGGCGGCAACCGGGGGAGTTCTTTTGCCGGGATATTTTTTCCGGTTTTGTTCTTTGGCGGATTGGCTTGGTCGACACATTCTTTATTCGGATTGAGTCTGCTGACATCGAGTCTTTTAGCCCTCGGACTCTTTTCTTTGTTTTTGATACCCGCTCTGATACAGCGTAACCGGCAAACGGCATTCACGGGAATGAATTTATTCACCACCATGTTGTTAGGCGGATTTTGGCATGGGGCCAGTTTTAATTTTTTGATCTGGGGTGCTCTTCACGGTATCGGCTTGGCTGTTCATAAATTATGGGTGATGGGGCCAGGAGGTTGGATACAACAGCGACAGTCGCCGTCGCCCTGGTATCGCTTATTCATGTTAGTCTTAACCTTTCATTTTGTTTGCCTGGGATGGGTATTCTTCAAAGCTGGAAGTCTGGAGCTTGCGGGATCGATGTTGCATCAGATCACCCATGATTTTTCATTCAGTGTTTGGCCTGCGTTCTTTGGCAATTATAAAACGGTGGTTTTTCTGATGGTTCTTGCTTTTCTATTGCATGCGATACCGGACAATTGGATGACTGACCGGATCGGTCGTTTTTCTCGTTTGCCACTGATCGTATACCTCTTGATCTTTTCCGGATTTGCCTTGCTGTATGGTGTATTCAAATCGGCCGAGCCGGTGATGCCGATCTATCTGCAGTTCTAAAGTTCCTTTCGTAATCTGGCTACTGGTATAGAGAGTTGTTCTCTGTATTTGGCAACCGTACGTCGGGCGATGTTGTATCCGCGTTCGGTGAGGATTTCCGTCAATTGATCATCGCTGAGCGGATTCTTTTTATCTTCTGTTTCGATTAGTTCCGATACGATCTTCTTCACTTCCCGGGTGGAGGCTTCTTCACCGCTTTGGGTTTGTACCGCTTCGCTGAAAAAGAATTTGAGTCGGTATGTGCCAAATTCAGTTTGTACGAATTTGCTGTTGGCGACCCGGCTGATAGTAGAGATATCGAGTCCGGTTCGGGCGGCGATGTCTTTCAGGATCATGGGACGAAGCGCTGTTTCGTCACCTGTCAGAAAAAATTGTTGCTGATATTGTAGGATCTGATCCATTACCAGCGTCAATGTCTGTTGTCTTTGCTGAATGGCATCGATGAACCACTTGGCGGAGTCGATCTTTTGTTTGATGAATAGAACGGCTTCTTTCTCTGATCGATTTTTTTTGCTGCCCGCATCGTAATGCTTGAGCATTTCCTTGTATTCGGAGCTGACTCGAAGTTCCGGTGCATTTCGGCTGTTGAGGGTGAGCTCCAGTCGGCCCTGGTTGTTGATCACGAAAAAGTCCGGAATCACATACTGTTGTTGTTCGGACCCTTCGCTTCGTCCGCCGGGTTTGGGATTCAGTTTGGTGATCTGTTGCAGGACGGCTCGAAGTTCTTCGTCGCTCATTCCAAGATCGCGTTGCAGCTTATCGAAATTCTTGCGGGTGAATTCTTCGAAATATTGCTCGATGAGCAGTTTTGGTTTTTTTACCTCTTTTCCTTCCGCTTCCAGACGTCGGAGTTGTATCAATAAGCACTCTTGAAGATCGCGGGCGGCGATACCGGGCGGGTCGAGTTCTTGCACGCGTTTCAATACGGTACGCACGATCTTCTCATCTACGTACAGGTTTTGTCGGAAAGCCAGATCATCTACGATGGCTTGAAGGTCGCGGCGCAGGTATCCGTCTTCATCCAGGCTGCCGATGATTTGTTCGGCGATCTGCTGTTCAGTTTCGTTCAATTCAAGCCAGTGCATTTGGTCGAGCATCAATTCATAGAAACTGACCGGGGAGGCATCCTGAAAAGTTCTATCCTCTATGTCGGATGAACCGTTTGCTATTTGCAATTTGTATTCAGGAATTTCATCTTCCCCATCTTGCAGATAATCGCTTACATCGATATCGTTGTAGATATCGGTGACAGGATCTTCTGTTGATTCATCCGGCGAAACATCGTATTCGTCTGTCGTAGTGGTTGTTTCTTCGGGGGTCGACGGCTCCCATTCGAGTGCGGGGTTTTCTTCCAGCTCCTCCTTGATGCGGGTTTCGAGGGTGGCCGTAGGGATCTGCAGCAGTTTCATCAGTTGAATCTGCTGAGGGGAGAGTTTTTGCTGCAGTTTGAGTTGCAGTCGTTGTCCGATGCCCATGTGCGGACAAAATTACGTGAAGCTTTTTGCTCAGATGGCTTTTTCGATCACCTCACGCATGCGGGCACCCTTTTCGCGGATCTGTTCTTCTGTCCATAGCAAACTGATCGAGGTCGAAACACATCGACTCATGATGGCGTCGCTGACGGGGAAGTCTTTATTCGCTTCGGCTTCGATCCGTGTGCGCAGTTCGGGTGAGAGGCTGTTCAGGGTCAACGCGTTTTTAAGATGATCCCACTTGCGGATGTAGTGCCAGTTGTTGTTGTACCAGTAGAAATTACCGGCCAGGATTCCTGCTTCCCGAAGGGCGTCTACCGCGCGTTGTGTTTGTTCCCCGGTAGGCAGGAACCAACTGATGAAGCTGCAGCTATCACCGGCGGGATCGGGTACGCGGCGGAAGCTGATTCCCGGGATCTCAGACAGTAGGGACTTCAGCAGGGTGTGATTTTTTTTCTGTGTTTCGAGAAATTCGGGAAGGCGCCGGATCTGTGCGAGTCCGACCGCTGAGTGTAATTCAGAGATTCGAAAATTATATCCGATGAACGGATGGAGATCGGCCCCTCGGTCGACACCCAAGTGATCATGTCCATGGTCGGTGTACCCATCGCTTTTTACGTAGACTTCCTGGTTGTTGGTCATTACCACACCGCCTTCTCCGCAGGTCATGGTTTTGACGAAGTCGAACGAGAAGGTACCCGCGTCTCCGATGGTGCCGAGTTTTTTGCCTTTGTAGGTACCGCCAATACTCTGACAGGCATCTTCGAGTAGCCAGAGGTTGTGTTCGCGACAGATCTCTTTAAGTGCATCCAGGTCGGCCATGCTGCCACACATGTGAACCGGCATGATGGCGCGGGTGCGGGAGGTGATATTCTTACGTACGGAGGCGGGATCGAGTGTGAGCGTGTCATCGATCTCGGCCAGTACAGGGATAGCTCCAACGCTGATCACCGCTTCGAAGGAGGCAACAAAAGTGAAACTGGGCATGATCACTTCATCACCGTAGCCGACACCCAATGCGCTGAGGGCGGTGGTGAGGGCGGCCGTACCACTGGAGGTGAGTTGTGCGTAGTGGCAACCGAAGGTTTCACAGACGGCTGCTTCCAGCTCTTTGGATTTCCAGTGGCCTTTTCGTGCACCGTCGAAACCGTATCGCATGAGGATGCCGCTATCAATGACATCCATCAATTCTTTTCGCTCGAGGTCGCTCCATTTTTCGTATCCGGGCATGGGGGGAGAAGGTTTAGATAGTTGAGTAAGTTGAGGGGGTTGAGATTTATTGAATGGACCAGGTTTGGCCGAGTGAGCGGGTGATTTTTCTTTCTCTGGCGGCACTTTCTTCATTGGTTTGATTGACGGCTGTGATCCAGTAACGGACTGTACGATCTTTTTCATCGAGTATGTCTGTCCACCGAAGATTTGTCTGAGCCGGCAATATCGCCGCGATGGTTTTCGATTTATTTACATCCGCTTGTTTATATACTACGTAGTATTTTATGTTGGCATGCTTCTTTGCATCGTGAATGATCTCAAGGGTAGCTTGTTTATTGTTGGCGGCGGCGATGCCTGCTTGTGGGGAAGCGGGTTTGCCTTTGCTTAGCCAGGGAGTGGCGGGGATCAGTGCCGGCTCTTTGTAATAATTGTTTTGGAGGCTATCGTTCCATCCGTTGTAGTTTTTCTCAAATGATTTGCTGCTGAAATAGATGCTTCCTTGGATATTCGGATTGTCGCGCAATAATTTTATCTGGTTCGGCAGTTCATTCGGGTTTTTCCATTTGATCGAATTGCTCTCTCCGGCTCGGTAGATACCGTGTCCGATGTAGACATGTTTTCCGTAGCTGTGCTTTCCCCACCAGTCGAGTAGTTTTTCGTAGGCGATCTTATCGTGTCCGATCTCGAGGTAAAGTTGGGGTGTTACGTAATCGATCCAACCTTTTTTCAACCAGAGCAGGATGTCGGCATAGAGATCATCGTAATTGGTGACACCGGCCTTGCTGTCGCTTCCATCCGGATGTTGTGACCGGTTTCGCCAAACGCTGAAAGGAGAAATACCGAACCGGCATTCCGGTCTTTCGCTACGCAGTACGCGGTGGATAGCGGTGATGATCGAATCACAGTTGCTTCGACGCCAGTCATCCTTCGGTAATGCTGAACCTGAATTTTTATAACTGATTTCGTCTGGAAATTCTTTTCCGGCGATGCGATAGGGATAGAAATAGTCATCCATGTGTATCGCATCTACCGAATATCTTTTTACGATGTCGCGCACCACGTCGGAGACGAAGGCTTGTGCTTGTTTGTTTCCGGGATCGAAATATTTTTTATCGCCATAGGTCAGAAACCATTCCGGATGTTTACGCGTAATGTGATCCGGCGCGATGGAAGAGCCATTGATATTGAATACGGCCCGATAGGGATTGAGCCAAGCGTGGAATTCCATGCCGCGCTTATGTGTTTCTTCGATCATGAACTGAACCGGATCGTAGTACGGGTTGGGGGCCTCTCCTTGTTTACCGGTTAGGAATTCGCTCCAGGGTTCGAGTGAAGAGGGATAGAAAGCATCTGCTGCGGGACGGATCTGTACAACGAGTACGTTCATGCCGTTGCGCTTATGTAGATCGGCTAGTCGAATGAAATCGGCTTTTTGTTTTTCGGGGTCGTTGGTCCGCGTTTGGGGCCAATCGATATTGCTGACAGTGGCGATCCAGACCCCGCGAAATTCGGTCGTAGGTTGTGCTTGGACTAGGTGGGTGGTCAGCAGAAAAACAGCGAGAAAGTTGAGTCGTTTCATCATGACTCAAAATTACGTTATTCTCTTCCTTGGCGGATCTTATCGAGCAGATGATTCAGTTCTTTGGCTTCTGCTTCGTTCAGGCCTTTAACAATCTCATCCATTTCATTTTCTTTGAGATCGAACCGTTCCAATAGTTTTCTGCCTTTGTCGGTGATTTGAACATCTACGAGGCGACGATCGGATTCACAGGTAACTTTTTTTACCAGTCCCTTAACGATTAATCGGTCGACAATGCGACTGGTATCGCTCATTTTTTCAACCATACGATCGCGTATGGCTTGGGTGGAGAGAGGTTTAGGGTGACTTCCTCTCAGGATGCGCAGGATGTTGAATTGTTGGGGTGTGATGTCTTCCGGGTCGAATATCGCTTTTGTCTGTTCTTTCAGCCAGCTGACGGTGAACAGCAGATTCACGACCGCCTTTTGGTGTTCGTTTCGAAATTTGGATTGTTGTATGTCTTGCTCGAGTGACACGTGCGTTTGGGTTCAGCGTTGAAAGCCTAAAGTTGGTTTAAAGAATAGGGTCTAGTTACTTCTAAACCCTATTCTCTAAACACTAAACTAACTATTGTAGTAGAATTTTTCTTCTACGATCTTACCGTCTTTCCAACGCTGTACCGCGAGTTGCGTGTACGTGCGGGATCCAAAATCTTTGTGGGTATAATCGAAGAACCACTCGGATACGGATAAGCCCTCGCTTACGATTGTGTTCAGGAGCTTGGCACCTCGGAATTCAGTCAGGCCGGTAACGAAAAGCTCTTCGAACTTCCGATTTTCAGCCTTTCCGACGCGGGCGGGGTAATCGTTGTCCTGCATCACTACGTTTTCATCATAGAATTTGTCGAATGCCTCCAGGATCTTGCCCTCGAGGATCATCTGGTTCAGTTCATCGACCAGGGATTTAAGGTCTGCCATAGAAAATAAGATTTGATTGAAGCACAAAATTAATGTTGCAACATTGATACGCCAAATCTTTATTTAACCCCAGACTTTAGTGCCTTCGGAGCAGTTGGCGCAGATGTCGATGTTTTTGCGGCCTTCCCAGAGTTGTTGGCGGAATGAGTGGTATGCCGGGGAGCGCCAGATCTCTTTGAAGGAGGTTGCTTTCAGGTCGCCTAGTCGGTGCGTGGCGTCTTTATCGAAGCAGCAGGGGGCTACGAGTCCGTCCCAGGTGATCACGGGGTCTTGCCAGAGTCGCCAGCAGTGGTTGGCCATCCGACCTTTGAATCGGGTTCCGGCGGCTGTCCTTTTATATCGGCTGAACCGATCCAGCGAAGGGATCAGTCCGTTCGGGTCATTTTCGTAATCGTAGATCTGGGCGGTTTTCAGCCAGACGGCATCTACCCCCATGGACTTACCCAACTCCTGTACTTCCTCAATTTGGTGTTCATTGGGTTTCACCACCAAAAATTGAAAGACGATGAAAGGCGTTTTGCTTTTCAATTCTTTTTTCCAGCGTACGATGTTCCGCGTTCCTTCCAATACTTTATCTAGTTTTCCGCCCACTCGGTATTGTTGATAGACGTCTTGAGTGGTGCCGTCGATGGAGATGATCAGCCGGTCGAGGCCGCTTTCGATGGTGCGCTTGGCGTTTTCGTCGTTCAGGTAATGGGCATTGGTGGAGGTAGCGGTGTAGATGTTTTTATCGGCGGCATACTTTACCATCTGGAGGAAGTCGGGATTGAGATAGGGTTCTCCTTGAAAATAGAAGACCAGGTAGGTGAGATCGCGGTGGAGTTGATCGATGGTGTTGCGAAAGAAATTGGTGTGGAGCATGCCGGTGGGACGGGTGAAAGCGCGCAGTCCGCTCGGACATTCCGGGCAACGCAGGTTGCAGGAGGTGGTGGGTTCAATGGAAATGGAAAATGGATTGCCCCAATGAATGGGTCGTCGGATCAGGCGACTTAGTTGGTAGCTGGACCAGAGTTGAAGCGCGTTTGCAACGCGGCGAACCGTCAGTTTGGAAATAAAATTCAGCGCATCACTCCGGTACAGTCGGCTCATGGAATAAAGGTAGTATTTGGATGCGGTGCAGGGAAAGGCTGGTTCATGGAAATAAAAAGCCCCACGGGTCGTGGAGCTTTGAGAGTGGTTGTCTGATCGATTATTGTATCAGCAGTGGCCTTGTTTCCATTCCGGCTCGGACGCGGTATAGGCCGGCTGCCAACTTTGGTAGGATGATGGTATGCGTGCCAATGGGAAGAGGTTGACGATAGACTTCTGCACCAATGCTGTTGTAAATTAAGATCGTAGAGGCGGATGTGAGTTGTATATAGATCCGATTGTTTTCAACGGGATTGGGGTATACGAACAACCCGGATTGTTCTTTTCCTAGAACCACATTGACTATGCGGCTACGTTCTGTTCGACCATCCAGATCACGTTGAAAAAGTTGGTAAGCATTATTTCCTTCTACAGGTGTGATGTGTGTAAATTGATAGTTGCGGATGTTTTGGCTATTGCCTGCACCTTGTGCGGTTCCAATCTCTTTCCATTGTACGCCGTTCGTGCTGTGCATCACCAGGAAATCACGACTGTTGGTTTCCGAGGCCGTACTCCAATTCAAAATCACTTGTTTGTTCACAGCCTTTCCGGTGAATGAAGACCAGGTGACGGGGAGGGTATTGCTTACAAATAAGGATCTGGAGCAAGTAACACCGTTGATTGTATAAGTAATGCTGCATGTTCCTACAGTATTGCCAGCCGTAATACTACCGGTGCTTGAATTTACGGTAGCAATTGAGGTATTGTCGCTAGCCCATACTCCTCCAGTTATAGTACTAGAAAAGGATGTGTTTCCGTTCTGAACCACATTTTGTGTACCACTCAAACTAATAACACTCACAGCAATTGGATCGGTACTTGACGAAACGAAGCTGGCGGCACAAGTTGCAACTCGCAGAAAGTAGGTGGTTTGAGTTAGTGTACCCGGCGAATATGTGATGCCAGTAGCACCTACAATATCGGTATAGCCATTAGTGCTAGAAGTAGTAGACTGTTGCCATTGGTAGGTAGGGCTTGTGCAAGAGGTTGCATTGCTGCTACTGGTTATGGTTGAAGCTGCGGAGCCCGTACAAATGGTTTCATCGCCACTGATGGCACCGGCTGAAAACGACGAGCTGTTTCCTGTGTTGTCAATTGTGTATATACAATTGGTAAGAGCCCCTGTAATTACGTCTCTAAAAAATAAGGTCCATCGACCGGCAGGAACTGCATTGTCATTATTAGAAATTCCATAAAAACAAAGATCTTTTGATGAAGCATTGTAACCCCCAAACCAGATCGTACCTAAATTATTGTACAAGGTTTGACCCTCTTGATATAGCTGTCCATTCAATAGTACTTTATCCAAATATTGATTATTAGCAGGCCCCGTACCATTTTGAAAAGTAAATCTTCCCGTATGTTGTTTTCCTGCCGGAATTGTAATGCCGGATAAGCAAGACCCCCCCGTACCATTATTTCTAAAATTATTGGTAACAGGCGTAGGACATTGACTCCATATTGGATTGTGGGATATGAGATAAGTTAGTAGTCCAAGAATAACACATTTATGCCTGGTGACATTAAAAAAGGAAATATTTTTCATGAATCTGATTTAAAAGTGCGTAGACAAATATATTGGAAACGGCCAATATGAGTTAAAACAAAAAGCCCGATATAGAAATATCGGGCTTTTTGTTTCATCCATCCTTGATGTGTCCAATCAGACGTTTGGTCTTTTGTCTACTATCAATCCGTGCCGGGATCTAGGATGGAATCTTTTGGATTAGACGCTCGTGAGGGTAATTCAGTTTGGATATTGGATTGGTTTCTTGAAGGATATTGGTTGGTTGGTTTTAGATAGGATGTCAATCGCTTGACAACACAAACATATCCCGACCTTTTGGTGCACACCTGAATTGAATCTCAGTTTCTTACTAAATCAGGGGTATTTCCTATATCGATATTTCCATCGATGCGTAGAAATACGAGCGAAATTTCGATGTTAAGGCTGTCGGGGGTAAATGATGGCATGAACTCAGACGCCACGTTGACGAGACAGAAACTCGCTCGAGTATATGCGTAGCAATAAATTGAAGAGTGATATAAGAAGTGGACCGAAGATCAGTCCGATGAATCCGAACAGATTCAATCCGATGATCACACCGAATACGGTGGTAAGTGGATGCACATCCCCTATTTTTCTCAGTAAAGAAAAGCGAAGCACATTATCGACCGTTCCGATAATACCGAATCCATATATCGCCATGGCGATGCCTTGTCCGATGTCGCCGTCTGCCAGAAACATAACGGTGAGCGGAATATAGGCGAGTGCGGCTCCGATCACGGGGATCATGCCAGCGATGCAGGTGACCCCGAACCAGAACAAGGGTTCATCCACGCCGATCAACCAATAGCCGAAGAGTCCGACTACTCCTTGTGCCACAGCCACCACCGGGATGCCGATGGCATTCGATACGACCATGGTATGTATCTCTTTTTCCAGTCGCTCTACGTTTCGGTCTTGCAGGGGAATGTAATCGTACAACACTTTTTCCATTTCACGGCCACTCACAAACATGAAGTAGAGGATGAAATACATGAAGAAGATCGCAGTGAGTCCGTTGAAGGTGGCCCCCAGTATCTGAGGTACGGCGGTGCTGATGGTGTTTCCGATACGAGCGATATTCTCGTCGCTCAGTAACTCTACCTTATAGCGTAATTCAAAATCGGCAATGGTCTCTTTTATGGCAACGATCCATTCATTGGCATGAGACACGGCATAGGTCACTTTATCATACAGCATATCTACCAGCATCCATATTGGCAGCAGGATCAGGATCAGGGATACGAACATCAGGAGCAGGGCTGCGGCACCGGGTCTCCATTTTTTCTTTTCGCTCAGGTAAAACATACTCTTGCGAAGCAGGATATAAAGGGTGGCCGCACCCAGGGCGGCGGGCAGAAAGGTGTAGAGTTCGATGAAAAGCAGAACGCCCAATCCGGTTATGAGTAACAGAAATACGATCTGTCGGAGTCTGTTTTGATCGATCGTGTTGTGCATAGGTGTGAATTCCGTTTCAAATTAGTGAATTCGATTCATTGTTGGCAGGCTGACCAACAACAGGGTGATGGCAGACAGGGCTCACCGGATAAATGGGTTGCACAGTGGATATTGCTAAACAATTCAAAAACATGAAAACATCATCAAAAGTAGCAGTGGCCCTTGGGGTCGGGTTGGCAGTAGGTGGTTTGCTCGGTATTTTATACGCACCGGCCAAGGGAGCAGAAACACGGGAGAAGTTCCAACGGCAGCGTAAAAAATGGCGTGCACAATTCGATCGAGGGGTGCGTAGCGGGCAGGACTTGTTGGCAAAAGTGGCGGAGCGAATGGACGAGACCGGGGATTAAAATTGTACCTTTCATACATGCTGGATGAAATTAGAAAAATCGAATCGTTGATTGATGAGGGTAAGCGCTATGTGCAGACCCGCATCGATGAAATGAAATTGTCGGCAGCGGATAAGTCTGCCCGCATACTATCATTGACTGTTTCTGTATTTCTGACCGCAGCCGTTTTCTTTCTGTTTTTTGTGCTGATCGCCGTGGCATTGGCCCTGTTTGTGGGCGATTGGCTGGGCAGTCGCGGACTTGGATTTTTGATCGTGGCGGTTTTGTCGTTATTGGCAGCCTTGTGGATTTGGGTGATGCGGGAGCGTTGGATCCGTCGACCCATTCGCAACGCATTGCTTCGTGTCTTGTTCGAAGAAGAAAATAAGCATGAGTAGTCCAAAACCTTGGGAGGATTTTGAAACGTACAAGCTTCACTTGAAGCTGCGTCGTTTGGAGCAAGAGAAGCGTTTGCGAGAGGATTGGGATTCGCTTGGTCGCTCCTGGAAGGAAAATGATGAATGGATCCGGAAGCAAGCCGACCTATTATCGAGCGGCAAGACAGAGAGTCTGATCTGGGGTCCGGTTGGGCGTTTCGTGATCGATCTGGTCAGGGATAAATTATTCCGATCAAAAAAATAATAGTAAAAAGGAAGCCCTGACGATCGTCGGGGTTTCCTTTGCAAGGGCATATTACAAATCAGCACTAAATAAGGCATTTCACTCATCAAATTCACGTAATTGGACTTAAAAGGGTGTCGACATCTAAAGCACTGGTTCAATGTGATTTATACGTGGAGGGTGGGGGTTATTTTTGATAAGTTTAATTTTTTGTTGAATTATTTCTACACATCAGCCCCCAAAAAATTATCAGAATGATAGCCGATCTTCTACATTTTAAGCAGGGTGAATGGGGTGGCTCTGAGCATCTGAAAAGGCCCGGTCAAGACTACTCGTTGGTACTTGTTTTTGCGGATCGGTTGTTGATGCAGCAGCATTCGCTGGTGGAGGATCTGCGTAAAACATTTCCTGCTGCTCAGATCGTCATCGGATCAACGGCCGGGGAGATCTACGGGGGAAAGAAGTTTTTAGGAACGGCGGTGGCAACGGCTTTATTTTTTGAACACACCCAGATTCAAGCTGTTTGCCGCAACCTGTCAGCTACAGCGGATTCTTTTGAATTGGGTAAAGTGGTGGCGGCCGAATTGCCCACCGAGGGGTTGAAATATGTGTATGTGCTTTCTGATGGAAACCGCGTGAATGGTTCCCAATTGGTGTTGGGTATCAATGCCGTTTTGCCAAAAGACGTGTTAGTTACCGGTGGTATGGCCGGTGACGGTGATCGTTTTCAGGCAACGCTTACTGGCTTGAACGAGGATATTCAGGAGGGAAATGTTATTCTGGTCGGATTTTACGGCGATCGAATACAGGTTGGATATGGCACCCAAGGAGGTTGGTTGTATCTGGGCCCGGACCGAGTCATTACTTCATCTGTTGGAAATGTATTATACGAGATCGACGCTTCACCGGCACTCGATCTTTATAAGCGTTATCTCGGATCCTTTTCGGATGAGCTGCCGGGTTCAGCCCTGCTGTTTCCCTTGGCTTTATTGAGTGATAATGCGGAGGATGCGCCCTTGGTGAGAACCATCCTTTCTATCGACGAGGCCAATAAGTCGATGATCTTTGCGGGTGATGTGCCGCAAGGCGCCCGTGTTCGCTTGATGCGGGCCGGCTTGCAGGAGCTGGTTGATGCAGCAGGTGAAGTTGGTAAACACGCCATGGTTTATGTGAAGCAGCAACCATCTTTTGGTTTAGTCATGAATTGTGTCGGACGAAGATTGGTGTTGGGTCATCGGGCGGATGAAGAGCTTGAGTCGATCGCTTCCGGACTACATGAGGATGTGCCTTTTGCCGGATTTTATAGTTATGGCGAATTTTCACCGATGCATCGACCCAGCATGACCTGTAGCCTGCACAATCAGACGGTTGTATTGACTATTTTCGAGGAGATTTAATCATGCAACATCCCCGCTTAAAGCGCTTGTTGGAGAAATGGCAACAGGAAACCCGCTATTGGCCGGAGGGAATGACAGATCTATACGAAGAGATCAGCCGGAACTTTTATGATTTTGACAGGGAGAAAAAGATCATGGAGCAGTCGATTGCTGCTTCGCAGGAAGACTATGCATATGCCAATCAGCGCCTATTGCAGCTGAATCAGGATCTGGAACGCCAGGTTGCTCTTCGCACCAAAGAGAAGGATATGCTGGCCGATTTTCCATTAGAAAATCCGAATCCGGTTTTTCGGATCAATAATAATGGTCACATCGTTTATCAAAATCCGCCGGCTCTCACTATGCAGATGGTCGAATATCAAAACAAGGCCTATCTGATCGCCGATTTTCTGGAAGCCTTTCCGACTTTGCTCAAATCTTCGGCCGGAAATATTGAAGTCAAGTCCGATAGGAGGATATTTTCAATCACTTTTAAGAAGTTACTGGATGATGATATCAACCTGTATTGTCTGGATGTGACCGATCAAAAGCAGTTACAGGAAAAGGCTTATGATAATTTCTATCGCCTCAATAACTTTTTGGAGTCTACCGATTCGGTCTATTATATCATTTATAAAGATCATCCGGAGAAAAGCTTTTTCACATCCCGCTGGCCATTGCTCTTTGGTTTCAATCCGACTAAAATGTCTCAACCATTACAGGAGCGACAAAAAAGTATTCTACCGGCTTCTTTGGAAGCGTATCAGGAGGCGATGCGTCAGCTTGATTTCGGCGGGCAGGTAACCTTCAAGTATCAGATCGAAAATACTGTAACACGCAAGCGGCTTTGGTTAGAGGAGGAAGTGAAGAAAAAATTCGATCCGTTTTTGAATGATGAGGTGCTAACAGGGCGCATTACGGATATCAGCGGAGCAGAGTTTTACCGGGAGTATATTCTGGAAAGTGAGAAGCGATTCAAGCGTGTTACGGATTCGTTGCCGGTGATGGTTTGGGTGTCGGATCAAAACGACCTGGTCACCTATTCAAATGACAAGACCAAGGAATTCTTCGGCTTTGCCTTAGAAGAATTGAAAGGGCAGAACGAATTTATTCCACTGGTTCATCCCGATTACCGAAAACTCGCTATTGAGGAGTGGGGGCAGAAGATCAAACGTCGGGAGCCCATCGATGGTGTATTCAGCATCAAAGGAAAGGATGGAGAATATCACTATATCCACGAGATCGCCGTGCCTCGTTTTCTGGAAAGTGGGCAATTCGTCGGGTATATCGGAGCGTATTTCGACCTAACCAAAGAGTATCAATATCAAAAGGAACTCGAGGCTGATAAGCAGCAGTTTGAATTGATCGCCCAAAATTCCAGTGATGTTACCGTGATCACCGATTGGAAGGGGAAGATCTCATATATCTCGCCCGGCGTGAATCGATTACTTGGATATACGCCGGAGGAAATCAAGGGGACGAGCTTGTACGAGTTGTATTGCGAGGCGTCTTGGAAAATGCTAAAACCCAGCTTTTCCAAAAAAGAGTTGCAGGGCAGCGGCATCAAAACATTCACGTTCAGACTGGTCAAGAAGGATAAAGAATTGCTTTGGGTGGAAACCGCGGTACGAACCATTGACTCCCCCACGGATAAAAATCAAAACCTGTTGTTTCATATCCGTGATGTGCACGAGCAAAAAATGGCGCATCAGGCACTCGAGTCTAGCGAAGAGAAATATCGGACGCTCTTTGAGAATATGGATCTGGGGGTGCTGGAAGTGGACCAGGAAGAGCGGATAATTTATGCTAACAACGCGATGGAGCGCATTACCGGATATGTGATATCCGAAATGAAGGGACAGGTGGCTTCGCGTCTATTTATAATTAGCGAAGAGGATAAGAAAATATTGTCCGAACAGGAAAGAGGTCAAAAAAAAGGTCAGGAGTCGATTTATGAGTTAAATATGACTCGTAAATCCGGAGAAGTAGCCCGACTGGTTATCAGCAGTGCGCCAGTGTTTGATAAAAATGGAAAGGTGCGGGGTTCAGTGGGTATCCACTGGGACGTCACCCGTATCCGTTCAATGGAACAGCAGTTACTGGAGGAGCGGATCAATCAGGAAAAATACATTTTGGAAGCCAAGCTTCAAGCCGAAGAAGACCAACGCTCTCAGATTGGAAGAGATCTACATGACGGGGTAGGACAAATGCTCGCCTACATGTCACTTTTCCTGAATATGATCAAGTCGAAGGCCGTGTATGATCCGGTTGATATTGCGCAGCTTGAGAAGACGGTAAAACAAACACTGGAGCAGGTGCGTACCTTATCTCGCACGTTGGCGCCACCCGCCATCCGTGACTTGGGATTGCGCGATTCTGTGGTAGAGCTCGTGGAGAGTTATGGTATCCTCACTACACCAGTATTCAAACTAAAGGTATATCCTCAAGTAGAGGATTCCCGCCTCACATTGGATAAGAAGATCGTCGTCTTCCGGGTGTTGCAGGAGTTGCTTAACAATACATTCAAGTACGCGAATGCAGATACGATTTCGATACACCTGTATTTCAAGGGAACCGACCTCCATATGGATTATGTCGATGATGGAAAAGGATTCGATATAGCCAAGATCCAGAAGGGAGTAGGCTTAGACAGCATGCGTTCTCGTATCGGATTCCACAAGGGGCTGATAGAGATTAAATCTGCGCCTGGGAAAGGAACAAAAACATTTATACAACTGCCAACCGAATAATTATGTCAACCAAGATCAAGATCGTAATCGCTGATGATCATGTACTCATTGCTGAAACCTGGGCTACACTCATTAACCTCGATCCAGCCTATCAGGTGATCAAGGTTTATGACAATACACAATCGTTGCTCGATGAAGTAGCAGATCTGCAGCCACAGATCGTTATACTGGACATCAATATTGCACCGATTTCCGGACTGGATGCAGTTAAGGTGATACGTGAGAAATCACCCAACTCTCGTACCATCGGCGTTTCCATGCACAATCAGCCCTCCTTTGCCAAGCGTATGATATCTAATGGGGCAATGGGCTATGTTACCAAGAACTCTACCAAAGATGAAATGTACAAGGCGATCAATGAGGTAATGGAAGGAAAGATCTATATCTGTGCAGAGATCAAGAATCGCATCACGCAGAATATTCTGCTGGAGGATGATGAGTCGGCCCGACTCAATTCACTCACCGACCGGGAGATCGATATCATTAAATTGCTGAAAGAGGGATGTACAAACGAGGAGATCGCGAAAAAATTATTCCTCTCACCACGAACGGTGGATACGCATAGGGCTAAAATTCTCAAAAAGCTCCAACTGAAAAACTCTCTTTCACTGATTAAACTCATTAATGAGCGTTTTCCGGACCTGTAGGTTTGCTCCATGCACCCTACTATAAAAGTTCTGATCTGCACCAATGACCCGGAGACGGAATTATCCCTCCGCTCTTTTTCTGACAATCATCCCGATGTGTCGGCTATTCAGATGGCTGCAACCTGGACCGAGTCCCTTTCCGAGGCTGATCATTTTGATGTCGTCTATCTCGATGCTCGCCTCATTCCTTCACCAGAGGCGTTAGATCTGTTACCGGATGGCGTATCTGTCATTTTGTTGGCGAAGAATGCAAATGAATGTCGCCGTTACCGCGGTACACGTGTCAGGAGTTGCTTACTCACACCCGTTTCTTTGGAGCCGTTCCAATGGACGATCCGTTCCGTACAACCCATGTACGCAGCCGAAATGGCATGAAAAAAGGCACCCGAGGGTGCCTTCATTCAGTTGGGCAAAGCGTTGCTTAGCTCAGGTTCTTAGCCAAATGCTTCGCCATGTCAAACATGGATACTTGGCTCTTACCACCAAACACGGCTTTGAGCTTCGCATCTGCGTTGATCATGCGCTTGTTGGTTTTGTCCTGCAGCTTGTTCGTCTTGATATAACCCCAGATTTTCTTCACCACTTCGGTGCGGGGCATAGCCTTGCTTCCGACTACAGCAGCCAGGTTGGCGCTAGGTGTCAGGGGCTTCATGAAGGCAGCAGATGGTTTACGAGCTGACTTCTTCTTAGCTACTTTTTTTACGGCTTTCTTAGCCACTTTCTTAGCAGGCTTCTTCGCTGCTTTCTTAGCTACTTTTTTCGCGGGTTTCTTAGCCACTTTCTTAGCAGGCTTCTTTGCTGCTTTCTTGGCGGCTTTCTTTTTGGTTGCCATGGTTAAAAGTTTTAGAATTTAAATGGGTTTGTGTTGCAAACCGATAACAAATATAGAGTAAATCCATTCCCTTCCAAGAGAGAACAAAATTTTTCTCCGAGGGAAATTATCCTCATTCGGACCGATTTCCCTTGTGAACGGGAAGGATTTTGTTGTTTTGCACTCCAATCGTTCACCATGACCACCGACCTATCCTGGCTCTCTCGTACGCAACTTCTCATTGGGGAAACTGCATTGAAGCGACTTGCATCGTCACATGTATGTGTGGTCGGTTTGGGTGGGGTGGGGTCCTACGCGGCTGAGTTTGTGGCCCGCGCAGGCGTTGGAAAAATGACTATCATAGACGGTGATGTGGTGGATCCCACCAATAGAAATCGACAGCTTCCGGCATTGGCCACCAACCATGGTGAGCCCAAAGCGTCCATTATGGCCGAGCGGCTGCGCGCCATCAACCCTGAATTGGAACTGCATGTGATCAGTTCTTTTATACGCCCTGATCAAGTGCTTGATTCCATTGCCGAAACACCCTCCTATCTCATTGATGCGATCGACAGCATTACACCCAAGATCACCTTCATTAAGACGGCCGTCGAACGAAAAATCCCCCTGATTAGCAGTATGGGCGCCGGCGCGAAACTCGATCCGACTCGTTTGCAGGTGGTCGATATTGCAGAAACGTATAATTGCCCCTTCGCTCAGCAGATCCGTAAACAATTGAAAAAACGATTCGGTATTCGACGCGGGCTCAAAGTCGTTTTCTCCCCGGAAGAACCGATCAAAGAGAGTTTAATGCTGACGGACGGAAAAAACTATAAAAAGTCCGCCTACGGAACCATCTCTTACTTGCCCGCCGTTTTCGGTGCTGTGTGTGCCTCTGTCGCTATACGCGACTTGAAGGATGAAAGGTGAAAGATGAGAAGTTGAGTGTCCTCTGATCTTGCTCACCGGTTAGATTCCTTTCAAATGGCATTTTGTGTGCATGGAAGAGGCACTCTTCAAAGACCGGGCAGATGCTGCCGTGCAATTGATCCCCAAAATTCCTTTAGCTGATCCGGAAAAGATGGTCGTTTTAGGGATACCGCGAGGAGGAGTGCCTATCGCATCACAGATCGCGGTGGCACTGCATGCCCCGATGGACGTGTTACTGATAAAAAAGTTGACCACGCCCAATAATCCGGAGTATGCCATCGGGGCGGTTGGTTTGGAGGAGTCCTGGATAGATGAAAAACAATTATTATCTGACGAAGAGCTTGATCATCAAATCCGAAAAGCACAACAGTTGCTGCGCGAACGCAACAGGATCTACCGCAATGATCGGCCCTTAACCCAACTACGTGGTAAGGTCGTATTACTGGTAGACGATGGTATTGCCACCGGCCGCACCCTACTTCATGCGATAAATATGGTACAGTCTCATAGCCCCCTGGCGATTTGGGTGGCCGTACCCGTCTCCTCTCGCGAGGCAGCCGCCAGAATCATTCCCAAAGTTGATCGTTTCATTTGCCTGCATCAGCCGGAACCCTTTATCGGGGTCGGCAGATTTTATCAGCTCTTCCCCCCTGTCAGCGATCGGGAGGTTGTAAGCACCATTTACCCAACCAATCGTTAGCTATAATATGACATAGTATACATATAATGTGCATGTAATCAATTATATATACTCAACAATGAGCCCCAATCTTGTCGAATAATCTTCGGAGGGACCTTGTAGAATTTGTTGTACAGCATAGGCTTGAATTTTGATTCAAAACTGCCTAAAAAATAAATTATATTTAATACTTAGGTAATCACCCCCCAGTTGGCTGTTTCGAGGGAAGTCTTCCGGACCCGTTTTCCATGACTTTTATTTGAATGCAGTTTCGCAAAGGGGCGAGACTACTGATTTGTAAAACCAAAACACGCTTTGTTGTGCAGCATGATGTTTTCATGTTTGTATGCGATCTATAAACTACTTCTATCGTCCAATCAAAACCGATTTTATGAGAAGGTTTTCCCCGTTCGTCATCAGTTTGTTTGCCTTAATCGTTTCATTCTGTATTCCGAAACAATCGTTGGCACAAGTTGACATTAATATTGGTACCGGCACAGTAGGTAATGGAACTACCACCTACCCATGTCCGTTGCAGGATTTTTATGAAGGCTCTCGTATGCAGTATCTCTACCGGGCGTCTGAGTTAACGGCAGCCGGTATGGGACCGGGTCTGATCACAGCAATCAAATACAACGTGGTATCGGTTGGTACAACCGGTGTGATCGAAGCCTATCAGATCCGTATCGGTCATACGACTTCCACTTCATTGGCTACTGCTACCTGGGATGCATTCTCTGGTCCAACGGCTGCAACGGTGGCAACCAACTATCAACCGGTTCAGGGTGTTAATACGTTCACTCTCCCTTCTGCGTTCAACTGGAACGGAACCGACAACATTCTCATTGAGGTTTGTAATGGAGATGCGAACACCACGGCTGGAACCCTCTTTACTGAAAATGCCGTTGTTCCCTGGACTACTGGATTGTCCTTCAATGGCTCCCATAATTACCGCGCTGATAACCTGGATAATCTTTGCGGTTCAACCACTACTACTAATACAGGGACACAGACTACTCGCCCTAACATCACTTTTGCCTGGACGCCCGCTACTGCTTGTGCGGGTGCCCCAACCGGAGGTACGGCAGCGGCCAATCCGATCTTTGCTTGTGCCGGACAAACCATCAGCCTGACCCTGAGCGGGCAAACCATTGCTTCCGGCATCACGTATCAATGGCAATCTTCTCCTGATAACACCAACTGGACCAATATCGCCGGTGCTACCACCTCCTTCTATAGTGGAACACAGGTGGTGACCACCTACTATCGTTGTGTGGTTTCTTGTACGAACAGCAGCCAGTCATCTAACAGTTCATCTGTGCTGGTCACTACACCCGGACTTGTTTCCGGCACCTTCACGATCAACAGCGCCCTTCCTACAGGCGGCATCAACTTTGCCAGCTTCAATGATGCTTATAATTATATCAAGTGTGGTATCAACGGTCCGGTTACGTTCAATGTAGATGCTGCCTCCGGCCCCTACACCGAACAACTGATCATCACACCGGTATTCGGCGCCTCCGTCACCAACAAGATCACCTTCAACGGAAACGGACGACAACTCCGCTTCCTCTCTACCAATACCAACGAGCGGGCTGTTATCAAGCTGAATGGAGCCGATCATTTTGTGTTCGATAGCTTACAGATCACGGCAACCGGATCCACCACTACAGAGTATGGTTTTACCGTACAACTGATCAATGATGCCGACTCCAACACATTCCGAAAGTGTACAATCGAAGCCAATGCTGTTTCGACCAGCACGAACTTCACCCCTGTGGTGATCAGCTCCAGTGCCACTTCTGCCAGCGCAACCGGTAGTGCTAATTGTGACGGAAACACGTTCAGCGACAATACGATCATCGGTGGTTATTATTCGGTTACCAACGTGGGCAGCAGTACCTTGGCCAATCAGAACAACCGATTCATCCGAAACAAAATACAAGAGTTCTATTTGTATGGGTTCTTAATGAATGGAACTTTCAATGCGCTGATCGAGTCGAATGATATCACTCGCCTGACCCGTACCAACAGTGCTACTGCCATCTATGGTATTTATTTCACCGGACTCAGCACCAATGCTCGTATCAACGCGAATTACATCCACAGTCTATTCGATGGGGCGACTACCACTACCAATGACGCATATGGTATCTATTCTACCGGAGTGGATGCATTGGCCGGTCTGGAAAATCGGGTCACCAACAACGTGATCTACGACATCAAGAGCAATGGATCGCTTTACGGTATATACAACTTGAGCTCAGATAATATTTTCTACTATCACAATACGATCTCTTTTGATGATGCGGCCAGTACAGCCGTAGCTACTGAGCTTACCCGCGGCTTCTATCAGACGACGGTAGCAGCAGGTATTGAATTCAAGAACAACCTGATCTCGTTGAATCGCGGCGGAGCGACTGTGCGTGCCGGTATACATGTGGCATCCACGGCTAGCGTCATAGCTTCCAATAACAACAATATTTATTTTACGCCATCGGCTTCTGTGAATTATGGCGTGTGGGGTACAGCTAATCAGGCTACCTTGGCCAACTGGCAAGCGGCATCTACACAAGATGCGAACTCTGTAACCATCGATCCATCTTATCAGAACTTTGCCATTGGTAATCTAAAGCCAACGGCTCCGGCGCTGAACGATCTCGGCACTCCTGTTGGCATTACAACCGATGTGATCGGTGCGACCCGTAGTGCCACCACACCGGATATCGGTGCCTGGGAATTTGACGTAGCGGGTTGTACCACTCCTCCCACTCCTGGGGATGCAACTTCTAGCGTGTCTGCCCCGATCTGTCCCAACGAACCGGTTTCACTCGGATTGATCAACAACTCATTCGGTACCGGACAGACCTATCAGTGGCAATCGGCTACTACGCTGGCAGGACCGTGGACCAACATCGGTCCCTCACAGAACAATCCGAATTACAACCTGAATCCGACTACCACCTTGTACTATCGTTGTGCGGTGACCTGTTCGGGAAGTACAACTTTCTCTACACCGGTACAGGTATTGGTGAATGCGTTGTTCCCAGCCGGCACGTATACGATTAATCGGAATCAGCCAACTGCGGGTACTAACTACAACAGTTTCAATGCGGCTTATGCAGCCTTGCGTTGCGGTATCGCTGGTCCCATCGTATTTAATGTGGTTACCGGCACCGGTCCGTATAATGAACAGGTGAACATGTCCTATGTACAGGGAACATCGGCGGTGAATACCGTTACATTCAATGGTAATGGCGAAACCATCACGTTCCTGTCGACGAATACAGCGCAACGAGCTGTATTCAAACTGAGCGGTACCGATTATTTTATTTTCGACAGTTTGAACGTGGTGCCACAGGGAAGTACGACCAGTGAATTCGGATATGGGTTCCATCTCACGAATGGCGCTGATTCCAATGTGATCCGGAAATGTACCATCACGTTGAATACAACTTCTACTTCAACCAACTACGCGGGCATCGTCAACAGTGCGGGGGATACACCTACTACTTCCGGTCTGAACGAAAGTGATGGAAACATCATTGAGAAGAATACGATCATCGGTGGATACTATGGCATCACCATGGTGGGTAGTACCACCAATGCGGTTGGCAATAACAAGATCATCGATAATACGATCCGCGACTTCAATCTATATGGTACATACCACTTGGGTAATTTCAATACGCTGATCGAATCCAACCGCATCACGCGTCCTAACCTCGCCACGCCAACCACATTCTATGGTTGTTATATGACCGGACTGAATACGAAAGTCAGTATCAACAAGAATCGGATCTTCAATCCATTCGGTGGGGATCCGGGTAGCACGTCGGCCTTCTACGGTATTTATTTAACGGGTACTGATGCGCTTAGCGGCTTGGAGAATGTGATCAGCAACAATGCTATCTACGACATCCGCTCCGCCGGTGCTATTTATGGTGTGTATAACAGCAGCTCTGATAATGCCTGGTGTTATCATAATACCATCAGCTTTGATGATGCAGCGGCATCTACTACGAGTCTTGCCTATGCATTCTATCAGATCACAGCTGCGGCCGGATTGGAATTCAAGAATAACTTGATCTCCATCGCTCGTGGTGGACAGGGAACTAAAGTCGGTCTGTACTTCGCAACGACTACGACCACGTTCACTTCCAACAACAATAACTTCTATTTGACGGCACCCCAATCCCATGTAGGATTCAATGGCGCCAATCGTACTACACTGGCTGCTTGGCAGGCGGCTTCCACGCAGGATGCCAACTCCGTCACCATCAATCCATTCTATACAAACCCGGCAACCGGCGATCTAAAACCTCGTAGTGTTACGCTCGATAATAAGGCTGCACCCGTGGGGATCACATCGGATATCGTGAATGCTGCTCGCAGTGCCACCACCCCGGATATCGGTGCTTGGGAGTTTGCCGTACCGGATTGTATTGCACCACCGGCCAGTGGTGCTGCTACGGCCACACCCAATGTGGGCATGTGTATCGGTACTCCGATCCTATTGGATCTGAGCGGCAATTCTGCCGGTGCGGGTCAGACGTTCCAGTGGCAGGTTGGAACCTCTGCAACCGGTCCATGGACCAATTTGGGCGGAACACGTTTGTTTGCGGATACAACTATTCTCGCCAGCGGTAGCTTCTGGTATCAGTGTGTGATGACTTGTAGCGGACAGTCGGCCACGTCGACACCCGTGGAGGTGACCATGAATCCGCCATTCCCTCCGGGCGTGTATACGATCAATAATACACAGCCGACCAACTATCCAACTGGTGTGAACTTTAACTCCTTTGTGGAAGCCGTTGCGGTGATGGATTGTGGTATAGGTGGTTCGGTTACATTCAATGTTGCACCCGGTACCTATACGGAGCAAGTTCGTATTCGTCGTATCACGGGCGCATCCCCTACAAGTCGTGTTACCTTCCAAAGTGCGAACGGCGATGCCACTTCTGTGAATCTTACGTATGATGCTACGCTGGCTACAAGTAATTATACACTTGAACTTGACAGTGCACAGTATATCACTTTCCGGGGTATTACCATTACCGCTATCAATGCGACGAATGGGCGAGCGGTTGAATTCGCCGGCATTGCCTCCTATGACAGTTTATTGAATTGTCGAGTTATTGCACCGGTGGGAACCGGAACCGGTACTACTGTTGCCGGAATTTTCGGTAGCCTGGTGGGTACTAACAACACGATCAAAGGAAATACAGTGATCGGTGGTACGCAGGGTATTTACTATACGGGTACTTCTACTACCCTGGTTACTTCGAACAACGTCATCGATAGCAATTTTGTGCTCGGCTTCAATAACAACGGGGTGTATGTAGGCAACAGCAACTTTACCTCTGTCAGCAAAAATGAAGTGACGTTACTCGATACCCGCTCGGCGATCGGATACGGGGTATATGCAAACAATCTGGATTCTGCCTACCAGATCAATGGCAACAAGGTGATCGGTGGCGCCACCACTCAAACATCTTATGGCATCTATGGTACCGGATGTGGAGCGGTTCAAAATACCGGTAGTGTTTCCAATAACAAGGTGATCTTGAAAAACACGCAGACCGCTACCGTATATGGTATCTATCTGACAACTATGCAGGGGAATTTCACCCGTAACAACGTGATCAATGTCGGATCTACTGGCTCTACTTCATACGGACTTTATGGAACCGGTGGAAATGGTGGAGTGAAGTATTATAACAATACGGTTGTATCTACTGGAACCGGAACTGGCACTACAAACGTGGCGGCTTATTTCAGTCACAGTACCACCACAGCCGGCGTAACCGATATTCGTAACAACATCTTCTATAATTCGGGAGCGGGTCGAGCAGCATACTACGTGAATGTATCGGCTATCTATTCGGATTATAATATGTTCAAAACGAATGGTGCCACCTTGGTCAATTTTGGAACGACCGGGTATCCGACGTTGCAGGATTGGCGCAATGCGCAGAACTGGGATTATAATTCCATTTCATATACACCTGCTTTTGTAGCGGGTGATGAATTGCAACCAGATCCATCAAACCCTGATGTGTGGGCTATGCACGGTCGTGGGGAGCAGATCGCCGATAATAATGTTGATATAAATGGCGCAGCGCGTCCGACTACATTGGCCGCCGGTGTTCCTGACCTAGGCGCCTATGAATTCTTGCCGACGGTAACACCACCGGCACTGCCTGCTACGCCGGCAGCACCGGCACCTGGCATCACCCAATATTATATGTTCGGTACCGATACCGTACAGAAGATCACTTGGGGCGCTACTGTTCCTTCTTCTGTGGATATACGTCGTTACTCTGGTGTCATTCCTCCCGGACTGGCAGCGGGTCAGGCTTCCATGTATTATTATACAGATGTTTCAACAACCGGCAGTACGCCTACCGGATTTACAAACCAACAATATTACATCGACCCTTGGATGCGCAACATTCCAAGAGAGAACACGGTGAAAATGGGACGTACGGTTCCGGCAGGTACTTGGTTTGTTTCTTCCAACAGTGCGGTTGATGATCTCATGAATGTGATCACCGAATCTAACCTAAGCTATTTGGGTAAGTTTACCGGTATGACAGACGGACAAGCGCCTTCACCCGCTGCTCCGCCATCCAATACGCTCGATACCTCGAACCGTGGTCGTCGATTCTGGGTGGGATATGGCCATCACCAGGGATTTGATATGTCGAACTCCCAGGAAATGGTCTTGTATCTGAGTGCGGAAGCGGCTGCTAATGTTACAGTTAGAGTAAATGGCACTAATTGGGTTCGCAATTATTCTATTCCCGCCAATACGGTGCGTGTCAGCGATATCCTTCCTGAAAATGGGTTGGTGGATTCACGTTTGCCGGATGAAGGTTTGTACAACCGAGGCATCAGCATTGAAAGCGATGTTCCGATTGTAGCGTATGCCCATATATATGATGGAGCCAATTCCGGAGCCGGATTATTGCTGCCAACTGGTGCGTGGGGATATGAATACACGACGTTGAATTCGGATCAATTCTACGCGTCCAATACTTTTTCTTGGTTTACCGTGATTGCAGATCGTGATAGCACACTCGTAGAAATTACGCCGGCTGTTACCTCCAAGGGGGGAAGACCAGCGGGCGTCCCTTTCCAGGTTTATATGAATCGTGGGCAGGTCTACCAGGTCATGGGTACTACAACCGGTTCTGCAGGAACGGATATGTCGGGTAGCCGAGTCAAATCCATTCCAAATGCCAGCGGGAAATGTTATCCGATCGCCGTGTTTTCAGGTAGTAGCCGAACCTCTCTGTGTGGATCATCAGGTGATAATTTCATCCAACAAGTGTTCCCCACACAGGCATGGGGTACTAAGTACTTAACCTTTGGCACAGCCAACTCCACTTCCAATACGCTGTATAATTCCAACAAATGGCGTGTGATGGTTAAAGATCCGACAACGGTTGTACGTCGCAATGGCACCATCATTAATCCGGCTACGCTGGTTGTTCCGGGTAATTACTATGAATTTGGTATTACTGGTGGAGCAGGTGCCAGTACGGCTACCTACATCGAATCTGATAAGCCTGTTATGGTCGCTCAATATATGATTTCCTCTGGTGGCGGTAGCTGTCCCGGCTTATCTGCACCATCCGGCAATGGGGATCCAGAATTGATTTACATCAGCCCCATTGAGCAGGGTATTAAACGTGCAGTGTTCTATTCTACCAATCAAGATGCAATCACGGCTAATTACATCAATCTTGTATTGCCGACAGCCGGATTGACTTCGTTGACCATTGATGGAGTCAATACATTCACCGATGTATTCGCACATCCCGGATTAGCAGGTTATAGCTGTGTCAGACATAATCTCGGAAATGCAGCTGCGCAACACATTGTTCAGTGTGACAGCGCTTTTAATGCTATCACGTACGGATTGGGGTCTGTAGAAAGCTACGGCTACAATGCCGGTACATTGGTTAAGAATCTCAGCGCCCTGCCCTCATTCAATAATATTTTCAATACCGGTTCTAGCAGTAGTTATACTTGTAAGGGCACACCGTTCCGTCTCACCATGCAGATCTCGTTGCGCCCGACGCAACTGGTTTGGCAGCTGAGTGAAATTTCAAACCTTACGCCGAATGCAAACGTGACGCAGGTCAATCCGGTGCCGATCGATTCAGTGGTGGTGAATGGACGTAAATTCTATATCTATACCTTGCCACAGCAGTATACGTTTACACAAACTGGTACCTATTCAATACCCATCAAGGTATATGATCCAAGTTTAGAAGGTTGCGACGGTTCTGTAGACATAAACTTGAACATCAGTGTACTTCCTGCACCCGTCACTGATTTTACCATAAGCAGTAATGGATGTTTGGGCTCACCGCTTCAGTTCAACGGTACGTCTGCGCCAAGTAATAGCGTAGCTGTGAGTTCATGGAGCTGGAATTTCAATGATCCGCCGACGAATGGTACCTCCATCTTGCAAAACCCGCAATATACCTTTGCCGCTCCTGGCACCTATAATGTTCGTTTGCGTGCAGTTGCAGCGGATGGTTGTATTGGTGATACGACCAAGCCTGTAACGGTCAATCCACGCCCGACGGTATCGATCACCCAGGATACGCTTTATATCTGTATTGGTGCAAATGCAACGTTCACCATTCAGAATCCGATATCTGGTGGGGTATACAATTGGTACGATGCTGCATCGGGAGGCACCTTGTTGGGAACTGGAACTACGTTTGTATTGAACAACGTGACCGTACTGACTTCTGTGTGGGCCGAAGCGGTGATCAATGGTTGTCCAAGCAGTTCCCGAGATCGAGCCTATGCCAATATTCTTCCGAATCTGGTGGCGCCAATTGCCGTCGTGGATTCAGTTGGCACCAGCATCATTGTATGGCGTTGGAATGCGGTTGCTGGCACAGTTTCTTATCAAGTATCTATCGATAATGGTGCTACCTGGATCACACCTTCTTCTGGCTCTCTCGGCTTGACCCATACGATCACAGGTCTGCCATTGGGTACATCGGTGACCCTGCGTGTTCGTGCAAACGGAGGATGCAATCCGGCTGTATCGGCGCCTGTTACTGGACAGACAGTGACAGACCAGATCTATATTCCCAACAGCTTCACGCCGAACAATGACGGATTGAACGACGTGTTGCAGGTATACAGCAATGTGATCCGCAGTATGCGTTTCACGGTATACAACCAATGGGGAGAAAGAATATTTGAATCAACGAATCAGGCACTGGCTTGGGATGGTAGCCACAAAGGGCAATCACAGCCATCCGGTGTTTATATCTATGTATGTGACATCTTGCTTCGTACCGGAGAACGCGTTCAACGCAAAGGCTCCGTGAACCTGGTGAGATGATGAAATAAATATGATGAGATTTTCGAATTGGTGCCATGCGAGGATCCTCGTACTGGCGGTCAGTCTGCTGCTGGCCGCCAGCGGGCGATCTTATGCCCAAACTGGCAACCTTTCCAACCGCGGGAAAGAATTCTGGGTGGGTTATGGACATCATCAGTTCATGGAGCTAGGCCAAACCAACGCGCAGGACATGGTGTTGTACTTCAGCGCTGAACAAACAGCCAACGTTCGGGTCATCGTCAAAGGAAGAACACTAATATGGGATTCGGTTTACTCCGTGCCGGCCGGAACGGTGCTTGCTTCCAGGCCTCTACCGAAAGGTCAAAATACACCGACCAACAACTATGGGGCCAGTGTTGTAGGATTAGATTGCCGGCTGTTTGACTATCCACCAAGTTTTGGTGGAATCGGGTCTGAAAATATTTTTAATCGATCTATTCATATTATTAGTGATGTGCCGATTGTTGCTTATGCGCATATTTTTGGTAGTTTTTCGTCGGGTGCGACCATGTTACTTCCGATCGAATCCTGGGGCTATTCCTATACTTCCATCAACAGCTATCAGGTAGATGCGGCTGGTCCCGGCTATTCTTGGTGCTATGTAGTTGCGAAAGAGGATAATACCAAGATTGAAATCACTCCTTCCGTTACCACGCTCACCGGGAATCCAGCAAACGTGCCGTTCACTAAAACAATCAATAAAGGTGAGATATATCAATTCGTTGCACCATCCGATGCTTCTGGAAATGGCCCCCAACTAACAGGGTCGCGTATTAAATCCATCGATAATGGAACAGGAAATTGTTATCCCATCGCAGTTTTTTCCGGAAGTAGCCGGACACGAGGGGAGATTGCATGCGGAACGGGGTCAGGAAGAGACAATGATATGCAGCAATGCTTTCCAACTCAAACCTGGGGTAAGTTATACCTCACCGCTCCTTTCTCAACGGCAAACTCTGCAACGGCGATCAATGCTTCTGTCTTCATGACCTCCGTATATAAGATTGCTGTGAAAGAAGCTGGCACCGTGGTGAAACGAAACGGCGTAGTACTCACCGGTGCCGTGAATGGCATCTATCAGTTCACC
>JBKCMR010000030.1:0-1028 GCA_046300055.1 Bacteroidota bacterium
TCAGATAGGAAAGAATTTTTTTATGTTGGTAGGGGACAGGATAAAATTTTTGTCCCCCCGCATAACTCAATAGCATCATAATAAAATAGCAACTCACGGTTGCCAGGGCCGCTCCGAGGTAATGGTATTCCGGGATCAGCCAGATGTTTAGTCCGATCGTGATGGCAGCCCCAATGGCGGTGATCCAGGCGCCCCATGCATTTCGGTCGGTGAGTTTGTACCAGATGCTCAGGTTGTAATAGATTCCCAGAAAGATATTGCCCATGGCGAACAGCGGAACCAGATAAATTCCTTCGGTCCATTCACTACGATCGATTGCCTCAAAGAACCATCCGACCAGATCGATGTACAAGCTGATCAATAGAAACAAAACGCAACAGGTTAGTACGAAGTACCGCATGATGCGAGCATAGGTGGCTGGGGCGTCGGATTCACTGCTCTTCCGAAAGAAAAACGGTTCGGCTGCCATGCGGAAGGCTTGTATGGCGATCGTGATGGCGATCGATAGACGGATGATGTTTCCGAATACACCGAGCTCATGTTTTGCTTGATCGGCCGGCAGGTCAACTACATGTTGATAGATCAGCCGGCTCATCATATCATTGGCGATGCCGCCCATGCCAACCAAAATCAACGGCAGACTATAGCGCATCACTTTTTTCCAGATGATCGGATCGATGGAGAGGCTTACACCTTTGAATTGATTCGACAGGACCAGCAATGTCACCGTGCTTCCCAACACATTACCGATCAGATAATAGACGATTCCGGTTTGTTCGTTGGGATGAAACTGTCTGATCCAGCTCAACGTATCTACTCCAGCGTAATGGGGTAGAATGCCCAAGCAGAGCATGACAACGACTACGTTCACAACAATGCCTGATAGGCGGGCAAAGGCATAGCGGCGCGGGCGATTTTCGAGGCGGAGCTTGGCAAAGGCCAACGCTGAAAGGGTGTCAAGGGCCAGGATCAGGATCATCCACTTTATATACTCGGGGTGTGCCGACATACCCAATGCCGAGGCCAGG
>JBKCMR010000031.1:0-6142 GCA_046300055.1 Bacteroidota bacterium
AACTGTTGGTTCCAACTCCTCCAGGTGCTAACGCAACAGCAGAACAGTTGTCTACACATCGTAGTAGAGGAGTTGTTAGCAGCTGGTTGAAATCATTTGTTGATGCTCCGGGTGGGTTCGGTGAAGAGCTGAAGGAGTTCCAGTGGTCAGTTGGTGCTGAGTATACATATAACAACCAGTTCAACCTCCGTGCCGGTTATTTCTACGAGAACGTAACAAAGGGTAACCGTCGTTACTTCACAACCGGCTTGGGTGTTGTTTACAATGTATTCCAATTCAACTTCGCTTACCTGATCCCCACAGGTGCTGGTGTGACGCGTAACCCGCTGTCTAACACGCTGCGTTTCTCTGTGGCTTTCGATTTGGATAGCAAAAAATAATCACTCATTAGAGAAGGTAAAAGTCCCGCTTCGGCGGGACTTTTATTTTTCAGGATATTTGCCCCATTATGAGTTATCGCATCGGCACCGGCATCGATTTTCATCAACTGATCGAGGGTAGAGCTCTCTGGATCGGAGGCGTTCAGATACCCCATCACAAAGGCGCACTCGGACATAGCGATGCAGATGTACTGCTGCATGCCATCTGCGATGCCTTACTCGGGGCATTAGCACTGGGTGATATCGGCATTCACTTCCCCAATACCGACCCGGCCTTCAAGGATATCGACAGTAAAAAATTGTTGGCACACACCCATTCACTGATAGTCAAAGAGGGCTATGAAGTCGTGAACATCGACTCCACACTTTGCCTGGAGAAACCCAAGATCAGTCCCCACCTCGATGCCATGCGTGAAGCCATATCCGGCGTTCTGCAGATTGATCGGTCTGCTATTTCGATCAAAGCGACCACCACAGAAAAAATGGGTTTCGCGGGAAGAGAAGAAGGTCTCATGGCACAAGCCACAGCTCTGTTGAAAAAGCAAGGGTGATCGGCCGTATCGGGCCGTTATCTTTGCGCCATGTCAGTCCTTCCGGTCAAGATCGTAAATCGTTCCCCTCATCCCTTACCCGCCTATGCAACGGAGGGTTCGTCCGGACTGGACTTACGGGCCTTTCTTACGGCCCCCATCACCCTGCAACCCTTGCAACGAGAACTGATCCCGACAGGAATATTTATTGAACTACCCTTCGGTTATGAGGCACAGATCCGGCCCAGAAGCGGATTGGCGCTAAAGCAAGGTATCACCTGCCTGAATACGCCCGGAACGATCGATTCCGACTATCGGGGAGAAATTAAGGTTCTTTTAATCAACCTTTCTGACCATTCAAGCATCATACAGGACGGAGACCGCATCGCACAAATGGTGATCCAACAAGTGGAGCAAATAGAGTGGGTCCCAGTAGATCAAATTAATGAAACCCCCCGATCCGAAGGCGGATTCGGACATACCGGAAAAAAATGAACCAATTTCTTAACCGATACACCTTGCTGCTCTCGATCGTCTTGATAGGCTTGACCGCCTGCCGAGGCACCCGTAAGATCCAGACGGCCATCAATACCCGCATCGATTCTGCTGCCATTGCTAAACAGGCGCTGGAAGCGGCTCAGGCAGATTCAGTCCGTTTCATTCAACGTCAATACGATTCCGTATTGGCCAACCGGATCGAATTCAAGAGTTTTTCCGGTAAGATCGATGTTGATTATGAAGAGTCAGACGGCAAAAACCTGAATGTGAACGTTCAAGTGCGTATCCAACGCGATAGCCTGATCTGGCTATCCCTAACGGCCATCTTCGGTATTGAGGGCGTTCGTGCCTGTATCACACCCGACTCGGTTAAAGTGATGAACAAGCAGGATAAGACCTATTTCACCCGACCGATCTCGTATCTCCAAGAGATCACCTCGCTTCCGCTGGATCTACGTTCCTTACAAGACCTGCTGGTCGGCAATCCGGTATTTCTCGATTCCGCTTTCTTCAACTATTCACGCAGTGGCGGACAAATCGCGCTGCAAGGAAGCAATGCACTTTTCCGTAAACTGCTGACCATCGGAGAGTCGGATAAGCTGATCAACAGCTACAAACTGGATGACGTCAATGTCAACCGCCCGCGTTCCAGCTATCTCTCTTACGTCGATTACGAGAACAAGCAGGGGGTTTGGTTTTCTCGACGCCGTACCGTTCAGGTATCAGAAAAGAAAAACCTGCTCGTAAAATTGAACTACAAGCAATATGCTTTTAATGAAACGTTAAGCTTCCCATTCGTCGTACCTAAAAACTATAAGATCGAGTGAGGTTTTCGCGTTTAATTTCGCAAATTGCTTCATACCTCATTCAATTTTACAACTCATTACATGGTTTTTCGTCTTCTGCTTCCCCTGCTCTTACTCTCGGCCACTGTTGCTACAGCACAACCGGTGAATGAGAAGGCAACCCTGGAGGCTGAGCGAAAAGAGATCCAACGAGAACTCAACGAGATCCAACAACAATACGATCAGGTTAAGTCCCAAAAAAAACAGACGCTCAGTCAGCTCAATCTGCTGAATCGAAAAATCCAACTTCAGGAACGCTACCTGAACTCGATCAACCGAGAGATCCGAAACATAGAGGATAATATCTACCTCAGCGAATTGGAGATCTATCGCCTAAACAAACAGCTAGATACCCTGCGGGTTCAATATGCCCGTAGTGTCGTTTATGCCTATAGGTATCGAAGCAATTACGATTACATCAACTTTATTTTTTCCGCCAGCAATTTCAACGATGCGTTGAAACGGATGGATTATCTCCGTACCTACCGGGCACATCGGGAGAAACAAGTAGCCAATATTGAAGATCACCAGCGATTGATCGCTGCTCGTCAAAAAGAGCAACTGGTTCGAAAAGAAGAGAAGAGTCAGGTGATGACCGTGCAGGCAAAAAAGGTGGATGAACTGGGACAAGAGCGCAAACAAAAAGATGCGGTGGTCAATCAGCTCAAATCCAAAGAGCGTGAGTTTCAAAAGCAAATTGCAGCTAAAAAGAAGCGGGATAAAGAATTACTCTCCTCTATCAATGCGATCGTAAAAAGAGAGATCGAAGCCGCCAGGGCAAAAGCAAAAGCTACTGCACCTAAAACGGGTGATCCCAGGCCGGAGGATAAGGGGACAGTCGGAGGTGGCGGAAGCAGACGCATTGATCCCAATCCCACCTCGAAACCAACTTATCTCGATCTCACGGCACGTGATGTGGAATTGAACAGCGGCTTTCAAAACAATCGGGGACGGTTACCCTGGCCGGTAGATAATGGGGTGGTTACATCAAATTTCGGTCCCAATAAAATCGAGAACACCTTACTCACATTCGATAACCCGGGCATCTCCATCTCAACGCCTAATTCCGGCATGGCGGTGAAAGCTGTATTTGATGGAGACGTGATCGGTGTTTTTAATTTGGGCGACGGCATGGCGGTCACCATCCGTCATGGTAAATATTTCACTACTTACAGTAATCTGACCAGTGTATCAGTTAGTAAAGGAACTGCTGTTAAAACGGGACAATCGATCGGAAAGACAGGAAGAAGTGAAGAGGGAGATGGCGGACAGGTCGATCTGATCCTTATGATGGAAACTAAGAACATCGATCCGAAACCCTGGCTTCGTCGGTAAGTAGAAAAAGCCTACTGGATCACTTTATTATAGAGCGCTTCGTACACAGGTAAGATCCGACTCAGATCGAATTCCGCTGCCTGCTCTCGGGCAGCTTCTCGAAATCGCTGCAACATTGATTCATCTGTTAATAGTTCAATGGCGCGCCGACTCATCCCGGCCACATCACCAACTGCACAAGTGAATCCGGTTTTTCCATCGATATTGATCTCTCCCAATCCACCGGCATCGGTACTGATCACAGGCACACCCGCAGCCATGGCCTCGAGCGCAGCCAATCCGAAACTTTCATACTCGGAAGTCAGTAAGAACAGATCGGCGATCGAGAGAATATCTTCGATCTGATCCTGCTTGCCGACAAAACGAACGCAATCGAAAACACCCAGTTCACGGCTCAGCTCCTCTGCTGTACTGCGTTCAGGTCCGTCCCCAACAAATAATAATTTAGCTGGCACCTCAGCTCGGAGGGCAGCGAAGATGCGCACTACATCAGGAATGCGTTTGATCTTCCGAAAATTGGAAGCATGCACCACGATTTTTTCTCCTTTGGGGGCCAATACCTGACGAAACGCATCGATGGGCTTACGTCGAAATCGAGCCGTATCCACGAAGTTGTGAATCACCTCGATCGGTTTCTTAATCTTGAAATGATTCAAGGTCTCCTGTCGAAGATTTTCAGAGACAGCCGTGATGGCGTCACTCTGATTGATGGAGAACGTGACAACGGGTTCATAGGTCTTATCACGACCCACTAGTGTGATATCGGTTCCATGCAAAGTGGTAATCACCGGGATGTCTTTTCCCTCCGACCGCAGTATCTGCTTGGCCATATAAGCTGCTGAGGCATGCGGGATCGCATAGTGTACGTGTAAGAGATCTAATTCGTGATTGCGGATCACGTCCACCATGGTACTGGCCAGGGCGGTTTCGTATGGCGGAAAGTCGAATAAGGGGTAAGTAGGCACCTGAACCTCATGATAGTACAGGTTGGGGAGGAATTCCGTTAACCGGACTGGCTGCTGATAGGTGATGAAGTGCACCGAATGCCCCTCCTGGGCCAGGGCCTTGCCTAGCTCGGTAGCCAACACTCCGGATCCACCGAAGGTGGGATAACAAACAATTCCTATACGCATGTTCCGATAACGTTCAAAGGGGGATAAAGTTAACCTTTTCCTTCCGCTAGGCTGTTTCTTATCTTTAAAGGAAAAACAGATATGAAGCGCCTTCTTGTTGTACTCACAGTCTTTTCCCTGATTTCAGCGAATGCCCAAACGGATTCTGCCCAGATACGAACATTGGCCAATGAGATCCTGATGAACAGTCAGGCTTATGAGAACCTGCGGGTGCTGACCAAAACCATCGGAGGACGTCTGGCCGGGTCACAACAAATGTATCAGGCCGAAGAATGGGGATTCAAAGCGCTTAAATCGGCAGGTGGAGATCAAGTCTGGAAGCAATCCTGCCTGGTTCCGCATTGGGTGCGAGGTGGAATCGATGAAGCCTCCGTGATCCTGAAGACAGGAAAACGTCCATTAGATGTGGTGGCACTTGGTAACAGCATCGGTGCCGGTAAGGAGGGTGTTACGGCTGATGTAGTGTTGGTTAATTCTTTTGATGAACTGGAAGCCAAGAAAGATCAGGTCAAGGGCAAGATCGTATTTTATAATTATGCATTCAATAATACAATGGTGCGCACCTTCGAAGCGTACAGTGATGCGAATAAGTACCGGGCACAAGGACCCTCCCGCGCTGCTAAATATGGCGCCGTCGGTGTTATCGTGCGAAGCTTAAGTCATAGCACCGACAACCATCCCCATACCGGTTCTACCCGATATGATACGGCCTATGCAAAAATTCCGGCAGTCGCGATCGGACTCAAAGATGCGGACTGGTTGGCACAATATCTTGCCGGTAATAAAACTACCGTCACCCTAAAAACCTATGGTTATTTTCTCCCGGATGTAATTGGGCACAATATCATCGGTGAACTCAAAGGCACTGAGTTTCTGGAAGAGATCATTACAGTCGGCGGACACCTCGATAGCTGGGATAATTGCGAAGGCGCGCATGATGATGGAGCCGGTTGTGTGCAAACCATCGAGATCCTCCGCGCATTCAAGGCCATCGGCTATAAGCCCAAGCGTACCATTCGATTTGTGTTATTCGCCAATGAAGAGAACGGCTTGCGCGGTGGAAATAAATATGCCGAGGAAGCTAAAACTAAGAGGGAGAAACACATTTTTGCACTGGAGTCTGATGCAGGTGGGTTCACGCCCCGTGCCTTCGGATTCACGATGAGCGATGCACAGTTCGAGAAAGTAAGCAGTTGGCGTTCGCTGATCGCACCTTACGGTTGCAGTGAATTTGTAAAAGGGGGTGGGGGCGCCGATATCGGTCCGCTGAACCGAACCTTCCAAACACCTGTAGCCGGACTACAACCCGATTCTCAACGCTATTTCGATTATCACCACGCGCGCAACGACACGTTTGAAGCAGTTAATAAACGTGAGCTCGAACTGGGTGCTGTGAATATGGCTGCGTTGATCTTGCTGGT
>JBKCMR010000032.1:0-70951 GCA_046300055.1 Bacteroidota bacterium
TCAGGGCAGCTAACGTAATTCTTTTCATAATTCTTTATTCATTGATTTGATGGGGGTGCAGTGTTCGGCCAGAATCCGTACTTGTTTTTTATGTTTTACGATGGTGATGCTGCATCGCTGTCGGTCGTTGAATTCCTGTCCGTGGTAGAAACCTTGTCCGCTCCAGATTGTGTTAACAACGGCTGTATTGCCATCTAAATGGATGGTAACCTCTTCACGCTGCATGGTTTGTAGCGTATAGGTTTTCGATCCGGCTGTTGCGATCAGGCTGTTGCGATCAAAGGTGTTACCGGACTGAGTAAAATAGGTGTAATTGCGGGATAGAACAGAATCGACCAGGTTGGGTTTTTTATTTTGCCAACCGGCATCGAATCGTTCGATCACAGTCATCACTTCAGCTTCGGTCAATACCGGCTCAGGACTGCAGCTAAAAAAAAGGAGAGCTGTATAAATGGCAATACGGAATAACATGATAGTAAAGATACTGTGTATCGGGCCTCTTTGGGTAGGGGATTCGTCAGTTAAAGAAGGTTGTTCTGTTCTGCAGGAATGATTTGAAATCGGTCAGGTTCAGTGAGCTCAGATTCCTGTCGGCGGTCAGTCCCCCTTTTTGAGCCACGAGCACGCCGTAGCGGATATCATTGAATCCCGCGAGTTCATGTGCATCCGGGTTGATGGAGATCCATCCGCCCTTGTCGAGTATGTACGGAATCCATTGCCAGTCAATATCGAGTCGGCGAGGATGGGCATTCAGTTCGATCACAACGTTATTCGCGATACAAGCGTCAATGATCTTTTTATGATCGATCGGATATTCTTTTCGGCTCAGCAGTAATCGGCCCGTTGGATGCCCGAGAATCGTGGTGTATGGATTTTCGATGGCCTTGATGAGTCGAGCCATCGCCTTTTCCTCTGTCATGCTCAACTGGCTGTGTACCGAGGCGATGACTAAATCGAACGATTTAAGAACGTCGTCCGGATAATCCAGTTGTCCGTCAGACAGGATATCTGACTCGATACTTTTAAATACATGAAATGTTCCGTTATTCGGGTCTGCGCTCATCTTGCGGTTGATCAAATCGATCTCCAGGTGTTGTTTTTCGACCTGTTCGATGCTGAGTCCTTTTGCATAAAATGCAGCCCGGGAATGGTCTGAGATCACCAGGTATTCGAAATTCAGTCGCTTTGCTTCTGTTGCCATTTCCTCTATGGTATTAGACCCGTCACTCCAGTTGCTGTGATTGTGAATGACGCCTCTGATATCAGTCGGTTCGATCAGCGTAGGAACCCCTTTTTTATTTACGCGTTCGATCCAAACGGAATCGGATCGCAGGGCAGGCGGCAAATAAGGTATCTGCATGGACTCAAAGATGGAGGCTTCCGTTGCTCCCTCTGTGACCTTCTGATCTGTTTCAAGCGCATCCAAAAAAGATGGCGTGGCTGTACTGAGGAACAGTCGCCTTGGGATTGCTTGAGTGCCATCCAATAGTTCCAGACGAAGTCCGTTTCCAAGTTGATAAAGGATGCGCTCATCTGACTCCTGCAAGATTACAGGCGGTTGTGCTGTTTGAAAGGCAGCTTTAACGTTTGATCTGTTGGCTTGTACAACGAATGACAACTCCTGGATCGTTGGATCCTGTCTCCGGTAGCTGCCGGTTACAGCAACGCTAGCATCCCCGAAACACTTTTTTAGGTATGACTCGATCTGGGGGAAGAGGGTCTCCACATCCGCCCACAGAAAATGGCCCTGATGTTGTAAATGATACTCGATGGATTCCTGGATGTTCTTTTGCGTTTTTTCACCAAACCCTTTGTAAAGGGTGAGTCGGTTTTCCTGGCAAGCGTATAAAAGTTCACCAGGCGACTCGATGCCCATTTCTTTCCATACGAGCTGAATTTTCTTTGGACCGAGTCCTTTGATCTGTAACATCTCTAATACACCAGCGGGGGTGGCATTTACCAATGAGGCTAATTCAGCCAACGATCCCGATTCCAATAATTCCTGAATACGCGCAGCGGTTTTACCCCAGAGTCCTCGGATCTTTCCGATCCGTTCGCTTGGCTCGGCAGCCAATGGACGGTCCAGTTTATCGACTGTAAATGCCGCAGCCCCCAGGATCTTGGCTTGTTCCGGTTCCACTCCATGTATATCGAATAGTTTTCCCAGCAGTTCCAGTTGCTCGGATATCTCGGCATTTGTCATGCAGCAAATTTAGGAGGAGGAAGAGCCATAAAGCAAGACCCCCCGCAGGGCGGGGGGTCTAATTATTCACTTTCGAAAGCGTAGGAAGATTACTTCTTCTTAGCGGCTTTCTTCTTAGCAGCTTTCTTCTTAGGAGCTGCTTTTTTAGCTACTTTCTTCTTAGCTACTTTTTTAGTGGCTTTTTTAGCTACTTTTTTCTTTGGAGCTGCTTTTTTAGCGGCTTTCTTTTTAGTGGCCATTTTTTTGAATTTAATGGTTGGTAAATGGGTTAACGATAGTAAAAATAATAATTATTTTACTACACCCAAATTTTTTTCCACAAAATTCAAAAGGCTGTATTAAGCTTCAGCGCCAACTACCGATACGAATGTTCTGTTGTTGCGTCCTTTTTTGAATTCAACAACACCATCGGTCAAGGCGAACAAGGTATAATCCTTGCCAACACCTACATTTTTTCCGGGATGATAAACCGTACCGCGCTGACGGACGAGAATATTACCGGAGATCGCTGGTTGTCCGCCGTAGATCTTTACTCCGAGACGTTTGCTTTGTGAATCGCGACCGTTCTTTACGCTACCTTCTCCTTTCTTATGTGCCATGATGCAGAGAGTTTAATGAAATTGTTTCAATGATGATTAAGCGATATCAGTGACTTTGATCTGCGTGTAAGCAGTACGATGTCCTTTCTTTTTGTGGAATCCTTTACGACGTTTTTGTTTGTAAGCGATCACGGTGTCGCCTTTAACATGAGCAAGGATCTCCGCTTTCACGGTACCACCTTTACCTACTGAAAGTTTTCCGCCAGCATCTACCAGCAATACTTCCAATGCAACCGCTTCACCGGCATTCCCGGAAAGCTGGGGTACATACAAGGTTTGATCTTTTTCAACTTTAAATTGCTGACCGGCTACTTTAATGACTGCTACCATAATGCAAAAATTAGGACGGCAAAGGTAGGCGTAAATTCCGAACCTGCCAACAGAAAATCAGTCATTTCGGCCGGATTCTTGTGCCCGCCCCCCTTTACCTTTGGAGCGTATAATCCCATGCGAATCAAGTCCTTCCTGGCCAGGCCCTTTGCCCAATATGTACACAAGGGTATTCAGCGTTCGATGCGAACAGCCTTGTCGGATCAGCAAGCCATCTTGTCTCAGCTCCTGCGTCAAGGTGCCAAAACTGAGTACGGCCGGTCGCTAAATCTAGCTCAAGTGTCTGATTATGAGGGGTATAAATCGGTTGTGCCGATTTTGGATTATGAGGGTTTCAGGCCCTGGATCGAACGTATAAAGGCCGGCGAATCGAATGTTCTTTGGAAGGGTCGGCCCCTTTATTTTGCCAAAACTTCCGGCACCACCAGCGGGGTGAAGTACATTCCTATTACCAAGGATTCGATCCCCAATCATATCCAAACGGCCCGCAATGCGCTATTGTGTTATATGGCCGAGACGGGACAAACCGCTTTTGCCGACGGAAAGATGATCTTTCTTTCCGGTTCTCCGGAGCTGGAACGGGTAGGGGGTATTCCGACTGGCCGGTTGAGTGGAATTGTAAACCACCATATACCGGCCTACTTACGTACCAATCAATTGCCCAGTTACACGACGAATTGTATCGAAGACTGGGAGCAGAAGCTCGAACGGATCGTGGAGGAGACGTGGAATAAGCCCATGTCGCTGATCAGTGGTATTCCGCCATGGATGCAGATGTATTTCGATGCGCTCACGAAGCGGACCGGTAAAAAAATCGGAGACTTGTTCCCCCATTTTCAGGTGATGGTTCAAGGGGGCGTGAATTTTGAACCGTATCGTTCGCGCTTGATGGAGAGTATCGGTCGGCCGGTAGATACGATCGAATTATTTCCAGCCAGTGAGGGTTTTTTTGCTTTTCAGGATACACAAACCGAGCCGGGATTGTTATTGAATACAAACAGTGGAATCTTTTTTGAATTTGTTCCCCTCGCGGAGATCGGAAAAACAGATCCCCAGCGTCTTTCGTTGGCCGACGTTCGTATAGGAGAGCAGTATGCGCTCATAATTAATAGCAATGCGGGTTTGTGGGGATATAATATAGGTGACACAGTTCGTTTTGTATCATTAGACCCTTATCGGATCGTGGTATCCGGACGGATCAAGCATTACATTTCTGCTTTTGGGGAACATGTGATCGGGGAGGAAGTGGAAGCTGCGATGCAAGCCACGGCAGCGGCTTTCGGGGTGGGCATCACTGAATTCACAGTTTCGCCGGTTGTGAGTCAGGGACAAGGTCAATCACATCATGAGTGGTGGATCGAGTTCAGGGAAATGCCTGCTGATCGAGAAGCGTTTACCAAATATCTCGACGATCGAATGCGCGAGAAAAATGTATATTACGATGATCTGATCGGTGGGAACATCCTATCTCCATTGCGCATACGAGTGGTCCAAACTGGTGGATTTATCGAGTATATGCGGTCGGTGGGGAAGTTAGGCGGACAAAATAAAGTGCCGCGCCTGAGTAATGACCGAAAACTAGTAGAGGGATTGGAACCCTGGTCGATCAACGAATAGCATGAACACACAAGCCACACCCAAAAAAAGAATCGCCCTATTCGGGTCTACCGGCTCTATCGGAACGCAGGCATTGGATGTGATCCGATGCAATCCCGACCGTTTCGAGGCTTCGATCCTCACTGCGCAGCACAATGATGAGTTGTTGGTTCAGCAGGCAATTGAATTCAATCCCCATACGGTCGTTATTGGAGATGCAAATCGTTATCAAAAAGTAAAAGACGCCCTGGCTGGAAAATCAATTCAGGTACTGGCTGGTGAAAAGGCATTGGAAGAAGCAGCTTCGCATGATGGATATGATATGATGCTGGCTGCGATCGTTGGTTACGCCGGATTGAGACCTACGCTCTGCGCCATTGAAAATGGGAAGGCGATCGGATTAGCCAATAAAGAAACACTGGTCGTGGCAGGTGACATCGTGATGCAGAAAGCCTTCCAAAAACGGGTCCCCATTTTACCGGTCGATTCGGAGCACTCCGCGATCTTTCAATGCCTGGTCGGTGAAACCAGAAACCCTATCGAAAAGATCATATTGACTGCTTCCGGCGGACCATTCCTCGGGAAAAAACCGAACTATCTCGTCAATGTAAAAAGAGAACATGCCCTGCAGCACCCCAATTGGAGTATGGGTGCCAAGATCTCCATTGATTCAGCTACCCTCATGAACAAAGGGTTGGAAATGATCGAAGCCAAATGGCTTTTCAATCTTCGCCCCGAACAGATTCAGGTGGTTGTTCATCCGCAGAGCATCATCCATAGTATGGTACAGTTTCAGGACGGGAGCATCAAAGCACAGATGGGATTACCAGATATGAAACTGCCCATTCAATATGCAATGGCATTTCCACAACGAATTGTTAATGATTTTCCGCGATACGATTTCAAGAAAGTGAGTACACTCAGTTTTGAGGAGCCGGACCTGCGCACTTTCCGTAACCTGGCATTGGCCATAGAGGCGCTGCAAAAGGGTGGAAATCTGCCTTGTGTACTAAATGCCGCGAATGAGATCGCTGTCTTTGCTTTCCTACGGAATCGGATCAATTTCTTGGACATCACCAATGTGATCGAAAAAACCATGGCCTATGTCGCATTCATCGAACAGCCTACCCTGCAGCAGTATTTTGACAGCGACGGGGAAGCGCGTAGCTTTGCAGCTGATTTGATCCAATTATGACATCACCCGCTTGTCGCGGGTCTTTTTATCATCTGACATGACATCTATAGCAATATCTTGGGGAGAGGTAGGCATCAAAGCCGGTCAATTGATCCTCTCACTGTCTATCTTGGTGATCCTCCACGAATTCGGTCACTTCATCACCGCTCGTTGGTTCAAGTGCCGGGTTGAAAAGTTTTTCTTGTTCTTCGACCCATGGTTCTCAATAGCGAAGAAAAAAGTGGGCGAAACAGTTTATGGCATTGGATGGTTACCCTTAGGCGGTTATGTTAAGATCGCCGGGATGATCGATGAGAGCATGGATAAGGAAGCGATGAAGCAGCCTCCGCAGCCCTGGGAGTTTAGAAGCAAGCCGGCCTGGCAACGGCTGATCGTGATGTTGGGCGGTGTCATCATGAACATCTTGACGGCCTTTGTCATCTATTCAGTTATTCTGGTCGTATGGGGGGATAAAAAAGTTCCTTCCAGTTCCATGAAGTATGGTGTGCATGTGGGCGACAGCACCTTGTGGAAGATCGGATTCCGTAATGGAGATCGTATCGTCGGGGTGGATGGCAAAGAGGTTTACGATCTTTCTCGCTTCAAAAAGAAATTGATCACCGCCGAGAAGGTGCAGGTAGAGCGAAATGGGCAACCCCTCGAGTTGAGCCTGCCACCGAATTTTGTTGAAATGCTCGTCGAAAATAAAAATCAGCCTCGCAAGGGCTTTATTGAACCGCGTATCCCGGCCTGGGTGAACGAGGTAGCTGATACGTCTCCTGCCTACCGAGCCGGACTTAGAAAAAATGACCAGATCGTCGGATTGGATTCAGTGCGGTTGCAGTTCTTCGATGAATTGGCCGATCAGCTTCAATCCAAAAAAAGTTCAGCGGTATTGCTGACCGTGAATCGCGGAGGTGTGGATACCAGCTTTACGGTTCAGGTGAACGAACAGGGACAGATCGGCTTTTACACCTACAACAAATTGAGTCAACTCGACAGCCTTGGATGGATCAAGTTGGAAGTGACGAAGCAGAGCTGGCTGAGCGCGTTGCCGGCTGGTATTAAAATGACCCTGACCGAGTTGAATGATTATGTCGTTCAGATGAAGACCATCCTCACACCGGGTACCGGCGGATACAAAGCCGTAGGAGGTTTCAAATCGATGGGCTCGATTTTCGCTCCGGTTTGGGATTGGGAATCATTCTGGAAACTGACGGCCATGCTCTCCGTGATCTTGGCTTTCATGAATATATTGCCCATTCCTGCATTGGATGGCGGCCACGTATTGTTTACTTTGTATGAGATGATCACCGGGCGTAAACCCTCCGATAAGTTTTTGGAGTATGCGCAGATGGCGGGGATGGTCATACTATTGGGACTGATGATCTACGCCAATGCGAATGATTGGCTAGGATGGGGGCGTTAGGTTTTGACAGCATAGCTCTTTGAAAGTATAAGCATGTACTGCGTTGCGTAATTCGCAGTTTAACGTGAATACGAGAAACACAAATGGCAATACTCAGTATGCCATGGCTGCCTAATCAGTGATTAGTTAGTCATTAGGGCCGCCGGGCCGGTCGATCTGTTACCACGCCCCGCCGCCGACTCAAAAACAAAATAGGTTGCGATCGCTTTAGGCTGTGCCGGCGATCTAAGTCCCATGCAGCTAAGACGGATATCGGTTGTTTGTTCCCAGTGTCCGTCCGACACCCTAAAACAAAATAAACATGTAGAAGGCTTTCTTTGACTTTGTTTGGACACCGGTTCGATTCCGGTCGCCTCCACAAGGCTGCTGCCAGGCAGCCAGGCCCCGCCCGTCGGGCGGGGCCGTATGAACATCTGTCCTTAGATTGGATTGGTGCCTAATTTTTGTACATTAGACCTAATACCATGGATACAATCACCATTTTATTGGTCGACGACCACAAGCTTATTCGCGAAACCTGGGCTCTTTTGCTTAATTCCGACCCTCGGTTTGAAGTGATTGGAGAGACCGATGATGTGGAAAAAGCCCTTGAGATCTGTCGCGAAAAACAACCTTCGGTGGTGCTCATGGATATCAACATGGCACCGGTCAATGGGTTTGAGGCTACAAAATTGATCCGTAAATATGTTCCCGCCATCAAAGTGATCGGCATGTCGATGCACTCCATGCCGGCATATGCACGCCGGATGATCCAAAGCGGCGCTTCGGGATATGTAACTAAAAACTCATCCAAAGAAGAACTCTTTGCCACATTGGTGGAAGTGCAGAAAGGAAATAAATATATCTGCGAAGAAGTAAAAAATATCCTGGCTCATCAGGAGCTGGATGAAAACATTGATAGTGGTCCCGATCTCAACGCACTTTCCCAAAGAGAGCTGGATGTAGTGAAACTGATCAAAGAAGGGCTCTTTTCCAAAGAGATCGCCCAAAAGTTGGATCTTTCCCTGAAGACGGTTGAAGTGCACCGTTATAACATTCTGAAGAAACTGAACCTGAAGAATACAGCGGCGCTGGTCAATTTCATCAATTCACAAGGACTCTGACAAGAATACGGAGATCACGAAACGACCTGGGCAAAAACCTCCTCAGGTTCGATCTCCAGGTGATTCGCATGATAGCTACAAATACCTTTTTTGATCACCAGCAGTTGTGGTGATTCATGGGTGATCCCGAAACGTTCCGTAATGGACTGTGAAAGTGGGCGGTGTTGCAGGAGATCAAGTAAATGGAATACAGCTCCTTCGTTTGTGGGGCTGGTCCGATCGAAACGGCTCAAGGCTACCCGGCTGATGGAGCAACGAGTACTGTGTTTGAAAATTACCTGAGGGTTTGTATGCGAATCAGCGATCAATCGATCCAGTTGGGTCGCATCGCGTAAATCTGTCCACATAAAATTATCCTCTGTATTTGCTATTACCCATGGGGTTAGAAGGGCACCCGTATTTGGGCGCGGCACAAGCACTCAAAAAAACGATGGCCGTCAATAAGATGATGGCAGCTGCGATCAGACGTGTCATATGGCAAAGATAGAGAGAATTCGAACGGACTCTCAAAAGCTTCAAAATCATTTACCTTTACCCAAACCTGTTTCATTCATGTTGCAATTGACCAAGCCCCTGGCATTCATTGATTTGGAAACTACAGGGATTAACCTGGGGAATGACCGTATTATCGAGATCGCGATCGTTAAGATCCTGACGGATGGCACACGCAGTGTCAAGCGTAAACTCGTCAACCCCGAAATGGCCATCCCCCCGGCATCTAGCGAGGTGCATGGGATCACCGACGAGATGGTCAAAGACGCCCCAACTTTCAAGCAATTGGCACAAGAGCTCAAGCAGATGCTGGACGGATGTGATCTGGCTGGGTATAACTCCAACCGCTTCGATATACCGCTCTTGATGGAAGAATTTCTGCGCGCACAAGTGGAATTTGATATGAAAGGCCGCCGTCTACTCGACGTACAAACCATATTTCACAAGCTTGAACCAAGAACATTAAGTGCTGCCTATAAATTCTACTGCGACAAGGTCCTCGTAGACGCGCACAGCGCCGAGGCGGACGCACAGGCCACCTATGAGATCCTTCAGGCTCAAATAGAACGATATCCTCAGTTGGGTAACAACCTGGATGCCATCCTCAAAACGATCGGTGAAGAACCCATCGTGGACTTTGCCCGCCGTTTCATTTGGGAGAATGGGGTGGAGGTTTTCAATTTCGGCAAGTATAAAGGGAAGCCGGTTGCAGATGTTTTGCGTACCGAACCGCAGTATTATGATTGGATGATGAAAGGCGACTTTCCGCAACACACCAAACAGAAACTAACCGAGATCTATACACGGACAATCCTTAAGAAATCCTGATCACCTTGGCCCACGCGCTTGTAATCGTACCAACCTACAACGAGCGGGAAAACATTGCTTCCTTGCTGGACAAAGTTTTTTCCATCGAACAGCCTTTCCATGTATTGATCGTGGACGACGGATCGCCGGATGGAACCGCACTGTTGGTAAAAGAATTGCAATTAAAATACAACGGACGATTGCATTTGATGGAGCGCGCCGGCAAACTGGGATTGGGCACTGCCTACCTGGCGGGATTTCAGTGGGGACTGGATAAAGGCTATGCATACATTTTTGAAATGGATGCCGACTTTTCACACAATCCCGATGATCTTCCTCGTTTGCTTCACGCCTGCGAAAAAGAAGGGGCTGACCTGGCAATCGGTTCTCGGTATGTTGAAGGAGGTGGAGTGATCAATTGGCCATTCAATCGCATCGCTTTGTCCAAAGGCGCCTCCTATTACACCCGACTTATTACCGGCATGCCCGTGAAGGACCCTACCGCCGGATTTATGTGCTACTCCCGAAAAGTATTGGAAGGATTAGACCTGAAAAAGATCCGATTTGTTGGATATGCATTTCAGATCGAAATGAAGTTCAAGGCCTGGCGAGCAGGCTTTCGAATAAAGGAAGTACCGATCCAATTTCAGGATCGTACGCAAGGAGTTTCCAAAATGCATCGGGGCATCATTGAGGAAGGGATCTGGGGTGTATTGAAACTCAGGTGGCATGCTTGTTTCGGGGACTGATCAATACTGCGCTTGAAAAAAGCTTACATACAACTGCATTTAGCTGTTTTGCTTGCCGGTTTTACCGGTGTGCTGGGTCGACTGATCTCGCTCAATGAGGCTTGGTTAGTTTGGTACCGGGTCGGACTGACTGCTTTGGCATTCTGGGTATTGATCGCCTTTCGAAAAGACACCGTTAAAATCGGATGGAAAACGATCCTCGCAATCATGTCGGTTGGGGTTGTTGCAACCTCACACTGGTTAACATTCTATGGCTCGATCAAATATGCGAACGTCTCCATCGCACTTGTTTGTTTTGCCTCAATCGGATTTTTCACCTCCCTGTTCGAGCCGTTATTATTGGGTACACGATTTCGGTGGACTGAACTCTTCTTAGGATTGATCACCTTGTTCGGCATCTATCTGATCTTTCATTTCGACTGGGAATACAGAACAGGTATTTTTTTAGGGATGCTTTCTGCCATACTGGCTTCCTTGTTTCCGATCTGGAATCGCCATTTCCTTAAAAAAGTCTCTTCTACCACATTACTGGCCTGGCAACAAACTGGTGGATTTATTTTTCTTTCGGGCTTGTTGCCGATATATCTCACCTGGTCTACCATTGGTACCGATCGCCCCACACTGACCGACTGGGGGTGGATCATCTTTCTGGTCGGGGGCTGTTCCGTCTGGGCTTTTCAACTCTCAGCGGCTGCTTTGAAAAAGCTCTCCGCGTTTACCGTGAATCTCAGCTATGGCTTGGAGCCACTCTACGGGATACTACTCGCCTTTTGGCTGTTTCGTGAGGATAAAGGACTGCACGCTGGCTTTTATTTGGGAGCCGGCCTGATCATGATCGCTTTACTCGCCCACGCATGGCTCTCTTTTAAAGAAAAAGCAGTTAAAAAATCAAGAACTTAGACACTTAAGCGCTACACATGAAACGTTTTATCCTTTTTGCAGCTAGCTCACTGCTGTTTATCTGCCCCGGCAACGCACAAAAAAAACCGCTTGATCACAACGTATATGATGGTTGGCAACGTGTCGGCGAAAAAACTGTCAGTGCTGATGGTAATTGGATCGCATACACGGTAGATCCTCAGGAAGGAGATGGAAATCTCTATCTAAAAAGCGTTGGTAACAAGTTTGTCGAAAGAGTGATTCCACGTGGCTACACCATTCAATTTGAACCCAACAACCTTTATCTATTCGCTCGGATAAAACCCCGCTTTCAGGACACCCGAGAAGCAAAGATCAAGAAAAAGAAGCCGGAGGATATGCCCAAAGATTCTTTTCTCCTGATTGATCTGACCACAGACTCCTTACGCAAGATCCCTGCTGTAAAAAGTTATCGTTTCCCCGACTCTACGGGGGGGTGGGTGGCTTGGCATCAGGAGCGGAGCGCTCAACCACGACCCAAAAAGATTCAGCCACCCGCCGATACGCGAGTAGACAGTCTGGGTCGCGTCATCGATTCGCTTAAAAAACAAATTGAGACGTTATCACTTTCGCCGAAGAAAAAGAAAAACCGGGACGAGGAAGGTGAAAATATTTTTACAGATGCAGAGGATGATCCACTTGGGAGTGCAGGTGGGGAGATCGGTTCAGATCTAGTGGTCATGAATCTGCGTACGGGCAAGCAGCGAGTGATTCCTCGTGTATTGGAGTATCAATTCAGTAAAAAAGGATATCGATTGGCTGTTGAATGTTCTTTGGATCCACAAGATTCCACCAGCCAGAATCGCGTGTATTGTCTGGATCTGATCGCTGACTCCTTGTATCTAGTAAGCAAAGGGGGTAATGATTTTCGCCAGTTCACTTTCAGTGAGAATGGTTCCGATCTGGTATTTCTTGCGGAGCGGGATGCCCGTCCAAAGGAGCTGCAAAAGTATTATCGCCTTTGGCATTTTCAGACAGGAATGGATTCGGCGAAGATTTTAGTGGATCGTCATACTGCTGGGATGCCCCTTGGTTATTCACCAAGTGAACACGCAAGCCTTTCATTTAGTGCTTCCGGAAAGCGATTGTTCCTGGGTACTGCGTCCATTCAACCGGCAAAGGATACCACTCGAGTAGAGATGGATCTGGTGAAACTTGACATATGGCATTACCAGGATGATTATTTGCAAACCCAACAGCTCTACAATTTAAGCCGGGACCTGCAGCGGAACTATCTAGCCTTTTTCGATCTTGAACAGAAAAAGCTGATACAGTTGGCGACACCAGCTATGCCTCAGGTGCTGTTGAGCCGAGAGGGGGATGGTGAATATTTCTACGGACTGGCAGATAGCGGATATCGATTAGTGAGTCAATGGACCGGTCGTTCCGATCGCGATATATATTCCATTCATGCGGAGACAGGTACCCGTAAAATGATCACACACGATGCCGCTGTTGTTTTGAATAATTTGAATGTTTCACCCGATGGGAGTGCATTGGTGTGGTATGATCTGCGCAAACGTCAATATATACTTTGGGATGGAATGCGTTTGCGTGAATTGTCAAAGGGGCTGAAGCATCCGCTTTGGGATGAAGACAATGATGTGCCGGATGATCCAACTCCACATGGCTTTGCAGGCTGGTTGGCTGATGGCTCTTCCTGCCTCGTGTATGATCGGTACGACATTTGGAAACTGGACACCTCAGCGAAGGCATCTCCAATCCGTCTTTCTAAAGATGGGAGAGAAAATAAAATTCGATACCGTTTCATTCGCTTACAACAAGATGATCGAGCGATTTCGGTGGGACGTTCACTCGGCCTTCGGGCATTTCGGGAGCGCGATAAGGAAGAACAACTCATCGCAGCAAGCTGGAACGGTACCGCGCTGGGAATGGTTCCGATCACTTCATTTTTACCCAACCTGCTCGGTGCTATTCAAAAATCCAGGCAGTCGGAACGATGGATCTATACCCTCGAGAGTTATAGGCAATCACCAGACCTATACACAAGTTTGTCGGATCGTTCAATGGCGCCTCGTACTAAACTGTCGAGCCTGAATCCTCAGCAAGAGGAATATGTTTGGGGAACAGCGGAGTTGTACAAGTGGACTGCCTTTGATGGAAAACCGGCCACCGGGGTAGTATATAAACCGGAGAATTTCGATCCGAATAAAAAATATCCGCTGATCCTTTACTTCTACGAAACGCACACGGATGCACTGAACCAATACATTCCGCCAACTCCTACAGGCAGTCGATTAAATATCTCCTTTTTCGTGAGTCGCGGCTATGTGGTTTGTTCCCCTGACATACATTATACGATCGGTCAGCCTGCGCAAAGCGCCTATAATTACATTGTAAGTGCTGCCAAATCACTGGCAGCAAAACCTTGGATCGATGGAAAGAATATGGGCATTCAAGGACAAAGTTGGGGTGGCATTCAGGTAGCACAATTGGTTACTATGACGAACCTATTCAAAGCGGCCTGGTCGGGAGCGCCGGTAGCCAATATGACAAGTGCTTACGGAGGGATTCGATGGGAGAGTGGATTGAATCGGCAGTTCCAATATGAAAAGTCGCAAAGCCGGATCGGTGCAACGCTATGGGAGCGTCCGGATCTGTATATCAAGAACTCTCCACTTTTTCATGTGCCGAAGATCTTCACACCCATGGTGATCATGGCCAATGATGCCGATGGTGCTGTTCCTTGGTATCAGGGTATTGAACTCTTCACCGCCATGCGTCGATTGAACAAGTCTGCCTGGCTACTGAATTATAACGGCGAAGCACATAATCTTCGAGAGCGCAAGAATCAAAAAGATATCTCCATTCGAGAGCAGCAGTTTTTCGACTGGCTTTTGAAAGGTGAAAAGCCTGCGCGTTGGTTGACGGAAGGAGTACCTGCCATCAAGAAGGGCAAGGAATGGGGACTGGAGTTGGTTGATTAAGCGTGAAAGCCTAATTAAAAGTCGCGCTCCGGATCGAAGTTCTCCAGCTCTTTAGCTACTGCTGTCAGGAATGTGGCACCTAGGCTTCCGTCTACGATGCGGTGATCGTAGCTCATGCTCAGATACATCATGTGGCGGATCGCGATGCTATCACCTGCAGGCGTTTCTACCACAACCGGACGTTTTTTGATCGCTCCTACTGCCAGGATGGCTACCTGAGGTTGGTTGATGATCGGGGTGCCCATTAAACTGCCAAAAGTGCCAACGTTGGTTAAGGTGAATGTTCCACCCTGTGTATCGTCGGCTTTCAGCTTTCCGTTTCGGGCCGCATCGGCAAGTTGATTGACTTGTTTGGTCAACCCGACCAGATTCAATTGATCAGCATTTTTGATCACTGGCACGATCAGGTTACCAGAAGGGAGGGCCGTGGCCATACCGATGTTGATATCCTTCTTGATGTGGATATTATATCCATCCAGCGAACTGTTGATCAGAGGGAATTTCTTGATGCAACGAACGATGGCTTCGATAAAGAGCGGGGTGAAGGTGATCTTCGTGCGCTCTCTTTTTTCAAACTCTTTTTTGCATTTCTCTCTCCACATCACCAGATTCGTAACATCTGCTTCCGTGAAGCTGGTTACGTGCGGACTGGTTTGTTTACTGCGCACCATGTGGTCTGCGATCAGCTTCCGCATCCGATCCATTTCCATTACCTCGGTATTACCGTTTACTGTCGGCGCCGGACTTAGGTCTGGTGCGATCTGTGAAATGGGAACACGCATTTCAACAGGGGCCGGTAAATTATTCGTATTTAGTTCAGCAGCGGGACGAAGCTGACGTTGTGCCACATACTGAAGAATATCTTTTTTGGTTACCCTTCCCTCGTTTCCGGTTCCGGGTACTGATTCCAATTCTGACATGGATACGCCTTCACTGGCGGCGATATTCAATACCAACGGAGAGTAAAACCGGTTGGTTTGTGCCTGTTGAGCAACTACTTGTCGGGTTTGGGGAGCCGGAGTCGGCTTTGAATCCACAACAACGGCTTGCTGTACGGGTGGTGCGGGTGGGGTACTAGTGACGGTTTCAGCTGCACCGGTACGAATACGGGCGATCACCGACCCGATGGGTACGACATCATTTACTTTCCAGAGTATTTCCTCGATCACGCCAGCTGAGGTGCTGGGTACTTCACTATCTACTTTGTCGGTAGCGATCTCCAAAACAGTTTCATCCAGCGAAACGGAATCGCCGGGTTGTTTGTGCCACTTTAAAATAGTGGCTTCCATGATACTTTCACCCAATTTGGGCATGATGAGATCGACCAGAGCCATAGTGATTTTTTGTCGCGGTAAAGGTAGGGAATTCAATCGCTTTGCTAACCTTCGTTCGTCTGAAGAAGTTCCCACAAAAGCAGTAGGCATTGGTGGGTCGTGATGATGGTATTACGGGTTCGATCGAATCGAAGATTCAGTTGACGGGTGATGATCTTTTCTTTTGTTCCGGCGGCGATCCAGACGGTACCAACCGGTTTTTCGGGGGTGGCGCCCCCCGGGCCCAGGATTCCGCTTACTGAAACCATGTAATCGGTGCCCATTCTTTTCAATCCGCCCTCGATCATCTCTCTCACCGCTTTTTCGCTGACAGCCCCTACGGTTTGTAAGGTCTCTTCTTGTACACCCAGCATCTCCACTTTGATGCGGTTGGCGTAGCTCACAACACTTCCAATGAAATAGGCTGATGATCCCGGGACGGATGTCATCAGTTGGGCAATGCTACCACCGGTACAACTTTCGGCGGTGCCCATAGTTTTATTCTGCTCTTTTAGCCATTTGCCGATGAGTACTTCCAGTCCGATATCCTCCTCGGCGATCCGCCATTGCTGTACTGTTTCAGACAGGATTGGGAACTGTTCATCCAATAACGCTTTACCTGTTTGTTCTGATTCGCCAATATAGGTAAGCCGCAGCTTGACCATGCCGAATTTAGGCAGGTAGGCCAGCTTAAGATTCTTGGGTAGCGCAGATTCAAAGTTGGTCAGCGCTTCCGCGAGTATAGATTCACCGGCCCCGGCAGTAAGCAAGGTGCGATGTTGGATCGAGGCGGTTGAACATTCCTTTATGATCCGCGGGATCACTTCATCCGTGATCAATTTTTTCATTTCAGCTGGTACGCCGGGTAGCGAAATGAAAATTTTTCCATCTTTTCGAAATAACATGCCAGGCGCCGTACCGATCGCATTGGATAACACTTCACAATTATCGGGCACATCGGCTTGTTTGATATTACGTTCCAGCAGCGGACCCGGTCTTCGATAAACTTGCGTAAATAGGTATTCAATGTGTTCCAAGACAGACTGGTTTCGGATCAGTTTTCCGCCGAAATAATCGCAGAGTAAAGGTTTTGTGATGTCGTCGGAAGTAGGGCCCAGTCCGCCGGTGATCAGAATCAGATCTGAACCGACCGATTCTTGGTTAAGCGCTTCTTGAATATCGCTGTATTGATCCCCCACTGCCACCCGACGTCTAACCCAGATACCAATCTGGTTCAGGGCCTGTGCAATGAATGCACTGTTGGTATCGATCGTTTGTCCGATGAGCAATTCATCGCCAATGGTAATGATGGAAGCGGTTGGGAGGGGTGTGGACATATCTTGGCCTGCAAAAGTAATTCATTCCAGTCAGCGTTGCCAAACCCACAAGGGTGTAGCAAGGCTCCCGATCCAGATCAACAGGATCAGCACTTTGGCAGGGATGGATAAGTCCTGTATCAACGTCCGGTGTAATTGACCTTCCACGGCTTGTTGAATCTGCGATTCGGCCGGTGCATAGTCATGGAAGTGATTCCCCGCCAACCGGCGGATAGCGGGATCTTCTTCGATAAGGACCTGCCGGATCTGCCAATAGTCTTGATCGGACAGATCCTCATAATCGATCTCTGTATCGATGTTAGTTGCTGCAATCCTTTTTTCGATCCGCGCGGCACCGGCATTTCGCCAGAGTCGGAATAATAGTCCGGCGGGGAAAAGCAATAAAGGGTATATGCCATAATATACAGCCAGGTACCCGAGCAGAATGGCAGAGACCACCACAAATAATTTACTGATCAGTCCATCCTCTTCCAAGAATACACGGTTCAGTAATTGTCCGCCGTCCAATGGGTAAACGGGTAATAGGTTGATGCCATTGAGTATGATCAGGAATAACATGAGTCGTTCGAGGGGAATGTCAAACGCATCATATGACGGAATGATATCATTTTTCAGCAATATATACAGCAAGGCACCCAGGATCATCCCCGGGAGGGGCCCAGCAAGAAGTACAAAAGCAGATTCTCGCTGTGTTACTACGCGTTTGGATCCGGATACATAGGCGCCCAGTAGGGGAAGAAAGAAGACGCCCAGGTCGCGGTAACCTACTATTCGCATGGCGATGAAATGACCGGCTTCGTGAAATACCAGTATGAAGGTGATCATCAATAAGCTCTTCCAGTCACCGAGCAGCCAATATCCGGCCAGTAAATAGAGCAGTAGGCTGATCGTCGTCTTTCCCATGGAGGAGCTTCTCATGGGGGGCGTTGACGGATATTTGGGAACTCCGCCTGACTGAGTTATTTGTTCCGAGTCAGTCAAGATAGAAGGATTTCAACCGATCCAGTAAAGCCGAGGGCATTGTCGTTTTTTGGTGATGCAGCATATCCCAGAAATATAATTTCACTTGTGCTTTCATCAGCAGCTCATCGGCACCCCGGTAGATTTCTTGGTGAAATTCGATTCGATGATCGCTTCTCAGTTCGGGCAGAGAGGTTCGTACACGAAGCAGATCATCATAGCGGGCTGGCCGGAGATATTTGCAATGTACTTCCACAACAGGCATGCTGATGCCCATTTTCTCTAGTTCGGCATAGGACATGCCCAATGAGCGAATGGCTTCCACTCGGCCGGATTCCAGATACGGAAAATAATGGCCATGGTAGACGACGCCCATTTGATCGGTCTCCGCGTAGCGGACGCGGATGGATGTTTCATGTGTGAACATGTGGTTATTTTCCGAGCAGACGATCGAGGCTGAACTTACCCGGACCCGTGAAAAGCAGGGCTAAATAAACGGCTAAGAATAAAGCGGACGATTCCCCATCTCCCCAAACTTCACCATGGTGAATAATAAATAGTATGATTGAGAAGCAAATGACAAGGGGAATAGCCGCCAAGCGTGTTAGCAATCCGAATACCAACAAGACGGCACAGAAAAATTCAGCAAAGATCACCAGGGAGAGTGAGATGGTTGAGCCTACATGCAGCGGATCGGGGAAGGTTCGGACCCTTTCATTGAAGTGGATCAGCTTGTCAAAGCCATGTTTGATCATCAAGCCGCCGCCCGCCAACCGCAAAAGGAATAAGGAGAAGTCGAGTGCTCCCTGCTTGTATTTGGTGCTGAAAAATTGACTCATGTTGTATGATTATACCCGAAAATAGTAAAAAGGAGGTCTCGAAGAGTTTGTTAAATCCATTCCGCATCCGATTATCCACACCTGTTCGCAATCAACTTTGTCATAACTCCCAATAAAAATCGATATTCGGGCGTTAACGTTTATTACCAAGTATGAACCGTATCACGCTTTTCATTCTATTATTTTTTCTGCCGGCAAGTAGTATGCTTGCACAGCGTACGGCTTTTGATGTCGATCCCCGTCGGGATTGGGAGCAGGCCCTGCAATGGTACTATGAGGGAAAAGAATCATTGGCCTATCCCATTTTTCTGCGATTACATGAATTGAAAGTTGACGCCCCGCAGTCGGCTGTCAGCGAATCTGAATTGGATTATTACAGACTGATCTGTGGTGTACGGTTGGATGAGTCATCAGCTTTGGAGGAGGCTGGCAGATACATACGTCGGCCGCACCCCCCTGCGTTCGTGCAAGGGTTGTCATACGAGCTGGCCAATCATTCTTTCCGTAATCAGCGATTTCCGGAGGCCTTGCATTTGCTGGAAGACTTGGAGTCTCGTAACCTCCGGCCAGCAGAGCGCACGCATCGCCAATTCATGATGGGTTATGCACACTTTATTGCGCAGCGATTCGCTCCGGCCCGATCTAATTTTGATAGCGTTCGATCACAGCTCAAGCATCCGGATTATGCAGCGGCCAATTACTACTTCGGTTTTATTTGCTTGAGGGATCAGCAATATGATTTGGCGCTTTCCAGCCTTCGGTTAGTGGAAGATCATCCCGAGTACCGGAGTATCGTTCCGTATTACATCGGACAGCTTTTTTACCTGCAAGGAAAAAAGAAAGAAGCGATCGAGTATGTGGAGCGAAAATTACAGGAGTCTGGCTCTCAGTATTACGAACTGCCCTTAAAGCAGTTGCTTGGGCATGCTTATTTTGAAAAACGAGCCTTCGATAAAGCGCTTCCCTTGCTGAAGGAATATGTTGCTCGATCTGAAAAAGTTCGACGGGAAGATGTCTATGAACTTTCCTATTGTCATCATCAGTCGGGCGATTATAAATCAAGCATTCCCGGGTTTCAGGAGCTCGCCGGTGGGCAAGATTCACTTAGTCAGCATGCCATGTATTTACTGGGGGATGCATATTTGAAAACCGGAGACCTCAGCCGTGCCAGAAATGCTTTTCAATTCTGTGCGCGCAACAATAGCTACGCGGAGCAACGGTCCATTTCTTTATTACAATATGCCAAGCTTTCCTATGAGTTGTCTTTTTTACAGGAGGCACAGATCAGTGTAGAGCAGTTTCTGGCAGATTATCCGGCAGATGCCCGACGGGAGGAAGCACAGGAACTGATGGTGATGGTTCTTACTGCTACTAATAATTTTCGGCAGGCATTGCAGTGGGTGGAACGGATCGAACGTCCATCTTCTTCATTGAAAAAGTTGTTCCCCCGGATTTGGTATGGACGAGCGATGGAGCTGTTGAATGACCAATTATTGGATCGCTCCCAAATCCTACTGGATCAGGTAATTCAAGACCCATGGGCGGGTCAGTGGAAACAATATGCCAAATTCTGGTCGGGCGAGATCGCGTATCGTCGCAACGATCCTGCCAATGCGATCAATCATCTGAATGCTTATCTGACAGACCCGCTTTCGATTGGTACTGAAGTGAACGCCACCCATGCCCGCTATAATCTTGGATATGCACATCTAAAGCTGTCCAATTATTCCGCCGCTGGAGATCAGTTCCTCATGATTACAAAAAGTATGCCTGGCATTCCCTCATCCCTGTTGCAGGATGCCTGGCTCCGGGCCGGAGATTGTTTTTATATGCGGCGCGATTTCAATAAAGCCAAAATGCATTACGAGCGTGCCATCACCATGCAATGGCCCGCTGCAGATTATGCCCAGTTTCAATTGGCTATGATCGCCGGAATAAAAAATGTTGCTGAGAAGATCCGTTTGCTGCAACAGATCCCCGATAAATATCCACGTTCGGGGTTGCTTCCGGATGCTTACTTAGAAATGGCGAATGCGTATGTGGCCGATAGAAAATTTCGGGAAGCGATCCCGGCCTTGGATCGGGTCATTGTTCATGCCAGTCAGGATAGTTGGATATCCAGAGCCCTGCTGTTACAGGGTTCCTGTCTTTACAACCTGGATGAATACGAGGAGTCATTGAAACGGTTGAAAGAGGTGGTCCGTCGTTTTCCCAATGGAGAGGATGCCGATGATGCCTTGGAAAATATCCGGCAAGTGTTTGTGGAGATGGGGAAGCCTGCCGATTTTGTGGGGTACATGCAAAGTATCGGAAAGCCGCTGGAATATCCCGTTGCTGATTCTCTCACTTATATGGCAGCCGCGGCCATGTATGAAACGGGTGCCGAAGGCAATGCGCTGAATGCCCTAAAATCATATCTGAGTGAATATCCCCATGGGCGCTATCGGATCCAAGCTTTTTATCAAGTCGCTGAGCTTTTTATAAAGAAGAAGGATTGGGCATCCGCGTTGATCCAGTTGGATTCATTGCTGGCACGCTCGCCCAACAAATATGAAGAGTGGTCGTACCGACAAGCAGCCCGTATTTCGTATTTCGAATTGAAGAATGCAAAAGATGCGTTGCGGTTCTATCTGGGTTTGTTGGGCGTAACCAGAAACCAGGAGTGGCGACTCGAAGCGCTTCGAGGGTCAGTACGCTCTTATCAGCAGTTAAAAGATTGGGTGATCGGAGCGAAACAGGCCCGTTCATTATTGGCTGAAAAAGATGCCTCATCAGACGACAAGGCCATCAGTTATATGCTGATCGCTCAGCAATCGATCGAATTAAAACAATGGGGGGAAGCGTTGGAAACATTGCGTTTGGTGCTTCCGCATAACAAAGGCGCACTGGCTGCAGAGGCACGTTACTTGATGGCTTGGGTATATTTTCAGCAAGGGAATTGGCAGGAGGCGGAGAAGGCTGCGGCTGAAACCATCCGTCGATCCGGCTCCTATGAGCCCTGGTCGACCAAGTCCTATATCTTGACGGGTGATGTCTATTTCCAAACAAAAGATTTTTTTAATGCGAAAGCCACCTATCAAAGCGTCATAGACAATGCGGAAGATCCTTTGCTGCAAGCGGAAGCAACAGAAAAATTACAGCGAGTAGTGGAAGCGGAACGTAAATCAACCAAAACGGGGGTATGATGCGATCGATTCAATTGATAGTATTCTTCATGGCGTGGTTTCTACTTCCAGTACAAGCCTCTTCTCAACGCGAGCGAAGAGATACTTCCGGAACAGGAAGTGTAGATATTATTTCCAACTTCAAGCCAACCCTGCGTGATCTGGTGAAGTTTCAATTTTCTGCTCAGCCACCTGCTCCCGACTCTATACGACAATCTCTGAGCTATCGGATACCCAGCCAGGAATTATCCATTTCGTATCAGCCCGGTGTTTTAAAACCACTTGCTTTTCTACCGGACTCGAATACAGGTTTCAGGCCTGCACAATATGTCAAGCTAGGGTACGGAAGTCTTCGTAATCCGTATGCTTCCGTTGCCTTGGAATGGGGGAAGAAAAATCCGCTTCGCTTCTACGGAGGGCATCAATCTGCATCCGGCGCCCGTCCCTTTCAAAAGCACTCCATCTCTCGCGGGTTACTACGTTGGCAGTTGCCGGATCGGGAGATGGGCGAATGGTCTGCCGATCTCAATTTTATTCGTGAGGGGTATAACAAATATGGATTCGATACCAGCCGGGCCATACCACCGGCGGATTCCCTGCGGCAGGTCTTTCATGAGTTCGGATTACGAGTTGCTTACAGGAGAAAAAAACCATCGACTGTCGGCTTTATGGTGGAGCCTGTATTAGAAGGAAAACTGACTGGCGATCGATTTGATAACCGTGATGTTCAAGCGCGCCTGTGGGTGCCCATTCGGTATCATTTCAATGATCGGATGTCGATGCAGGTCGATGCCATGGCGCATTGGGGTCGGATCAGTAGATCCGAAGGTTCTGCACTCAACCGATCGGTATATAGCATCAATCCCGCTATTCAATTTGAGCAGCCACGGTGGTCTGTTCATGCCGGAATTCGTCCCGCTTGGGACAGCGCCGGTGTACGCATCTACCCGGATCTGAATCTTCGATGGAGTCATGCTTCCAAGCCTTGGTTCATTCGATTGAATTGGTCGGGTGAATTACTCAGAACCGGATATCGGGATCTCTATACACAGAATCCTTGGTTGTGGATGCCTGCCCAATGGCGCAATCAGGGTGTGGTGGATCGTTCCGTGCAATGGCAATATCAACGTCGTGCACATTGGGTGTATGATGTCAAAGTAGGTTACGCTACTCAAACCAATACATTCTTGTTTGTCAACGATACATCGGCTTCAGGGGATGGAAAATCTTTTCAGGTGGTCTATGCCGATCGGTTACAGAATCTTTATGCACGGGCTGCGGTCAGTTATCGTCAGGCTGACAGATGGTTGATCAGCGGGGAAGCGGGTTGGAATCAATATCATTCGATCCGCGGAACAGATAAAGCCTGGGGATTGCTTCCCTTGGAATGGAAGCTAAGTGCCATGCATCGGTTTGCAAATAAGCTACGGGTACAGGCCGACCTATACTCTTGGTTTGCTCCGTTATATCTAACAAAATCAGGAGCATCCAGCCGAACGGACGGTGCTTTTGATCTCAATCTGGGTGGCCAGATGCCTATCACACCGAAGATCAGTGCCTGGTTGCAATTCAATAATCTGCTGAATCAATCCTATAGCCGATGGTCGCAATATCCAGTATACGGATTTCATTTTGTCGGGGGAGTTGTATTTTCACTTGATAAATCAATTCCCTGATGTCGAAGTTGATTCATGACTGGCTGGTATGCGGACAATCTCTACCGATCGAAGGGGTAGGACTTTTGCAATGGGAGAGGCAGGGAGCTGAGTCAATTAAGGATAGATCTACCTGGAGTGCCCCTCGTTGGGTGCTTACGTTTGTAGAAGACGCTCAAATTAAAATACCGACCGATTTTTTCAACAGGCTTCGTAATTTTTCCGGGCAGTCGGCTCAACCGGTGGAAGCGCTCTACAGTCAATGGATCCGTTCATTCAAATTGGATCAGCCAACGGTGCCTTTATGGGCTTTGGGTGCATTTGAGCGTGATCAGGATAAGTGGAAATGGAATCAATCCGATGCGTTGGCAGCCGTATCCGTACAGGTGTCAGCCTTACCTGAGCTACGTATACGTCTCAACGTGCAATATGATCTGGCGGCTAAGTTGTTGATTGTTCTTTCTGTTTTCTCGATCGCTTGGATGATCTGGCAGGGTGCTAGCCAAGGTGCGCGGGCAGAGGAAAGCCGTTCACGTGTACCGGCAACTGTACTCGACTCAAAATCTGAATCATTGTTGTATCGAGAGGTTCGTTGATCCAATATTTAATTTCATGTCTGTTCGTATCCATTATACCAATTGTCCAGTTTGCGGTGCTGCTGAATTGACGCCTGTTTTTGATGTTGTCGATCAGCTGGTCAGCCGTGATTCATTTTCATTGCTGGCTTGTGCGCAATGCGGTTGTCGTTTGACGGAAAGTGCCCCCGATCAGGCCAGCTCCTCCATGTATTATCAGTCTGCGGAATATATTTCTCATAGTAATACCAGCCAGGGATTGATCAATCGGATCTATCAGGCAGTACGGAAACGTACGTTGCGTCAGAAGGTCAAATGGGTAGAGCGAAGCACGGGCCTGTCGAGCGGTCGCGTACTGGATGTTGGGAGCGGAACAGGTGCCTTCGTGCATGAACTGCGTAAGGCCGGCTGGCAAGCAGACGGATTGGAACCCGATCCCATAGCCCGGCAAGTTGCTCAAACTGATTTTGCTGTCGCCTTGTTGGATATCGATCGACTGTTTCAGTTACCGGTCGGCTCATTCGATGCCATCACCCTTTGGCATGTATTGGAGCATGTGCACGATCTGAATGGTTATATGAATCAGTTACATCGCTTGCTGAAACCGGGTGGGCGATTATTGATCGCCTTACCTAATTATACATCTTTTGATGCCGATTATTTCGGGAAGTGGTGGGCGGCCTATGATGTGCCAAGACATCTATATCATTTCTCGCCTGATTCCATTCGGCATCTGGCTGCAAAGCATGGATTTACCTGCCGTTCGATCCGTCCGCTTTGGTATGATGCATTCTATATCGCATTACTGAGTCACCAACATAAAACCGGCAGCAGTCGTTGGCTCTCTTCCGCTTGGGTAGGAATCCGTTCGAATGCAAGGGCATTGATGAACAGCGAACGAGGTAGTTCTTTGCTGTATGAATTGAAGCCGATTTAATTGCTCAGTTGAATCTCGTACAATTCCGGCCACCATTTTCCTGTAATGAAGATCTTCTTGGAATCCGGGTCGTATGCGATGCCGTTTGGCACATCGGCCTTTGGATAGGCTCTACGGTTTCGATTCCAGATGTCTGTTAGGTCGATCTTGGCAACCACCTCACCGGTATTCGGATCGATCTTTAGGACGTAGGGATAGGTGTATTGATTCGCATAAATAAATCCGTCGATGTATTCCAGCTCATTCAGGTTGAAACTGGGCGTACCAGCCTCAACGACCGCCTGTGACCGGATCAGTGTAAAATCTTGTGGGCGATAAAAAAATAATTCGCCGCTGCCATTACTGACGATCAGATTCGTTCCGTCATGGGTCAATCCCCATCCATCGAACGTTACATCAAATTCTTTGATCTTTTTAAAACCGGGAAGTGAATAGACAAATACTTTCTTTTCCTGCCAGGTCAGTTGATAAACGGTATCGCGTAGGATGGTGATACCTTCCCCGAAATATTTTTCTCCAAGTGTTGCCCGTTGCAATGTTTTTCCGTTCGGTAAGTCTACTTTTCTTAATTCAGACCGACCATAATTTCCAGTACCCTCATACATGGCTCCCTTGTAAACGACCAACCCCTGGGTGTAGGCCGCCGTATCATGGGGGTAAGTCGCTTGGATCGAAAAACTCAGCGTTTTGGGGGCTGGTGGCGTGGAAATGACCGATCCCGTTCGAGTTTCCCCACAACCACAAAAAAATAATGCAATGATTATGAGCGCATTGCGATAATTATACTGCTTGATATTCATCTCCTTAAAAGTACAGCATTATCCGAAAAATATAGAAAACGTATAATTACGATAGGGGAAAACCCGCAGTCATACGTATTTACCCTATCTTTACACTCGTCTAACCGTGGTCTAGGCCACGATCCGTACCAACCCCAACCCACTAGGAACTATGAAAACGTTCCGTTTATTATTTATTGCCGCCCTCTGTATGCCAGCCTTGGTGAAGGCACAACTTCGTTGTGCGGGTCTGGAATATGAGCAATCCATTAAACAATCACAACCGCAATTAACACAGCGGATGATGGAGGTAGAGCAGATGATCCGACAGGGGATGGAGTCAGGTCAATGGCAACGAACACAAGAAGGCACCCTGGTCATACCAGTGGTTTTTCATAATCTATATCACCTCCCATCTGAAAAGATCTCGGAGCAGCAGGTACAGGCCCAGTTGAAGACGCTGAATGATTGTTTTCGGATGCGAAATGCCGACACCGTCAATACCCGTTCGGTTTTTAAGCCCTATGCTGCCGATTGTGAAATTGAATTCCGGTTGGCTATCTCAGATCCCCGTCGCAGATCCACCTCGGGCATCGTTCGGTATTATACGCCGATCAGCTCATGGAAAATGGGGGATGACATGAAATCTACATCGAAGATGGGTGCTGATGGGTGGGACTCCAAAAGCTATTTGAATATCTGGGTTTGTCGGATGGAAAAGTTTGCCGGCTTTACCAGTGTAATCGGTTCGGATCCCAAACTAGATGGTATCGTTTTGGATCTGGGTGCTATTGGCGCGGGACAAAAAACGTTAGTGCATGAGGTAGGACATTGGCTGGGTTTAAAGCACCTATGGGGGGATGAATATTGTGGTGACGACGGTGTTTCGGATACGCCTAAACAAGCGAGTTACACACCAGGATGCCCTTCTACACCTCGGATCACTTGTGGAAACAATCCCACGGGTGATATGTACAACAACTACATGGATTTTACCAATGATGCTTGTATGACCTTGTTCACCGAGGGGCAAAAGCGACGCATGCGCAACTTGTTGGCTAACGGGGGTCTTCGTGGATCTTTATCGAATTCACCTGGATTGAAATTGCCTCTGATCGCAGAGATGCCGCTGGCGGAGCAAGACCCAACCTGGCTGGAACCGAAATTATTTCCCAATCCCGCTACTTCCTATGTACAGGTCGATCTATCATACGATCGTAGGTGGGTGGGGCAGTCTTACCGAATCATTGACCTGCAAGGACGTGTACGCATGCAGGGGGCGATCACTTCTGTGATCCATCGATTCGAATTAACAGGTTTGGATAAGGGATACTATTTGCTGGAAGCTCGTCGCACCGACGGGGTTGTATACAAGACCAAATTCTTGAAGCAGTAAGGACGCTCTTTCTGTTCTGCATTCATTAAAGAATATAAAAAAAGGGGAGGCCGAAGCTTCCCCTTTTTATTTGGAGTAGTTACTTGATTAGAGATGGATCGCTTCTCCGTAGGCTACCTCGATCGCATCTTTCACGCTTTCACTGATGGTGGGGTGCGGGTGGATCGAGTTTAACACCTCGTGGTAGGTGGTTTCCAGTTTACGAGCGGTAACGGTTTGAGCAATCATTTCGGTCACGTTGTAACCGATCATGTGCGTGCCCAACCATTCGCCGTATTTCGCATCGAAGATCACTTTTACAAATCCTTCTGTATGTCCGGCAGCGGATGCTTTTCCACTGGCACTGAGTGGGAACTTACCGACTTTGATCTCATATCCTGCGTCCTTGGCTTGCTTTTCCGTGTATCCGACCGAAGCGATCTCAGGAATGCAATAGGTACATCCGGGTACGTTGTTGTAATCGATCGGTTCGGGTTGATGGTTGTATTTACGTTCGTTGTAGCCGATTGACTCCACACAGTTTATGGCTTCCTTGCTGGCAACGTGAGCCAGGGCCTGGCCGGGTGTGCAATCACCGATCGCATAAATGCCAGGTATGTTTGATTGACCGTATTTATCGACCAGGATCTTTCCTTTTTCTGTTTTGATACCCAGCCCTTCGAGACCGATTCCCTCGATGTTGGCGACCATTCCGGCGGCACTCAGCAGGATGTCCGCCTCCAGTGTGATCTCTCCGGTTGCAGTTTTGACCTTGGCTTTCACACCGGTGCCGGAGGTGTCAACCGAGGTCACTTCACTGTTTGTCATGATCTCGATGCCGCTCTTCTTGTATTGTTTTTCCAGTTCCTTGCTGATGTCCTCGTCTTCCACCGGAACGATACGGGGCATGAATTCTACAATGGTAACTTTCGTTCCCATACTATTATAGAAGTAAGCGAATTCCACACCGATGGCACCGCTGCCGACGATGATCATAGAGGTCGGTTTGTTGGGCAGTACCATAGCTTCCCGGTAACCAATTATCTTCTTTCCATCGATTGGCATCGTGGGAAGCTGACGACTTCTACCCCCGGTGGCAATGATGATATGCTTGGCTTCGACCACTTGGGTCTTGCCATCAGCAGCGCTCACTTCGATCTTGCCTTTTGCGATGAGTTTGCCGAAGCCCATGATCACGTCGATCTTGTTCTTCTTCATGAGGAACTGAACACCTTTACTCATTTTATCGGCTACGCCCCGACTGCGTTTGATGACCGCATCGAACTGTGGGGTTCCGGATGCCTGGATACCGAAATCCTGCGCGTGTTTGATGTATTCGTTCACCTGGGCACTTTTCAAAAGGGCCTTGGTGGGGATACAACCCCAGTTCAGGCAAACGCCCCCCAGGCTTTCTTTTTCAATGACAGCGGTTTTGAACCCTAATTGAGCAGCCCGGATGGCGGCCACATATCCGCCGGGACCACTTCCCAGAACGACTACATCGTATGCCATAAATCGATTGAATTTTAAGGTGATAGGACCTGGCAGGCCCCTGATTGGGTGCGAAGTTATTTTAAAACAGGCAATTGCCAACTCCTCGGTTGGGAGCAATTACGGAGGCGAGTCTGAGAAAAAATCTCCTTTCTTCGTCTAATTCGCTGATTTCCCTTACTTTTGCCCTCCCAAAATTGATTCGTTATGGCACGTGTATGTCAGGTTACTGGAAAGACCCCGATCGGTGGAAATAAGGTCTCTCACTCAAATATCAAGACCAAGCGTCGTTTCCTGCCCAACCTCCAAACCAAGAAGTTCTTCTTGGCAGAAGAGGATAAGTGGGTTACGCTCAAATTATCTACCGATGCTATCCGTACCATCAACAAAAACGGATTGTACTCTGTGGTTAAACAACTCCGCGCCCAAGGCGAAAAAATCTAATCGTTTAAAAAGTAATCATCATGGCGAAGAAAGGCAATCGCGTTCAGGTCATCCTGGAATGTACCGAGCACAAGACCAGCGGAAAGCCCGGTACCAGCCGGTACATCACCGTTAAGAACAAGAAGAACAACCCCGAGCGGATGGAACTCAAGAAGTTCAACCCGATCCTGAAAAAAGTAACTGTTCACAAAGAGATCAAGTAATCATTCTATAACTCATACACATGGCAAAAGCAGCAAAAACCGCGATCAAGAAGGACCCCAAATTGGCGGCCGAAGCCAAGAACTATACCAAAGTGATTAAGGCGGTACGCAGTCCCAAGACTGGTGCTTACACCTTCAAAGAGCAAATGGTGCACAAGGATAAGGTTAAAGACTTCCTGGCGCAGAAATAATCGTCGTTTCGACATTAGAATTTTCAAGAGCTATTCGCAACCGAATGGCTCTTGTTTTTTAATACCTTTTCAATCATGGGACTTTTCGACCGCTGGTTTGGAAAAAAAGAGAAAGAGGCCTTGGATAATGGGCTTCAAAAAACCAAACAGGGATTTTGGGAGAAGTTGAGTCGAGCTTGGTCGGGTAAGTCTCGCCTCGATGACGAACTCCTCGAAAATCTGGAGGAAGCTCTGATCACCTCCGATGTGGGAATTGCCACCACCGATGCCATCCTATCTCAAATAGAAAAGAGAGTCAGCCGGGATAAATACCTCAATACGGAAGAACTCAGTCAGATCCTTCAATCTGAAATGGCGGCCGTATTGCCAGATCCCATTCATGATTATGGATTTGATTCCGCCTTACCCAATAAACCTCATGTGATTCTGGTAGTGGGGGTGAATGGCGTGGGAAAAACAACCACCATCGGCAAATTAGCTTACCGTTTCAAGCAAGCGGGTAAACAAGTCCTGCTGGGTGCCGCCGATACCTTTCGTGCTGCAGCCGTCGATCAACTCACCATTTGGAGTGAACGCATCGGCGTCCCCATCGTCAAACAAACCACCGGCAGTGATCCGGCAGCTGTTGCGTTCGATACGGTTCAAAGTGCCGTTGCAAGAGGGTCGGATGTGGTGCTGATCGATACAGCCGGACGCTTACATAACAAAGCCCACCTGATGGAAGAACTCACAAAGATCAAGCGGGTCATCCAAAAAGTGATTCCGGATGCCCCACATGAGGTGTTGCTGGTGTTGGATGGTTCAACCGGACAAAATGCAGTTGAACAGGCCCGTCATTTTCAGTCCGCTACTTCGGTCAATGCCCTCGCGATCACAAAGCTCGATGGAACAGCCAAAGGAGGAGTGGTGATGGCGGTGGCACATGAATTCAATATTCCCGTAAAATTCATTGGCGTAGGAGAGAAGATGGAAGACCTGCTGGTATTCGAGAAGCAGGCATTTGTCAATAGTCTTTTTTCATTGGATGATAAAACCCCTGCATGAAAGCCCGCACATTAAAAAAGGATAAGGTCAATATCATAACACTTGGTTGCAGCAAAAACCTGGTCGACAGTGAAGTACTGAGCGGACAACTTCTTGCCAATGACATCGAGGTCGTACATGAGAATAAGAAGCTTGATCATAATATTGTTGTCGTCAACACGTGTGGATTCATTGACAAAGCGAAAGAAGAAAGCGTTCAGACCATTTTGGAGCAAGTTGAACTGAAGAAAAAAGGTAAGCTCGATAAGGTCTATGTCACCGGTTGTTTGAGTGAGCGATACAAGAATAACCTGGAAGCGGAGATCCCGGAGGTGGATGCCTACTTTGGCACCTTGGAATTACCTCAGATCCTGAAAAAATTTGAAGTTGACTATAAGGAGGAATTGATCGGGGAGCGCTTGTTGTCGACTCCCAGTCACTACGCTTATATGAAAATATCGGAAGGTTGTAATCGAACCTGTGCTTTCTGTGCGATCCCACTGATGCGTGGTCAGCATATTAGCAAGCCAATCGACCAGCTTGTGGCGGAAGCAACCCGCTTGGTGAAAAACGGGGTGAAGGAGATCATGCTCATCGCACAGGAGCTGACGTATTACGGATTGGATATTTATAAAAAACGCAGCCTGCCCGACCTATTGAACCGACTAGCAGATATCGAGGGACTGGAATGGATCCGTTTGCATTATGCTTATCCTTCCAAATTTCCGCTGGAGATACTAGATGTGATGCGCAATCGTCCGAACATCTGTAATTACCTGGACATGCCGCTGCAACATGCTTCCGATCAGATGCTAAAGGCCATGCGTCGGCAGATCACGCGCGCGGAGATGGATGAATTGATCCATGCGATACGCGAGCGAGTGCCCGGTATCTGTCTTCGTACCACACTCATTGCCGGCTTCCCCGGCGAGACGGAGGAAGATGTGGCCTCTCTTGAATCATTTCTCACACAGCATCGTTTCGATCGGGTGGGGATATTCACCTATTCGCATGAAGAAGGAACTTCTGCTCATGATCTGGTCGATGATGTGCCGGCAGAAGAGAAGGAGCGTCGTGCTCAACAAGTGATGGAGACGCAGCAAGAGATCTCCTATGAATTGAATCAGGAAAAGGTCGGAAAAGTATTCAAGACCCTGATCGATAAAAAAGAATCGGGTCGATACCTGGGCCGAACGGAATTCGACTCGGTGGAAGTAGATAATGAAGTGATTGTTCAGACGGATAAAAAACTGCCCATCGGTTCCTTCGTAAATGTGCAGATCACCAAAGCCTACGATTACGATTTGGAAGGAGAAATAGTTTCCTAAGAAAAAAGCCCCGAGTGATCGGGGCCTTTTTTATTATAGGATCAGTACTTTTCTTTTATTATCGGATCAAGACTTTCCCGTTTGCCAATCGTTTACCGGCGCGATCGGTCAGCATCAACTGATACACACCACTGGCATGTTGTCGTATATCCACCGCCATGCGCTGATAGGCGCCAGCGATCGGATAAGTTTTTCGGAAGGCCAAGGACCCTCTGGAATCAAATATGCTCAGGGTATATTGTTCTGCACCCGCTGCATAGTAGGCAACTTCAAATTGACCCTTGCTTGGGTTCGGCAAAATGAATAATCTATTTGTGGCAGAATCTCCGATGTTCACAAGGTTGGACGTGCTGGCACAGGGAAGTCCTGTTTGGTTCTGCACCCGAACGCTGTATTGTCCTAATTGGCTCAGTCCAATATTGGGGATCGTATTTCCGGTAACGCCGGAGATCTGTGTTCCGTTTTTGAACCAGCTATAGGTGTAACTGCCCGCGGGGGTTACTTGTGCGGTGAGGCTGGTAGTAAGACCAGGATAGAGATTCTGATACGGAGCGGCTGTAAGTGTGACAACCGGATTGGGACTAACTGCAACGACAGAGGAGGAAGAGGTAGCGGTACAGCCAAAACTATTCGTTACTGTTACAGTGTATGAACCGCTGTTGTTGACCGTGATGCTTTGTGACGTACTTCCATTACTCCAACTGTAGCTATTGCCGGTAGGAGCAGAGAGCGTAACAACACTACCTGCACAGAAGGCAAGCGGACCACTGGCAGTTACCGCGGCACTAGGGTTGGGGTTTACGGTAACAGCAATCGGTGATGAAGTACTGACACATCCATTATTGGTCACAGTTACAGTATAAGAACCACTGGTGCTTACCAGGATAGATCCGGTCGTTGCACCGGTACTCCAACTATAACTGCTTCCGGTACTGGCGGCCAATAACACACCGTTACCGGCACAGAATGTAGTGGGACCAGTTGCTGTTATCGACGCAGCAGGTACAGCAGTGATCGTGAGGGTCACAGCGGTGCGGGTACTGCTTTCACAACCTGTCAGATCATTGATACTGGCGGCATAGTACGTTACCGTACCGGGTGTGCTTCTGGTTGGACTGCTGACGATGTTGCCACCGCTGGCGGCATCGTACCAGCGAAGTGTATGGCCCGGAGGTACAGTGGCCGTTGCGGTGAGTGTTGGGATGGTATTACCTGGACAAACCACCTGAGATTGATTTCCGCCGACAACGGGTGCCGCAATGGAAGCACTTCCGATAGTGATGGCCAGCGAGGCCGGCGCTGTGTTGCAGGTACCATTGGTGGCATTCACAGCAATATTTCCACTGCTGGCGCCGGCAGCATAGTTCACGTTGATATTGGTGCTACCCTGACCGGAAATGATCGTTGCACCGGAAGGTACTGTCCAGTTATAACTAGTGGCTCCGGCTACTGCAGCAATCGTGTATGTGATGTTGTTTTGGGCGCCACAAATGGTTTGATTTCCACTGATCGTTCCTACTGCTCCCAGGCCACCACCTCCATTGGAGGCGGTAACATTGATCGCATTCGCACGTTGGCTAATCGCATTCGTTGTATTGTTCTTGGCTCGAATCGTGAACCAGTAGGATGTGTTCGGTGTCAGTCCGGTTGCCGTGTAGGTGGTTCCAGAAATATTCGGTGCCAGCAAATCGAACTCACCACTGGTGGTATTCAACACAAATAGGTCATAGTTAGTGGCATTGGTCACAGCATTCCAGGTAAAGTTGATTTCGCCTGCATTGCAAGCGGCTCCATTGCCAGCCAAACCGCCGACTGTTCCCATGATAGAGAATGTTGCATCGCTGACATCTGAAAAGCTACCGGCAGAGATCCGGATCAATGCGGTTGATGTGTTGGCGAATGGAACACTCCAGGTAAGGCGTTGCGTAGTAGCAGCAATGTTTGTCGCTATAGTTGTCCAAGTACTACCCCCATCGAGCGAATACTCGGCAGTTTGAGTAGTTGTAATACCGGCATTGTCCCAGGTAATCACTTCACTAGTGCCCGGGTTCAGGTTTTCGCTCCCGTTCGGATAAGTCACTTCGATAGACGGTGATTCGATCGTCCAGGTCAGCGAGTAGGCCTGGTTGGCGCCCGTTGGAACCGCGGTGCCTAACACTTTTAGCGTGTAAGAGCCGGCAGCCGGATTGTCGATGCTAACCTGTTCGATGTTGCTTACGTTATCTACGCCAGTAGTTGCAGGCGTGCCCGGGTTGTTTGGGTCAAGGACCCAAGGCAGGAAGGTGTTGGCGCTATTCACAACCCTCAGGTCGAGATTATTCACCAGGGCCGGGTTGGCATTCGCAGTGCCGGCCGGATCGTTCCAGGTTAGCATGACCTTCAGACGTGCGGCGCCAGCGGGTACATTGATAACTTCATCATTGGTGAATCCGGTAGTGATGGTAGCAATGCGATAACGATTCTCTTCTAAGATTCGTACTGCTTGAAGGGCATTGATCCGTCCATATCCAAACCGATAATCAGGACCTACGTTCCCTAGGTCGCGGGCAGTATTCAATACCGTATTCTTTATCAACGAGGAAGGAGGGAGTTGATCGCTATTCAGTTGTTTGTATCGTTGTACCAGCAAGGCTACAGAACCGGCAACACCGGGGGTGGCCATGGAAGTACCTGAAATCGTAGCATAAGTGTTCAGGGGTGTATAGGTGGAAAATACGTTTGTGCCCATTGAACTGATCTCGGGCTTAACACGACCGTCTGAAACAGGTCCGCAACTGGAGGTGAATGACAAACCCTCTGTACTGCTGATGTCCGCGACTAGAATATTGTTTTTTGCAGTCTTTCCACTGAAAGTGATGGTAGACCATCCGCCGCTACAAGCAGATTGTGAATTTCCAGCTGAATGGACATGCAAGTGGTGAGGGAAGTTATTTAGGTTAACATCTGTTGCCACACTGGTGGAGGAATACGCTACAGCCGAACTTGCCAGTCCGCAAGTTATTTGTAGATTGCTTCCATAGGAGTGACTGCTTACATTCAATCCCAATGTGGGAATGGCGGTTGACATCTCAGATTGAATATTCCCGTTGAAATTGTAGGAGAATATATTAGCATTGGGAGCCATTCCACGCGCCACCGGGTTGATTAGTCCCCGACCACAGATCGTACCCGCACAATGGGTTGCGTGGTTGGATGCACTGCTGGTTTCCATCAAGGTCCGACGACCGGCAGGAGAGAAGTCGAGATGCGGGCTCACTTCACCACCATCCCAAATACCAACGTTGATGCCATCTCCTTTCAGGTTGCGAACACCATCATTTAATACGTTCACGCGGTGTAATGAACGGCCGGGTAGATTTTCAAGCTGATTCGGCGGATCAATAAATTCAGCCCATTGTACAAACGGAAGATCAACTAGGCGAGTCATGCTGGCAATGGGTGCGCGCAGGATGAATTGTTTGAATAAAGGCAATTCATTCAGGATCTGGATGCCTAGTGGCAGTAAAGCTGGTTGTATATCCGATCGGTTCAATTTTTCGTAAGTCAAAATGGTCAAGTCAACCCAGCCCGGTTGTGAAATGGCATGCGCTGGAGCCAGGCCTTGCAAAAGTGCCGGTACAGTTTTATTTTCTCGCTTCAGGTAGGTGATGCTGCGTACGCCTGCTCGTTGCAGATCGACTGTCTGTATGTTGGATCGAACACGGGCTGTGTAGGACAATTCAGGGATGTAATCGAGTAGTTCGATTCCCTCCGTGATCAGCGTTTGTCTTTGTGCATAAGTAGGCAACTGCTGGAATTGGAGCACTACATAATGATTAGAGCCAAAAGCAGTTTTGTTCATGTAGTCAGCTTGCAACTGAAATCGCTCCGTATTTGCTTCCGGAATGAATTCGCCACCCCTGACTTTCAATAGATATCGCTGACCCTGTCCCATTGAAATGAGTGCAGTCAACAGGGTCACGATCAGTAACAGGCTTTTACGAAACGTAGTGAGCATTTTAAACTGGGTTTTAGCTTTCAAAATACATAAAAAATGAGTTGACCGAACGATTGATAGTAGCTTTTTACCCCTTGTTGATTCCTATGGGAAAACTGTACCTTTCCGATTCCACAAAAGCAACTACATGAAGCCTGATTGGATCGGAGTGTACCCTGCCTTGTTGACGCCATTTCAGGCAGATGGATCATTGGACCTACCACTTTTTGAACTGAATCTTACCGCACAGATCGACGCTGGAGTAAAGGGGGTGATCATCGGTGGCTCCCTGGGAGAAGCGAGCACCTTGGTCGCAGCGGAGAAAAAAGTCATGATCGAGACGGCCAAACGACACTGTGAGGGACGGCTACCCGTGATCTTGAACATTGCGGCATCTTCCACGCAAGAGGCAATCGAGCAAGCGGCATTTGCAGGTCAGTGGGGAGCAGACGGACTGATGCTTCTGCCGCCAATGCGGTATAGATCTGATGACCGGGAGACCATCGAATACTTTCGGTCTGTCGCCTTGTCCACAAAGCTCCCCATCATGATCTATAATAATCCGGCTGATTACAAGATCGATTTTCATCCTGAACTTTTCGATGCGTTGCTCGATTTACCCAATGTACAGGCACTGAAGGAAAGTTCCCGCGATGTCACCAACCTGACCCGCATGATCAATCGCTTTGGGAATCGCTTCAAAATTCTTTGTGGCGTAGACACGCTTGCTATGGAAGAACTTTGTTTGGGTGCGCATGGTTGGGTGGCCGGTCTGGTTGATGCGTTTCCGAGGGAAACAGTTCGAATCTATGAGCTGGTCAAAGCCGGTAAACTGGAGGAGGCAAGAATTCTTTATAGATGGTTCATGCCGCTGTTGGAATTGGATATCCATCCCAAACTGGTTCAGTACATTAAACTGGCGGCTGCGCAAACCGGCATAGGCAGTGAATATGTTCGTGCGCCCAGGTTGATGCTGGTGGGAGAGGAGAGAGCGCGCATATTGAACGTGATCCAGCAGGCCATATCGAATCGTCCTAATCTTGATTGACAATGATGAATTCCTACACTGATATATCCTTGGATCAGATCGATCCGCTTCTGCAACGATCCTTGCAGGCCTTCCTTGATTTCAGATCAAGGCCACTAGCCGATCGGGCGAAGCTGCTTCGAGCTATCGCAGCGGAGCTGGAAGATATGGGGGATCAATGGCTGGCGGTAGCGAACAGGGAAACGCATTTGCCGGAAGCAAGATTGAAAAATGAACGAGCACGTACCATTTTTCAATTGGAATCGTACGCCCTCGCCTGCGAGCAGGGCGATTGGATGCGGATCAGTATCGATACGGCATTACCCGAACGTAATCCACCTCGTCCGGATCTACGAAAAATGATGATCCCATTGGGTCCCGTGATCGTATTCGGTGCCAGTAACTTCCCCTATGCCTATTCAACAGCCGGAGGTGACACAGCCTCTGCTATAGCAGCAGGCTGCTCGGTGATCGTGAAAGCCCACCCGGCCCATCCTGAAACTTCCGCACTGGCTGCTGCTGCAATCGAGCGGGCAGTGGATCGCACCGGTATGCCCAAATATATTTTTCAGCACGTGTACGGTGCATCGTTTGAGGTGGGTAAGAATTTGGTTCAGCATCCCTTAAGCGCCGCGGTAGGTTTTACGGGTTCCTTCAAAGGGGGAAAGCAACTATTTGACTGGGCTAATCAACGCGAAAAACCCATTCCGGTTTTTGCCGAAATGGGTAGTGTGAATCCCATCTTTTTATTACCGGGTGTTTTACAATCCGATGCTAAGGAGCTGGCTTCAAAAGTCGCTGCTTCGGTAACATTGGGCGTCGGGCAATTTTGTACGAACCCGGGCATACTGGTGGGGATTCAAAGTGAGTCGTTGGATAGTTTTCGATCCCATCTAACTGATCTCATGGAGCAAGTGCCATCGGCACCCATGTTGCACGAGGGAACTCAACGTGCGTATCAGTCCCATGCAGCGGCTCTTCGTGATCAGCCGGGTGTCAGCACTTGTGTACGTGCAAATGAATTGGAAGATGGTGTGGCAAGCCCTCAGCTGACTGTGGTAGACGCAGATCGGTTCATGTCCAATGCTCAGTTACAACAGGAGGTATTTGGTCCCGCTACGTTATTGGTAGTATGCAAAGACAAAGAACAGCTATTGGCAGTGGCACAAAACATAGAGGGGCAGTTGACCTGTTCGGTTTTTGGCATCAAGGAGGATCTCATAGCGTTCCAGACTTTATTACAATTTTTACCCCTTCGATGCGGTCGGTTGAATTATAACATGGTGCCAACCGGGGTAGAGGTGCTGCAATCCATGCATCACGGCGGACCTTTTCCTGCCACTACGGATGCTCGCTTTACAGCAGTTGGCAGCGACGCAATCCTTCGATTTGTTAGACCGGTCTCTTATCAAAATTGCCCAGAGGAATGGCTTCCAGCTGAATTGCAATCTGCCAATCCGTTAAATATTCTAAGAAAGGTGAATGGTGAGTGGACGCGCACCAGTTCATAAGCCAGTTCAGCTCCCGGAGCCTCGCCTATTTGGCTTGGAGAAATAAATAGTTGATAGCAGCGATAGGATCAAGTAGCCCCCAACTAAAACAGTTGCATAGGGTAATCTTTCGCTGAGGCCGAACCAATCGCCTTGCCAATAGAGAATTCCTGCTCCGTAAACGACACGTATCAATTCCCAAATCCAGGCGAAGCGATGCATGTCCATCAGCTCGGTCAATGCCTGTACAGATAAAAAGATGAACAGCCCGTATAGGTAGATGTAAGCAGGGTTCAACTCATTCAAGTAAGCAATGTTTCCAAACAGGTAGGTGATAAAACCTAATTGTGCGATCAATTGAAACCAGGCCCAGCTGCTGAATGACTTGTTGGTGGGTGTGTCGTATTTGTCAAAATGATATGGGTTCTCGATTTTTTCAACGGGGTTCGAAATCGACACATCTGCTGGACGGTATCCGGTTTTACGGAGCCATAAAGTGAATTTGTCTTTCCAGTTATTTGTTCGCCAAGCATCTGAGACCATCAGCCATAGGTGTTGAAAATTGATACGGATCGGATTCCAAGTTCGGGCAGGTCGTGAAATTCCGTAAACAGGTGGTACCTCAGCTCGCTCCTCGGCAAAGGTGCCGAACAGCTTATCCCACACGATAAAGATCTGCGATAAGTTTTTGTCCATGTACTCGGGATTGATCGCATGGTGCACCCGATGATGGGAGGGGGTTACCAGTATTTTTTCCAGGAATCCCATTTTATCAATGTGCCGGGTATGATACCAGAACTGTGCAAACAAATGGAGCGGAGCCACTGTTGCGATCACGATTTGAGGGATACCAAGCAGTGCCGCGGGAAGCAGCAAAATAGTGAACAAGTTGAAAAATGCAGAGATACTTTGACGAAGGGCACAAGCCAGATTAAATTCCTCGCTGCTGTGATGAATCACATGCAGATTCCAGAAGAGATTGATCTGGTGGCTCCAACGGTGTATCCAATATCCGTTGAAATCGAGTATGATGAATGTGAGTACATAAACCAGCCACTGTTGCTCGATGTGGGTCATGGCAAATTGTTCCAATAGAAATGGGTAGATCCCGATGATGATTGTTAACTCCAATACCGATTTAGTGACATTGGTGATGCCGGAGTTCAACGAGGAAACCATGTCCAAGGTTCGAACCGTGTCGAATCCTTTACGCCAGCCCCACCATTTTTCAAATAGTACCAGTAATAGAAAGGCAGGTATGGCGATCAGTAATATTTTTCCGTAGGTTTCCATGTAATGGCGATATTCCGCTAATTTACAAAACACCTCTAACTCCTATTGATTATGTCTAAGCATGTGTTTGAATGTATTGACGGCCATACCTGTGGCAATCCGGTAAGGCTAGTTCGCTCGGGCGGACCAATGCTGGAGGGTGTTAACATGAGCGAAAAGCGTCAGCATTTCATTCGTGAATATGACTGGATCCGCCGGGGACTGATGTTCGAACCCCGTGGCCATGATATGATGAGCGGCAGCATACTCTATTCACCACATGATCCGGCCAATGATGTGGCGGTATTATTCATTGAAACCAGTGGCTGTTTGCCCATGTGCGGACATGGCACCATCGGCACCATCACCATTGGAATAGAAGCTGGGCTGATAAAGCCACAAATTCCCGGCAAAGTGAGAATGGAAGCTCCGGCCGGGCTCATCGAGATTGAATATAAGAGCAGTAATCGGGCAGACGGTTCCTTGCGCGTGGACGCCGTAAAACTTCTTAATGTGCCGGCTTTTTTGCACACGGAAGCATTGACTGTTGAGTGTCCCGTATTGGGCGAGATTCAAGTAGACGTTTCGTTCGGTGGAAATTTCTATGCCATCGTTGATGAACAAGCAAACTTCAAGGGCATTGATGCCTATTCTGTCGGAGAGTTGATCGGTTGGTCGAGGATCTTGCGTGAGCGAATCAATGCGCTGAAGACGTTTATTCATCCTGCCGATCCGACCATTCAGGGCTGCTCCCATATTCTTTGGTCGGGCTCCGTGATCGATCGATCATCCACTGCCCGCAATGCTGTTTTCTATGGGGATAAAGCAATCGACCGATCCCCCTGCGGTACTGGCACCTCCGCCCGAATGGCTCAGTGGTACAAGAAAGAGAAATTAAGATCGGGCGATGCCTTCATTCACGAAAGTGTCATCGGCAGTAAATTCATAGGGGCCATCGAGTCTGAATTGGATTATTACGGATTTAAGGCTATTCGTCCCTCTATTGAAGGATGGGCAAAAGTTTATGGAGAGAACTGCATTACCATCGACCCTGTAGATGATCCATATGCATATGGATTCCAGGTCATTTAACCAGTTCATTACATTTGTATTGTGAAGATAGCTGTCATCGGAGGAGGGATCATCGGGCTCAGTTCCGCCTATTACCTACAACAGGAGGGGCATGACGTGACTGTTTTTGATGCCGGGGACGGCCTCGATAATTGTTCATTCGGCAACGCGGGCTATATCTGTCCCAGTCATTTTATCCCCCTTGCTACACCCGGTATTGTGAAACAAGGACTGAAATGGATATGGAACGCACGTTCACCTTTCTATGTAGAGCCGCGTCTTGATTGGGATCTTATCAAATGGGGTTGGTATTTCATGCGTTCTGCCAACTCTAGACACGTGGCTCGTTCGGCGGCACCCTTGCGGGATATCGCCTTGATCAGCCAACAAGCTTATATCGAATGGCATGAATCCGGCATGGATTTTATCTATCAGCATAACGGTCTGTTGGAAATCGTGCAAACCGATCAAGGGAAGAAGCATGCCCTGGAAACGGTGGATCGTGCCATCTCGCTGGGATTGATCGATACGGAATGGCTGGATAAAGATCAATTGAATGACCGGGAACCTGGTATTCGAATGAATGCAAAGGGGGCAATTCTTTTCGCCTGCGATGCACATTGTTATCCGAACCAGTTGATGCATAATCTTCGTCTGGAGCTGGCCAATAAAGGAGTGCAGTTCAACTGGAAGGATGCTGCCATCGGTGTTGAATGCGCAGGTGATCGGATCGACAAACTTCGAACAACATCCGGACTACATGCCTTTGACGAGATCGTATTGGCTGCCGGTTCTTGGAGCGGAGGTTTGGCCAAAACGATGGGACTTTCCTTGCCCATCATGCCTGGCAGAGGCTATTCAGTAACAGCTTCTCATAATCCATTACAATTGAAGCATCCTGCTATTCTAGTTGAGGGGAGAGTAGCGCTTACGCCGTTGAATGATCATACCATGCGATTCGGCGGCACAATGGAGATCACTTCGCATAAAACACCACCACGTATGTCAAGAGTACAGGGTGTATTGGATGCCGTTAAGCGCTTTTATCCGGATTTTGAAATGCCTTTGCCGAGCCGCGAGCAGGTATGGTACGGTTACCGCCCCTGTTCAGCGGATGGATTGCCTTATATCGGAAGGCCCCGTCATCTGCAGAATTTGGTGGTAGCCACCGGACATTCGATGCTCGGACTCAGTCTGGGTGCCGGTACAGGCAAATTGGTGGCTCAGCTGATCGGTCGAAGGAAGACCGATATGGATCTGCAGCCATTTCATCCCGACCGCTTTCGTTAAAATAGATGGTTCGCCTACTGCTTCCCTTTCGAAGCAGTACTTTTGCCCTTCATGGCATTCAGTAGTGTAAAACATAGTTTTCGGGAAACAGGGAAATTCTCCTCGCTGATACTGGATTATCTCGATGATCATCCGGCCCTTCGGTCCCTGCACCAAGGTTTGCCCTCCGTTACATCGATCAAAGAAGGGATCGAACGACGTCGATCTTTTCCGACCGATCGCAAATTACTTCACGCCGCACTTTGTGAACAATATGCATCAGTTGAAATAGGTCCACTAATCCGCACGCAACTTGACTCATTGCTGGAGGAGAATACCTATACGATAACGACTGCGCATCAGTGTAATGTTTTTTTAGGACCTCTTTACACCATATTCAAAACGTTACACACGATCCGGATCGCTCAGGAAATGAGTGATCAATTACCCGATCACCATTTTGTTCCTGTTTTTTACCTAGGATCGGAAGATGCGGACATTGATGAATTGAACCATATTCACCTAAAGGGTGAAAAACTCGAATGGCAAACAAAACAAACGGGTGCGGTCGGTCGCATGCGCATTGATGATGACTTGCTACGTTTGATCGACCGTCAGTCACAGTTGCTCAGCACACTTCCCTATGGAAACCATTGGATCGAACTCATCAACAGATCGTATATAAAAGATTTGACACTAGCGGATGCTAGTTTTCGGTTGTTGAACTTTTTATTTGCCGATCGTGGATTGATCGTGTTGCAACCGGATCGCGCATCCCTGAAAAATTCAATACGTGATCTTTTCTGGGAGGAATTGACGAATGGCAAGTCAGCCGCGGGAGTTGAATATGGCAATACTCAATTGCTTGGGTTGGGATATGAACCGCAAGCGCATGCCCGCCCGATCAACTTATTCTATTTGAAGGAGGGGCTTCGTGCGCGTATCGAAAAAACAGAAAAGGGGTGGGGAGTAGCCAACACTACTCATAGTTGGGATGAAGCCGGACTGCGTGCCGAGCTCAATGAACAGCCGGAGCGATTCAGTCCCAATGTGATCTTGCGAGGAGTCTATCAAGAAACTATTCTGCCGAATCTGCTCTATGTTGGCGGTGGCGGAGAACTCGCCTATTGGCTTCAGTTGAAGCAGGTATTTGATTCGTATTCAGTTCCCTTTCCGTTGCTACAACTTCGGGCCTCTGTACAGTGGATGGATCTTCATGCTGCCCAAAAAATGCAGGCATTGGGATTGGATCAGGCCGAACTCTTTCAACCACCCGATTCTATTTTGGAAGGGAAGTTGGATGATGCCACTCGTGCCCAATTGAATCTGGATGATTTTGTAGCGGATATGGAAGCTAACTATGGGCAGCTGACAAAACGAGCGGCGTCGATCGACCCCACGTTACAAGCTCATGTGGAAGCGCTTCGAACCAAAGCGATACAGAAAATTGATGCGTTACAGAAAAAGATGGCTCGTGCGCAGCGACGGAAAATGTCGGATCTGCGAATACAGATCGATACATTACAGCGGGCCATCTTTCCCGGAAGTGGATTGCAGGAACGATGGGAAAACATAGGATACTATTATGCGCAATACGGTCCGGGGTATATAAACCTTATCTACGACCATCTTGAACCATTCGGTCGGTCCTTTTTTTGGGTGGTGGAAAAGCCGGATCAGTCGAACTGATTCGCCCAGCCCTCTTTTCGCAGCAGATCGACTTTGCTCAGTACTTCTGATTCCATGCTGTCTTTATACGACTTCAATTTTTCAGCGATCGATTCGTCGCTTGAACCTAATATCTGTGCGGCTAATATTCCGGCATTCTTGGCTGCATTCAGCGCGACGGTTGCCACGGGAACGCCATTGGGCATTTGAAGAATGGAGAGCACCGAATCCCATCCGTCGATGGAGTTCGAGCTTTTGATCGGCACGCCGATCACCGGAAGTGTAGTGAGTGAGGCAACCATTCCGGGCAGATGAGCGGCACCGCCGGCACCGGCTATAATGACCTGTAAACCTCTCTTTTTGGCGGTTTGCGCATACTCACGCATCCGTTCGGGGGTTCGATGTGCGGAAACGACAGTTACTTCATGGGGTACCTCAAATTGCTTCAGAATGTCGGCAGCTGCTTGCATGATTGCTAGATCACTATCGCTGCCCATGATGATGCCTACTCGAGGTTTCATTGAAGATTGTTTGTACAAAGAAAATGAAAATTCGCCACAGGCTCAGCGAATGAATTTCCCCTGCAGCCGAAGTAATTCCGTTTCAGCCAGTTTTGCCTGAAAACGGGCTCGGATCAAGCGGTCGAAAGCCTCTTGCAGACTTCTTTGAGCTTCTTTGAGTTGAAGCAGGGTGTTCGAATTGAGCCGGTATATTTCCAGCACGATCTTTACGTTTTCTTCGGCCAGTCGTATATTTTCCTCCTCCAGCTTCCAGCTTTCGATTTGAAGTAAATAGCGCTGAAAGGCATTCCAGGCACTTAGCCGGAGATTCAAGTCCTGTTGTTCATATCGTAATTCCTGAAATCGGACATCTTGTTTGGCTTGCTGTATCTGGCGTTTAACCCGAAACTGATTGAAGAGTGGCACCGAAGCAGTGAAGCCATAATTCAGTCCGATGTTTCGGCTGAACAACGGTTGGAACGGGTTAACCACGGCTTTGTTGTCGAGCCGGTTGAAATTGTAAGCTGAATTGAAATTCAGTGTTGGGAATCGATCGGCCTTACGCTCTTGCAGCGTTCGCTCGGCCAGTCGAATGTTTCCTTGTTGGATCTGGAGTTGTGGGTTATTCTGACGAAGGGAGTCTTGTATGGCGCCTAATGAAAGTTCGGATTGAATAGGGATTTCGCTTGTTACATCGAACCAATCGGAAGAGGCTTTTTCACTCATGTTCAGTGACGGCTCCATCAAACGTTTCAATGCTTGCTTTGCTGTGCGAAGTTGATTATCGAGGGCGAGGCGCTGACTTTTTTGGCTATTCAGATCGATCTGGCTTTGGAGTAGGTCTGGTTTGGTGCCCACCCCGATATCCAGTTTGTTTCGGGCAAGTTTTTCTCTTTCTTCAAAAACAAGGATCTGAGCGTCGAGCGCCTTGGATTGTTGTTTGAGTTGAACAATGGTATAGTAGGCGCCAACCACTTCTGCGATGGTGTTGTTGATCTGATTTCGAATCGACCATTCACCCTGTGCAAAAAGCTCATCGAGTCGGGCGCGGGTAGCAAACATCCTTCCCCCATCGAAGAGCGTCCAGCTCATGGCAATGTTGCCCGAAAGATTGCTCGACTTTACATCATTCCTTTCCCGAACGGTTCCGTCAGTGAATTTTTGATACTGGTCATTGTTATTGAAAACCTGACCTAGATTTCCATTGAGATTGGGCAACAAGCCGGCATTTCGGTGTTGTTTGTCAATTGCCGCAACGACCGAGTCGTTGCGGGCGATGCGGATCTCCAGGTTGTTTTCTAATGCTTTTCCGATAGCCACCTCCAGTGTTAGTATGGTTTGAGCTTGCAGTGATACGGATAAGCCGAGACTGACAATTAAGAAAAGGAATGTGGTTATGATTAGTTTCATCAGGAGGCGGCCAGTTTTTGATCGAAGGAGGAACGTTTTTTTGAGGATAGATAGCTGTACATGGCAGGGATCACGAATAAGGTCAGTACCAAGGCGAAAAGAATCCCTCCCACGATCACAACCCCCAGTGGAATACGGCTGGTGGCAGCCGCCCCTAAAGAGAGGGCCAGTGGCAAGGCACCGAGAGCCATGGCAAGACTGGTCATGAGAATCGGACGGAAACGCTGGGCAGCAGCGTAAATCACGGCCTCCATTTTTCCCATTCCCTTTTCGCGGCTTTGGTTGGCAAACTCCACGATCAGGATACCGTTTTTGGTTACCAGTCCGATCAGCATGATGATCCCGATCTGAGAGAAAATGTTCAATGTATGTCCAAACAGGGAGAGCGATATCACCGCACCCGCTAGTGCCAACGGCACGGTCAGCATGATGATGAACGGATCGATGAAGCTTTCAAACTGGGCAGCTAAGATCAAGAAGATCAAGGCCAGTGCCAGCAAGAAGGCAAAACTGATGTTACTGCTGCTCTCTTTAAAATCTCTGGAGGAGCCTGTCAGGGAAGTGGCAAAACTATCGTCCAGCATTCCCTTTGTGATGCGCTCCATTTCCTTGATGCCATCACCGATGGTGTATCCGGGTTGAAGACCGGCAGAGATTGTAGCGGATTTATATCGATTGAAATGATAAATGGTGGGGGGCGTAGTTGACTCGGTGATTCGAATGAGGTTCTCCAGGGAGATCATTTCACCCCGATTGTTGCGAACGAACAACTGACTCAGATCGCCTGGTTCGTCGCGGAAGGAGCGAGACATTTGTCCCATCACCTGATATTGCTTCCCCTCTTTGGTGAAGTAACCCAAACGTCGGTTGCTGTACGCCATTTGCAGGGTTTGTGATACGTCTGATACGGATACACCTAATTGAGCGGCACGCAAACGATCTACTTCTATTGAGAGTTCGGGCTTATTGAACTTTAGGTCAACATCCGCATTCAATAGGATCTTACTTTGTTTGGCAGCGTCTAATAGTTTTGGAAGTGTTGCCGTGAGTTTATTGAAGTCGTTGTTCTGGATCACAAAGGCAACTGGTTGTCCGCCGCGACGGTTGACTGAAATAGTTTGTTCCTCGATGGTAACGGCTCTTACCTGATTGTTTTTGCTCAGGTTTTTGTTGACCATCTTAACAATATCGGATTGACTTCTTTCACGCTCAGTGGGTGCTTGCAGGGTGACGCGAACAAATCCGGTGTTGGCATTTCCCGAACCGGTAAAGCCAGGGGAGGTGACACTCAATACCATGTCTCGCTCCGGTACGGAGTCTAACATGAGTTCAGTTACCCGGTTCACGTGCTTGTCCATCGCTTCGAACGAGGTTCCTTCGGGAGCGGTCATCTGCACGCGGAACTGACTGCGATCCTCCAATGGCGCTAACTCTGATTGAAGATTTCCACCGATCCACAGGATGGCTCCTATACAAGCAGCCACGATTCCGAATGCAACCCAACGAATATTCATGAAGGCGCGTAATGCACGCTCGTATGAATTTTCCAGCCAACGAAAGAAAGGTTCTGTCTTGCGATAAAACCAAGGATGTTCCAGTGTATTCTTACGTGATAACTTAACGTTCAATACCGGTGTTAACGTAAGGGATACGAAGGCAGAGATCAATACGGCTCCAGCTACAACGATACCGAACTCACGGAATAATCTTCCGACGAAACCCTCCAGAAATATGATCGGCAGGAAAACGACCGCCAGGGTGATGGAGGTGGCGATTACGGCGAAGTAAATCTCTTTCGATCCTTCAAGCGCTGCCTGATATCGATTCATGCCCCGTTCCATCTTTTTAAAGATGTTTTCCGTTACCACGATACCATCGTCCACCACCAAGCCGGTTGCCAACACCACGGCGAGCAGAGATAATACGTTGATGGAAAATCCCATGAGGTACATGATGAAAAAGGAACCTATCAGTGACACAGGAATGTCGATCAATGGGCGGATGGCAATGATCCAGTCGCGGAAAAACGCGTAGATGATCATAACTACCAGCAGAAAAGCGATCATCAGGGTTTCTCGTACTTCCAAGATGGATTTACGAATGAATTTTGTTTGATCGAGTCCGATACTGACGGTTACATCCGACGGCATTTCCTTTTTGATCTGTTCCAGTCGTTTGAAAAATTCATCTGATATGGAAACATAGTTGGAGCCGGGTTGGGGCACCACCGCCAAGGCGATCATGGGGATACCATTCCCTTTGAGTACGGTTTCTTCATTCTCTGGTCCGAGTACAACCTCCGCTACATCACGCAGCCGGATATCGGCCCCGTTCACGTTCTTTACAATTAATTCATTGAACTCTTCTTCGGTGTTGAGTCGTCCGAATGTTCGAATATTCAGTTCAGTCACATTGCCGGCGATCTTTCCGGCGGGCAGTTCAACATTTTCACGAGCCAATGCTGCTTGTATGTCATTGCCGCTGATCTGCAAGGCCTGCATTTTATTCGGATCGAGCCAGACACGCATCGCATATCTTTTCTCTCCCCAGATCTGTATACCACTGACACCTGGAATCGTTTGCAGTCTTTCCACCAGTACGTTATTGGCATACTCGGTCATCTGCAATTGATTCCGCGTATTGCTTTGAACGGTCATGGACAGGATCGGATCGGAGGAGGCATCGGCTTTTGAAACAACTGGCTTGCCTTCGATATCGGGAGGGAGATTTCGTTCGGCCTGGGAGACCTTGTCCCGAACGTCGTTGGCGGCCGACTCTAGATCGATCCCCAATTCAAATTCTACATTGATGTTGCTGGTACCACTGCTGCTGGTCGACGTGATGTTTTTTACACCGGCGATTCCGTTGATCGCTTTTTCGAGCGGTTCAGTGATCTCCGATTCGATGGTGGCTGCACTGGCGCCCGGATAGGCCGTTCGTACACTTATATTGGGCGGATCGATGGCCGGATAATCTCGTACACCAAGAAAACGAAATCCGATCAGTCCAAAAAGAACAATCAGAATATTCATGACCAGTGCGAGTACCGGTCGACGCAAACTCAATTCGGAAATATTCATAAGGGTATTCCGATTTGATTATTGAGGTTGTGTGGCTTGTTGGATCTTGCCGAGTTGTACTGGGCTGTTCGGACGGATGCTCATCAGGCCGCTCATTAAAATGGTGTCACCTGCGTTCAATCCGCTCAGGACCTCCACTCGATCGGTTGTACGTGCGCCAGTAGTGATATCCACGAACTCCGCTTTTCCATTGGAGTAGCGGATGACTTTTTTGCCTCTGGCTTGCGGGATGACTGCTTGTGCGGGTAGCATCAGTGCCGCAGATTTTTCAGACAACTGGATCTTAACTGTAGCAAAGGCTCCTGGAATGAGCGCCGGATCTGTTGTGCGAACAACTGCACGAAAATTCAGACTTCTGTTCGATTCGGTAAGTGATGGGGCGGCAGCCACAACGGTGGCCTCGAAATTATTTACAGAGCCGGTAACACGGAATTCAACCAACATGCCGTTTTTGAGTCCGCCAGCATATTTTTCGGGTAATTGAAAATCAATTTTCAATTGTTGGGTTTGTTGTAAGGTTGTGATCACGGAGCCGGAGGTTACATAAGCACCGATGCTGATGTTCTTGAGGCCCATTTTTCCAGCAAAAGGGGCACGTACCTCCGTTTTTGCGATGGCTGTCTTCAGAATTCCGATATCGGCTTTCAGGTTTCGTACTTGCAACACACTCAGGTCATAGTCCTGGCGGCTGATACCCTGTATTGCCAGCAGTTTAGATTGGCGGGACTCTGTCTGCTCAGCGATCTCCAATTGTGTTTGTAGTTTGAGCAATTGAGCTTGCAGATCATCATCATCTATTTTGGCGATCAGGTAGCCGGCGGGTACGGATCGACCTTCTGTGATGTTCAGGCGTACGATTTTTCCGGAACTCTCCGGCCGGATTTCTACTGACTCGGCGGCCATCAAATTACCGGGCACTTCCAGGCTTTCCTGAAAGGGAGTGGGGGTCAGAATATAAGCCTCCGCTTTCGTTGGTGGCATTTGCTTGCCGGCGGTTGCCGACTTTTCCTTCTCGCTTCCGCAGGACAGAAAGAACAGCGTTGAGAGAAGTAAAGGGAGACGATTCATTGGCCGCATATTCATGTTGGGGGATCTGACAAAGTTAACCATTGAGGGTTAGACGTAAAACGAGTCAATGGTCTGCACGACCTAGATCAGGAAATCACCCGAAGGGTAGACTTGATGTTGTTGGCGATGGCGGTAAGATCTTCCAAACAATTGCCCATCAGGGTTACATGACCCATCTTTCGACCCGGCTTGGTATCTTTTTTGCCGTATAGGTGCAAAAAGGCATTTGGTAAACGTAGGAGCTCCTCGAGGCCCTCATATCGGGCTTTCCCTGAAAAGCCATTGGCGCCAATCAGATTCAGCATTAGCGAAGGCATGATCGGCTCCGGATTACCAAGTGGCATGCCCATCAGGATCCGCCATAACATATCGAACTGGGAGCAATAATGTGCTTCGATGGTGTGGTGCCCGCTATTGTGAACCCGGGGGGCGATCTCATTGATCCAGATGTTGTCCTCCAGATCGATGAACATCTCCACGGCAAAGAGTCCGGGGGAATCAAAGGCACCAACCAACTGTTTGGCCAACGCCACTCCCTTTATTTCACTTTCAGTTGAGATGAGTGACGGACAGATCTGATAATCAAGCAGATTTAGTTTCTGATCAAATACCATTTCAACACTGGAGTAGGCTACGATCTCACCGGTCTGGCTGACGGCCACCAGTACGGCCAGTTCTTTTTGGATGTCGATCTTTTTCTCCAGAACGGATGGTTCATCGAACCCGGCATCGAGATCAGCGGCCGTGTTCAGGATGGTCACTCCTTTACCATCGTATCCACCTACGCCCAGTTTATGCACGGCTGGCAAAAGATCCAGGTGTTCAGAGAGGGAAGCTCTGGATGGGGTGATCCGAAAGGGGGCGGTGGGGATATTGTTCTGTTGATAGAAGGTCTTCTGCTGTATTTTATTTTGGATGGTTCGCAGAACAGCCGGGCGAGGGATAACGGTAATGCCTTCTTTCTCGAGTTGCTCCAACGCATCTACATTTACCTGTTCGATCTCGATCGTCAGTACATCCACCATTCTTCCGAATAGCAGCACGGACTCAAAGTCGCGAATGTTTCCAAGCACAAAATGGTGGCAAAGGTTGGCAGCAGGGCACTCAGCGTCATTTTCCATTACATAGGTCTCTGTCGGATAGTTAGCGGCTGCTTGCAACAGCATCCGTCCCAATTGTCCGCCCCCTAATATGCCCACCTTTTTCATTTGGCAAAGATAACCGCGCACCGCTAGTCGAGAAAGGGTTCTGAATACGTTAATTTTGCAGCCATCCACTTGCTTGATCACAAAATATTCTAACATGTCAACCCAGCCTGCTGAAATGAATGCCAACACTTCTGTTGATTTTTTGCCTTTAGAGGGAACCGATTATGTAGAATTCTATGTCGGTAACGCCAAGCAGGCGGCTCATTACTATATGACTGCATTCGGTTTTCAGGCGTTAGCCTACGCCGGACCTGAAACGGGGTGCAAAGATTTTGCCAGTTATGCGATCCGTCAACACAAGCTCACGTTTGTGCTGACGACCCCCTTGCATCCCGACAATCCAATGGCTGATCATATTTATAAGCATGGCGATGGGGTAAAAGCATTGGCCCTTCGTGTGCCAGATGCGCGTGCTGCATGGCAAGAAACCACCGCCAGAGGAGCCAAGTCTTACCTGGAGCCCGTGGTCAAACAAGACGCACATGGTGAAGCCGTAATCAGTGGCATCCATACCTATGGAGATACCGTACACCTTTTCATTGAGCGGAAGAACTATACCGGGGCCTTTCTGCCAGGTTACCGGGCTTGGTCCAATCCTTATTACGCACCGGCGTCGACCGGACTTCTATATGTCGACCATTGCGTAGGCAATGTTGGTTGGAATCAAATGAATACGTGGGTGAAATTTTACGAAGAGGTGATGGGCTTCAAGAACATTCTCTCCTTCGATGATGAGGATATCTCTACGGAGTATTCGGCTTTGATGAGCAAGGTGATGAGCAGTGGTAACGGGTTTGTCAAATTCCCGATCAATGAGCCGGCGGAAGGGAAAAAGAAAAGTCAGGTCGAAGAATATCTTGATTTCTACCGAGGTGAAGGTGTTCAACACGTGGCATTGGCTACCAGTGATATCGTGGCGTCTGTTCGGGCCCTACAATCCCGCGGGGTGGAGTTTTTGAAAGTCCCCACCACCTATTATGATGATCTCTTGGATCGGGTTGGTCCGATAGACGAAGATCTTGAACCCTTGAAAGAGCTGGGTATCTTGGTTGACCGCGATAACGAAGGCTACTTGCTGCAGCTGTTCTCCAAGCCCGTTGAAGATCGTCCGACTTTATTCTTTGAGATCATTCAGCGAAAAGGAGCCAAGAGTTTCGGCAAAGGAAACTTCAAAGCATTGTTCGAGGCCATCGAGCGAGAGCAGGCACTTCGGGGGAATCTTTAACAAGAGCTTTGAGGGATCTAACTTACTTTCACCATCGGAAATAAACTGATGTTCCGAATCACATCCATAATCCTTTTACTGTCCCTACTCGGAAATATATCCGCTTCCGGTCAGTTCCTTTCATCGGGTAAATCCGCCTATCCTTCTTTTGTTGACTATCAGCGCTCACTGCCCAATCCGGCAGCTGCCTGGGTAAAAAAAGAGGATACGCTCCGCAAACAGTTCCGAGCCAAAAAATTGACTTGGCCTGCCCGTTTCATCTATGTGCGATCGTTCAAGTATGACAGTGAGCTGGAGGTATGGGTGAAGGATAAAGTGACAGACACCTTTCAGCATTTCAAGACCTATCGCGTTTGTGCATTGGCAGGTTACATGGGACCCAAGCGGATGGAGGGCGATTATCAAGTACCGGAGGGGTTTTATTATATCAATGATTTCAATCCGCATTCCAGTTACTTTCTATCGCTTGGCCTGAACTATCCCAATGCTGCCGACAGGGTATTAAGTGATTCGCTTCGCCCCGGCGGAGAGATCTATATACACGGAAGTTGTGTGACGGTCGGTTGTATCCCCATCACCGATCAGCAGATCGATGAACTGTATATACTGGCTTCGCATGCATACGACCAGGGTCAGCAGTTTATACCGGTGCATGTATTCCCGATCCGTTTTGATGTGCCTCGCAGTGCAGAGTACTTGCGTGGATTAACCAAAGATGATCATGAATTGGGAAGATTTGTCAAGCAGCTGGAGCCGGCCTACTATGAATTTCAACGAAACCGCCGGTTACCGATCGTGCTCATCGCTCCGGATGGATCCTACGTTATTGGAAAAGAAGCTACTGCCCCAACGAGCTCAATCCACTAGATTTGCAGCATGTCCGCCACCATCATCTCTGTTGATCAACTCGTCAAGAATTATGGAAGTTTCGAGGCCGTAAAAGGGATTTCCTTTTCGGTGCAGGAAGGAGAGATCTTCGGTCTGCTGGGCCCCAATGGCGCCGGAAAATCCACCACGCTTGAGATCATTGAAACACTGCGAACGAAAACATCCGGTAAGATAATGGTGGACGGTCTGGATCTCGATCGCTCCCCGGATGAGATTAAAAAAATCATTGGCGTTCAATTGCAAAGCAGTGGGTATTATCCTGGTTTGAATTTGGTGCAACTGATCGAGTTGTTCTGTGGCTTGTATGGAAAGGATCAGGATCCCATGGACTTACTCGAGCTGGTGAACCTTCGTGATAAAGCAAAATCAAAGGTCAAGGAATTGAGTGGTGGTCAGCGTCAACGATTCTCCGTAGCCACTACGCTGATCAACGACCCTCGGATCATATTCCTGGATGAACCCACTACGGGTCTCGACCCTCAAGCCAGAAGAAGTCTTTGGGAATTGATCAAACGTATCCGTGAAAGGGGTACTACCGTGATCATTACTACCCATTACATGGATGAGGCAGAGTATCTCTGCGACCGGGTTGCGATCATTGATTCCGGCCGTATCATCGCCCTGGATTCGCCCGATAAACTAATCGATCAATTGGTGGCAACCGGTTTTGAGCGTCCCAAAGAAATGAAACAGGCCAATCTGGAGGATGTATTCATCCAGCTGACAGGCCATTCTCTACGCGAAGACTAACACATGAATACACAAGACAAGATCCGAGCTTTTATGCAAGAAAAAATCCAAACACAAAAAACAGAGGGAGCTGCCTTCCTCGCACAGAACAAAACTCAGCCGGGTGTCGTAGAGATACCGGAAGGCATTCAATATTTGATCCTGCAAGAGGGAAGTGGACGAAAACCCGCCCCAACAGATTCCGTGAAAGCACATTATGCCGGATCCTTACTGAGCGGAAAGGAATTTGATAGTTCCTTCCGTCGAAATCAGCCCTTCACAGCTCCATTGAAAGCGCTGATCAAAGGTTGGCAGATCGCTTTGCCAATGATGAGTGAGGGCAGTCGCTGGCGACTTTGGATCCCATCTGATCTGGCTTACGGTGATCGGGGAGCAGGCTCCGACATTCCGGGCGGCGCGACACTCGTTTTTGAAGTGGAGTTGCTTGAGGTTATCTCCTGACCTCGCCAACAAGGAAGATACTGCCCGTTACCAGGATCAGATCATTCGGATCGGCTCGTTTCAATGCCTCTTCAATGGCGTTGTTCACATCCCGATATTCCAGGCCCTCTAATCCAACAGCCATTGCTTGTTCTTTCAAGAGGTGGCTTGGCAGTGCCCTGGGTATGGAGGCTTGCGTAAAATAATAATTCGCGGAGGTTGGAAGCATGCGAAGCACGTCATCGATCTGCTTGTCATTAACCATTCCCAAGACAATGTGCAGTTTTTTATGCGGGGTGAGGCGGAGTTGCTCGAGTACTTGTGCGAGTCCGTGTGTGTTATGCGCCACATCCAGCACCAACATCGGGTCATTTTGCAAGACTTCCCATCGTCCACTGAATCCGGTGATGGTCTTCACATTATCCAATGCACTTCGGAGGGCATGATCGGATATGTTCCAACCGGCGGCTTGCAAGATGTTCACAGACTCCAGCACAGTCAGTAAATTTTTCAATTGGTAGATTCCTGTGAGGTCTAGTGAATACGGAGAGGTGTGTATGGATCCAGTCTCGATCACCTCTGCGATCAATCGATTTGAATGTTGGCGATGTGATTGTATCCGGTAATTTGTTCCGGACCAGGTCAGGGGCGCCTGCATGTTTTGGGCTTTATCCAGAAATACAGGCATGGTTTCCGGTATTTGTTCGCCAACGACGACCGGTGTGTTTTTCTTGATGATGCCGGCTTTTTCAAATGCGATCTTACCCAAGGTGTCACCTAACAAATTCATATGATCCCATCCGATGTTGGTGATGATGGATAGCTCGGGGTTGATGACATTGGTGCTGTCGAGCCGTCCCCCCAATCCGGTTTCGATCACGGCAATGTCCACTTGAGCTTTTGCAAAGTGATCAAAAGCCATGGCCACGGTCAATTCAAAAAAACTGGGTTCGATCGACTCGATGGCCGGACGGATCGATTCGGTGAAATCGATCACGGTTTGTTCGGGGATCATTGTTCCGTCAATGCGGATCCGTTCTCTGAAATCTTTCAGGTGAGGAGAGGTATAGAGCCCGGTCTTGTATCCCGCTGCTTGCAGGATCGCCGCCAGCATGTGACTGACCGAACCTTTTCCATTGGTGCCTGCGATGTGGATGGTGCGAATGGACTGATGGGGATTCCCAATGTGCTCGAGTAGCGCGATCGTGTTATGCAGATCTGTTTTGTAGGCAGCTGCTCCGATGCGACTGTACATCGGCAATTTCGAAAAAAGATATTCCAGCGTCTCCGCGTAGTTCATGCCACAAGTTAATTCACGAGAAAATTGAATTGCACGGTCACGATGTCCTCTTGTTCGGATCGATCGAACTGGATCTTACTTAAGTATTGAGTGATGGCTTGCTTATATTGATTGGTACGATGGGTAGATCCTTTTGCGAACTCGACAAAACTGCCTTTTCCTTCCGGTGAAACCCGGATACGTGCGAATATGGTGGCATTGTCCATGTCGCCATCGAACCGAGATGCTCGTACGATTTTTCGGTTGCCGCTGGTGACGGCCGGACCATTACCAGCACCGGTGCCGGATCCGTTTCCTCCGCCCATACCTGTGCCGCTACCGCCACCTGAGCCGGAACCTTTGCCAACGCCCAGTCCGGTGCCCTGATTGCCGGATCGATTGAAATCATCGGGACTATCGGCTCCAGTACCCGTACGATTATTTTTTTTGCCCATCACCATTTTCGGTGCCGGAGGGGCAGGATTATCTTCTTTTTTAGCTGGTGTTTTGACTGCCGCCGGCTTGGTGATCTTGGGAGATTCTTTTTTGCTGATGACCGGTTTGACCACAACGGCTTCTTTCTCTTCCGGACCAGCTATTTCCTTTGCCGGTTCAGGTTCACCGGATGGCTGGGGCGATTCCGGTGCAGCACCGGTAGGTCCGACGGATTGTGCGATGTTTCCACCACCACCGCCGCCATCCTGTTCTGTTTCAATAGGTGGTTCGGGTGGCAGATTCAATTCAACTTCGATAGTGGTAGGTTCTTCTGGCTTGACGGGAATCTCGATACGCCATTTGAGAAACAGGATCAATAGGGTCAGCAAAGCAGCAGACACCCCTGTGTAGAGCAGTGCACGGTTCCGAAGTTGTGTGTCGAGAGATTGCGCCATGGCTTGATTCGATCGCATGTAAAACTAGTTTAACCGGCTGGCAGTTCCTGAAATGTATTATGCACAGCTGTTAAAACGATGCGTCAATGTGGCTTACTGCACACGTCTAGCCAAAAAAAGGTTAAGGATCGGAGTGGTCTCAATGGGCGAAGTCACGGGCAAAATCGCCTCGTATCCGTTCGATCGGTGGATTGAAATAGCCGAACCGAAGGGCAGGGAATTCCTCCCGGATCAAGTCTTGCAGCTGTTTCACGCCGAGGCATTCACCCGTATCGGCAACGCCGATCTTACCCAAATACCAGTCGGGGTCGATATTGAAATTGCGCCATTGGATCATGTTCAGCCCGGTCGTTTTGATCAGCTTCCGAAGGGCTTCATATTCGGCGACAGAGTCGGTCATGCCGGGGAAAACAAAATAATTGATGGAGGTCCAGCCCCCATATGCGTGCACCACTTTCAAACTTTCGATGATGTCATCGAAATCATAGTTGTTAGGACGGTAGTAGGGCATGTAGATCTCTCTGCGTGCCGAGTTGGTACTCACGCGGATCGAATTCAATCCCGCTTCACAAAGTGCTTTAACGGCATCGGGCTTGGAGCCGTTGGTATTGATATTGATACTGCCCTTAGAGGTGTGTTTACGTATTTCCAGGATCGCTTCGCGGATCGTTTCCCACATCAACAAGGGCTCGCCTTCACAACCCTGTCCGAAGCTGATGATCGGGAAGGGGGCCGATTCAAGGTGAGGCACAGTGAACTCTACTATTTCTTCCGGCGTCGGTTTGAATTGAAGTCGGTCTTGAGTCGATACGATCGGTTCTTCATCCGGTTGAAGAGAAATGCAGCCCACACAGTTGGCATTACAGGCAGGAGAGGCGGGTACCGGACATTCCCAACGACCCAGGGAAAAATTACGCGCAGCGGGGCATTGATAGGTCTGGCAACAATTTTCCATCAGGTGTTTGACCAACCTGTTATGCGGATAGGCTTTCAGTAGTTGTGCTGTTCCTTCATTGATGCGGGATTGATCGTATCCGCTACATTCTTGTCTGATATCGGGTTCGATGCGGATCGCGGGCACATAGAATTTCTCATTATGCCAACCGGCTGCCGTATAGCAAAATAGGGGAAGCGTGGGCGCATCGGCTGCCGTTTCATAGGCCGCCAAATAAAATCCGGTATGTGCGGGAGGGATGAATGCCGCGACGGCCCATCCTTTCTCACAAAGCCGCATTTCACCGGTGGTGACATCGATGCCGATGCCGCGACGTCCGGGTAATTCGTATAAGGAACCTCCCTCCGGTAATTCGATCCATTGATCCTCCGGGATCGGGAGTGCATCCCATCCGCTTCTTCCGGTAACATATAGGGAACGATCTTCAAAGATGTTGCCTTCTCCGTCGCTATAAAGCAGGTAGGGGGAATGAGTCAGGGTTTGCATTGCTGTTTGCAAAACTCGTTAAAATCCGCTTCACAGAGGGAAGGATCTTTTTCGATCAGCTGTTGAAAGACCTTGCCGTTTAGGTATTCCAGGGTCAGCATGCCGTCTTTGAGCGTAATGAAATCGATCGTATCCCAGGAAATACTTCTCGGCCACGGAAAAGAGATCAGTATCTGTTTCGATTCTAGCTTCAAATAGTTTGTTCGAATCGATAAGCTGTGTAGGGCATCCAGTAGAATAATGATCCCTGCCATTACCCATTGGCCGGTAAATATCCATGCAAACGATTGACTGAGTAGCCCGATTGAGAGGGCCGTTGAACTTTTCTTTTTTTTATAAAGGAACAGCTCGAGTGTCAACATTGCATATCCCAGAAGGGCCCATCCATATTTCAATTTCTCGGTATCGGATAATCCTATAAAGAGCGTAGCACTGGCCAGCAATACAAATCGGCCCATCCACCGGTAGAGGTTTCTCTTGTGGGATGGGAATCGGATCGTGTAGGCTTGACTCAAGGGAGCGGGTTGCTGGTGGTAAGCAGGTTGCAGAGTTTGAATAGGGCACGAGCACCAACATTCGCATTCCAGTCTGATTCGCCCACGCCTACTTCACAAAGATCGAATCCAACTAGGGTACGGCCGCTTTCGATGATTTTTTTGAAGAGGTAAAAAAGTTCTTCGAGTTCAAATCCGCCGGGAACAGGAGTCCCGGTATCCGGACAGAGTTTTCGATCGAGTCCGTCGATATCGAAGCTGATATATACTTTCTGCGGTAGCTGGTTTACGATCTCTTCTGCCAATTGCTTCCAGTTAGCACCCTCAAACATTCGTTGGCGAATGGAGCGATCGAAGTAGGTGATGACCTTGAAGTTGCTGTCCTGGATGTATTTCCATTCACAAGGCCCGTAATCCCGCACGCCGATCTGTACCAAGCGTTCAACCTGTGGTATATCGCGCAGGGTATTGAACATGATACCGGCATGTGAGTGCAAGAATCCCTCATAATTCTCTCTAAGGTCACAGTGTGCATCGATCTGGAGTATACCAAAGGAACCCTTGAGTTCGCCCAAGGCTTTGAAGAATCCGTATGGCGTACTGTGATCACCGCCCACCAGCCCCACGAGTTTTCCTTTTTCGAGTAATTCTTTAGTCTGCTCGTATACCCACTGGTTCATGATCGCACAACCCTCATTCACTTCTTTAAGGCTTTTGCTCATGAAGGGATTGGCATTCACTAATTCACCATGTGCGATATAATCGATGTAGAGTTCAGCCTCTTTTCGGAGGTAGTCACTTTTTAATAAAAGTTTTTTGTCGATGGGGCGTTGAAAATAACCTTGGTGCCAGGCCTCGGGCATGTCGGCGTCGAATACATCGATCTGATGGCTGGCGCGTAAAATGCTCTCCGGGGCGCGGGCGGTTCCGGCACCATAGCTGACGGTCACTTCCCAGGGAATGGGTAAAAGGATGAGTCGTGCGTTGTCCTCATCAGTAGGGAATCCGAATATGTTATTGTCGGGGTTGCTGACAATATCCGGATCGTAGGTAGCAAGGTTGACCATGGGCGGTGCACAAAAGGCGATGCAAGTTAAGGAAACAGCACGCCCGTTGCGGTAGAGAAAACTTCTTTTTTCTTACCTGCTCAAACTTTTGAGGTGACGAACATGTGAGACGATGGCCAGGCGCATGCGTGGATGTTCCAGGTAAGGAATATCAAAATCCGCACAAGCCTTACGGATGATTTCACTGATAGCGGGATAATGTATGTGCGAAATGCGGGGAAACAGATGGTGTTCGATTTGGAAGTTCAATCCGCCTACCCACCAGGAGATGAAACGGTTTCGGGTGGCAAAATTGGCCGTAGTCATCAATTGGTGAATGGCCCATTCATGTTCCATGACCTGTTTGCCAGGCAAAGGCTCTGGGAAGGAGGTTTCTTCGACAGTATGGGCTAGTTGAAAGACTATACTCAGTACCAATCCGGTAAAGAGTCCGTAGATCAGAAAACCGACCAGCCAGGCTTCCCATCCAAGGAATGTGATGGGAATAGCAATGAAGATCCCAGCATGGATCAATTTAAATCCCCAGAAACTGAGGTGTTCCGACCATTTCATGGGCTGGAGTTGGAAATCACCGATCCGGCCTAAAAAGTATTTTTTATAATCGGTAAAAAATATCCACCAAATGTAGAGTAGGGAGTAAGCAGCCCAGAAATACCAATGTTGCACGCGGTGAATCAACAGACGTGGTTGGCTTTCGCAAAGACGGAGCAATGGTCTTGCTTCCAGATCATCGTCGACACCCTCAATATTGGTATAGGTGTGGTGGATGATGTTGTGTTTGGAACGCCACATGAAATTGTTGGCGCCCAGAAAATTCAGGGTTAGACCGGCCAGTTCATTGGCCCATTTTTTGCTACTGAAACTTCCGTGCATCCCATCGTGCATGATGTTGAAACCGATCGAGGCGGTAAGTCCACCCAGCACCAAACACTCAACCACGGCGAGCCAAGTGGTGGGGGTGAAGAAGATCAGATGCGTGTATACGGCGATCATGGCCAGGATCAACAGAATGGCTTTGCTGTATAGTTTCCAGTTGCCGGTCATTTTTTGTCCGCTTTCCTGAAAATACGATTGAATGCGTTTTTTCAGTTCGGCGTGAAATTGTTGACCTTGTGCGTTAAACTTAGGCAGGTTCATGGTGAAGGATGAAAGGTGAGGTATGTGAATTTATGTTTCGTTTAGTAAAAGGCTGCTGAGGTTGGCGACACCGATCTTTTTTTCGGTCACGAAACCTTCTGCGTATTTGACTCCGATCCGTTTGCCCATGAGTCGGCATCTTCCGATGATCGAATCGAAGAACTCGGGAGAGGAGATATAGGTTTTGGGACCATCGTTGTCCTGCGCCAAGAATTGAGTCTTGTAGGCTTGAATAGATGCCATGCGCAATTCAAAAACATCCGTGATGTCGACGACGAGGTCTGGGTCGTAATAATTGTCTTGAATGTAATGAAGTACATAGGCTGGGCGCCAACGCGCTTGCGGAGATCCGGATTCGTCGGATGTCTCAATTTTCGATAACCCGGAAAGGAATGCCGCATCCCGCACCAATTGTCCGGCGCGACCATGATCGGGGTGACGATCGTGCAGAACATTAGCGAGAATGATGGATGGCTGATATTTTCTGATGATCTGAATGATCTGTTTCTGGTGGGCCTCGTCATTTACAAAAAAACCATCCCGCATGCCAAGATTCTCCCGAGCATGTACGCCAAGTATGCGCGCTGCTTCTTGAGCCTCCTGGTCTCTTGTTTCGGCGGTACCACGGGTGCCTAGTTCGCCACGCGTCAAATCAACAATGGCGACTTTTTTACCGTTACGGATCTCTTTGGCCAAGGTGCCTGAGCAACTCAGTTCTACATCGTCAGGGTGTACACCAATAGCCAGAATGTCGACTTTCATACGGGGTGAAATTAGCGAATTGGGTGCGGATTCAACGTCTTTGTGGATTATTGTACCACGCTCCGTCGATCTCCCGGATTATGTTCTCAATATCGCGGTCTGTCGAATTATTTTCCGGCGACCAATCCTGTTTCAGGTTGCCTCCGAAGAAAAATGCGACGGTCTGATATAGTCTTGCGTTCATGCCACCTTTGTATTCTTTAAGAATGTCATAGCAATTGTTTCCGGTTTGCCGATTGATCAGCTTCATCAGGATCTTTCCCTGATAGACCGACAAGTTAGTAAGCGGGTCTGCGAATTCTTTTCGAAGTTGTTTCTCTCGGCTCTCGAGATATTTTTTTCGTACCCGCCTTTCACTCAGCGGTTCCAAATTTTTAGCAATATCGTTGATGGTGGCGCCTGCAATACGGGCATACGGGTAGGTGACATACACCGCATTTCTCACACGCGTCCACTCCTTGATCTGTTTGGCTCGCTCCCGGTCATTTCCTCTTCCGATCCAAACGCCATCCTGTTCCCGGTAGGTATGCATCTCATTTCTATACCAGAGGGCCGGAACCAGGAGCGTATCGTTCGGCCCCCAATTCTTCATGCGAACATGTAAAGGGGGAATGGGCAGCGTCGTATCGGAAGATTCCGGTAGTTGTCCATGTGCCGTTAGGGATGCGGCCAGACAAATGCCAAATAGCCATCGACCTTTACGGAACATGATACAAGTTACTCAATACCTGGGTTAGCAGGCTGTTAAAATCAGTTTGTGCGCTCCTTCAGCCATTGCACCATGCGGCGTCGGGTACTGATCAATAATCCGGCAGCGGTCAGCCAGATCCCGAACCAGAGAAATTGAATGTATGGGTAGTGGAATGCCTTTAGCGTTACGTATTTCAGCAGCTGGTCTGATTCTTTTATTCCCAATGTGTAGGAGCCGGCATCACCCAGTTCCTGCAGTTGAAGTACAACGCCGTCTGATTGCAGTGTATCAGGAAGCGGGATCCATTCTTTTTTGACTTCTGCCGCTTTGAGCGTGACAGAGACGGATTCCCCGGTAACACGATACAAGGTCACCGGTAATTCCACTACACGTCCATCTTTCCCAAAAATATCCTCCGGCACACTGTCGAAGATCTTTGCCGAGCCCACCACGATAAAACCTTTTCCAAAGAACAACGTATCACCGGCTTTGGTCACATTTGGCTTGAACTTTGTTGTGTCTTCGGGGGCTTCAGGGTCCGGAAGAGAGGTGACATAGGTGAACACGTCGTGATCCCAATAATGTTTGGCATCCGGATTCGCCATCAATCCTTTGTTGCCTTTGTAATTTACGAAAGCATTGGGTTGAAGCACAAATTCCTCCTTACCATTCTTACTCTTGAATCGGACGTTGTAATACCAGAGTTTCTTTTGGGGATGTGCTGAATCTTTTTCGAAGGTCAGGGTGTATCGACCCATCTCAGCCGGCACGCCTTGGATCAAGGTTAGGTTTTCACGGGGATTCTCTCCTTTACCGAGAGGGGTATTGAAACCATTGTTGTTTTCAGAAATCACTTGTTTATTGGAAGAAGTGACCACGATGCCGAGCAGCGTAAGCGCAAATCCCACGTGAGCGATCGCTCCTCCCGACTTAGCCAGATTGCCTTTGATGCCGATCCAGATATAACTGGCATTGGCGATCAGGCTGAATAGGCTGCAGATGGCAGAAACCCATAGGGCCGTCTGAAAGCCGGGTCCTTTTTGCGTATAGTGAATGCCGATGCCCCAGGCAAAACCGGCACCGAGTACAACAGAGAGAATCAGTGGAATGAGTATCCGTTTCCAGAATAAAGATTTATCTGTCTGCTTGTATTTGAGATAATAGGTGAAACCAGTTAGCAGCGCCAGGACGATCGCGATATAGATCTGAACACTGTTGTATGAAAATTCTACATCCTCAGGTGGCGCGATCGTGGTACCGAAGATTTTGTTGAATACCGGTAATGAGGTCTGGCCAATGATCAGGATCGCACTCAAAAAGAATAACAGGGAACCGATGTACATCCAAAATTCGCGGGAGGAAATGTTCTCCTCTGTTTGCATGCGGGGAATCTCTTTGTTTCGAGTGATGAGCAGCCAAGCAGAGGGTAGCATGAACACAGCGATCAATGCCAGTAATTGTAGGTTCATGCCCTCGCCGGTGAAAGCATGAACGGACGTTTCGCCCAGGATTCCACTTCTAGTCAGGAAGGTTGAATAGAGAATGAAGCCAAAGGTGAGAACAAAGAACAGGATCGTGCTATGAAGTGCCTGACCACTGTGTCGGTAGATCAGCAAGGTGTGTAAACCAGCAACACCGATCAGCCAGGGCACCAAGGAGGCATTTTCCACCGGATCCCAGGCCCAATAACCACCGAAGGTGAGTGACTCATAGGCCCACATGCCACCCATCATGATGCCCACGCCCAGTACGGCAGTTGAGAAAAGTGCCCAAGGTTGAACTGGTTTAACCCAATCGGTGTACTGCCGGGTCATTACCCCTCCGATCGCGAAGGCGAATGGGATAAGTGTGGAGGCAAACCCCAGGAATAGGACAGGGGGGTGAATAACCATCCAGTAATTTTGCAAAAGCGGATTCAGGTCATTCCCGTCTGTAATTTTTTCCAGGTAGCTCGGGATAAGCGGCTGTGAGGTATCAAAATCAAGATGCAAGGCCGGAGCGTTATCGAGTACGCCAGAATCGCGTAAAAGTATGAACGGACTGGAACCCAGTTTCCATCCGAATAGGGAGATACCGATGATCATGGTCGACAAGCAGAACTGCGCAAAACTCACGATCGACATAACGGGGGCTTCCCAATTTCTGGAAGTTCGAATCAGGATTAGTCCCAATACGCCCTGCCACAATAGCCAAAGCAGAAAACTACCTTCTTGCCCCTCCCAAATACTCGCGAGCAGGTATTTGAATTCGAGCGACTTGCTGCTGTGCTTCCAAGCATAATGATATTCGAAACGGTGGTTGTGGATCAGAAAAAGCAAGAGGAAAAAAATCAGGAATACGGAACCTACCTGAAAATAAAAACTGGTGCGGGCGATCCGTTTCCAACCCGATGCACTCAGGTCGTTATTAATGGGATTGGCTTTCCAATAAGCAAAGGCGGACAGGGCGGAAGCGATCAGAGAAACGATCGCTGCCAAATGCCCGAGTTGACCGGGCCAATTCATTTCTCCTATGTACATGTTCAGGGTTGTGTGTTGGGAAGAGGAACGTTACCGGGGTGCTTCAAACCTTTGGCTTCTTCTTCTTTGTATTTAGAAGGGCACTTGGTCTGTATTTCCTTGCACAGAAATACACTGTCGCTGTATCGTCCTTTGAGTACCAAACGATCACTCATCTCGAGATTCTCCGGTTTAGCATTGTTGTATTCCACGACCATGCGCTTGCCCAGACTGTCAACTGCTGAGAATCGAAGAAAATTAGGGTTCTTCAACGCATCATATTCGATGGGTTGAGATTTGTCGAGTTTGGCCATCACATGCACGAACTGACCGGGTTTGGAGCGGGCGGTTTCGATGGTATCGTAGGTGCTGGTGGTTTTCATGAAACTCAGTAACACACCGATGCAAACTGCTATACCGACCAGGAGGATCAATTGGGTTTTTTTCATAGACTGATTCGTGGCGCAAAATTAGGCATGCCTGCGTCCGCGACAGCACAAAATTGCCCCTATATTTGCAAACCTAACAACTGTTCGAATAAAAAATTTGACCATGGATTTTCAGCTTACTGAAGAACAAATCATGACCCGTCAGGCGGCCCGGGATTTTGCTCAAAATCAATGCCTGCCCGGGGTTATTGACCGGGATGAGAAGCAGCAATTTCCCAAAGAACAAGTCAGCGCATTGGCCGATCTGGGTTTTATGGGAATGATGGTGAATCCGGAGAACGGTGGCGGCGGACTTGATACGATCAGTTATGTACTCGCCATGGAGGAGATCAGCAAGGTCGATGCCAGCACCAGCGTTTGCATGAGTGTAAACAATAGTCTGGTTTGTTATGGGCTGCAGGAATTTGGAACACCCGCACAGAAGGAAAAATACCTCCAACCGTTGGCACAAGGAAAAAAAGACGGTGAATTATACATTGGGGCGTTCATGCTCAGTGAGCCGGAAGCGGGATCGGATGCCACCTCCCAACGAACCACGGCTGAGGATAAAGGCGATCATTATCTGCTGAACGGCACCAAGAACTGGATCACCAATGGGGGAACAGCCTCTGTGTACCTCGTTATAGCTCAAACAGATCCGGCCAAAGGACCCAAAGGAATCAACTGTCTTATTGTAGAGAAACATTGGCCAGGGGTAGTCGTTGCTGCCAAGGAAAATAAATTGGGTATTCGTGGAAGCGATACACATACCGTTATGTTCAATGATGTGAAAGTGCCGAAAGAAAATCGCCTCGGAGAGGACGGGTTCGGATTTAAGTTTGCCATGAAAACACTGGCCGGCGGTCGGATCGGTATTGCCGCGCAGGCGCTTGGGATTGCTTCTGGCGCCTATGAACTTGCACTTGCATACGCCAAAACCCGAAAAGCATTCGGTACCGAGATCATCAACCACCAAGCCATCGCTTTCAAGTTAGCCGATATGGCTACCCGCATTGAGGCCGCTCGATTGCTTTGTTTAAAAGCTGCCTGGGAAAAAGATAATGGGATCGATTATACCGTCAGCTCCTCCATGGCGAAAGTTTTTGCCTCGGAGACAGCTATGTGGACCACCACTGAAGCGGTACAGATTCATGGTGGCTATGGCTTCGTGAAGGAATATCACGTAGAGCGACTCATGCGCGATGCCAAGATCACCCAGATCTATGAAGGAACAAGTGAAGTACAGCGAATCGTCATCAGTCGTTCACTGATCAAATAGCGGTCGCTTATTTTTGCGACATGCCAGCCGATTTGCAAGCATATCAAAAGTTAGTGGAGGAGTTGTCTTCCCACCAGGTCACCTTGGTAGCTGTATCCAAAACAAAACCAATCTCAGACATACAGGCACTGTATGAAGCGGGACAACGTGATTTCGGTGAAAACTACGTGCAGGAGCTTTGCGATAAGCATACGCAGTTACCAACAGATATTCGTTGGCATTTCATCGGACATTTACAAAGCAACAAGGTAAAATACATTGCTCCCTTTGTTCATTTGATACACGGTGTCGACTCCGAATCCTTGCTAAAGGAAATCGATAAGCAAGGTCGGAAAAACGAGCGGGTGATCGATTGCTTACTGCAAATGCATATCGCCCAGGAAGAGACCAAATTCGGATTGAACGTATTGGAGCTGAACGAACTTTTGGGCAAACTTTCCAACTACCCGAATGTTCGAGTAGTCGGACTGATGGGCATGGCAAGTTTCTCCGATAATAAAGAGTTGGTTCGCTCAGAATTCAGATTCCTTTCTCAAACCTATCAGACCTGCCAACAGCTTGAAAACAGCCAGTTGGAGCAGCCTTTTCAAGTACTCTCCATGGGCATGAGCGGTGATTACCAGCTGGCCATAGAGGAGGGAAGCAACCTGCTTCGGATCGGAAGTTTATTGTTCGGTGCGAGGGGTTGAGTTCATCGTCTCTTAAACACCATCCAAACCACGGAATCAGTTCCCCACAACATCTCATCAGGGTTTTGGAAGCGATATTTTTTTGTCTCCTTCCATCCCTTCAGAAAGTTTGGTTCTGCCTCGCCGAGACATTTGAGGGTGCTGCTAGTAAAATCGGTAAAGGTGAGTTTATCGCCAATAGTTGAGATCGTGGCACTGAACCGGTTGCACCCGGTAGATCCGGAAATCAGTTGTAAGCCTGACTGAATGAATATCGCAGGCCGTTGGCGGGGGTATAACTTGTCAAAAGGGGTGGCTGCTTGTGGAAGTCCGGCCAAGACCCAGCTGCCTGCCAGTGAGGAATCGACCTTGTTCGTCACCGGAAGCGTAGGTGAGGGCGCGCTTATTTGTTGCGTATTAGGCTTGCCGGTGTTCTCCTTACAGGCCCATAAAAAAATCAATAAAAAAATACAAAATGAGATCCGCATCTGTTCACGTTTTTACAAAATTACTTAACCCAAAAAAAACTACCTTACGGTTTCTCTTTTCTACCTAAAAATATAATCATGCGGACGTTTCTTCTCCTGTTTATTACTTCGGTCGTTGGTTTTCATTCCATGGCGCAGACCTCAGACGTAGAATACATGAAAGCCAATTACGATGTTTTTGAGTATCGGATACCCATGCGCGACGGGGTGAAACTTTTTACGCTTGTTTACATTCCAAAAGATCGATCTAAAGTTTACCCCATTCTGCTGAATCGAACCTGCTATAATGCCTCCGATTATCGGGGATTCAATACGGGGGGACATCCCTCCCGTTACCTGGTACGCGACGGATACATCCTGGCGTTTCAAGATGTTCGAGGCCGATACATGAGCGATGGTGAGTTCAACAACATGACGCCCAACATCCCCGGCAACGATCCAAAGAATAAAAAAGCTATTGACGAAAGCTCCGACCCCTATGATGCCATCGACTGGATGGTGACGACCCGGCCCGGCAACAACGGCCGGGTTGGGATGTACGGCATCTCGTATCCCGGCTTCTATACGGCAGCGGCACTGCCCGATGCACATCCGGCCCTTAAGGCCTGCTCTCCACAAGCTCCGATCTCGGATTTCTTCTTCGATGATTTCCACCACATGGGTGCCTTCCTGCAGAGCTACACCGCTGCTTTTGCAGTATTCGGCTATCAGAAAAAAGACACCACCCGCACCGACTGGTATATGCAAGAGATGATGCGTTTCTATGCCAACAATCCCAAGGACGGATACAATTTCCATCTAAGCCAGGGTCCGCTCAAGAACATCACCGAAAAATATCACTACGATAATTTCTTCTGGAGACAGATCATCGACCATCCTAATTACGACACCTTCTGGCAAAAACGAAACCTTCTGCCACATCTGCAAAAGGTTAAACCTGCTGTACTTACCGTTGGTGGTTGGTTCGATGCAGAAGATCTGTACGGCCCCCTCAACATTTACAAGACTATCGAACGCACCACGCCCGGCGCGAAGAATAGCATCATCATGGGGCCCTGGGCACACGGGCAATGGTCGAGGGAGACGAAGCAAAACACCCATAATCACATCTACTTCGGCGACAGTATCTCGAGCTATTTTCTGCGTAGTGTCGAGGCGCCGTTCTTCGCCTACCACCTGAAAGATGCTCCCGATCCCAAATTACCCGAAGCATTGATGTACAACACCGGCACCAAGGAATGGCAACGATTTGAGGTATGGCCTCCTTCGGATATTCCTCCGGCAAAATTGTATTTCGGAACCAACGGAAAATTATATGTGAATCAACCCACCGATGCCACACAACGATTTTCTTACGTGAGTGATCCCGCGAAACCGGTGCCTTACACTTCACAAACGGAGGGACTGACCTTCACTCCCCGCAACTTCATGAGCGATGATCAACGGCATGCGTCTCGCCGACCGGATGTGCTCACCTTCGAGACCGACCCGCTCACTGATCCCGTCACCCTCGCTGGTGAGATCAACGCAAAACTCAAAGTAGCACTCTCCACCACCGATGCCGACTTCATCGTCAAGCTCATTGATGTTTATCCCGACAACCACCCGAACTACGAGCATAATCCGAAGAACATCATCATGGGGGGCTATCAGCAATTGGTCCGCAGCGAAGTGTTCCGCGGAAGATTCCGCAATAGCTTCGAAAAGCCGGAACCCTTCGTGCCCGGTCAGCCTACCGATGTAAATGTGCCATTGCAAGATGTTTTACACACCTTCAAAAAAGGACACCGCATCATGATCCAGATACAAAGTACCTGGTTCCCTTATATCGATCGGAATCCCCAACAGTTCGTGGAGAACATTTATAAGGCGGAGGAAAAAGATTTCATCAAATCGGAGATCACCGTGTTTGGTTCAAGCGAAGTAGGTGTAGGTGGCAGCCAGTCCCCTAAAAAAGGATTCTGATGACCGCTACCGATTGGATCGAGCGACTCTGTTTGGAGCCACACCCGGAAGGGGGATATTACAAGCGGACCTATTGCTCCGAAGAAGTTTTCTTGGGCAACATCGAGCAGGATCCGTTTCCGGCAGGACGGCCACATTCCACTGCGATTTTCTATTTGATGGAGGTCGGTGACTTTGCGGGTTTTCATCGGATAAAAAGCGATGAGCTTTGGCATTTTCACGAAGGAAAGCAGCTGGAATTATACATCCTCCGGTCACCCGATCGTTTGGAGCTGATCCGAATGGGAAAAGGGGACGCCTTGCAGGCGGTTGTTCCAGCCAACCATTGGTTTGCGGCTGTTCCGGCAAGGTACTCCGATTATAGTTTGGTGAGCTGTACCGTGTCGCCGGGTTTTGATTTCCGAGATCATGAAATGGCAAGCGCCGCGGAGCTCATCAAACAGTGCCCTAGTCACGCCGAATTGATACGTCGTCTCTGCCGCTTTTGACCCGTCACCATTTTGTATCTTCGCTCTCCATTATGTCAGAAGAACGCAGCTTGAATTTTTTAGAAGAGATCATTGAAAATGATCTGAAGTCCGGCAAATACACCGAGATCGTTACCCGCTTCCCACCGGAGCCCAACGGCTACCTGCATCTCGGACATGCCTCCAGTATCTGTCTCAATTTTGGTCTCACCAAAACTTTTCCCGGCTATACCAACCTTCGTTTCGACGATACCAATCCGGTGACTGAAGAAACCGAATACGTCGAAAGCATTAAAGCCGATGTCAAGTGGCTCGGTTTTGAGTGGAAGCACGAGCGCTACGCCAGTGATTATTTCGATACACTGTTTGAATACGCCTGCAAACTGATCGATCTGGGTCTCGCCTATGTGGATGATCTTACGCCCGAGCAAATGGCTGCTCAAAAAGGGACGCCTACCGAACCGGGGGTGAACAGTCCCTTTCGCGACCGCTCCATCGAAGAGAACCGCGATCTGTTTCTACGCATGAAAGCTGGTGAGTTCCCTGATGGGACGCACACACTGCGCGCCAAGATCGATATGGCGCACATAAACATGCTGATGCGCGATCCGATCTTGTATCGAATCAAACACGCGCATCATCATCGCACGGGCGATAAATGGTGCATCTATCCGATGTATGATTTTGCACACGGTCAAAGCGATTCGATCGAAAACATCACACACTCCATTTGCACGCTGGAATTTGTACCGCACCGCGAACTCTACGATTGGCTCATCGAGAAATTAGAGATCTATCCATCTCATCAATACGAATTCGCCCGACGCAACATAAACTATACCGTTACCAGCAAACGCAAGCTCTTGCAATTGGTGCAGGAAGGTCATGTGCAAGGGTGGGACGATCCCCGGATGCCTACTATCAGCGGACTACGCCGTCGTGGTTACACGCCGGATAGCATCCGTGAGTTTTGCAGCCGCATCGGCGTAGCGAAGCGCGAGAATATGGTGGATGTGGGCTTGTTGGAATTCTGCGTACGCGAACACCTCAATCAAATTGCCCTGCGTCGAATGGTGGTAGTTGATCCATTGAAAGTGGTGATCACCAACCATC
>JBKCMR010000033.1:0-22137 GCA_046300055.1 Bacteroidota bacterium
ACAAGGGAATGGATAGAAGAATACAATTACCGAAGACCCCACGAAGCCCTGAACAATCTAACACCGGATGAATGGAAAAGAAACATAGAAATTACCGAAATTCACAAATCAACGACTGTCTGTTAAAAGGGGTACTTACACTATCACTGCAACGACTCAAACGCCAACCTCTCTAAACCAGACAAGCTCTTAGCCAAATCGAAAGGTGCCCGTTGAAACATGAAAAGAGTGATCACTTGCTTTTTCCGATCAACTAGATAAGACGTATTAAAAGCACCACCCCAGAAAAAAGAACCCGGAGTAGCACCCGTGTTGGCACCTCCCTCTTTGGTAGTTACCCCTACACCCAATCCGAAGGTATTTTTTGATTTGACGCCTCCGGTCGTGAAGGTCTCTCCCCCTAACTGACCAGTCGCTAAACTATCTACCCAATTACGGGGAAGAAGTTGATTTTTTTTGCCATAGCGTCCATCTCCAGCCAAACAAACAAGCAATCGCATATAATCATGTGGAGTAGAAACCAACCCACCAGCACCGGATTCGATCGTGATATCGGACCGAACAGGAAAATCGACCGGAAACAACTGAGCACCCAACTCAATCAGCGTGCCTCCAGGTCCACTGACATGTACAGGAAGCAACCTTGACTGCTTGGTAGACGGTAACTTGAAATAGGTATCCAGCATATTCAATGGCTTGAATATATACGTATACAAGTAGTCGCTTAATCGCATACCGCTGACCACCTCCACCCAGCGAGCCAGCACATCGGTACTGACCCCATAACTGAACCGAGCACCCGGCTGATGAACCAACGGCATCTTAGCAATCTGCTGAACCTCCTCCGCTAAACTTTTATACTGAAAATTCAACGGACGATCCAACCCATATTGCTTGTAAAGAGATGCAAATGCGGGCCACTCATCTGCAGAAGATATGCCCGACGTATGACTCAATAGATGTCGCAACGTGATCGATTGTTCTTTATCAACTAGGGAAATATCCGAACCGGATTTAACCGCAACTTTCTGATCGGCGAATGCAGGCAGCCAATTCTCAATGGGCGTATCCAGATCGATCTTTTCTTTAGCAATCAACTGTAAGGCTGCAACCGATACGATCAGTTTTGTTTGAGACGCTATCCGAAATATAGCATCAGTAGTCATCGTATCCTTGTGGGCAGCATCTCTCCACCCATGCGTCGCCTCGTACACGATTTTTCCGTTACGCCAAATGAGTCCGACACCGCCGGTTACTTTTTTATTTTGTATCAAGTCCCGCATCGCTGCGTCAACCTTATCGAAAGGCTGGGCAACTAGTTGCAGTCCCACAAACAGCCACAAACAAGTAAGTATCTTTTTCATATCAAATATTATCAGTCCATTATTCCCTTACCGGCCAGTATCTTCTCCCGATACTTTTCGATCCGCGTCATGCGTGTTGCCGCTTGCTTCGCTCCTGAGATATAAATACAATACCCGCGCTGCCGGCCGGGCGTCAACGATATAAATGCTTTTTGAAATACCGGATCACTTTGTAAATAGTTTTTCAACTCCTCCGGAAAATCCGATTCAGTGATCTTGTACGCAGCCGGCTTTTTACCAGACCGTTCCGCCGATACAGCCTCGTCGATCAACCGCCGGATAGCCGGTGCGAGTTTATTGATCTCAGCAACCGAAGTAAAACGGATAAGTCGGGCTGATTGCGTATTCGCGCCCGCTTTTTGAAGAAGCTTTGCAGGATCCTTCAGTAGCAAGCCATTGAAAAAACTGATGCTGCAGTATTCTTTAAAGGCACCGATCATGATCAAATTCTTACCGGACAGTGTATAACAAGCCACACCCCATTTACGCTCTTCCGTGAGGGGCGAATCTAAAAGGATAGCTCTTAATGCATAAAGCTCCTGTCGCCAAGGATTCACCTTGCAAGCAGGTGTACTGCCGAGCGGACATCGACCGCATCCTTCGTCAAAGTAAGTATCTGCACCGGTATGACTCTTTGTTGTCATATCGCAAAATTAATCCTATGATACCCAACAGACATTAAAACCTGTATTATCAATTCGATATGAAAATGAGGAAATCTCCGAGCGGATACAAAATCTAAAAAAGATGTACTTTTCATATCCCGATCACCTTATATACGTTCTTATGCAAGCCAAAACCAACACCGTTACCGAATACCTCCAGGCCCTGCCCGACGAGAAGCGTAAAGCCATGGAGAAACTACGCAGCGCCATTCGAAAAAATCTGCCCAAGGGCTTCAAAGAAGAAATGAACTACGGAATGATCGGTTATGTCATTCCGCACACACTGTATCCAAAAGGATATCACTGTAAACCAACCGACCCGCTTCCCTTCATGAATATCGCCGCTCAAAAAAATTTCATGGCCGTTTATCATATGGGGCTCTATGCCGATCCTGCGCTGATGAAATGGTTTCTTTCGGCCTACTCGGAACATTGCGAAGGAAAACCGGACATGGGAAAAAGCTGCATCCGTTTCAAAAAACCCGAACAGGTTCCCTTCGCCCTCATTGGGGAACTTGCCGCTAAAATGGATCCGGCAGATTGGATACGACTGTATGAAAAATCCCTACGGAAGTAATGGCCAGCCTCAAGCTTACCTTAAAAGGATGCTGCTAAATGGATAAATACACGCCGGCGTACAGTTTCAAACTGACTTCTCTCATGATCGAATAATCCTAATACGGGCGTGTTGTATCTTAGCAAAGACCATGAATCTGAGCCAACCCTCCAACAGTGATACCCCGCAACTGGCCGATGTCCTGATGGAGATCGCCAACAACTTCATTAACGCGCCCCTGGAAAAAGCCGATGAGGTGATCAACCGTTCACTCGAACTGCTATCACGTTTCACCAAAACCGACCGGGCCTACGTTTTTAGGTACGACCATGATCATCAAACCTGCAGCAATACCTACGAGTGGTGCAATGAAGGCATCCTCCAACAGATTGAAGAACTTCAGAATGTTCCGCTGGAGGTTATACCGGATTGGGTAAATACGCACTTTGCCGGAAAAGCCCTGATCATCCCCGACGTGCTGGCGCTGGACCCGGATTCCCCCCTTCGGCACATCCTAGAGCCTCAAGAGATCAAAAGCCTCATCACCCTACCCATGATGACTGGGGAAATATGTACCGGATTTGTCGGATTCGACTCCGTTCGACACCACCACACGTACAGCGATAAAGAACAACAATTACTCCAGCTATTCGCCATGATGCTGGTGAACCTGCAAGAACGAAACAATACACAAAGAGCACTGAGACAGGCAATCGAAAAAACAGAAGCAGCCAACCAGGCCAAATCTGAATTCCTCGCCAACATCACACATGAGATTCGCACTCCACTCCACAGCGTGATTGGATATGCAGACCTGCTGAAACAGACATCACTCAATGAAACTCAACAAGACTACCTACACAATACTCGAACCTCGGCAAAGATTTTGATGGGCATCATCAATGACGTACTCGATTTTTCTAAGATCGAAGCCGGCATGATGGACCTGGTATTGGCCTCGTCCGACCTGAAACAGATCGTTTCAAACAGTTTGCAGCCACTGCAACTTACCGCGAAACAAAAAAACCTGCCACTAGTCGTAAAGATAGATCCGGAGACCCCGCGGTATATATTTACAGACTCCGTTCGACTCCAACAGGTTCTCACCAATCTACTAAGCAACGCCGTGAAATTCACTGAAACAGGTGAAGTGAAAATCGAAACACGCTATACCCCCGAAACTGAATTGAACGGCAGCCTTCATCTTGCCATCCACGATACCGGCATCGGCATCACCGATGAACAAAAAAATAACCTTTTCCGCCCCTTCACGCAAGTCGACGCTTCAATCACGCGCCGGTACGGAGGTACCGGACTCGGACTGATTATCTCCGAAATGATCACTAAACAAATGGGAAGTAAGATAGAGATCGATAATTCAAGAACCAATGGAACCACTTTTTACCTGGACCTGCAAGTTCAACTGGCCTCAGATGAAAAATTGAATTGGATCTAATAAACAGAGGACATCACAGGCGCTCCCAGATCCATTCGTGCTCAATGCGCTGCACCATGGTCAATGGCAATAAGTCCTGAAACACCTTTTTCTTTTCCGCCTGATCTGGCTTATCCAATTCCGACAAAAGCAAACGCTCCCCCTTCGGATCGATAAAATAGGTCGGCTTCCCCTGCGAAAATCCGATCTCCCATTTGAGTGCCCCCTGGGTCAGAATAACCTTACCCGACTCAACCGTTCCTACGATCAAATAAGTAGCTCTATTCCTAACGATTCGATTCAATTGCCCCTGGGCAGAATAGAAATACTGAAATGTGAGGGTGTCTCGCTTGATCGAATCAATCGCCTGAAAACGGTCAGGTAAACCCATCACATTGTATCGAGTGGTAAATACAGAATCGTTGACACGCAAATAAATCGGACGAGTTTTTAAATCATAGTCCTGCCAAGCCTCGCGCGCATTTACTTTCCCGTAGATAATATTTCCAACATTGGTCGGATATAAGTATAGCGATTCACTCGTATCTGTTTTCTCATACATCAGATAGCGGTAAGAATCTCCATCCTCCTTCAGCCTGAATTCAGTCTCCCAATAACTACCGAATACCCTTTTGCCTGTTGAATCATAATTTATGATGCGAGTAAAAAAGTGATCGAGGTTCAGTCGTCCGTCTGCTAAATATTTATAACCATATTCATACCGAGAGGAATCGCCATTTCGCTGACGAAGGCTGGTGGTTCGGTTGGTAGCCGGATCATATTCCATACGACGATAGGTGCCGTCAGAATAACGTATGAACGTCATGTTTTTATTTCGATCGTACTCGTAATCATATCGATTATCCCCGGCATCAATGGATCGGATCAATAGCCCAGCGGAATCATATGTATAGCGAGCCTCCTTGATCATCCCGGCCGAATCAAGAGTCGAGAAAGATAAAATATGGCCTTCGCTGTTCTGTATCACACCAATGGAGTCCTTCGCTCTCTTGATCTTGGCCAATTTACCCGATGGGTTATAATCAAAAGAGACATCATTAGCGTTATTCTTATATCGGATCATGCGTCCTGTACGATCGAAATAGATCTCATTTTTATACTGCGTTAAATGATATCGATCCGTCTCCCAAACGATCTTTTCTGACTCCCTGTACTCATTGACCCACTGAGTTGAAAGCGGATTGATGGATTGTGTCGAAAACGAGGAGTTTTTTCTGATCGCGTCTACATATTTACTGGCTCGGGCGGAGCCATCAGCGATCAACTCAGATCGCCTACGTATGATATTTGTTGGCGAGCGCTGCAGCCGATTCATTCCGATCTCATACTCAATGATCGTATCAATCATCTGATAAATACCGATACGGTTTAATTTCATCGGTAGATAACGATCTCTACTCCCGATTCCATAAAAGATAACAAGTAGTTGGCCATCGGGCAAAGGCCACAGGCCGGTAGCAACATTAGAGCCCCAACCCGGACCAAAAAGAACGTTTTCCGTAGAAAGTGAATTGTAATTCCGCTCCACCGACCATTCGGATCCATTCAACGTCAGATCTTCATAACTGACATAATAATTTCCATTGGTTTTATTGACCTGTGCCAAAACACCGGATGTCAGCATGAGTCCTACCCAAATCAAACGCAACGCCTTCATAAGGATTTGAATAGTTTTTGAAATTGAGGGCCAAAGGCAGAAAGATCCGTCTTTTTGATCGTTGACTTTTCTTGGACGGCAGCAGATCGGTTTCCGGAAAGTTGTAAGGCAACAACCCGAATAGAAGGTTCTGCGAAAATCACCTGATCCAGATATAATTGAGCCAATCGATTACTGTTTCTATAGTCCGATAATTCAATAGCTGCCAGCAACAGCCATTTTAACCATTCATCCGAGTAATATTCGCTTCTATCCAATAAGGAGATGCCTGAACGAAATAACCCTTGCAGCAGATTCATATTGGGATAAGCAAATTCCAGCCGAAGTGCTGACAGGTATTGACTGTTCGGATCAACAACAGAAAATTTCTCCAGCCATTTTCCTTTGGCCGTACCACTTCGCAACAACGATAATTCACCTACCCTATACAAGTACGCCAACTTGACATCATCATACCCTTCCCTTTTTTCCAACTGTTTCAGTTGGAGGAGGCTCTGTTCTACTTGCCCAAGATCCAAATACAAATAGGCCAGCGCCTCCCAACCGGGGGCATAGAGTGAGTCGATCGAAACCACCCGCCGATACGCATCAATAGACTTGGATATTTGGCCGATCCGGTAATAGAAATCTCCCAGCTGATAAAAATATTTAGGCGTATTGAACAAGCGATCGGTTTGCGACAACATTAGCTTTTCTGCAGCGAGCGTATCACCTTCTGCTAATATAAAATCAGCATAATGTTGATTGATGTTAAAGTCAAACGAATTGATTTCAGTCGCTTTTCGGAAATAATAATGGGCACTGTCGCGCACTCCTGTCTGTTCAAAATATTGTGCCAGTCCGTCTAGTAGATCCGGATTCGTAGAGGCCCATTGCATGCCTTTTCGAAGCCAGTACAGTCCGCTATCCGGTTTATTCTGATTCTGCACCAGCCAAGCCATGCCTATATAAGACCAAGGATCATACGGATCCAATTCGATGCCCTTTTGGTAGAGCTGTGCCGCGGAATCAAGTATGCCCTGTCTGGTGGGATAATTGCGATAAAAATCGGCCAAGAACCGATAATTCGTACCCTCGTACGGCATGATCTGAATCGACCTCTTCAATAAATATTCAGATTCCACCCCATTATAACTACTATAGAGCTCACTCAGATTTCGCAGCGGGAGCGTAAACGTAGAATCCGTCTGAAATGCTTGCTTGTAATAGGATTCGGCCTGTGAAAATTGTTCCCTATCATCATATATAGATCCCAGATTATTATATGAAATGGCCAAATCCCGCTCGATCGATTCGCCACGGGTTTTATCCTTCATGGACAATGAACGCCTGAAGTAATATTCCGCTTCCGCCAACCGACCCATGTTTTTATAGGCCATTCCCAAATTATTATAACTCCAGGCATAGTTGCTATCGATCTTGAGCGTCTTCTGAAACTGATCGATCGCTTCATCGTATCGATATAATGCCTCGTATTGATTACCTAACTGATTTTGGGGATGCGTCCAGGTAGGAATGATCTCGGCCGCCTTATTGGAGAAGTAAATAGCACTGTCATAACGCTGACGCTCCTGTTGCAAATTGGCCAGCGCTACATACAGATAAGCAGCGGCAGGCTCAAGACCAATAGCATGGCGAAGCAAGCTCTCTGCTTCATCGTATTTTTCATATTGCTCATACTTGACGTAACTATACGCCTTGTGAAAAGCCGACATCACCTGGTTCGACTTTTTTCTTGGGTCTTTCTGCTCGAGCAAACTATCAGCCAAAGCCGACTCAATACCGGCCCGATAAAAACGGCTCGAAGGCGGTAACTGGCTTTTCCCTTTTAAAAATTCATTGAGTACGAGCTGACTTCTCGTTTCCAATACCTCAGCCAAATGATTTTTTAATCCGCTCTCCAACGATTTAGCTTCGGGTACAGATAATGCCGACACTTCAGCGATCACTTGCAGCGCAGAACTATCGCCCTCATAGAATCGTTCTTGCTGCAAGAAACGGTTGTATCGATCGATGAAAGGAAGTAATTCTCGTCTGCGCCCGGTATCTGACGTATTACCCGATCCACGTGAAGCAAATGATTGATTGAACTGCCGATTTCGAAAATAGGCCAGGGCTTTCTCTCGGTCTTCCGGCGTAACCGTATACCTAAAGTCTGACACCATGCTCATTTGCGGCGTTTGCTTGCCAAAACTGGCTTGCGAAACTTTTTGCCGGACATATAAACTAAGCTCTTCAGGCGTGATCGCGTTATTCATCGGCTCATCCGCCAATCCCATCAAACCCTGTACCAGATACCAAGTGAAAAGTCCGTGTTTGATCGAATCCGCTTCATACGAAAGTTCATTAATTGCACACCCCGTCCACTTGTTCACCGACGGAAATTGCGCGGCAATCGTCTCCTGCGCTTTGATCAAACCATCCTTATATAAATCGAATCCGGAGTGACAAGCATCCAATACCATAGAAACTTTAACCTGTTGGTCGATGGCTAAGCTCTCCGTATACTCCTGCAGCTCTTTGATGGCAACAACGCCGCCGGCCCCCTTGTAGTTGCGAGAACCGGACGCATCCCAAGCCAACAAGAACGCCTCGCTGAAAGAAGAGCCCGGACGGTTGATCTTTTGTACATCACCATGTCCGGCAAAATAAATAACCAGTTCATCTCCCGGCATCAACACTTCCATCATAGACAGAACCAGGTTGTAGATTTTTCCAGCAGTAGCTAAGGAGTCGGGTAAAAAGAAAATATTAGGCACCGGAAATTTTCGCACCTCGGCGAGATAATCCCGAAACAAACGAGCATCCCGGTCGGCATATTTCAAGCGAAGCGACTCACTGCTGTAGTTCGATACGCCCACGACCAGGGCCACTTTTCTTTTGCCGGAATCACCCATCAATTGATCGGCCAACCCGCCCCCATATGAATCAGCCCCAAATCCGCGCTGCGCATAGCCATCCCCGAATGAGAGGCAAACGATCAGTACCAATAAAAAGAGACGAAGCATACGCTTAAAAATAAACAAAAGGTCGCCATGAACAGATGCAAATACCACCTGATTGCACAGCAGATACTATTTATTGCGATTTTTGTAACCCATAATGATCACTCAAGACCTTTCCATCGCGCTGAAACATCTCCGACAAGGAGATGTGATCGGCATGCCGACCGAAACCGTATACGGACTCGCAGGAAATGCATTCGATGCAAACGCTATTCAAAAGATCTATACGATCAAACAACGACCCGCTACCAACCCCTTGATCGTACACGTGGGTTCCATTCAACAAGCTGAGACATTCGTAAAAGAATTTCCCGAACCACTGCGCCAGCTTGCTCAAACCTTTTGGCCCGGACCACTCACCCTCTTATTGAAAAAATCAGATCGAATTCCGGATGTAGTTACCGCCGGATCCGATCGTGTGGCCATCCGTATCCCGAACCATCCACTCACGATCGAATTACTCAATCAACTGGATTTCCCACTAGTAGCTCCCAGCGCCAACCCCTACACACGGATCAGTCCAACGAACGCCCAACAAGTAGATCTGTATTTCGGAGATCAGATCCCGGTCGTACTCGACGGAGGCCCCTGCGAAAAAGGACTCGAATCCACCATCGTCGGATGGGAAGAAGATCAGGCCGTTGTATACCGCCTAGGCGCATTATCCATCGAACAACTGCAATCGATCGTCGGAACGGTCCGAATCCGTAACCAGAGCGAAAAAGTGCTGCTGGCACCGGGCATGACCAAAAAGCATTATTCACCCAATACCCCCTTTCTGGTTGTTGAGAATGTCATCGAATATCTACAGCAACACCCCGAAAAACATACCGGAATTTTTTTAACGGGAAATGAAGACCCGGATCAGATCGCTCCCGGGTTTTATGCACGCTTGCAAGAGATGGACGAAATGGGCTTCGATGTGTTGATCGCCAGTCGATTATCCGACCAGGGATTGGGCAGAACCATCAACGACCGACTGAAACGAGCCGGTCATTAGCGCTTGAACAGATACGTTTTGTTGAACCTTTTCCCTTGTAAATTGTCTATATTCTATGCAAGCAATAGAAAACAGTTTTATTCTAACGCAGGAAGCATCCGATCCGACCGATCAGATGACCCTGCAGGAAGCTTGCGGTACTGCCCCTTCCACCTCGCTGGAATTTTTCCTACTCTCTTGGGACCAGTTCGTGAATGAACTGGAATTCGAATAAGCCCGCTTTTATTTTTCGAAGAAAACGTAGACTGCGCCGAGCAGGAACAATGCGCCGATGGCATGATTGAATCGGAAAATTGCTTGCTTGAATATCAGCAACCTAAGTTGAATAAATCAGAGAACATGAATGTTTCAGTGAAAGGGTCACTACATTCGTGATAACAATTAAAAACCATGCGCTCACTCCTTTTCTCCTTGATTCTGGCAAGTATCATCATCGTTGGTTGCGAAACCAAGACACCCGCCCCTGAAACAACCACCCCCTCCGACACCACACAAGTAAAAACCACTTCATTACCCATGCCTCGGGTATGGGAAATGAAAACAAATTCAGGAAAAACGATCATCGTTCACGAAACACATCCCAAAGGAGCAAGTTTGAGTAATGTAAGCGCCTATTTCCAAGGCGACAGCACCGGTGCGCTCACGTTCACTGATATCGATCCCATCAGTACCATATTTGTCGGTGATATGGATAAAAACGGATTTGATGAATTGTATATGATCTCCACCAGCGCCGGTTCCGGTTCATACGGAAGCATCAATGGTGTTTCTTCAAACCGTGACAAATCCCTCTCTCTCATTTTCGTTCCGGAAATGGATGAGAACGATAAAAAGCCCGGCAAACTGTTCGATGGTTACGAAGGACACGATGAATATGCCATTGAAAACGGCGTACTCATCCGTCGCTTCCCGATCAAAGGAGACAAGAAGAACATGAAATCAGTTCCCTATCAGGTCGTGATGGGAGAAGGTGGACTCATTCTCAGCCCGAAGCGGAATTGATCAAAACTCCACGATCAATCCGATCGTCGGCAAGAACTGACCATCACGATTCTCCAATAAAATCGGGATCGCATTGCTTCCATCCGCTTTCAACGGAGCACTATCCGTTGTCATAAATGCGGTATTATCCGCTGTTCGCTTGAACGTATACTGCGGAATACCGGCTGCCTTCGATGCATAAACATTGGTGATATCGATGAATACATCTAAGGTCACTTTTCGATAGTTCCACTTCTTGTCGATGCGCAGATCGGCCGCATGAAAAGCAGGCAATCGAAGCGTGTTCAATTGAGCATAATTAAATACGCCCACACCGAGTAATTGATAACTATAACGACTGGCCACCGGATCATAGGGCGTATAAGGAGCAGCGCCCTGATAGCGGAACTTGGCACCGATCTCCCAGTTCTTCTTCAATTTATATCCCCCCGTTAAACTGATCAGTACTTTATTATCCCAACTGGCCGGTGCATAATTCCCATTGATGCCGGTGAATTCACTCCGGTAAAACGTACCACTGACCACACCGAAGATCCGCTTCGTGAGTTTTTGCTGATATAGTAACTCCACTCCATAGGCTCTTCCGGATCCGGTCGCCGACAAAGGTTCATTGCCCACCGCACCAAAATCAGTACCCTTGTTTGCCAAACTGATACCATCCGTTACACTGATCGGATAATTGGAATAACCTTTATAAAATCCCTCCACCGTAATGCGAGTAAATAGATCGGGCAAAAATTCAACACCCGCCGCCCAATGCTGACTGCGGATGTAATCGCCCGGATTCGTCAACGCACTGTTGCTACTGAGCGGATTCTGATACGCCAGCATAGTATAGGAAGGCAATCGATAGTAAAGTCCGTAACTCGTACTCAGATTCCATTTTTCAGCCAATGCGTAACTCAAACTCAAACGCGGGCTGAGCTGTTTGAACGGATTCGATTCACTGTTCGACAGATCATTCGCATCGATACGAACGCCGCCACTCCATGCCAGTCTTCCATCGAGTAATCGTCCGCCTACTTGCGCAAACGCCCCATACCGCCAAAAACCCAGATCGGTCAAGCTGTTGATGGTTTCTTGCGGTTGCAACTCAGTTCCGTTCGCATCCACGATGCGAGGACGTAGCAATTGGAAAAAGGTATTGTCGAACTGTACATATTGAATCACCGCGCCATAACTATACTTGATCCCTTTTCGGTTTCGTACCGTTTCCCAACGTAACTTATTCTCCGTTTCAATACTTCGGATCTGGAACGTACGATCTGTGTCATCGGGACGTTGATTGTCCTCATACTTATCCGCCTGGTTGTTCAAGCGATTTCTGCTAAGAGATAAATTCCAATATCCACCCGGAATCAACCGCTTCAAGGTAGCACCAACGGTATAACTGTTTTGCTGGATCAGCGGATTGCTGTTGAGTACATATAATTTTTCGGGCGTTGCCTCTTTGGGAGCACCGAAGCTGAATTCATCGATGGCTCCGATACCCAATACACTCAAGGTCGTTTTGTCGTTGATGCGAGTGGTGGACTTGAATTGAAAATCCCAATAATTAGGTCGTATCGGCAGATCGATGGCTTCAAATAAAAACTGCAGATAGCTTCTGCGCGCAGAAGCAAGAAAGGTTGTTTTCTTCGAGAGCGGTCCGTCTAATGTGATCGCTGCATCCGTCGCACTCAAGCGAAAATTCCCCTGCAATTTTTCCGTGTTTCCATTTTTTTGTTTGAACTGAAACACGCTGCTGAGCGCATTGTCATACTTCGCATCGAATGCAGAAGTACTCAACTTCACCTCTTCGATGAAACTCACATTGAGAATACCTTGTGGTCCGCCGCCACTACCTTGTGTACTGAAGTGATTGATGATGGGCACTTCGATTCCGTCGAGATAAAACACATTTTCCGAAGGTGAACCACCGCGAATGATGATGTCGTTACGAAAACTACCACCGGCAGCACCTCCACCAACGCCTGGAAGTGATTGGATCACTTTACTGATATCAAAATTGCCACCGGGATTGGCGCGGATATCTTCAGTGGTCAATCGCTGAATGCTGAGCGGACTCTCCAGCGTAGCAGCCTTAGCAGTATTTTTCTTCGTGCCGATGGATACTTCTTTGAGTTCTTTAACGACCGGCTCCATTTCGATCTCAAGCACGATCTCATTTCCGGAGGTGATGATCAGATTCGGATAGACACGATTTAAAAATCCGACTCCGCTGACAGTGAGTGTATAGGTCTCCGTTTTCAGGTCTGCAATACGAAATACCCCTGCACTATCGGATGTCGTAACTCTGTTACCAGGCGTAAGTGAAAGGAAAATACCCCGCAACGGCTCCTGTGTGTTTCGGTTGATGACACGGCCGCTGATTCGACCCTGGGTGCGGCCTTCCACTGTAAAAAGGAATAAGATCGGTAAGAGGAACAGCAGAAAACGAATGGTACGCATAGGTTAAATCAGGTGGTTGAACCTTTAAACACATATCGAGGCGTAAAGTTCTACAAGCATCGGATATTCAAGTATTTTTGGGACTGAAAAACATATATGAAATACCTGATCTGCCTCGCATTGATCGCATTAAGCGTTAGCGCTTGTAAAAAAGAAAAAGAAGTCAAATCGACTAAAGCAAAATTCGGGGTGACGGGATTTGACCAACCCGTTCCCTGCACGATCACCTTTGTCAATAATTCTGTCAATACCACCACATCGGAATGGTCGCTTGGGGACGGTACACGCTCCACCGAACGCAACCCCACACATGTGTACACCGCCATCGGCGACTACTATATCAAACTAAAAGTAACCGGCCCCACAGGTACCGACTCCATCACATCAATTCTTTCTCTAAATCGAGTAACACCCGGCGAATCCTCCTTCGCGTATTTCCGTGACCGCTCCGGTGGCCTACCCGTCAACATCTCGTTCGCCAGCCTGAATCCGATCTCCCAATTTTATTCATGGAACTTCGGTCTGGGTGTCACTTCGCTCGAACGCAACCCCGTCGTGAACATCCAAAACGCCGGCGTATACCCGATCAAGTTCAGCTCTCAGATCAATGGCGTCCGGGATACCACGGAGTTGACCTTGGTAGTTAATTAAGATAGGAGAAGGTAGAAGGTTTAAAGTTTAAGGAGTTTAGTACATTACATTAAACATTTTTCCCAAGAAGGAGTCTTAATCAGCCAACTACTTTAACATGAAGAGATACCCTTTGAAGAGCCTGATTTTTGTACTTACATCGATGACCATCATACTTTTAGGCTGTAAGAAGGATCCCGCCTCTTCCGATCCTTATTCAGCTATTAAAGCAGCTTTCGGTACCCGCATCGACCCCAACAACTTAGCCAATTATGCCAATCAGGGCAAACCGGCCTATATCGCCTTCGACAATACCGCTGGCAACACGATCACCGATGCCAAGGCCACGCTGGGCAGGGTTTTATTTTATGATAAGCAGTTAAGCATCGACAACTCCATTTCCTGCGGCAGTTGTCATATTCAGAAGTTTGCGTTCAGCGATACAGCCGTGGCCAGTTTGGGTGTACAGAACGGACGAACCGGTCGCCACTCCATGCGACTGATCAATGCCCGCTTCAGCAGCGAAGTAAAATTTTTCTGGGACGAACGTGCTGCCACATTAGAGCAACAAACAACACAGCCCATTCAGGACCATGCGGAGATGGGATTCAGCGGACAAAATGGAAGACCCAATCTGGCAGCCTTGTTGACTAAACTCTCCGGCATCGGTTATTACAAAGAACTTTTTCAATTCGTATACGGCGATCAGAATATCACCGAGCCACGTATGCAGGAATGTATGTCACAATTCATCCGAAGTATTCAATCCTTCGATTCCAAATATGATGTAGGTCGTGCACAAGTAGCACAGGAACAACAGGGCTTTCCCAATTTCACGCAGCAGGAGAACATGGGAAAGAATTTATATTTTATGCCGCCTCAGTTTAATCAGAGCGGCGTCCGTACCGGCGGTGGCTTAGGCTGTGGCGGTTGTCACAGACCTCCGGAATTCGCGATTGACCCGAACAGTGGAAACAATGGTATCATCGGCGTGCTCAACGGAACAGGCATCGACATAAACAATACGCGCTCGCCTTCGCTGCGGGATCTGACCGGTCCGACCGGCGAAACGAACGGACCGATGATGCATACCGGGGGCTTAAAAACATTACAAGCCGTGATCGGACATTACGGACAGATCAATCTCACCCCGGGCAATACACGACTGGATCCACGACTTAGACCAAACGGAGTAGGACTGAATCTTAATCTGGATCAGCCAACTGTAGATGCCGTTGTAGCCTTCCTCAAAACACTCACCGGATCAGCTGTGTATACGAGCGAGAAATGGGCGAATCCATTCCGTTAAAGGGTGAAAGATGAAGCCTGCCTGCCGGCAGGCAGGGATGAAGGATGAAATTAGTTGAATGTTCACCCTTCACCTTTCAACCTTCATCCTTTTAATGCATTCCCACCACCGGCACACGAGCGCCTTTCAATAAGTGTTTGGTGGAACTCCGTTTGAAGATGTCTTCAATGAAACGGTGCTTTTTAGGAATGGTGATGAGCAGATCCAGGTTATTCTCCTCCGCAAACCGATTGATACCGGCCTCAATATCTTCCTCTTCGATAAAATGATAGGTCGGGTTCAGTTCCCCGAGTAATGTTTGCAGCATCAGGGATTGTTCAGGTGTATCGGGACGGAAATGCCGATTTTCAAAATCAACATTGATGACATGCAGTTCGGCCTTGAATGTTTTTTGAAACTGCTGAACGAACCGAGTAGGTGTGGTATCCACTACTTCCCGAAAATCACAGGCCAGTCCGATTTTTTTGATGCCATGTCCGAAGGATTTTCCTTCCGGCACCACGATCACCGGATGCTTAAGCTGACGAACTGCCAGTAAGGTGGTACTGCCGAACAACACCCGCTGTGCACCGGTAAGTCCGGTAGCACCCATCACCACCGCAAAGGGATCCAGTTTTTCTGCCAGGTTTTGAATTTCCTCTACCACATTCCCCAGAATGGCTTCCGAGTAGATCTTCAACTCCTTTCCGTGAACATGATGGAGATCGGATCTCAATTGAGTCAACTGCTTTTCCGCAGCGCTTCGCAGATCGTCGAGCGAAACCATGACGAGCGGTCCATCTGAAAAAGCCACCGGCACCTGATAAACATGCACCAGCGTAACACTATGGCCGATGGACTTCGCCAACTCCACGCCGTAATTCATGGCATTGTGCGCCACGGTCGAAAAATCCGTTGAAATGATGATTGTTTTCATGCGACGAATCTAGTCGCACGTTATGATTCGGCGAGTGACCGTAATCGTTACTCAAAATGACTCTTGTTAGTTGTAAGGCAAATCACATCTTGCACCCTTCACCCTTCATCTTTCACCTTTCACCCTTCACCTTTCATCTATCATCTCTCAACCAAGCGCTGCGCAGCAGCGCGCAGGGTCTCTTCTTTTTTTGCAAAACAAAAACGCAATACATTATGATCTTCCCCATTCCGATAAAAAGCGGAAACAGGGATAGTAGCCACGCCGGCTTCCTTGATTAGCCGAATCGCGAAATCCGTATCGGACTGATCACTGATCTTATTGTACTTAGCACAAACAAAATAACTGCCATGACTCGGGAGAAAATCAAAACGGCTGCCCTGCATCAAGGAAAGAAACAGATCCCGCTTCTTCTGCAGAAACGAGCCGAGTAATAAATACCCCTCCTTGTTGTCGAGATAATCCGCCAAAGCTACCTGCGCCGGCGCAAAGCAAGTGAATACATTGAACTGATGCACTTTTCGAAACTCCTTCATCAGATCGGCAGGCGCTATACAATAGCCCAGCTTCCAGCCGGTACAGTGATACACTTTTCCGAAGGAAAAACAAACAAAACTACGCGCCAGTAAATCCGGATAACGAAGCATACTCAAATGCGGCATCCCGTCGAAGATCAAATGCTCATACACTTCATCGCTGATCAGATAGATATCCGGATGGTCAGCAACGATCCCCCGCAGGGCCACGATATCCAAATCCGTAAGCACGTTACCGGTCGGATTGTGCGGCGAATTGATCACACTGGCTCTCGTGCGTTTCGTAATCTTTCGTTTGACTTCCGCCCAATCGATCCGATAATCCGGATACGTAAGGGCGATCGTGACCGCTACACCTCCATTCAATTCAATATTCGGAATATAACTATCGTAGGCCGGCTCAAATACGATCACTTCATCGCCCGGATGTACGATGGTGGTCAGCGCTGTATAAATGGCATAGGTACCACCCGGCGTAATGGTGATCTCCGTATTCGGATCAACCGTCGCTCCATACAGATCAGCTACTTTCTGTACTAGCTTTTCGCGTAAGGGACCATGACCAGGCATCGGCGCATACTGATTGAATCCATCGCGCATCGCTTTACTCACACCTTCACGCAAGGCTTCAGGCATCGGAAAATCAGGAAATCCTTGCCCCAGATTCACGGCCTGATGCTCCGCTGCCAGCGCACTCATCGTGGTGAAGATCGTCGTGCCTACACGAGGGAGCTTGGATTCAAATGCCATATCAGAGATATTGTTCGCCAAAATTTCGTTTCACTTCCGCCACATATTCCTTGATCGCTTGCTCCTGATCACGCTTACAGATCAAGAGCACATCGGGTGTATCGACGATGATGTAATCTTTGAGTCCCTGCAGCACCATCAACTTATCGGCACCCGCATGCACCATGCAATTATTTGCATCCACCACCATCACCTGCTTGCCTACTACGGCATTGCCGAAATAATCCTTCTCCATATTATCCCAGGCACTGTTCCAGGTACCGAGATCAGTCCAACCGAAATCAGCCGGGATCACAAATACATTTTCAGCTTTTTCCATCACTGCGATGTCGATGGACGTATTAACACATTGCGTATAGATCCGCTCTACCGCTTCCGCTTCAGCTGATGTATTGAACGCCGTACGCTCGGCTACAAAGAGTTCATTAATCTCCGGCACATGTTTTTCCAGCGCAGTAAGAATACTGTCGACGGTCCAGGTGAAGATCCCCGCATTCCACAAAAAATCACCGCTGGCCAAAAACGTTTGAGCCATCTCCAGATTCGGCTTCTCAGTAAAGGTTTTCACATCATACACCTCGCCGATCTTCACCTCCGGGTCGAATTGTATGTAGCCGTAACCGGTGTTCGGATGGTTGGGCTTGATGCCGATGGTAACAAGTGCGTCTTTGCTTTCCACAAAATCAAATGCCTGATTCACCGCCTGCACAAATGCCTCCGGCTCCATCACCAAATGATCGGCCGGTGCCGCGATCATCGAGGCTTTTGGATCGATCGCTTTTAATTTATAGGCGATGTAGGCGATACAAGCCGCTGTATTTTTCCGATACGGCTCCGCCAAGATCTGCTCATCCTTGATCTCCGGTAACTGCTGTTTGACCAACGAAACATAATCAGCAGAGGTGACAATGAAAATATTTTCAGCAGGCACCAATCGTTTGTACCGATCGATCGTCTGTTGGATCAGGGTGCGACCCAAACCCAGTACATCCAGAAATTGTTTCGGATAGCTGGATCGACTCATGGGCCAAAACCGACTACCGATCCCCCCGGCCATCACTGCTACGTAACGATGTTTATTCATAGGTATAAGGTCAATGTAATCCTTCGCGAACCAGATCATGCAAATGGATCATGCCCGCATAACGACCATCCGCTACCACCGCAAGTTGCGTGATCGAATGCTCCTGCAATACACTCAAGGCCTCCACCGCCAATGCTTCCGGCGCAATAGTCTTCGGTGCCACTGTCATGATATCAGCCGCCTTCATCCCGCCCCAATCCGACCCACGCTCCAACATGCGACGCAGATCACCATCCGTGATCACGCCCAATAATTTTTGATCGGCATCCACTACCGCGGTCACCCCCAATCTTTTTTGCGTCATCTCCAAGATCGCCTCCTGCACAGAAGCATCCGACTGCACGGCCGGCTTCTCATTCGCATTGGCCAAATCCTGTACCCGCAGATACAAGCGCTTACCCAAGGCACCACCCGGATGCACGCGCGCAAAATCATCTGTCCGAAATCCGCGCAACTTCATCAAACAGATCGCCAGCGCATCTCCCATCACCAACTGCGCTGTGGTACTGGTAGTGGGGGCTAAGTTATTTGGGCAAGCCTCTTGCTCCACCACCGTATCGATCACGAGATCCGATTGAAGCGCCAAATACGAATCCAGTTTACCCGCCATCGCAATCAACGTATTGCCGAACTCTTTTATTAAAGGGATAAGGGTCTTGATCTCGGGACTCTCCCCACTCTTGCTGATCAACACCACCACATCATCCGGCAAGATCATACCCAGATCACCATGGATCGCATCGGCCGCATGCATGAAAACCGCCGGCGTGCCCGTCGAATTGAACGTGGCCACGATCTTCTGCGCGATGACGGCACTCTTACCGATACCACTAAAAATGACCCGACCTTTTGTTTGAGAAAGAACCTGAACAGCACGCTCAAAATCCGGACCGATCCGACCCGCAAGCGCCGCCACGGCATCCGACTCTAGTCGGATCGTATCACGGGCTATATCTGAAATAGAAATTGACATAATAATACAAGCGCAAAACTAACGGATTTTGGCGGGGGACAAGGGTAGTTAAGCCTCACCCAAATCGTTGTTTTTCCCCTTGAAATCAGGCAATTGAGAACTAACTTCGCCAACCCTTGAAAATAAACCCTCCGAACCCTCCCGATTTCTGTACCTTATAGAGCGAACCGAATCGAACCCGGATTGTTTAAGAAAATGCCCAAAAGCACGACCATAAAGACAACAAAGACCAAGAAAACACCGGCTGACGGCGGCCGATTCGATCTGCACAAGGCCCTGCATGCCCATTTTGGATTCGACCAATTCAAAGGTCAGCAGGAAAAAGCCATTGAATCGCTCCTAGCCGGACATGACACCTTTGTGATCATGCCCACCGGCGGTGGCAAAAGCCTCTGCTACCAACTCCCGGCTCTTGTCAGCGAAGGGGTGGCTATCATCGTTTCCCCCTTGATCGCCCTGATGAAAAACCAGGTCGACCTGATCCGCGGCTACAGCGATACAGATGCCATCGCCCACTTCCTGAATTCCACGCTAAGCAAAAAAGAAATCAAAGAAGTTCAATCCGACCTCACCAGCGGCAGAACTAAAATGCTGTATGTGGCGCCGGAAACGCTGACTAAAACCGAGAACCTAGAATTTTTCAGTGGACTCACCATCTCCTTTTTCGCCGTCGATGAAGCACATTGTATTTCCGAATGGGGTCATGATTTCCGTCCCGAATACCGCCGCCTCCGCGAAATGATGAATGAGATCAGTGCCACCGCACCCATGATCGCACTTACCGCTACGGCTACACCCAAAGTGCAGACTGATATCGTTAAAAATCTCGAGCTCCGCAATCCCAATGTTTTCATCTCCTCTTTTAACCGATCAAACCTCTACTATGAGGTATTGCCCAAGATCAACAAGGCACAAACAGATGAGAACATCGTTCGATTCATCAAATCGATGAAAGGAAAAAGCGGCATCATCTATACACTTAACCGCAAGACAACCGAAGAACTCGCCGACATACTAAAAGCCAATGGCATCAAAGCCGTTGCCTATCACGCCGGACTCGATAGCAAACTGCGGGCAGAACGTCAGGACCAATTCCTCGGCGAAGACGTACAAGTGATCTGCGCCACCATCGCTTTCGGTATGGGTATCGACAAACCCGATATCCGATTCGTGATCCATTACAACATCCCAAAATCCATCGAGAACTATTATCAGGAAACCGGACGAGCCGGCCGCGACGGACTCGAAGGAAAGTGCATACTATATTATTCGCATAAAGACGTCAGTAAACTCGAACACCTGATGCGCGACAAGCCACTCAGTGAACGAGAGGTAGGCGCACAGCTCATCAACGAAACCGTGGCCTTCGCCGAAACCGGTGTTTGCCGACGCCGCATCCTGATGAGCTATTTTGGTGAGGAATATCCGAAGGAGAACTGCGGACAATGTGATAACTGTAAGCACCCTAAAGAAATACAAGAAGCCAAGACAGAAGTGCAGCTGGTGCTGAAAGCCATTCGCGAACTCGATGAGCGTTTTGCGGCTGATTATGTGGTGACAATCCTCATCGGAAAAGTTACTCCGCAAATACAGATGTTCCGGCATGAAGGCCTTGAAGCCTTCGCCTCCGGTAACGATCGCGAACCCTATTACTGGAATTCATTAATCCGACAAATGATCCTGGAGGGACTACTCGCAAAAGATATCGAAGAGTACGGCATCCTTAAGATCTCTAAAAAAGGAGAAACCTTCCTGAAAAAACCGAAATCCTTCGATGTGGTGATCAACAATCTCTACAACGATGCGCATGCCGATGATGAAGAAGGATCTGGCGATAGCGGTGAAGCACTTGCACTCGATGAACGGTTGATGAAAATGCTGATGGAAGTTCGTCAGCAGGAAGCCAAGAAGAAAGGATTGCCACCTTTTGTGATCTTCCTCGAATCGTCACTGAACGATATGGCCACATTCTATCCGACCACATTGGAAGGATTAGAAAAATGTCAAGGCATCAGCAAAGGCAAAGCCCTCAAATATGGTAAACCGTTTGTAGACCTGATCGCCCGCTATGTCGAAGACAACGGCATCGAACCGCCCGACGATTTTGTAATGAAGAGTGTGGTGAACAAAAGCGGGAACAAAGTATACATCATCCAGAATACGGATAAAAAAGTATCACTGGAAACCATCGCCAAGAACAAAGGTTGGCGCATGGATGAGATGCTCGAAGAAATGGAAAGCATCGCTGCCAGCGGCACCAAACTGAATTTGGATTACGCCATCGATGAAATGCTGGATGAAGATGACCAGGATGAGATCCTGGATTATTTCAAAGGATGTGAAACCTCTTCCCTACAAGTGGCACAGGAAGAACTCGCCGAATTCGACTTCAACTGGGAACAACTCAAGATCATGCGGATCAAGTTTCTGACGCAATACGGGATGTAAGTTGAGAGATGAGGGATGAAGCCTGCCTGCCGGCAGGCAGGGGTGAAGTTTTTAGTGTTTCATCGTTCACCATTCAACCTCCCACGGTGATTTCCCTATACGGATATCGGATCCGATACATATCCTTCACCTTCTCCATGATGGTTGTTCGGAGTTTATCGAGATTGCGCTTTTCCGTTGCCGCGATGAAGACAGCTTGTCCGCCGGTTTCATGCTCCCAGCGTTGATACAGATCATTCAGTATTTCCTGCTTCGTTGATGGTTCCAGCCACTGATCGAAGGTTTGTGCTTCATATTTATCCATCTTATTGAAGATGGTCAACACCGGTTTTTCT
>JBKCMR010000034.1:0-34920 GCA_046300055.1 Bacteroidota bacterium
TGAGTTGGGCCGTCATCGCCAACCAGACCGGCACGATCGAGGCAGAATACTACCGGTAATTTTTGGATAGCCACATCGTGCACGACTTGATCATAGGCACGCTGCATGAACGATGAGTAGATGTTGCAGAAGACGCGCAAACCTTGTGTGGCCATACCGGCGCTGACTGTTACGGCATGTTGTTCCGCAATGCCCACATCAAACGCGCGATCGGGCATTTTTTCCATCATGAATTTCAGGGAGGAGCCAGAGGGCATGGCAGGGGTTACGCCGAACACCTTGTCGTTCATTTCGGCGAGTTCGATCATGGTATGGCCGAACACATCCTGGTATTTTGGCGGTTGGGGCTTTTCGAATGTTTTCTTGACGATCTCACCGGTGACTTTGTCGAAGAGTCCGGGGGCATGCCATTTGGTTTGATCCTTTTCTGCAAGCGCATATCCCTTTCCCTTGGTAGTAATGATGTGCAGAATCTTGGGACCCGGAATTTCACGCAGGTCGCGAAGTGTATCGACCAGTTTGGCGATGTTGTGTCCGTCTATGGGACCGAAATAACGGAGCTTCAGCGCTTCAAATAGGTTGGAGCTGCTGTTAATCATCCCTTTCAGCCCGTCCGTTAATTTATGTGCCATCGAGCGACTGAACGTTTTTCCGACCGGCAGTTTGCCAAGTAGCGACCAGACATCATCTTTCACTTTGTTGTAAGTCGGTGAAGTGGTGATGTCGGTCAGGTATTCCTTGAGGGCACCTACATTCGGATCGATGCCCATGCAATTATCATTCAGGATGATCAGCATATCACTATCTGCTACACCGGCATGATTCATGCCCTCGAAGGCCAAGCCGGCCGTCATGGCTCCATCACCGATCACCGCTACGACTTTTCTGTCTTTTTCACCTTTGTATTTAGCAGCCATGGCCATTCCGAGTGCAGCAGAAATGGAGGTGGAGGAGTGGCCCACACCGAACGTGTCGTATTCGCTCTCGCTGCGTTTGGGAAAGCCGCTAAGTCCTTTGTATTTCCGGTTGGTCACGAAATTGTCTCGGCGACCGGTGAGGATTTTATGTCCGTATGCTTGATGCCCCACGTCCCATACCAGTTGATCGTAAGGGGTATTATAGACGTAATGGAGGGCTGTAGTGAGCTCAACGACGCCGAGACTGGCTCCGAAATGTCCACCGTGTACACTGACGACATCGATGATATACTGTCGGAGTTCATCGCAAACCTGATGAAGTTTTTCTCTCGGCAGCTTTTTAAGGTCGGCCGGTGAATCGATGGCTTTCAGGAGTGATCCAGGTTGAATGTTCATGTTTTACTGTTCCGTTGGTAAAGATAGGCGAAGGGGCTTCACGCCAATCCAAAATAACAAACGGAATGGGTTCGGGTTCGCGGCTATTTTCAGCCTTTTCGGACTCGGATAGAACGGGAGTTAGGTTTGCCGGGTTCGGCAAGCTGCAAAAAGTAAAATCCGACAGGCCATTCACTTAGATTCATGCTGATGCGGTTCAATCCTGGTACAACCGGTTGGCGAACCTGACGCAGGAGCTGGCCATTTTGATTCAGGATACGGATTTCGGTGATTCCTGCAGTTTGGAAATGGGCTTCCAATTGGATCGGTCCGGTAGTGGGGTTTGGGTAGATGCGATCTTGAATGCTTGTGATGCCGGTTGTGAGTCGGATGGTTTGGGACCAGCTGTTCTCTTCTTGCAGGGAGATCATACGGAGCCGAACGAATTGAATATCGCCAGCAACGGGAATCTGTAATTGATTGACCCATTCATTTGGGACGCCTACGGGTACCGGCAGAATGCGAATGGGCTCGAATTGGCTGCCGTTTCGACTACCCTCAATGATCACTCTTTCAAGCAGGCGCGCTTCTTCAATGGTCCAGTTGAATCGAACCTCCTCTCCGCTTCGATTCGCTTCAAAGGAACGGAGTTCCAATGGTAAGGTGGTAACACGGCAACTAGAGATAAGGAAGGGGAACGTTCGCAGATAACACCCTTTTGCAGAGGCAACGGTTAATCGATAACTGCCAGGCATTAAGCTATCAATCGTGATCGTATTCGGGTTAATCACGGTTCCGCTGATGTACTGATCGTTCGCATCAAACTGTCCGTTTTTGTTGCTGTCGAGTGCCAGGATGTAAGACATGGGGAAAACACCAGCGAAATCTGGTGCGGTAACAGTCACGGCTATCTTGCCATCACGTTCACACGTGCTTGCCTTAACATAGTAGAAATTATATTGTACGTCCTGCACTTCTCCGCCCCGGTTATTCGTTGCGCCTGCACTCTGCTGAGGATCCTTCACCCATCCGCAGTCGCCATCCGTGGTGCGGGCAAAACTATTTCCTCTTCCGGCAGAGGCGCCGATCGTTTCATAGACGACATTCAGTGTATTTAGGTTGAATGTTTGGGGAGTACAACCAGACCATAAAGGTGCTTGTGTGGTGATGGTAGTGCTACTTTCCACGGGCAAACTCCTTGCCACAGCATCTACTATATTCAGCTGCGGATCAAGCAGTACGACTTGTTCGTTTGCGGTTCCACCGTCAGTAAAAAATCCATCCCCCGTTGTTGGAATCGGTCCGCTGGTACATCCGCAGGTATTCCAGTTCAAGTCGGCCGTAATGGTGCTATCCAGGTTGGCACAAGGGCCAGCGATCACATTCTGTCCGGCAATTACATAAAATTCGCCGGGTTGCAGGATCGTGCCTTCCGGAATGGTTACAGAGAAATCTCCATCTGTGAGAATGTAACAGCCGATGTTAACGGGACCCGGGCCGAAATTCAGTAGTTCAACAAATTCAGCGGTGGTGCCGCAAATAGAACCCGGCCAGGGCATGTATTCATTGATAACGACTCGTCCCTGAGCGGATGCAGGTCGAGGGGTTGCAATGAAGAATGCGAAGAGCAACAGACCTCGAACCGTAATGAGGAGTTGGCTTTTCATGGCTGATTGGATTCAGAACCAAACATACCATCGCATTCTTCGGATTTCTTGTTTTAAGGCGGAAATCTACCCAGAATAAGGGTAAAAACATGCCGGAATCGTAAACTCTACTTGGGGGTTTTACGATTTGTTGCTTGCCTGCACGGCTTGACATATCGATGAAATCAGGTCTGTATCTTTTTCGATCGCGTTTCCAACTACGATCAGATCAGCCCCCGCGCGACAATTCGCAGCTGCTTTTTCAGGAGTGGTGATGCCGCCGCCCACGATCAGCGGAATGGAGATTTGCTTGGAGACGGCCTTTATCATTTCAGTGGGAATCGGCATTAAGGCACCGCTGCCGGCATCCAGGTAGATCAACTTCATACCCAGCATCTCTCCTGCCAGGGCGGTACAAACAGCTATCTCATTTTTATTGGAGGGCAATGGGTTTGCATTACTGATGTAGGAAACAGTAGTTGGCAGTCCGCCATCCACCACCATGTATCCGGTGGAGATGATCTCCAGTCCGCTTTTCTTCACCAATGGGGCTGATATTACATGTTGTCCGATCAAGAGCTCAGGATTGCGACCCGAGATCAAGGAGAGGTAGAGTAAGGCGTCAGCTGCCGGTGTTACTTGGCTCGGGCTCCCCGGAAATAAGATGACTGGGATCTTGGTTTGTGCCTTTATGCTGAGCACCAACTCTTCCAGGTGCGTGCTCACGACAAGACTCCCGCCAACCAGCAAAAAGTCAACCTCCGCAGACACACATTTTTCAATCAGTTCTCCAACCTGATCGATTTGGGTTTTATCCGGGTCTACCAAAACCGCAAAGGATTTTTTTCCGGCCGCTCTTCGGTCGAGCAATTCTTTATATACATTATGGCTGGATGCTTGCATGGGCGATAAAAATCCGAAAAAACAATTAAATACATTTCATTCCGGACGAAGATACACGGCTAATTGCCAGGTATGTTGTCCGATCAGGCTGGAAGTTGTTTGTACGTCCCTACGCATATAACCGATCTCCAGATCCCATACCGGTGCAGGCCGATAGCCCAGCGCCAGATAGAAACGATTTTGATCGAACCATCTTCCATTGAGCTTGTCTCTTCCCGTAGCGTGTAAAAAAACTTCATTTTGTATCGCTCCGAACAGCCCCCGTTCAAAGGGTCTTTTGGTGGACCACGGCAGTATCAAACGATTGAAATACCTGAACCGGGTGGAGTAGATCGATATAGATGGAATGCCTACTCCCTCGGTAAATCGGGTCGGTCCGATAAAGCGCTCTTCCAGGCGTAAGCGGTGCTGAAGTGTGAATCGACGGATCGGTTGCAGATAAAGCCATTGTTGCCAAAGGCGGTGTTCAGGCGTGTATGCACTTACACCGGTTGTATTCGTTATGCCGTGAACATAAGCGTAACCCAGGGCCAGTATATTTTTTTTGTTAAGTTGATATTGTAGACCTGGCCGAATCAACCAGGTTTTCAATTGGTTCATGTCGGCACCGCTTCTTAGCTGTGCGTCCAAATGAAGTCCCCAGCGCATTTTATACGGCCCGTTTACAAGAACAGTTCCCCAGGCGCTTGGGCCATCCTGCCCACAGAGCACGAGGCCATGCAACACCGCAAGGATGATCAGCCGGAATTTGCGCGGCACACTGGGGATATTCAACATCTCCAAAACTAGTGAAACCGGATTTGCCCGGAGACTGACAACAGGCAGTTTCTACAGTTGATTGCCATCGATAGCTTGCAGGTATCTAAAACCCTTTTTCATTGGGGGGACAATTGTGATGATATTTCCAAAAATATTTTTTCCATGTTTTGGAGGGGTTTGTGAAAAAATGATGAAATCCCTGTCCAGTAGGCGTTTCACATGGTTACACGGCCTTTTCCACAGGATGTTGAAATTTCAACGAAGGAATTTCAGGCAGCAAAAAATACTTTCGTAAGCACCTCCTCCACGGAGGTGTTTTGATCCAAACCAGAACACAACCCATTAAAGAATTATTATAGTATGGCAGCGAAAAAACAAGCATCCACCTCTAGGGGCCTTCAGTTCCAGCGGCGTTTCACCAGAGAAGATATTCCCGTATTCGAGCAATTCGAATATGACTACCGCACATCGGTGATCCGGAATCCGTCCGGAGAGATCGTATTTGAGATGAAAGATGTGGAGGTTCCGAAACAGTGGAGTCAGATCGCCACGGATATCCTGGCACAAAAATATTTCCGCAAGGCCGGCGTTCCACAGGGCGATGGCACCTTGGGTCGTGAGCGTTCCGCCAAGCAGGTGGCACATCGTATGGCCAATTGCTGGCGCGTGTGGGGCGAGCGTTATGGATACTTCGCCTCTGAAAAAGATGCTCAAGTATTTTATGAGGAGTTGGTCTATTCCATTCTGGACCAGATGTGCGTGCCCAATAGTCCGCAGTGGTTCAATACCGGCTTGTATGAAAGCTATGGCATTGCCGGAAAGCCGCAGGGCCACTATTACGTAGACCCGGCAGATGGGCAATTGAAAAAATCACAGAACGCCTATGAGCGTCCTCAGCCCCATGCCTGTTTCATTCTTAGTGTGGATGATGACTTGGTGAACGAAGGTGGAATCATGGACCTCTGGGTACGTGAAGCTCGAATCTTCAAGTACGGATCAGGTGTAGGTACCAACTATTCCAACTTACGTGGTGAAGGAGAGAAGCTCAGTGGTGGCGGAAGTTCTTCCGGACTCATGAGTTTTCTGAAGATCGGTGACCGCGCAGCCGGTGCCATCAAATCCGGCGGTACCACTCGTCGTGCCGCTAAAATGGTATGTCTGGATCTGGATCACCCCGAGATCGTGGAGTTCATCAATTGGAAAGTAGAGGAAGAGAAAAAAGTAGGCGCCCTCATTGCAGCCGGATATCCCTCCGGTTACGAGGATGAGGCGTATCGTACCGTGAGCGGACAAAACTCCAACAACTCCATCCGCATTCCGAATTCATTCTTTGAGAAGCTGGAGAACAATGAGGATTGGGAACTGACCGGTCGTATGGACGGTCGCGTGATGAAAAAAGTACCCGCCCGCGAGCTATGGAATCAAATCGCCTACGCCGCTTGGCGTTGTGCGGATCCTGGAACGCAATACAACACCACCATCAACGAGTGGCATACATGTCCGGAAGGTGGCTCCATCCGAGCTTCTAACCCCTGTTCGGAGTATATGTTCCTCGATAATACCGCTTGTAACCTCGCATCAGCCAACCTGATGAAGTTTTACAATGCAGAGACCAACACCTTCGATGTAGAAGGGTATGAGTACAATTGCCGTTTGTGGACCATGGTATTGGAGATCTCCGTATTGATGGCTCAATTCCCTTCTAAGGAGGTGGCGCAACTCAGTTATGAGTACCGTACGCTCGGGTTGGGTTACGCGAACCTCGGTACCATGCTGATGGTGAGTGGCATTCCATACGACAGTGAAGAAGCACGTGCTATCGCTGGTGCGATCACGGCGATCATGACTGGTATTTCCTACCGCACCTCTGCTGAAATGGCACAGGCGTTGGGTGCATTCCCTCGCTATGAAGAGAATAAGAAGCACATGTTGCGCGTGATGCGCAATCACCGTCTGGCGGCTTACGATGCCGACGAATATGAGAACCTGAGCCTGAAGCCACAGGGCCTCAAAGCCAAATACTGCCCGGATTATCTGCTCAAAGCAGCTTGTAAGGCATGGGATGATGCTGTTGAACTCGGGGAGAAATACGGTTATCGTAACGCACAGGCAACAGTGATTGCTCCAACCGGAACAATTGGATTGGTGATGGATTGTGATACCACGGGTGTGGAGCCGGATTTTGCCTTGGTGAAATTCAAGAAACTCTCCGGAGGTGGTTATTTCAAGATCATCAACCAGTCGGTGCCTACTGCGCTTCGCAACCTCGGTTATTCCGAAAAGGAAACAGAGTCGATCATCAAATATGCTGTTGGTTCAGCCAGCTTTGCCGGTGCGCCGTTCATCAACCACCAAACACTGAGCGAAAAAAGGTTTCATCGCCGATGAGATCAAGCGATTGGATGCAGCGGCTATTACTGCCTTCGAGATCGGGTTTGTATTCAACAAATACACACTGGGTGAAGAGTGTCTGCAGCGCCTTGGATTCACACCCGAGCAATACAATGATTTCGAGTGGAGCTTGCTTGAGGCATTAGGGTTCACTGACGAGCAGATCGAAGCCGCTAACGACTACGTATGTGGTACTATGATGCTGGAAGGGGCTCCCGGTTTGAAAGACGAGCATCTGCCGGTATTCGATTGCGCAAACAAGTGTGGTCAAAAAGGACAGCGTTATATCCATGCACACGGACACATTCGTATGATGGGGGCTACTCAGCCATTCATCAGCGGAGCGATCTCCAAGACCATCAACCTGCCTCATGAGGCGTCCGTTGAGGAAGTAGCAGATGCTTACCACCTCAGTTGGAAACTCGGTTTGAAGGCCAATGCCTTGTATCGCGATGGTTCTAAACTTTCTCAGCCCCTCAGTAATAAGTCTGACAAAAAGAAGAAAACCGATACGGATGCTTCCGTTGCGGCCGAGGAAACGGCCATCGCGGCGGACTCCAACATTGTCGATCTTGGAAAGTTAACGGTTGAGGAATTGCTCGAAGAAGTACAAAAACGCGTACAGGATTCACCGGATACGAAGCTGAAAAGAAAGCTGGCGAGTATTGTGGAGCGTCGAACACTCCCGGCTAAGCGTCGTGGGTTTACGCAAAAAGCCAAGATCAGTGGTCAGGCAGTTTTCCTCCGCACCGGCGAATACGCAGACGGAACCTTGGGCGAGATCTTCGTGGATATGGCCAAAGAAGGGGCTACCATGCGCAGTATGATGAACTGTTTCGCGATCTCGGTTTCGATCGGATTGCAATATGGTGTGCCGCTGGAAGAGTTCGTAGATAAATTTGCGTTCACGCGCTTCGATCCGTCCGGATTTGTAGAGCATCCGAACATTCGAACCACTACCTCGATCGTCGATTTCATCTTCCGTGTTCTCGGATATGAGTACTTGGGTCGCACTGATCTCGTTCATGTTCTCGACAAGCCGGAAGTGGTGAATACCGGCAGTGACGAGTGGGATGAGGTTCCGTCGAACGGACTGGAATATGCAAAGGATCCGGAATTGTCGAGCGTTCGTGTAGCGCCCAGCACCGCTCCTCAAGCAGCTAAGGCTCCAGTGAAATCAGCACAGCCGGTCAAGGCAGAATCTGCACTGGAGGCGATGAATGCGGCAGCCAAGAATATGCAAAGTGATGCCCCGGCCTGTAATGTGTGCGGAAACATCATGATGCGCAGCGGGGCTTGCTATAAATGTTTGAACTGCGGCAACCAGGGTGGTTGCGGTTAATATAGCTTTCTCGAAAAATCGGATGGGTAACATTGAATCCCGGCCAATTGGCCGGGATTTTTTATTCGCCGAATAGTTTGTTGGCGGCAGATTCCAGCATGGGGAATTTCTCGATCACAAAATCCTTCATGGATTGGATCGCTTTTTTTGCCTGCTCTTCTGTGAGTCCAGCTTCTTGCTGAAGCTTTTGGATGAGTTCCTGCATGGGATGTGAATTTAACGAAGTGCTTATGCAACTTTAAGCAAGTTCATCTTGCTCTTCTCAAAATTTCGTTGAGCATATTCAAGGTCGAGTGTGAATGTTTTCACATCCGAACTGGGCAGTTCATACATCGCATCGGTAAGGATGCTCTCACAGATGCTGCGCAGGCCACGGGCTCCCAGTTTGTATTCCATGGCCTTTTCAACCATGAACTCCAGTGCGGGCTCCTCTACTTTCAGTTCAATCCCCTCCAGGTCGAAGAGTCTTTTGTATTGTTTGATGAGCGCATTTTTTGGCTCGGTCAAAATGGATTTGAGCGCCGGACCATCCAGCGGATCGAGGTGGGTCACCACCGGCAAACGCCCGAGTAGTTCCGGGATCAAACCGAATTGTTTGAGGTCGGTTGCGTTCACGAACTGCAACAGATTCTTTTGTCGAAGCGCTTGTTCCTCTTTGTCAACCTGAAATCCGATCGTATTCGATTGTACCCGACGGCCGATGATCTTTTGAATACCATCGAATGCACCGCCACAGATGAAGAGTATGTGCTGGGTGTTGATCTTTACAAGCTTCTGCTCGGGATGTTTGCGTCCACCTTGCGGGGGTACGAGCACATCGCTGCCCTCCAGGAGTTTCAGTAGCCCTTGTTGTACTCCTTCACCACTTACGTCACGCGTAATGGAGGGATTGTCACCCTTGCGAGCGATCTTATCGATCTCGTCTATGTAAACGATTCCTCGCTCCGCAGCTGCCACATCGTAATTACATACCTGCAGCAAGCGAGTCAGGATGCTCTCCACGTCTTCGCCAACATAGCCGGCTTCTGTGAACACGGTCGCATCTACGATCGCAAAGGGAACGTTCAGCATGCGAGCGATGCTTTTAGCCAGCAGGGTTTTACCGGTACCGGTTTCACCGACCATCACAATATTGCTCTTATCGATCTCCACTTCCGAGCTGCTGTCCTGCTGCTTTTGATTCAGTCGTTTGTAGTGATTGTAAACGGCTACGGCCAATACTTTTTTTGCATCGTCCTGTCCGATCACATATTCATCGAGGAATGTCTTGATCTCAGTTGGCTTCTTAACCTGAAGTTTGAACGAAGAGGGGTTCTTATCTGGCCGAACCGATATTTCTTGATCGATGATCTCACGAGCATGTTCCACGCAGTTCTCACAGATATGACCTTCCTGTCCGGCTATGAGAATTTTAACCTCATCACGATTACGTCCGCAGAATGAACAATGCAGGGGATTCTTTGCCATGGTTATAGTTTCTCGATCAATTGATCGGCGATTCCGTATTCGATGGCTTGTTTGGCATCCATCCAGTAATCACGGTCGAAATCGCGCATGATTTGCTCGACCGTCTTTCCACAGTTTTTAGCCAGTATACCAGCCCCGATTTCTTTCACGCGGCGGGTTTGTTCGGCTTGGATCTCCAAGTCGGTGCTCACGCCTTGAATATATCCGCCAAGTGAGGGCTGGTGGATCATGACCTCTCCATGAGGGAATATGAAACGTTTTCCTTTCACGCCGCCACTCAGCAGGATGCTGCCCATCGAGGCGGCTAGTCCCATACAGACCGTACTCACCGGACTTTGGATCATTTGCATGGTATCGTACATAACCATGCCGCTGGTCACTACGCCACCCGGACTGTTGATATAGAATTTGATCTCTTCCCCGGGCTTGTCCGCATCCAGCAACAGCAGTTTGCTGACCACATCGCGGGCGCTTTTATCGTCTACCACACCCCAGAGATAAACAGAACGTTTGTCAAAGAAGTAGCGTTCCAGTTTTTTACTCAACATGCCCAGGTCAGAAGCGGGTTTTTCTTCTTTTTCATCTTCGTCCTCGTTGATCCAATGAGGCTTAGAAAAAAATGCATTCGTTTTCATGATGTCGTTATTAGGAGGGATCAGGACTTGCTTTGTTTCTTGGGATTGGTGACCAGGACTTCGTCGATCAATCCGTATTCTTTGGCTTCGGGTGCGGTCATCCAGTTGTCGCGATCGAAATCTTTTTCGATCTGTTCGACCGGTTTACTGGTATGCAGATTCACTACCTCGTACAGTTCTTTCTTGAGTTTACGGATCTCATTGACCGTAATCTCAATATCGCTGGCTTGTCCGCCGATAGCACCACTGGGCTGATGCATCATGATGCGCGAATGTTTCAGGGCGGCCCGTTTTCCTTTGGTACCGGCACCGAGCAGTACGCATGCCATTGAAGCCGCTACGCCAATACAAATAGTAGCGATATCCGGACTTACATATTGCATGGTATCGTATACACCTAAACCGGCATAGACGCTACCACCCGGGCTGTTGATGTACATATTGATGTCTCGCTGACGGTCGGTTGAATCCAGGAACAGCAATTGAGCGGTTACGATGTTGGCGATCTCGTCGTTGATGGGGTATCCCAGAAAGATGATGCGGTCCATCATGAGACGGCTATACACATCCATCACGGCCACGTTCAGTGAGCGTTCTTCAATGATGTTGGGGGTCATGGCCGTGACCAAGTGTGAAGCATAACCATGCAGGGTATTGCTGGAAATGCCCTGGTGTTTCACGGCAAATTTTTCGAATTCGGAGTTGAATCCCATGGGGGTATTGATTGTTGGACGTATTCTATCAAATATCCGTCCATTCGACGGATTGGCAAAATCGGTGACAGTTTGTCGGCCAATGGTGACGGCCGTCATAAAAAAAGCTGACCGCGGTGAGGGTCAGCTGATCTTTTATCAATGATGCTGGTGTTGATGTTCCTCAACCATTTTGGTGAATTGCTCTGCCTCAATCGACTTGTCGGTTGGTTTTACTTGCGAAGCACCCCATTCCATCACTTTTTGGGATTGAATCCGATGGAAGGCATCTTCTACATATTTACGATCCTTCATCATACGCTCGGTGTATTCTTTCACCCAGGGCTGGTCCATTCCCAGGTTGGCGCCACCCATATCACTGAAGAATTGTTGTTGAGCGAAGGCGCGGATTTCATCCGGGTTCACTTGTAAGGCTTGATCCTGTACGATTTTCTCTGAAATGAGTGTCCATTTCAATTGATTGCGAAAAGTGGGGAATTCGGTTTCCACTTCCTCAGCGGTTTTGGGGTTTTCACCTTGCGACTGCAACCATTTTTTCAGGAATGTCTCAGGGAAAGCGATCTCGGTATGATCGACCAATGCATGAAAGACTTGGTCTTGGATCTGGTTGTTGGCTTGGGCGGCCCAGTAGGCTTGTATCTCTTCGCGGATCTTATTCTTGAAGTCGGCCTCTGTCTTTATTTCTTGGTTGGGGTAGAGTTGCTCAAAGAAGGTTTCGTCGAGTGCTCGTTTTTCCAACAGACCGATCTTGGTAATGGTGATGCGGAATGATTGTTGAGCAGCGGATGCATCTTCTGCGGAAAGTCCGAGGTCGCTCATGATCCAGTTACGCTCTTTTTCCTCAAAGGCGTTTTGAAGATCGGCGACTAAAGAGTCTCCAACTTTTTTTGCGTTCCATTGGCTGCGGAAAGCCGGGGCAAAATATTTTACCAGCAGTGAGTTGTCTTTTTGAAGGCCGTTTTCAACTGCGTTGCCCTGTGCGTCTGTTTCTACGAATTGAACATTCAAGACCTGATCATCATTGTCGACTGATTCTTGGTCTTGCATATTACCGTAGCGATTTTGCAGTCGAGTTACCTCTTGATCGACCATCTCGTCGGTCACGTCGATGACATACCGGGTGATCTTGGCTTTACCCAGGTCTGTCAGTTTGAATTCGGGTTTGCGGCCGATTTCAAAATGAAAGGTGTAATCGATCGGGTTGTGCACATCGAGCTGCTGCATATCTGTTTCGAAGGGCAGGGGCTGGGCGAAGATGTCCAGCTTTTCAGTTTGCAGGTAGCCGATCAGTTCGCGATCGACCGTGCGCAGTACTTCGTCGGTGAAGACGGAGGGGCCGTACATTTTTTTGATCAATCCGGCCGGCACCATACCCTTACGGAAGCCCGGAATGTTGGCTTTCTTGCCGTAATCTTTCAATGCGCGCTCAAAGCCGGGCAGATAGTCGGCTCGGTCGAGCCGTAAGGAGATCTTTTCATGCAACTCGCCGATGGGTTCGCGGGTAATCGTGGCCATAGTTTTGTTTGATCAAGTGGTCCGGATGGAGGGACTCGAACCCCCACACCTTGCGGCATCAGATCCTAAGTCTGACGTGTCTACCAATTTCACCACATCCGGGATCCCGGCTTTGGCCGGTTTTTGGGAGGGCAAAGGTAGGGAAATCCGTCGCTCGGCTCAACAGAATTCGGTAAATTCGTCGTTCATGGAAACGGCCGTTCTCACCCCCAAATACAACCTGTCTCCCGAAGAAGAGAAAAAGCTCATTCTCAGGGAGTATCGTTCATTATTGAGGGTCCTTAAGAATAAGATGAAGCCGGGGGATAAGCAGCTGTTGCGTACCGCCTTTGAAATGTCGGCCGATGCGCATAAGACCATGCGGCGCAAAAGCGGGGAACCTTATGTGTTGCACCCCATTGCAGTGGCCAAGATCTGTGCAGAAGAGATCGGACTTGGTATCCGCTCCGCGATCTGTTGTTTGTTACATGATACTGTTGAGGATACGGATATTACGCTGGATGACATCAAAAGGGAATTCGGTCCGGAGATCACCAAGATCGTGGATGGGCTGACCAAGATCTCCAATGTGGTGGATGTGAATGCCTCCAAGCAGGCTGAGAATTTCAAGAAAATTTTATTGACGTTGACAGATGACCCGAGGGTCATTCTCATCAAGCTGGCCGACCGACTGCATAACATGCGGACGCTCGACTGCATGAAACCCGATAAGCAACTCAAGATCTCTTCTGAGACGGTATACATCTATGCGCCGCTGGCCCACCGAATGGGACTGTACAACATCAAGACAGAAATGGAAGACCTGTCGATGAAGTACATGGAGACGGAGACCTACAAAGAGATCGCTCGCAAATTGGCAGAAACCAAAAAGGAACGTACCCGTTATATCAATGAGTTCATCCGACCCATCCGCGAAAAAGTGGAAGCAGCTCAGATCAACGCCGAGATCTATGGTCGCCCCAAAAGCATACACTCGATCTGGAACAAGATGAAAAAAAAGGGCGTAGCCTTTGAAGAGGTATATGACCTGTTTGCCATCCGTGTGATCCTGGATGTGGAGGCTGAGCGCGAGAAAGCCGAGTGTTGGAAAGTATATTCCATGATTACGGATGAGTATACACCCTCGCCGGAGCGATTGCGCGACTGGCTGAGTAATCCTAAGGCGAACGGGTATGAGGCCCTGCATACCACGGTGATGGGACCGCAAGGACGTTGGGTGGAGGTGCAGATACGTACCCGGCGGATGAATGAGATCGCTGAAAAAGGACTGGCCGCCCATTGGAAATACAAAGAGGGTGCGTCAGACGAAAGTCGGTTCGATCAATGGTTTCAACAGATCCGGGAGGTCATTACCAATCAGGAAACAGATTCCATCGATTTCTTACAGGATTTCAAGACCAGTTTTCTTGCCGAAGAGATCTATGTATATACGCCAAAGGGTGATGTAAAGATGTTGCCGGTGGGCTCTACGGCACTGGATTTTGCCTTTTCGATCCATAGTGCCATCGGGGTAAAAACCATCGGTGCCAAGGTCAATCACAAGTTGGTACCTATCAGTCACAAATTGCAAAGTGGTGATCAGGTAGAGATCATTACCAGCAGTAAGCAAAAGGCCTCGGAGGACTGGCTCAATTTTGTTGTGACCTCCAAAGCCAAAGGGCGGATACGAGATTCACTCAAGGAGGAAAAAAGACAGATCGCTGAAGAGGGGAAATATGCTTTGCAGCGAAAGCTTGAAGGGATGGGTGCAGCGTTTTCGCAGCATAATTTCGATGAACTTCAACGATGGTATAAACTTGATAACTCGCTGGAGCTTTTCTATCAGATCGCTGTCAAGCGCATCGATCTGAAGGACCTCAAAGAGTTTCAATTGGTGGGGGATAAACTGGAGGCCCCCAAGCCCCTCAAGGCACCGCAAGCAGAGAAGCCGGAGTACATACCCGGACTTGGAAAACGGGATGCTGAGCTCGTTATTTTCGGGGAGAGCAGTGACCGAATTGTGTATCAGTTAGCTAATTGCTGTAAACCCATACCCGGCGATGATGTCTTTGGGTTTGTCACTACCGGAAAGGGGTTAACGATCCATCGGACGAACTGCCCCAACGCCGCTAAGTTGCTGGCGAGCTATGCGCATCGGGTGGTGAAAACAAAATGGGCTAAGAATAAAGAGATCTCCTTCCTCACCGGCGTCAAGATCATCGGAATGGATGATGTGGGGGTAGTCAACAAGATCACCAATCTCATCTCCGGTGAGTTGAGGATCAATATCTCAGCCATCACCATTGAGGCAAGGGAAGGCGTTTTTGAGGGTAATATCAAGTTGTATGTCCATGATCGGGAGGAACTCGACTCGCTGGTGCGCCGGTTGATGCAGTTGCCAGGTATTGAAACAGTGGATCGGTACGACATGGAAGACCTGCCTGCAACCCCTTGACCTTTACGGGTATTTTTTTTATCTTGTAGGCCCCGCTTTTTGCAGGCAACCACCGCTTATGAGAAGATATTTTTTTTTGCTGGCCCTGACAGCCTGCACGACGCTGCTGTCTGCACAGAATCCGGCTACTACATTTGAGATCCCAAGCCGTACAATCAATCTGCCCTGTGGAACCAATTGCACGCCCATCACCGCAACCGTTCCGCATATCAAGCAGACGACCGATTATGTGATTACTAATCCGGCATATTCACCCTTTGCCTGGGTTACTGCAGCTGGAGTCGATGTTACTAACCTAATCAGCACTACAAACAAGGATGATCGCTGGACCTCCGCTATCAACTTTTTCCCGTTTTGTTATTACGGAATAACTCATTCATCAATGGTCATTGGGACAAACTCGGCAATAAGTTTTGACCTATCCCTTGCATCAACAGCAAGTGGATATAGTATGGGTTTTTCAACTCCAAACTTGATTCCTGGGACTAACTACGATGCGAATATGATATTTGGTCCCTACCACGACATTGACATTGAACAGCCTGGAGCAAATAAACGCATTGAATATCGAATTGAAGGCACTGCTCCTAAACGCCGTCTCATAGCAAGCTTTAATGAGGTGCCTTATTTCGGTTCATCCTGCGGCGGTTTTTTTGCTACTCATCAAATGGTTTTATACGAGGGTACAGGAATAGTCGAAGTATACATAAAAGATAAACCTTCTTGTTCTGGATGGAACAATGGCTGGTCTATCCTTGGTATGCAGGACGGAACAAGGACAAAGGCAATCGTTGCGCCGGGAAGAAACGCTTCTGTGTGGGGCAATAACAATATGAACGAGTGCACCCGATTTGTTCCCAGTGGTGGAACCCCCACCTTCAAGTCAGCTAGCCTCATTCTGAATGGTAGTGTTGTCGCCACGGCAGATACCAGTACTACTGGTGTCGGTAAACTGGGGCTGAGTTTTCCAAATATTTGCCCCCCGAATCCGAACACCAAATACTACCTGGAGGTTCGATACAAGGACTGTAACAATCCCCTGAACGATATCGTATTCACTGACTCCGTGACCGTTAACAAATTACCCTCTTCCTTACTTGGAACGGCCGCCGTTCTACCTGCATCCTGCGGAACGAACAACGGCTCTATCACGATCAATAATGTTGCCGGTGGTTCTACGCCTTATCAGTTTTCTATTGATGGTGGTGTCACTTGGCAAACCTCGAATACCTTCACCGGTTTAGCTCAGGGTTCCTATACGATCAACATCAAAGATGCCTCGGGTGTATGCACGCTCACGTTGAATGCCTCTGTGACACTTTCCGGGGCATTGCCCGCAACGACTACCAACCAGGCCACTGCTTGTACGGGCGTGAATAATGGGTCGATTACGGTTACCTCTGTTGGTGGTGCCGGTCCGTATACATTCAGTTTAAATGGTGGCGCTCCCGTAGCGGGTACAATTCCTTATACGTATTCTAACCTGGCGGCAGGTGGTTATACTGTCTTGGTTCGTGATCAAAGTAATGGCTGTACCACCGCGCTACTGAATGTGATTGTCAGTATTGGTAGTGGGGTAGATGCGTCCGGTACATCTTCTGCTACTTCTTGTCCCACTGTAAATAACGGATCGGTCACGGTAACGACAACAGCAGGCGTGGCGCCGTTCTCATTCGGCATCGACGGAGGGGCGTTGCAAGCCGGTACAAGTCCTTATACATTTTCTAATCTTTCTCCCGGAAACCACGTCGTTTCGATTCGAGATGCCTTGGGTTGCACGCGTACGTTGAATGTGAATGTAGCTCCCGGGCCTTCACTGACAGCTGCAGTAAACAGTACGGCTACGGGCTGTCAGGGCGCATCGAACGGTACGGTCACCGTGACGCCCAGCTCCGGAACCGGTCCGTATACCTATTCGATAGATAACGGCGCTTTTGTATCCGGTGCGTCACCGTATACGTTTAATAATCTTACTTCCGGAAATCACACCGTGGTAATTCGTGATGCGGCAGGATGTGCAAGCAATATCATCAACATCAACGTAGCAGCCGGTCCGCCCCTTGCCACCACTGCCACCAAAACCGATGCGCTTTGCTTCGGGGGAAGTACCGGAACGATTACAGTGAGTCAGCCCGCCGCGGGCAGTGCACCTTACCAATATTCACTGGATAATGCCACGTGGCAGTCAAGCACTTTATTCAGTGGGTTGGCTGCGGGTACATACACTGTTTATTTTCGAGAAGCGAATGGATGTTTCGGTAGTCTGAATATCACAGTCAGTCAGCCCACTGCTTTATCAGCCTCCGCGACCACGGTGCCTGTTGTTTGTAATGGACAATCCAGCGGGATCATACGTGTAACGGGTGCCGGTGGCATAACACCCTATCAGTTTTCTCTGAACGGAACCACTTGGCAACCGGTAGATAGTTTTCTGGTGTCAGCTGGGGCATACACCATTCAAATCAAGGACAATAATGGTTGTATGACAACCGTCCCGATTTCAGTTACAGAACCGAATACCCTGAGTGCGGTTTCTTCAAATACTAATGCGTCGTGTAACGGCGGTAATGACGGACAGATCGTGATCACGGCAACTGGTGGAAACAGCAATTACCAATATTCGATCGATGGAGGTCTGACCTGGCAGTCAGGCAATACCTTCAATGTTGCACCCGGTAACTATGTCGTACAAGTCAAAGACGGGTTGGGATGCTCCACCAGCTTCAATACCACGGTGGGCCTGACAAATGACCTGACAGTAACGCCACAAGTCGATCCCACGATCTGTGAGAGTAAATCGGTTCAGCTCGATCTTCAGTCTAATGCACTTCAATACAGTTGGGCGCCTGTCACCGCATTAAGTAATCCGAATATTTCGAACCCGGTAGCAAGTCCGGTTGTAACTACGCAATACATTGTAACAGCTGCCCTCGGTCGTTGTGTGGCCTATGATACAGTAGTTGTAAATGTAAATCCCGCGCCCATACCCAATGCCGGGCCGAATGGCTTTATCTGTTACGGACAAACCTATCAACTGCAAGGATCCGGTGGTGTTCAATACCGCTGGACGCCCTCCACCTACCTCAGTAGCACTACGGTTGCTAACCCGATCTCTACTCCGTCTAAGGACGTAACCTATACACTTTCTATTTTGGCAGATGCCAATGGTTGCGCTTCGTTGGTGACAGATGAGATGACAATCGATGTCACACCACCGTTGAAGTTGACTACTTATCCGTTTGATACCATTGGTTATCCCGGCGATCAGTTTCAATTGCTGGCTGTTCCAAACGATCCAGATGCTACTACGTTTGTTTGGACGCCTTCCGTCGGGTTGAGCAATCCAAGCATAGCGAATCCGGTGGTGACGGTCGGGGCGATCGGTCAGGATATTCAATACCGGGTCATTGCTTCTACGCAGGCCGGCTGTAGAGGGGAGGGCTATGTTAAGGTGAGGGTATATAAAGGGCCCGATATTTATGTCCCCACAGGTTTCACACCCAACAACGATGGTAAGAATGATAAATTCACTCCCTTCCCTGTCGGGATGAAGAGTTATAATTATTTCCGTGTATTTAATCGTTGGGGGCAGGTTGTGTTCAGTACCACACGTTTAAATGATGGTTGGGATGGTCGTTGGGGTGGTGTTGATCAGGCTGGAGGAACCTATGTGTGGATGATCGAGGGTCTTACAAAAGATAATCGAGTGATCACTAAAAAAGGAACCGTGGTGATGATCCGATAGGGTCCGTCCCCATTTCCTTAACTCCTTTTCCCCATTCTTATTTTTTTATTTACGGGATGCCATGGCATCCCGTTATTTTTGCGTCGCGCAGATAGCGCACAATACTTCCTGAAATGGTTGACGTAATTCTCGGTTTGCAATGGGGTGATGAAGGCAAAGGAAAAATCGTAGATTTTTTCGCAAAGGATTATTCGGTGGTGGCTCGCTTTCAAGGCGGACCCAATGCGGGGCACACGCTCTATGTGAATGGGCAAAAGATCGTACTTCATCAAATACCCTCGGGAATTTTTCATCCCGGCATAAAAAATTTGATCGGCAATGGTGTGGTACTCGATGCCGTGACGTTGAAGAGAGAATGTGCCTCTGTGGCGGCACTGGGAGTGGATGTAAAGAAGAATCTGTTCATATCGGAACGGGCACATTTGATCTTGCCTACACACCGGGCGCTTGATAAAGCTGCTGAGCTGTCAAAAGGAGAGCAGAAGATCGGCTCTACCCTAAAAGGGATTGGTCCAACCTACATGGACAAGACCGGCCGAAACGGATTACGCGTAGGGGATCTGTTGGATAAAAATTTTACGACTCAATACATCAAACTGCGTTTGAAGCACCAACGCTTGCTGGACAACCACAACTTTCAGGAAGATATCAGTGCCTGGGAAACTGAATTTTTCGAGGCCATCGAGTTTTTGCGTAGTCTGAATATTGTGAATGGCGAGTACTTTATCAATGATGCGATTTCGTCCGGACAACGCGTTTTGGCGGAAGGGGCACAGGGGAGCATGCTGGATATCGACTTCGGTACTTTTCCTTTTGTCACCTCTTCCAACACGGTTTCTGCCGGCGTTTGCAGCGGCCTGGGTATCGCACCGCAGCGGATTCGGGAGGTCTATGGCGTGACTAAGGCGTATTGTACCCGTGTCGGTAGCGGTCCGTTCCCTACCGAGCTGAATGATGAAACAGGGGAAACCTTACGAAAGATCGGAAATGAATTCGGCGCCACGACTGGTCGTCCGCGTAGATGTGGTTGGATCGATCTGGTCGCCCTCAAATATGCTTGCATGCTGAATGGGGTCACTGCGATCGTGATGACCAAAGCGGATGTACTCGATGCCTTTGCCACCTTGGAAGCCTGTACCGCCTATCAGATCGATGGAAAAGAGACGGCCCAGATGCCCTTTCAGCTGGATCCTGCCAAAATGCAGCCGGCCTATCGTTCTTTTCCGGGTTGGGAGCAGGCGATCACCGAGTTTAGAAAAGACAGTGAGTTGCCGCAGGCGATGCAGTCCTACATTCAGTTCATTGAAGAATACCTGGGTGTTCCGGTTAAATTTGTTTCCAATGGACCGGGTCGAGACCAACTGATCGAGCGCAAAGGGTGATCAAATAAAAAATCCATCGAAAAAATTTGGCGGATTTGTAGGAACGCAGAAAATTTACAAAGCGAATACATTTTTATGTTTGTAAAACTGAACACTCAAGAAACACAGAAGCCTCGTTGGGAGGTTACCGAGAACGGCATGCTTACTCCTGTTGCGGCTAAGAAAAAGGCTGATGAGGAGGAAGAAGAGGAAGAGGCCGAACAAGGAGATGATTGGGAAAAATCGGAAGAGGCGGAGGAGTGGGATCCAGATTTTGATGAGTTCGATGTTCCAAAGTCCCGTTCCGGAAAATCTGAAAATAAAGATGAAGAGGATCTGAATTTTGAGGAAGAAGAAGAGTTCAATGACCTCTTCGATGATGAGGGGTTTGATGATAATTCATCCAGCGACGATTACTGATCGCTACCGATCACGTTACCACATACATGCCATTGCTGGAAAAAGACCTGAATGAATTGCCCTCGGGTCTGCCAGGACTCCTTCATTGGGCCTCGGCGCACGAATACTTTTGCGTGCTGGATGGATCTGCCGGTGCTGATTCGGATTATGCTTTCCCAAACCTGATTGCCGTTGGAGCCACGCGTTCGTTCGAATTGAACTCGTCTCGTTCTTTTGCTGAGCTGGACGATTTTTTATCCCCTACGTCTATCGGCTATTTGGTACAGATCGGTTACGGACTGAAGGATCGAATTGAAAAACTTTCCTCCCGGCATATCGATCGGATTGGATTTCCAGATCTGTTCGTATTCGAACCACTTCATCTCATTCGATTTTTGCCGGATCAGAAACTTCAGCTACAGTCGCCCGACCCGGAAGCACTCTGGAATGATCTGCTACAGATCCAAGACCTGCCCGGGTCAGTTCTGATTCCTTCGGTCAGTTTTCAAGCACGCTGTACTGTTGAGGAGTATTTGGAACAGTTATCACAAGTGCAACGACATATCCGTCGCGGTGACTGTTACGAATTGAATTATTGCCAGGAGTTTTTTGCAGAGGATGTACGCATGGAGCCGGTATCTGTTTATCAGGCACTCACGCGCATCGTACAGGCCCCTTTTTCGTGTTTATACCGAAATGGAAGCAGATGGCTGATCGGAGCCAGTCCCGAGCGGTTTTTGAAAAAGTCCGGCGAACAGGTCGAATCAAGACCGATGAAGGGTACGGCTCCTCGCAATGCGGATCCCATTCAGGATAAAAAGCTGGGGGAGGATCTGGTGCAAAGTGAAAAGGATCGATCAGAGAATATTATGGTTGTCGATCTGGTTCGAAACGACCTATCCCGAGTGGCGGCAAAGAGCACGGTTGATGTGCCCGTATTATGTCAGTTACATAGTTTTCCTCAGGTACATCAGTTAGTATCGACCGTTCGGGCCCGGTTGCGACCTGAGGTGCGATTCACTGAAATCATCAAAGCCTGCTTTCCGATGGGGTCCATGACAGGGGCACCCAAGGTTCGGGTGATGGAGTTGACGGATCAATATGAATGCAGTGCAAGGGGCCTGTATTCTGGCTCTGTCGGATTCATAGAACCGAACGGCGATTTCGATTTAAATGTGGTGATCAGAAGTTTGCAATACGAATCCGATAGTGGGTATCTTTCCTACCACGTAGGATCGGGCATCACGATTTACAGTGACCCGAAAAAAGAATGGGAGGAATGCCTGTGGAAGTCAACCGGCATTCGGAAAGTGTTCGGCGAATAGGGAAGAGGATCAGGGCTTCGTTGCGTCGTTCGCGCTTTCTTCGATCTCTTTTTTCACGTTGGTCTTCGCATCATTGAATTCACGCACACCACGACCTAGTCCGCGCATCAGTTCAGGAATTTTTTTGCCGCCGAACATCAGCAACACGATGATGAGGATAATGATGATCTCATTGGTTCCTAACATACCCAACAGGAGATTCTGTACCATAACAACAAATTAGATTTCAAATATAGTAACAACTACTGACCTCGGGCAAATAAAAAACCCCGGAGTATCCGGGGTTGATAGTGTTTTTGATGACCACGCTTATTGTGCAACCGCCATACGCTTCTCGCGAATACGGGCACTCTTACCGCTACGCTTGCGCTGGTAAAAAAGTTTTGCGCGACGTACGTTACCGGTTTTATTCAACTGGATCGATTCGATGTTCGGGGAGAAAAAAGGAAACACGCGCTCTACACCAATTCCGTCAGAGATCTTACGGACAGTGAAAGAGGCGGTAGCACCTTGGCCCTGTGTTTTGATCACATCTCCTTTAAAGGGCTGGATACGCTCTTTGGTTCCTTCGATGATTTTATAGTTAACGGTAATGTTGTCGCCCGGCTTGAAAGCAGGATGCGTTTTCTGGGTCGTCAGCTGTTCGTGGATGTACGTTACCGCGTTCATGATTTCTGATTTAAGGAGGGCAAAGGTAAGGGATGTTGTTGAATTCCGGAAATACATTCGTAAAAAACCCCGGCCGAAGGCCGGGGTCAAACAATTGGTTTTGAATCGCTTCCGATCAGCGGGCGACGTTCACGGCTCTTTTTTCCCGGATCACGGTCACCTTGATCTGCCCAGGGAAGGTCATTTCGGTCTGAATCTTCTGTGCGATCTCAAAAGAGAGCTTATCGGAATCCTGATCGCTCACCTTGTCAGCCTCTACGATCACCCTTAATTCGCGCCCGGCTTGGATGGCATAGGCTTTCTCCACGCCGTTGTAATTCATGGCCAGGTTTTCCAGGTCTTTAATCCGCTGCAAGTATTGCTGCATGATCTCCCGACGGGCTCCAGGGCGGGCACCGCTGATGGCGTCGCAGGCCTGAATGATCGGGGAGATCACGAATTGCATTTCCACTTCATCGTGGTGGGCGGCGATGGCATTGACTACCGCCGGGGTCTCACCGTATTTTTCAGCCAATTTAGCACCTAGTAGTGCGTGGCTCAGCTCACTTTCTTCATCGGGCACTTTTCCGATATCATGCAAAAGTCCGGCGCGTTTGGCCAGTTTGGGATTGAGTCCCAATTCGGCCGCCATCGTGGCGCAAAGGTTTGCCGTTTCGCGGCTGTGCATGAGCAGGTTCTGTCCGTAAGATGAACGGAAGCGCATCCTGCCGACCATCCGGATCAATTCCTTGTGCAATCCATGAATGCCAAGCTCGATCACGGTTCTTTCACCGATCTCCATCACTTGCTCTTCAATTTGACGGCGTGTTTTTTCAACGACTTCTTCGATACGGGCCGGATGGATTCGACCATCGGCCACCAGTCGCTGTAAACTCAATCGAGCGATCTCGCGGCGAAGCGGATCGAAGCTGGAAAGAAGGATCGCTTCCGGTGTGTCATCTACGATTAGGTCAACACCCGTGGCAGCTTCGATAGCACGAATATTCCTTCCCTCTCGACCGATGATCTGTCCTTTGATCTCATCACTTTCAAGGTGAAACACCGTGATGGTATTCTCAATCGCCTGTTCGGCGGCTGTGCGCTGAATGGTTTGGATGATGATCTTACGGGCTTCCTTACCGGCCTTTTGCTTGGCATCCTCAATGATCTCCTGTTGGAGAGCGAGTGCTCTGGTTTCAGCCTCCTGTTTCAGACTTTCGATAAGCTGATTGCGGGCATCTTCCGCGGAGAGGTTCGCGATCTTTTCGAGGCGACGAACATGCTCTTCTTGTTTCTTGTCGAGCTCGACCTTCCGTTGATTCACTTGTTCGAGCTGGCGGTTGAGATTTTCCTTGATGCCGTCGTTGTCTTTGAGCTGCTTGTCCAGATTTCCTTCTTTCTGGCTGATCGATTGTTCTTTTTGACGAATGCGATTCTCGGTTTCGTTGAGCTTCTTATTCTTCTCGAGCAGTTCTCTTTCATGAGAAGCTTTCAATTGAACGAAACGCTCCTTGGCTTCGACCTCTTTTTCTTTTTTGACGGTCTCTGCACGGAGTTCGGCTTCCTTCAAAATGGTGTCGGCCTTGATCTCAGCCTCTTCAATTTTTTTTTCTGTGTTGCGGGCAAAGATGATCTTACCCAGGACGAGGCCCACTGCCAGGGCTCCGCCACCGATGATGGCCAGTAATATATTCGGGTCCATGAATGCGTTTGTTTAAGTGGTACACAATGCTAGATTTGCGCATAACCAATTGATTTGCAAGTAATTGAAAATCAAATTGTCACGAGCTTGACAAAGGTACGATTTCGGCGTGAATGCGGGAAATCAGGGGGTGCCGGTGTCTTTACGGCTGTTCTTTCAGCAGATCGTCCAATAGTTTTTCGATCCGCCCCAGGCCTTCTTCCATTTCTTCCATTTCCTGTCCGGCTGCTTGTTGAGCCAATTGTTCGGTTGCAAACCAGATGATGACCATCGCGATATAGTCTTGCATATCCTTACCGGCAAAGAGGGTACGGAATTCAAGGATCTTTTCGTTGATCATTTTCAGTGTCTTGCGGACGACCTCTTCGTCATCGGGCTGGATCTTGATCCGGTAGCTCCGATCACCAATAACAGCGGAAATGGGGATGAGGTTGGACATATTTTTATTCACTAAGTAGCGCAATGCACCGGTCTATTTCTTTCAGATAGCCATTCAGTTTCTTTTCAATTTCTTTTTTATCAGCGGTGTTTAGTTCACCTGCATTCATCTTAAGTACATCCAGTTGCATGCGCAGTAAGTTTATCTGTTCTTGCGCTTGCCTTAGTTTTTCCTCTGTTTCAGTGAGAGTTCGGCGCAGGCGGTCGGATTCCTGTTGCATGGCTTTGGATCGCCGCATCAGTTGCTGCACTTTGTCCAGAATGCGTTTGAGGTTCGCTTCCAACGGGATTATTTTCTGACTTCCGCACCGCAGTCATTCGATAAGGCCAGCATCACTTTTTGCATCCAACCATCGATCTCGGTATCCGTCAGTGTTTTCTCCGGATGTTGAAAAGTCAGGTTGATGGCCATCGAACGCTTGTTGGCGCCGAGTTTGTTGCTCTCGAATATATCAAAGAGTTTGATTCCTTGCAGATTTTCCAGCCCGATATTGTGGATAGTCTCCTCAATCCTGGCCCAGGTCAGTGACCGATCGACCAGCATGGAAAGGTCCCGTTGCACGGCCGGGAATTTGGGTAACGGAGCGATCTTGCTCTGCGGTTTCATCGCCTGTTCCAGGATCGACTCCCAATCCAGTTCAGCGAAGAAAACCGCCTGTTTGATGCCGAATCGGGATAGCGTTTGTGCCGGGATCTCACCGCCCCATGCAAGTGTCTTTCCATCACAGATCCATTCGATGGGATCGTTCAAAAGACCGACGGCAGGTTTTAGGTTTTCCTTTACGGATCCTATTCCCATCCACTTGAAGAAAGTTGTCAGTTGCGATTTCAGGGTTAAGAGGTCTGTCGGACGAGCCGGTTGTTTCCAGTCGGCTTCCTGCATCTCACCGCTCCATACAAGCGCAAGCTTTTGTTTTTCCGTGTAGGCAATTCCACCCTCGTGTCGGTAGGTTTTTCCGAACTCGAATAGGCGAAGCGATAAATTCTTATGATTCAGGTTGTGTGCCACCACTTCGAGAGCGGTCTCTAATAAGCGGGGACGCATCACGTTCAGTTCTTGGCTCAGGCTGTTGATCATTTTTACCAAGGATCCTGACTCCGACTCGTTGAAATAAGCCAGGTTTGTGATCGAGTTCGTTACGATCTCCTGAAAACCTTGTCCGGCCAGTAAGTCGGAGATCTTTTCCTGCCAGCGAGCCGGACGGTCATCAATTCCGACAGCCGGACTGATCCGAATGGTTGTGGGGATCGGAATATTATCCAGTCCGTCGATGCGTAGGATCTCTTCCACGAGGTCGGCTGGCTGCTCGATATCTGGTTTATGGGTTGGAACCGCCACGCGGAATTCATTATCAGATTCCCGTAGGATCTCAAATCCAAGTGATTGCAGAATGGTTCGAACCGCTTCGGGGTGATAATTTTTTCCGCTGAGTTTTTTCAGGTATTGCCAGGTAAGGGTGATCTCGGTTTTATCTTTTTTACCCGGATACAGATCCGTTGGATTTCCTATCACTTCACCACCGGCGATTTCGGTGATCAGTTGAACGGCTCGCAGCAATACACGTTCACAAAGTCCGGGGTCGGTACCCTTTTCAAAACGAAGGGCCGCATCGGTACGCAAACCATGCCGGAATGATGTCTTTCGTATGCCGATACCAGAAAAACAAGCACTTTCCAGAAAGATGTTTTTGGTATCGTCGGTGACACCTGAATTTTTTCCGCCGAATACACCCGCCAAACAAAGTCCGCCTTCCGCATCGCAGATCATCAAGTCTTCTGCGTGAAGGTTTCGCGATTTGTCATCGAGCGTTATGAATGTTGTTCCGGCTTCGAGTTTCTTTACTTCAATACGTCCACCGCGAATCTTATCGGCATCAAAGGCATGCAGGGGTTGGCCGGTTTCGTGCAACAGATAATTCGTGATATCGACCAAATTATTGATAGGTCGTACGCCGATCGATTTCAATCGTTGCTGAAGCCAACGGGGTGATTCTTGAACACGTACGCCCTCGATTGTGATACCGCAGTAGCGCGGACAATCCGTCGGGTTCTCGATGTGTACGTCGATCGGGCTATTCTTGGAAGATGGCTTTAGCGCAGTGGGTGTAGGAAGCTGAGGCCGCAGATCGCTTCTTTCGTGATGGGAGAGATAGGCACAGACATCTCTGGCTACGCCCCAATGACTCATTGCATCCATTCGGTTGGGCGTGAGTCCGATCTCGTACACGATATCGCTGTATGGCTTAAAATGTTCCGTGGCCGGTGTTCCGGGTTGGATCGGTTCGTTGAGTATCAGAATGCCGTCATGTGAAGTGCCAAGGCCCAGTTCATCTTCGGCACAGATCATGCCTTGGCTTTCCTCTCCACGGATCTTGGCTTTTTTCAGGGTGATCGGTTCGCCATTCAGCGGGTAGATCGTTGTGCCGACCGTGGCCACCAGCACGGTTTGTCCGACGGCTACATTCGGGGCGCCGCAGACGATGTGCAAGGGTTCGGGTCCGCCGACATTTACACGAGTGAGTCGAAGGCGATCTGCATTCGGATGTTGAGTTACTTCCAGCACCTGCCCGATCACCACACCATGAAGTCCGCCCTTGACCTCTTCATAAGAGATCTGTTTCTCTACTTCCAGGCCAATGGAAGTCAGTATCCTACCCAGTCGGTCGGGGTCGATGGGTCGGGGCAGATAGTCGCAAAGCCAGTTATAAGAGATCGTCATAAGGTTGCGGACGAAGATACGAAAGCGAAGCCTGCCTTCCGGCAGGCAGGCGGCGAAGGAGGAAGATTACCTACTTTTGCTCCTCAATAATATTTCATATGGCCAATCAACTGTTAGCCGGCAAATGCGGTATCATTTTTGGAGCGCTGGATGAGAAGTCCATCGCGTGGAAAACAGCCCTTCGTTGTTATGAAGAGGGCGCCAAGATCGTCCTCACCAATGCCCCCGTGGCCTTGCGGATGGGAGAGATCAATAAACTTGCTGAACTATGTGGCAACGCACCGGTGATCGGAGCGGATGTGACCAATATGGATGACCTTAAAAATCTGTTTGAGCAGTCGATGCAGCATTTCGGCGGCCAAATGGACTTTGTTCTTCACTCCATCGGTATGAGTTTGAACGTTCGCAAAGGCAAGCACTACACGGAGATGAATTATGAATGGAATCAAAAGACGCTAGATATTTCCGCGATGAGCTTTCATCGGGTATTGCGTACAGCTTGGGAGATGGACGCGATCCGCGACTGGGGTAGTGTGCTGGCGTTAAGTTATATCGCGGCCCAGCGGGTATTCCCGGATTATAATGAGATGGCGGATGCAAAAGCCCTGCTGGAAAGTGTTACCCGCAGTTTCGGCTATCATTATGGTGTTCGTCGCAAAGTGCGTGTCAATACGATCTCTCAGTCGCCCACCCGTACAACAGCCGGAAGCGGCGTGAAGGGCTTTGATGGTTTCATAAATTATGCAGAGGCTATGAGTCCGCTCGGCAACGCAACTGCTGAAGATTGCGCGAATTATTGCGTCATGTTGTTCAGCGACATGACCCGCTATGTAACGATGCAAAATTTATTCCACGATGGCGGATTCTCTTTTACGGGAGTAACGCAGCAAGTGATCGAGAAAATGGAATGATCCTGTCAAGAAGTCAAAATAAAAAACCTCCCGATTCGGGAGGTTTTTTTATGAGTTGAATGAGCCGTCAATACTCGTCTTCGTTGAAGAGAAAATCGTCTTGTGTGGGGTAGTCGGGCCAGATGTCTTCGATCGATTCAAACACATCACCTTCATCTTCGAGTTCCTGCAGGTTCTCTACTACTTCCAGCGGTGCGCCGGATCGGATCGAGTAATCGATCAATTCATCCTTGGTCGCCGGCCAGGGCGCGTCTTCCAGGTATGAGGCAAGTTCCAAAGTCCAAAACATGGATATCGTTATTTTCCGCGAATGTAGGCAGAATATCCTATTTGCCAAATCCCTTCAAAGGGGTGTCGCCACTGATTTTTTTGAGTAGCTTCGAGGTTCTAATCATTGCGGTGATCCAAGGCAAAAACATAACCAAAAAATTCGGCGATTTACCGGTGTTGCGTGGGGTAGACTTGTCTGTACAAACTGGCGAGGTGGTGTCGTTGGTCGGACCCTCCGGTTCCGGCAAAAGCACGTTGTTACACATTTTGGGAACATTGGACACTCCGGATCAGGGGTCAGTGGAGATCGCGGGCACTGAGGTGACTCGCTTATCCCGAAAAGAATTGGCGGCCTTCCGAAATCGATCCATTGGTTTTGTTTTTCAATTCCATCACCTCTTACCTGAATTCAGTGCGCTGGAGAATGTTTGTATTCCCGGTTGGCTCGGAAAACGTTCCCGTTCAGAAGTGAAGCGAGAGGCAGCGGAGTTATTGGAATTATTGGGACTGACCGCACGCATCGATCATCGACCGAATCAGCTCTCCGGGGGAGAGCAGCAACGTGTGGCTGTTGCCCGAGCGCTGATAAACAAACCGGCCGTGGTATTTGCTGATGAACCCACCGGAAATCTTGATACCCATACCGCGCAGGAATTACATCGATTGTTCTTCGACCTGCGCGATCGTTTTAATCAAACGTTTTTGATCGTGACACACAATGAGGAGTTGGCCGCCTTGAGCGATCGTTGCTTGCGGATCCGGGACGGACAATTGGGCTGATATCAATCAGGGATGTGAGAGGTACCAGGTTCTCAATTCATCGAGCGTATTGGTCACCTTAGTGTTGTCAGTCCACCAGTCATGAAACGTGAATGGATAGGTCACCAGCCTTCGATCCGCTCCCAGTGTGCCCAACCGGGAGAAGAGAAAACTACTCTGGTCCGGATTTACAATCGGATCCAGCTCGCCATGAAAAAAGATCGTAGCCGGAGAACTGGCAGTAGCTTGGTATTGCGGACTGCAAGATTTGTATCGCTGTTCGGTAGCGGGTGTTACAGGTATCAATGAAACGCCCAGATAGGTGGTGAGTACGGTTCCGTATACCACGTTGTTGTAATAGGCCAGGTTGTACAGATCGGTGGGGCCGGCCAGTGAACCAACAGCTTTGACCTTGCCAGTTGAGTTTCGGGTGTAGCTGTAAGCAAGGGATAAATGACCTCCGGCACTATGGCCGACCAAATAAACTTTTTGATCACTGAAAGTATAATAGGAGGCTTTACGGAAGCAATGTTGGATCGCACTATCCAGGTCGTCCAATTGCATCTTATAGTTATCCGGGTTGTTGGTGGTGAGTCGATAGTTCACATTTGCCACCGCAAATCCGCGTTGTTTGAGTCCGTTCAGCAAGAACTGTAATTCCCCTTTATCACCCGTTACCCATCCGCCACCGTGTACAACGATAACCAACGGTGTTTGACCATTTCGGGTACCGGGCAAACCCAGGTTGAATTTCTGAGCGGGGTCATTGCCGTATGACAAATTGTTGATCACGGTGTCGACCAAAGGAAATGTTCCGTTGGGGGGTGGATTATCGGGTTGGCAGGCTGTAAATCCGAAAACGATCGACAGGGTCAGGAGGAGTCGGTTCATACAGGAGGGTTGAACCATAAAGTAAAGAGAAACGCTTCTTATCTGTTGTTAAAATCCTACATCCTTGGTTTCCAGGGGATTTCAGGGATGTTAAGTTGTTGACCGGCGTATCGGGATAAGACAAACAGATAGTCGCTGAGGCGGTTCAGGTATTGAATGATAAGTGGTGCAACCTCTTCTCCTTCCAGTTCCAATCGGACGCAGTGACGTTCGGTGCGTCTGCATACGCAACGTGCGATATGGAGATGAGAAAGTGTTGGGTGTCCGCCTGGCAGAATAAAATTCTTCATGGGCGGCAATTCTTGAGTCATTCGATCGATCTCCGTCTCCAGCAAACGGATATCCGGGTCTTTGAGATCGGGCAGTTTCATGCCGGGTTCTTTGACCGGATCGCAAGCCAAGGCAGATCCGATGGTAAAGAGTCTGTCCTGTGCTTCGCGTAATGTTTGCTGTCCGGTGGAATCGGTCAATAGATCGATACAGAGTCCCAGATAGGAATTCAATTCGTCAACGGTGCCGTAAGCCTCGATGCGGAGATGAGATTTGGGGACTTTTGTTCCCCCGATCAGGGATGTTGTACCGTCGTCTCCGGTTTTGGTATAGATCTTAAGGGCCATTCAGGTGGTGTATTGAGAGACTAACAACGAGGGTCGGGGAAGGTTTGAAAAGAATCAGGCAATTATTTGCCGCGGTTGATTTTGTTTATCGCTTTCGATCACTCCGTCGCGTAAGCGTACCACACGTCTGGCATGGTTGGCAATGTCCTCTTCATGGGTGACGATCACGATCGTATTGCCTCGTCCGTGTATCTGATCGAAGATTTCCATGATCTCGTACGACGTTTTGGTGTCGAGGTTTCCGGTGGGCTCATCGGCGAGGATCAATGAGGGGTCGTTCACCAGTGCCCGCGCGATTGCCACACGTTGACATTGTCCGCCCGATAATTCATTTGGCTTGTGATGACTCCGGTCGCCTAGGCTCACCAGATCAAGCATAGCCATGGCTTTCTCGGTCCGCTCTTTTTTCTTCATGCCTGCATAGATCAGCGGCAGCGCTACGTTTTCAACGGCTGTAAGTCGAGGTAGTAGGTTGAATTGCTGAAATACGAATCCGATCTCTTTATTTCGAACCTCTGCCAGTTTATCATCTTTCATCTGACTCACATCCTGCTGATTGAGGATGTATTGTCCGCCGGAAGGCGTATCCAGACACCCGATAATATTCATCAGCGTACTTTTTCCGGAACCGGACGGCCCCATCAGGGCTACATATTCATTCCGGCTGATGAGCAAGGAAAGTCCTTTGAGGACCTGTAATTCATGCTTGCCCATGAAATAACTCTTTTGGATCTGCTCTAGTCGGATGATCTCGTTCGACATATGGGTTTCGGAATATTTTTTTATCGCTTGATTCCGAGTAGCAAAGATAGACTCAACTGAGCACTAATCAGTAACTTGCCCGCTCATGAGTGCAACTAGAAATATCGTAATGAGTGGCATCCGTCCCACCGGGTATTTACACCTGGGTAATTATTTTGGGGCCATGCGCAATTATGTCCGCATGCAGGATGAATATCCTTGCTTTTTCATGGTGGCCGACCTTCATTCGCTCACCACACACCCCGACACCCGAGCCTTGTCGGAAAGTGTCAGACGAGTATTGGCGGAAAACATCGCCTGCGGACTGGATCCGGAAAAAGTAGCGCTCTATTGCCAGAGTCATGTACCGGAAACAACGGAACTATATCTGTATTTCAATATGCTCGCCTATAAAGGTGAGCTGGAGAAGACGACCACCTTCAAGGACAAGGCTCGTTTGCAGCCGGACAATATCAATGTGGGATTGTTGACCTATCCTGTTCTCCAAGCGGCCGATATTCTTTTGCACCGTGCCCATTTGGTGCCAGTAGGAAAAGATCAGGAACAGCACCTGGAAATGTCTAGAAACTTCGCGCAACGGTTCAATCACCGGTACGGGGAAGTATTTCCTGAGCCGCAAGCGTTCAATTACGGACAGGAATTGGTGAAAGTGCCCAGTCTGGATGGCGCCGGGAAGATGAGTAAAAGCGAAAATCAGAATGCTACACTTTATTTGGCGGATGATGACGAGACGATCCGTAAAAAGCTGATGAAAGCGAAAACAGATGCCGGTCCGACCGAACCAAACCAGCCGAAACCGGATTATATTGACAATCTTTTTTCACTGATGCGATTGGTTAGTTCACCAGAGGTGATTGCTCAGTTTGAGGAGGCGTATACGGGTTGCACGATCCGGTACGGCGATATGAAAAAGCAATTGGGAGAGGATATGGTGAAATTTATTTCACCCATTCGGGAAAGAGCTGCTGCGATCCATCAAGATGATGCATATCTGAAAAAAGTTATGCAAATCGGGGCGGAGAAGGCTCGCGAGAGCGCCTCTAAGACCATGGTGCAGGTGCGTGCAGCCATGGGGTTGAACTATTATTGATTTTTGATCCTTAAAGGGGCTGATTCCGAAAATTCGGAGTATTTTGTCCGCCCGGTCGGATGGGACCGGTAAGTACGATTATGGCAAAGGCAAAAAAAGCTAAACACATAGCAATCGCCGGTAACATCGGTGCCGGCAAGACGACTCTCACCGAAATGCTCAGCAAGCATTATCGCTGGATCCCTCATTTCGAGGATGTCGATCACAATCCCTACCTGATGGACTTCTACGAGGACATGCCCCGTTGGAGTTTTAACCTGCAGATCTACTTTCTAAACAGTCGTCTTCGCCAACTGGTGGAGATCCAGCAGGGTTCGGAGACCATCATTCAGGACCGAACCATTTACGAGGATGCGAACATCTTTGCGCCCAACCTGCATGAGATGGGTCTGATGAGCAAACGTGATTTCGATAACTATTACGAATTCTTCCAGACCCTCAAGACACTGGTTCAGCCGCCGGATCTGCTGATCTACTTACAGGCATCGGTTCCGACGCTGGTTGGACAGATCCAAAAACGCGGGCGTGATTACGAAGAGAATATCCGTCTCGACTACCTCAAGCGCCTCAACGACTACTACCAGAAATGGATCGGTGATTACAAAGAAGGCCGTCTACTTATCATTGATGTAGACAAGCTCAAGTTTGGCGAACGCGAAGAAGACCTCGGTGAGGTGATCCGTCGCGTGGATGCCGAACTACACGGATTGTTTTAAGCCTTCGGGGCAGCGGCCATCACCTCTTCGCTGACGCCACTCGCGTTTTTCTCAAAATTCTTGACGAATAGTCCGGCCAGGTATTTTGCTTTTTCGTCGTAGGCTGCAGGATCACTCCAAGTATTACGTGGGTTCAGTATTTCAGCAGGTACACCCGGACATTGATCCGGTATCGCCAATCCGAATACCGGGTCATTCGAATATTGCGCTGCATCCAGTTTGCCTTCCAAAGCTGCCGTGATCATGGCCCGTGTATAACTGAGTTTCATTCTGTTTCCGGTTCCGTAAGCGCCGCCGGTCCAACCAGTATTGATCAGCCACACATTCACTTTGTTCTCCTGCATCTTCTTTCCAAGCAGGTGTGCGTACTCGCCCGGGTGCAGGGGAAAGAAAGGCGCTCCGAAACAAGCACTGAAAGTAGGTTTGGGTTCTGTTACACCTGCTTCCGTTCCGGCCACTTTTGCCGTATAGCCGGAGATGAACTGATACATGGCCTGGCCGGGATTCAATTTCGATATCGGTGGCAGCACGCCATAGGCGTCACAGGTGAGAAAGAAAATATTCTTGGGTAATCCGCCAACGGATGGGTCAACGGCATTGCTAATGTGATAAAGCGGGTAGGATACCCGCGTGTTTTCCGTGATGCTGCTATCTTCAAAGTTGACCTTCTTGGTATCCGGGAAGAAGACGACGTTTTCCAATAAAGCACCCGGACGGATCGCCCGGAATATCTCAGGTTCTTTTTCTTCGGTCAGATCGATCGTTTTTGCATAACAACCGCCTTCGAAATTGAAAATACCGTCATTGGACCAACCATGTTCGTCGTCGCCGATGAGTTTGCGATTGGGGTCAGCACTGAGCGTTGTTTTACCTGTACCACTTAGACCGAAGAAAATGGCGGTATCTCCATCTTGCCCAAGATTCGCACTGCAATGCATAGGCAGTACCCCATGGTCTTTTACCAATACATAGTTGAGGATGGTGAATATGCCTTTTTTGGTTTCTCCGGTATAGCCACTTCCGGTGATCACGATCTGTTTGTCACTCATCGATACCACGGAGGCATTGTGCTGACGAGTTCCGCAACGCTTGGCATCCAACTGCAAGCCGGGTACGGAGATGACCGTCCAATCCGGTGTGAATCCGTCCAGATCTGCATCAGCGGGGCGGATGAACATGTTGTAGGCAAACAGATTGGTCCACGGTTTCTCGGAGATCACCCGCACCTTCAGACGGAAGCGCGGATCGGCACAAACATAGCAGTCACGAACCCACACTTCTTTTAAGGTGCTCAGATATTGTTTGGCATCCTCTCGGATCAGTCCGAACGATTCAGGAGAGATCGCTTGGTTGAAATCATTCCAATTGACAGTCTTTTCGGTCAGCGCATCCCGGACCAGAAACTTATCCTTGGGGGAGCGTCCAGTGAAGGCTCCGGTCTTGATCACCAGTGCTCCGGAGTCGGCCAGG
>JBKCMR010000035.1:0-24641 GCA_046300055.1 Bacteroidota bacterium
CGTGGTACCGGTGCACTGGTGACACTTGCCAATGAAAAAGAGAATCTCGTGGTGCTAAAAGAAAAAGCTTCGGCCCACTACTCATTCAGCAAAGGATCCTCCACACAAAGCTATCCCAGCTCCATGATGGGCTCTATCTCCCTGCTTCGTCAGACCTATCTCGATGCCGAGTGGTACAAAAACAAACCCGCTTCAGAAGGGGTGAACCTAAGTCTGAAAGCGTTCAATGAGAATCGTTCGCTGCCACAGGTATTTGAGGCGGGCGACAAGTGGAACGATCTTCGTGCCGATCGAATCGGGGATGAGTTCGGTACCCAATACATCATCAAGGCCGGACAGAACGAATATCAGCGGATCCGAGAAATGAAATCAACCAATGCCACCTTCATTCTGCCTCTAAATTTTCCGCTCGCACAAGATGTGGAAGATCCGAATGATGCGCGATTTGTTTCACTGGGCGACATGAAACACTGGGAGCTGGCACCCACTATGGTTGCTGCTTTTGAAAAAGAAGGCATCCCATTTTGTTTGACCACCTCCGACTTGAAGTCTGTTTCTCAATTTGCCACTGCCATGAAAAAGGCGATGGAATACGGATTGAGCGAGACCGCTGCGCTGGAGGCATTGACGCTTACGCCGGCTAAAACACTGGGCGTGGCAGACATGGTTGGCACATTGGAAACTGGTAAACTGGCGAACTTTCTGATCACGACCGGTCCCTTATTTCAGGATAAGACCCAGCTTCTTCACAACTGGATCCAAGGCATTAAGTACACGATCAAGGAAGATGCGGGTTCCATCAACGGAACCTATACATTGGCTGTCAATGGTCCGGGTGGTACAGAGCAATACACGCTCGAAGTGAAAGCCGGTGGGGCGACCACCCTCTATGCAAAAGATACGCTTCAGTCCAAACTTTCCGTGGATGGCAAACAGATAAAATTCAGTTATGCACCAATTGCTAAACGTACTCGCGGAGGCGGCGCACCCGGAGCCGATTCGACCCGTCGCCCAACGGGTGGTTTCGGTAGCAGAGGCATGGGGGCCATGACTGAGCAACTGCCTGTAACCGCCACGCGTTTGAGCGGATTGGTCAACGGTAGCAGTTGGAACGGGATCGGTACCGATTCGCTTGGTAATCCTCTCAGCTGGACCGCTTCATTGGTGAAAGCCGGTGAATACAAGTCGGACAGTAGTAAGCGTAAAGATCCTCCAGTTCTTGGATCCCTGACGTATCCTTTATTACCATTTGGTTGGGAAGATGATCAGCGTCCGAAATCTGAAACCTTGCTCATCAAGAACGCAACGGTATGGACCAATGAGAAAGATGGAATTCTCAAAGAATCAGATGTATTGATCAAGAATGGTAAGATCGCAGCGGTTGGAAAAAATCTTTCCGATCCAACGGCCCGCGTGATCGATGGAACCGGCAAGCATGTCACCCCCGGCATCATCGATGAACACTCTCACATTGCTGCCGCCTCGATCAATGAAGGCGGACAGTCCGTTACCTCAGAGGTGCGCATCGGTGATAACCTGAATCCGGATGACGTCAATATCTATCGTCAATTAAGCGGTGGCGTAACCACTTCACATATTCTACACGGATCCGCTAATGTAATTGGAGGTCAAACGCAATTATTGAAGCTCCGCTGGGGTGGGAATGACGAAGATCTCAAGTTCCGTGCTTGGCCCGGGCAGATCAAGTTTGCTTTGGGAGAAAACGTTAAGCGTTCGTCTTCCCCATTGGGAAATAATCGATACCCGGATACACGAATGGGTGTTGAACAAGTGCTGGTGGATGCATTCACTCGTGCCAAAGATTATCAGCGTACCTGGAAAGAATACGACCTGAACAAAGGCAAAAAAGGATTTACCGGAACGGCTCCTCGTCGAGACCTTGAGCTTGATGCGCTTGTTGAGATACTGGAGAAAAAACGGTTCATCACTTGTCACTCCTACGTGCAAAGTGAGATCAACAGTGCCATGAAAGTGGCCGAACAGATGGGATATACCGTCAATACATTCACGCACATCCTGGAAGGATACAAGGTGGCGGACAAGATGCTCAAGCACGGTGCATTCGTGTCAACTTTCTCTGATTGGTGGGCGTACAAGATGGAGGTAGAGGATGCGATCCCATACAATGCGGCCATCATGCAGAAAGTGGGATTGACCGTAGCCATCAACAGTGATGATGCGGAAATGGCTCGTCGGTTGAATCAGGAAGCAGCCAAGATCGTGAAGTATGGCGGGGTGACGGAAGAAGAGGCTCTGAAGATGGTGACGTTGAACCCGGCGAAGATGTTGCATGTTGACGAAAAAGTTGGCAGCCTGAAACCCGGTAAAGACGGAGACATTGTTCTGTGGAGCGATCATCCATTAAGCATCTATGCAAAATCGATCTACACCATCGTGGATGGTACGATCTATTTCGATCGCGCGAAAGATGAGCAACTGCAAAAAGAGATCGATGCGGAGCGTTTGCGACTGGTGCGGAAGATGAATGGAGAGAAGCGTGGCGGTGCGCCTACGATTCCTGCTCAGCCGTCTTATCAGCTCATGCATACCTGCAGTGATCATGGACACAGCCATGGTTTATTGGTCATCGATGCCGACGAAACAAAATAATTATCTATCAATTCATCAATATGAAAAAGATATTTCTTTCTATTCTTTGTCTTGCCAGCCTGCTGCTTTCCGCACAGGAAACCGTTTTGCCGGCTAAAGGTCAAACCGACCCCATTTATATCATCAACGCTACCATTCATACAGGTAACGGACAAGTTATCGAAAAGGGCACGATCCGTGTGGAAGGTGGAAAGATCCTTGCGGTGGGAGATAACATTCCCGTACCCCGTAGTGCCAACATCCAGGTAGTCGATGCCGCGGGTAAACATGTATATCCGGGATTGATCCTGCCCACCAGTGCATTAGGTCTGGTAGAGATCAGTGCGGTTCGCGCTACACAGGATGTACGCGAGATCGGTGATCTTAACCCGAACGTCCGGGCGCTGGTAGCATATAACTCTGATTCAAAAGTCATCAACACACTTCGTTCGAACGGTATTCTGATGGCGAACGTTGTGCCTCAAGGCAATTTTGTTGCCGGTTCTTCTTCTCTTGTTCAACTCGATGCCTGGAACTGGGAAGATGCGGCGTACCAGGCAGATGGTGGCATCCATGTTTATTTTCCTTCCTTGATGGCACGGCCCTCCGGTGGACGGGGTGGTATGGGCGGATTCGGCGGACCACAAGCTTCGGGCAGTGATCCGGTAAAAGAAGGGTTGGATAAGATCGAATCCTTCAAACAATTTTTGCGTGAAGCGAGGGCGTATCATGCACAATCCACACATGAGCAAACGAACCTGAAGTTCGAAGCGGTAAAAGGGTTATTGAATAAAAAGCAGAAACTTTTTGTTCATGGCAATACGGTAAAGCAAGTACTGGCGGCTCTTGATTTCGTGCAAGAATTCGGCGTGGATCTGGTGATCGTGGGAGGCAGTGAAAGCTATCAAGTGGCGGACCTATTGAAGAAATATAATGTATCCGTTATCCTGCAACAGCCACACAGTTTGCCCACGGCAGAGGATGATGATGTAGATCAACCCTACAAAACAGCTGCTGCTTTGCAAAAAGCAGGTGTTTTATTTTCCATCTCGGATGATGATTCACAGACGCGCGGTCGTAATCTCGCTTTCAATGCTGGCACGGCTGCAGCCTATGGCCTCAGTAAAGAAGAGGCATTGGCAGCCATCACGCTGAATACAGCGAAGATCATTGGCGTATCCGATCGCACCGGAAGCATCGAAGTAGGTAAGGATGCGAACATCGTGGTGAGTGACGGTGATATTCTCGATATGAAAAGCAGCAATGTAACGTTCGCATTGATCCAGGGACGCAAGATCGATCTGACGGATAAGCATAAATTACTGAATCAGCGTTTCGAGGAGAAATATGAGCTGAATAAGGGGAAGAAAGGGTTTTAATACTGATCCCTTCGAAATTCGGCTGAGCCGGTCACTCAATCGGCTTTCCGCAATGAGGACATTTGGGTTCATTTCGATTTCTTCGGAATTCATCCAAAAAACCAGCCGTGATGATCCCCGCTGGTAAAGCAAAGATGGCTACACCGGTTAGCATGATAAAACCCGAGGCGATCTTTCCTGCCACTGTCACAGGTATCATATCACCATATCCGGTGGTAGTCAATGTAACGATCGCCCACCAGATCGAAACGGGTATGCTGGTGAAAACATCTTTATTTACCGGATGCAAATGCTCGGCGAAATAAACTGCACTGGAGGCAATAATGATCAGAAAGATCATCAATACCAGGCTTAGTAGTAATTCATTTGAACGTCTTTTAAAAACATTGACGATCAATCGGGTCGATTGCATATAGGCCGTTAGCTGAAACAACCTCAAAAAGCGTAGCAAGCGGAGCATGCGAATGATTCGCAGGTCAAAAGAAAAAACGGAAACCAGATAGAAGGGTAGGAAAGCAACCAGATCGATCAAGGCTGCAGGAGTAAGCATATACTTCAAGCGTCCCCAGATCGGGTGTCGATATTTCGGATCGTGGTTGCTGCTCCAAAGTCTGAGTAGGTACTCGGTGGTAAATACTAGTACAGAAAACAGGTCGAAGTAGTGAAAAAAGGACTGTTCAGTCGGGTCGTCATGGAAGGCGGGTACGGTTTCCAGCATCACCGCAAAAACGTTCAGGATGATCAGGATGATGATAAAGATGTTGATGATCTTATCCCAACGTTCGTTTCCGATCACTTCTGGATGAAGCAGGCGGTGAATCCGGTGTTTGGTACTCTTATACATCGATCTGCTATTCTTCCGTTAGGTGCTCTTTATTCTTTGCCGTGACACTGCTTGAATTTCTTGCCACTGCCACAGGGGCAAGCATCGTTTCTGCCGATGCGCGGACCGGATACGGCGGGTGCGGGCTTGTCTCGTTCATTTGCAGCGTAATCATCGCCCAAGGAATCTACTTCATCTTTATTCACCTGCATCCGACTCATATCAGTCTTCTGTTGTCGACCCTCTTTCACAACGGTTCGATCATCTTGCAGCGGAATACTGCTATGTGTCAAGAATGAAACGATCGATTTATTAACCTCTTCATTCATCGATCGGAACAGATTATACGCCTCCATCTTGTAAATCACCAACGGGTCTTTCTGTTCCAGATAGGCGGTTTGTACACTTTGCTTCAGATCGTCCATGGAGCGCAGGTGCTCTTTCCAGGACTCATCGATCACCGCCAGGGTGATGGTCCGCTCGAGCGCATTGGTCAACTCGGTGCCACTTGTTTCCAGTGTTTTATTCATATTGGCAAGTACGCTCAGGCCACGTTTGCCATCGGTAAAGGGCACTACTACATTTTCAATGTGGCTGCCTTGTTGAAGCTTGATGTTTTTAAAAACGGGAACGGATTGAACTTGCATTTCTTTTTTATGTCGTTCATATCGCTCCATCACTTCTGCGTAGAGGGTCTCTGTCAGCGTATTGATATCCGTTCTGCTCAATTGTTCGCGGGTGATCGACGTGTCTACCCCGAAGCTCATGATCACGGCCAACTTGAATCCTTCATGGTCTTCCTGCTCTCTGAATGAATGGATCAGTCCCTCGGCCAAGCTCACAAAAGCGGTATCAACATCCAGCGCCAGTCGCTCCCCGAACAGCGCGTGATTACGTCTTTTGTAGACGGCATTACGCTGCATGTTCATGACATCATCATATTCCAGCAATCGCTTACGGATGCCGAAGTTATTCTCCTCCACTTTGCGTTGTGCTCGTTGGATCGAGCTGCTGATCCAACTATGTTGGATCACTTCACCTTCCTTATAACCCAGTTTATCCATCATGGACGCGATCCGTTCACTGCCGAATAGGCGCATCAGGTCATCTTCCAAGGAAACATAGAATTGAGAAGAGCCCGGATCGCCCTGACGACCGGCTCGTCCGCGAAGCTGACGATCGACACGACGGCTCTCATGGCGCTCTGTACCGATAATGGCCAGTCCGCCTGCATCCTTCACGCCGACTCCGAGTTTGATGTCCGTACCACGACCGGCCATGTTCGTGGCAATGGTGACTGCTCCCGGCATGCCGGCCTCTGTCACTACTTGCGCCTCGCGGGCGTGTTGTTTTGCGTTGAGTACGTTATGTGGGATCTTTTTTTGTTGCAACATACGTGAGAGTAACTCACTGACTTCGACGGAGGTGGTACCCACCAGTACAGGTCTGCCGGCATTGCGAAGTGATTCGATTTCTTCGATGACAGCTTTGTATTTCTCGCGTTTGGTTTTGAATACCAGATCTTGGCGATCGTCGCGGACCATCTTCAAATGTGTCGGGATGCCGACCACATCCAACTTGTAGATACTCCAAAGCTCCGCAGCGTCTGTTTCTGCGGTACCGGTCATCCCACAGAGTTTGTGATACATCCGGAAATAATTCTGCAGCGTGATTGTGGCATAGGTCTGGGTAGCGGCCTCGATCTTCACATTTTCTTTGGCTTCAATGGCCTGATGCAAACCGTCTGAATAACGTCTTCCCTCCAGAATACGGCCGGTCTGTTCGTCCACGATCTTGATGGCGCCATCCATCACTACGTATTCGACGTCTTTGGTAAATAGGGTGTATGCTTTTAACAGCTGTTGAACGGTATGGATGCGGTCTGCCTTTTGTGCATAGTCGGCTAAAACGGCTTCCTTCAATTGAAATTTTTCATCGACCGAACCTTCCTGTTTTTCGACCTCTGCCAGCTTTACACCAATGTCCGGGATGACGAAGAATTCAGGATCTTCTCCGGTTCGGGTGATCATCGCCAATCCTTTGTCGGTCAGTTCAACGGAGTTATTTTTTTCATCGATATGAAAGAGCAGTTCGGAATCGACCACGTGCATATTCCGTTGTTGATCCTGCAGATAATAGTTTTCTGCTTTTTGCATTTTGACACGCACCCCGGGTTCGCTGAGGAATTTGATCACGGGTCCGTATTTGGGCAGTCCGCGATAGGCGCGAAACAGATAAAGTCCGCCTTCTTTCGGATCCTCTTTCCCTTCGGTGAATAGTTTTTTTGCTTCATTCAGGCAATTGCGTACCAGTCGCTCTTGTTCCTGCACCAGTTGCTGTATTCGGGGCCGGTGAATGTGATATTGTTGGTCTTCGCCTTTCGGTACCGGACCGGAAATGATCAGGGGTGTACGCGCATCATCGATCAAGACGGAGTCTACCTCGTCCACCATGGCGAAATGGTGTTTGCGCTGTACCATTTCCTCGGGCGAATGCACCATATTATCACGCAGGTAATCGAATCCGAATTCGTTGTTGGTTCCGTAGGTAATGTCCGCCAAATAAGCTTTTCGACGGTCCTCGGAGTTGGGCTGATGTTTGTCTATACAGTCCACCGTCAGTCCCAGCCATTCAAAGATCGGTCCGTTCCATTCCTGGTCACGACGAGCCAGATAGTCATTCACCGTAACCACGTGTACGCCTTCGCCGGGCAGGGCATTCAAATAAGCGGGCAGGGTGGATACCAGGGTCTTTCCCTCACCGGTGGCCATCTCAGCGATCTTACCTTGGTGCAAGACCGAACCACCGATCAGCTGTACATCATAATGCACCATATTCCAGGTAACGGTGCCGCCGGCAGCTGACCAGCTGTTTTGATAGACGGACTGATCGCCGCGGATCTGTATATAATTTTTCTTGACGCTTAGGTCGCGGTCAAGGTCAGTTGCATTGGAAACGATCTCCGTGTTTTGGCTGAAACGACGAGCTGTTTCCTTGATCACCGCGAATGCCTCAGGCAATAGCTGTTCCAGTACTTTTTCCAGTTCTTGATTGCGTTCTTTTTTGAGCTTGTCGGCTTCCTGGTAAATAGCGTCCCGGCCATTCAGATCGGAAGCTGGCAAGGCCTCAGCTTCCTGTTGTTTGGCTGTGATCCTCGCATCGATGGGGGCCAGGAATTCAGCGATACGGGACCTGAACACCTGCGTTTTGGCACGCAGCTCGTCGTTGGAGAGGTTTTGATATTGTTGAAACTGTTCGTTGATCTTTCCGACAAAGGGTCGGATTTTTTGAACGTCTTTTTCGGATTTGCTGCCACCGAATATCTTGGAAAGTAAACCTAACATGATGCTGAATTGGGTGTATTTACAGGTCTTCAAAAACCGGTCAAATCATCTTTTTAAGCCCGGAGGCTGACGAATTGTCGCGGGGTGTCAAAGATAAGGCTTCAATGGCAGTGGTCGGGGTGGTATAACGCCTGGTGTTGTGGACAGAACGGGATGGAAAATCGGCCCCGGATGCCTACCTTCGCGCCCGAGGAATTAAACCCTTTTCTCATGCCAGGACAACTCAAAGAAGTACGGACCCGGATCAAATCTGTTCAAAGCACCCAACAGATCACCAAGGCCATGAAAATGGTGAGTGCTGCCAAGCTTCGTCGGGCCCAAGATGCGATCGTTCAAATGCGTCCATACGCCAGCAAATTGCAGGAGATGCTAAGCAACATTGCCAGCAGCGCAGATGCCGCCGAGGCCCTGAGTCTGGCTGTTGAACGTCCGGTCGAAAAAGTATTGTTGATTGTGATCACCAGTGATCGTGGATTGGCCGGCGCCTACAACGCCAATGTGGTGAAACGCACGAAATCGCTGATGGCTGAGAAATATGCGGAAGCCGCCAAGAAAGGAAATGTACATATTTGGAATATCGGTAAGAAGGGATACGAGAGTCTGAGTAAGTCCGGTTATAAAACAGATGCCCGTTTCAAGGATATATTCCTCAGCCTTACGTTTGAAGCGGTACAACAAGCGGCGCAGGCTGCCATGAAGGCATTTGAGAGTAAGGAGTACGATGTAGTCGAGATCATCTACAGCCAATTCAAGAATGCTGCTACCCAACGTTTTGAAGTGGAGCGCTTTTTGCCCATTCCGAAGGCGTCCAGTACAGAGAAGAAAATACAAACCGATTTTATATTCGATCCCAACCGCGTCCAGCTCATTTCAGAGTTGATGCCCAAGATCCTTAACACCCAATTGTACAAAGCGGTACTGGATGCTCACGCTTCTGAGCATGGTGCTCGCATGACGGCAATGGACAAAGCCAGTGAGAACGCAAATGAAATGCTTCGCGGATTGAAGATCTCTTACAACCGAGCCCGACAGGCGGCCATTACCACTGAGCTTACGGAGATCGTCAGCGGTGCGGCTGCTTTGCAGGGTTGATGAATTAAAGATTCATGGAAATCACTCAACTCATACCCCACGTCGAGGCGCTGATCTTTGCCTCTGATCGTCCCCTCAGTACCCTCGAACTAACTGACCTCATTAACCAGGCCTTCGGTTTCATGGAGGACAAGATCCCCATGGATCAGGTCGAAGCGGCCGTAGAAGGAGTCGCTGAAAAATATGCCGCAGAGTTCTATCCATTTGAAGTACGTCAAAGCGGTGGCGGCTGGCAGTTCCTGAGTAAGAAAGAATACCATAAAACAATCGCCCAACTCAATGGCGATAAATTTCTCAAAAGACTCTCCATCGCGGCATTGGAAACACTGGCCATCATCGCCTACAAACAGCCTGTCACGAAAGGCGAGATCGAATCTATCCGAGGGGTCAGTTCAGATTATGCCGTTCAGAAATTACTCGAGAAAGAACTCATTGTGATCAGTGGCCGAAACGAAAAACTTCCCGGACATCCATTGTTATATACTACCTCGAAAAGTTTCATGGATTATTTCGGCATAAACTCCCCGGAAGATCTGCCGAAGATCAAAGAGGTATTAGCCGATCAGTTCGTGCTGCCTACACATGTAAGCGAAGCCTTACAGCAATCCGAAGTTGAAGTTGAACCCGAATCCGCGGATCCGATCATCGAAGAAACCGATCCGGGCGCTGGCGAAGAAAGCTAATGACACCCCAACTCAACACCGAGCAGTTAATAGAAGCGGCGCATCGGTATGGGACCCCGCTCTATGTGTATCATGCTGAACGCATCACGCATCAGTATGAGCAACTCACCCATTCTTTTTCCGGACTGCCTGCACGGTTTTTTTATGCAGCCAAGTCGTTGACCAACCTTCATATCCTGAATCACATTCGTCAGATCGGCGCTGATGTGGACTGCAGTTCGATCAATGAAGTGAAACTGGCAATGAAGGCTGGATTTCGTTCGGAGCAGATCCTTTACACCTCGAACAGTGTTTCCTTCGAGGAGATCGCGGAGGCTCGATCATTGGGCGTTCATATCAATATTGATAGCCTCTCCAACCTAACCAAGTTTGCCGAGGCCAACCGGGGCAGCTATCCGGTCGGCATCCGGATCCGTCCCGATATCATGGCAGGGGGAAATCTGCAGATCTCCACGGGGCATGACAGAAGTAAATTCGGTATCGCATTGGCGGACCTTCCTGAAGTATATCGGCTGATCCGTGAAAAAGACCTCCACGTTCGGGTACTTCATATACATACCGGTAGTGAGATCAAAGAGGTAGAAGTATTCCTAAAAGGATTGGATCTGCTTTTTGAACTAGCCCCCAATTTTCCTCATCTGCAAGTGATCGATTTGGGTGGTGGATTTAAAGTTCCCTACCAAGAAGGTGAAAAGGGGACAGATGTGAACGCGTTGGCGGCAGCCGTCAGCAAGCACTTGTATGCATTCGAAAATCGTACAGGTATCGATCTGGAGATCTGGTTTGAGCCCGGAAAATATTTTGTTGCAGAAGCCGGAAGCTTACTCTGTTCAGTCAACGTGTTGAAACGTTCCGGTGATATTGAATTTGCCGGTGTTGATAGCGGACTCAACCAACTGATACGCCCCATGTTTTATGGCGCTTATCACCAGATCGATAATCTCTCCAATTCAAATGGAGTGATGAAGCCGTATACGGTTGTCGGGAATATCTGTGAGACCGACACCTTTGCGGAGGATAGGATGATGGCTGAAGTCCGTGAAGGAGACATCCTCTGCATCCGAAACGCCGGAGCATACGGATTTGAAATGGCCTCTTCCTACAACGCGCGCTTTTTACCGGCGGAAGTAATGTTCCGTGACGGATCCATGCATTTGATACGTCGACGCCAAACGCTGGACGACCTGTTATTGGCGCAGATCCCCCTGGGGGATTAATTCACCGTAATGATCGTTGTAGTGGTGGCATTGATGGGAAATTCACCCATGCCGGTTGATACCGTGCCGGTAGCAGTCGTGTTCAACGTTTTCTCCTTTACGATGCCGGTCTTGCGATCGACGGTGATTTTTCCTTCCGTCTTATTCTTTACGTTGATCGTGACTTCCATACCCATGTTCTCCTGTACACGAGAACTGCTTGTATTGGAAAGAAAGTTAAGGATAATAGCATTTTCATTAATCTCAGCTACCGAGTAAGCTTCCTCGATCTTGCTGCCGTTTCGGTCGATGGTCTGCGTCCATCCATCACCCTTACCTACTTCATTTGAGGGCAATACCTTGAAGAAGCTGGCTTCGCCTTGTTTGGGCGCTTCGATCATTTCAGAGAGTCCGCCGATGAATTGCGCCAGCATGTCGCCGCCGGCATCGCTTTTCTTTGCGTTGCTACCATCAGACATGGCCATCATCGTGGTGCCGGATGCATCGATAACCAAGTTCATTTTTTTGGCCATCAGTTCTTTTACCGGTCCACCTAACTGCCCTTTCATATCTTTTTCAGAATCGGAGTCGAACGACATGCTGTTACCCATTCCCTCAGAACTCATGCGAATACGCTTCATTTCCTGGCTAAGGGTGTGGCTCTCATCGGTCGTATTGGTTACCCGGTAAAGCTGTTCAATGGTCGATTCGGATTTCAGCTCGATCTCTTGTCCCATGGCATTGACCAGGTTGCTCATGGTGCTCTTGGCACTCACATTGAGAACTTGCCCGGGCTGGAAAAGGAGTTTGCCACTTACTTTTTGTGCTTGTGCAGAGATCGTGATGACCATCAGCAGGAGGGAGGCGAACAGACGCATATCGGTTGGTTTGAAAGGTTTATTTTTAGACAACAAACTTAGGCTGGTCCGGTTCACCCGCCAACAGATATGAATAAATTTAACAAGCGCCCCGAGCCATTGCGACTTTTTTTAGATCAGGTGCGCAGTCCCTGGAGGTTTGGGCTCTTCCAACTCTGGAAACTTCCGGCTTCATTTTTTTCCGGGGTACGGGTAGATTCTCTGATACCGGAGGCTTGTGTCTGCTCTGTGCCGCACCGATGGATCACGCAGAATCCCTTTCGCTCCACTTATTTCGCCTCGCTTTCCATGGCAGCCGAAATGAGCACCGGATTACTGGCCATGGCACATTTATACCAGTCCACCCCGGCAGTCAGTATGCTAGTCACCCGGCTGGAAGCTGATTTTTTCAAGAAAGCCACCGAACGAATTTTCTTTACCTGTGCGGATGGGGAAGTGTTTTATGAGGCGGTCAATGGAACGCTCGAAGATGGATCACCCCGAACCGTCCGTGCCCGAGCCACGGGAAGAAATTCCGCAGGCGAAGTGGTTGCTGATTTTTATATCACCTGGTCACTCAAGGCCAAATCAAACAATTCAAAAGCATGAAGATCGCTTTTCACGGCGCCGCCCGTACGGTGACCGGATCCAAACACATAGTTACCCTTTCTAATGGTAAAAAAATTCTGCTTGATTGTGGGATGTTCCAAGGGATGGGCAAGGATACCGATCGGCTGAACCGGCATTTCGGTTTTCGTCCGGAGGAGATCGATGTGATGGTGCTTTCACATGCACACATCGACCACAGCGGACTGATCCCCAAACTCGTTAGCGAAGGTTTTACCGGTAAGATCTTTTGCACGCATGGTACTAAAGAGCTGGTAACGATCTTGCTTGAAGATTCGGCTCAGATCCAGGAAGATGATATCCGCTATGTCAACAAACGACGTAAGCTTCGGCAGGAACCTTTTCTCAAACCTCTTTATACAGTCGAGGATGCCCAGGCGGCAGCAAATTCTTTTGTAGATGTGGACTATGGTACATGGACGACCATCATGGAAGGCGTAGACCTACAATTCACCGATGCCGGGCACATCATTGGCAGTGCTTGTGTGACGCTGCGCATCAAAGAAAATGGTAAGGATCGGATACTGACCTTCAGTGGCGATCTGGGTCGTTACCGGGATGCGATCTTGCGGTCGCCGGCTGCATTTCCGCAGGCCGACTATATCGTGATGGAATCGACATACGGAAACAGTTTGCATGACCTCCATCGCTCCACACCGGATATGTTTTTGGAGTGGATTGAAAAGATCTGTTTAAAGAAAAAAGGTAAGCTGATCATTCCGGCTTTCAGTGTGGGGCGTACACAAGAGATCTTGTATACATTGAATCAATTAGAATTAGAGAATCGGCTCCCGCCCATTCCGTATTATGTGGACAGTCCGCTCAGTATGCACGCCACCGAGATCGTAAAAAAATATCCGAACTATTTCAATAAGACGGTGAAGCGGGTATTGGAAACGGATAAGGATCCGTTCGCTTTCAGTGGACTGAAATACATCAAGACCGTTGAGGAGTCGAAGCAATTGAATTTCACGGATGGTCCGATGGTGATCATCTCTGCCAGTGGGATGGCCGATGCGGGCAGAGTAAAGCATCATATTAGTAACAATCTGGAGCATAGCCGGAACGGTATTCTGTTCACCGGTTATTGCGAGCCCAATTCACTGGGTGGTCGGCTGCTTGCCGGGCAAACAGAGGTTGGGATCTATGGGGTACAGCACGAGGTGCACGCATCCGTAGGGGTTATCCGAAGCATGAGTGCCCATGGAGATTATGATGATATGAGCCAATGGTTATCTTGCCAGGACCCCAAAAAGGTCAGTCGTTTATTTCTTGTTCACGGAGATTATAACGTGCAACAGGACTTCAAGGAAAGGCTTGTTAAGAAAGGTTTTTTAGATGTTGAGATTCCCGAGCAGCATTATGAGATCGGTTTGGGGTAAAATCCATAAATTTGCCCCCCAAAACGCCGGGGTAGCTCAGCTGGTTAGAGCATCGGATTCATAACCCGAAGGTCGGCAGTTCAAGTCTGCTCTCCGGTACAGGACAGGACTCTTCGACACGTTGTTGAAGAGTCCTTGTTTTTTTTTATCCTCACAACTACTTGAAATACTTGAAACTAGCCCCACGTAACTTTTTATTTTTCGAGTCAGATATTGATGATCTTTTGGATCAAGGACAATCTGCGCCTCTGTGAATCTTGATTTTCTATGACTGTTTAAGTCAAAGATTAATACTCAAGGTTTAAGCCGTCTGTTTTTAGGGGCACTTACACTTTTGATTACTTGATAGTAATAGAATTAGATGTTAATTAAAATATTGTTTATTACATTTACGCACATATTCAGACCCCCTATTCTTTTGTAAATCGACACCTCAATATTGCTGCTATGAGATACTTGCTTTGTTTTCTTATGATTGTTTTATCCAATCACATGTATGCACAACTTTCTGTTGGGTCAGATGCCAACTCGTTATACTTGAAGTCTGGAGAAATATTTCACTTTGATGGCCTCACTCTGACTCCTTCCGCTGATTATACACTTACGAATACGGTACTTACAAAAACGGATGCAAATACCATAAATCCTGTTCCGATCAGAACTTACATCACCCGTTATTACAGTTTCAGCAACACAGCGCCCTCTTTTGCTGGTACAATTCGGCTTTCTTACGCTGGCGCAAGTTTAAACGGGCTCACTGCAGGCAGCCTGCAATTGAACATTCGACCCGCGACTTCTGCTTGGACACCTTACACTGGAACAGATGTAAGTGCAAGTAGCTATGTTGAAGCGAGTACAGCTAGTTCCACCACGCTAAACACCCTTACCCTTGCCAGTGTAACAGGGCCGCTGCCCGTGGCCTGGCTCAGGTTTACGGCTGAAAAAAAGCAAACTACAGCAGTGCTGACATGGAGCACCGCCACTGAGCAAAACACCCAGGACTTTTTGGTGCAACATAGCATATCCGGTACTACTTGGAAAACGTTGGGTACAGTTATGGCCTCCGGAAATTCGAATAGCGTCAAGGACTATACATTCACACATTATACTCCCTCACCCGGCTATAACTACTATCGCCTGATACAGCGAGATTTGGATGGAAGGTCTAGTTATAGCCATATTTCATCCGTTGTAATGGATAAGGGAGATGTTAAATTGAAAGTCTTCCCCAACCCGGTGATGGATGGAAAACTAAATGTACTGCTTGCCGAAGCTTCAGTTGTAAGGCTCTTTGATGCAGCAGGTAAACAAGTGCTTACGCTACGGTTTGCTCAAGGATTACAGGTCCTGAATCTAGCAGGACTTCAGGCAGGCACCTATCACCTTATGGCGAACGGAGAGTCTGTCGCCTTCATTATTAAATAGTTACTCCAACAGTTAGCGGGTCCCTATCGAAAATCACGTTGAAGCAACTAAATCCAAGATCAGATCCATCTACGGGTTAATGTGAAGTTGAGCTAAGGGTTAATTCGGGAGTAACTGGAAGCAACGGAGCATACTTAACAGGGTTGCTGTAATTGCTTACTCAAGTATATTTTTTCCGGCAGTTACGAGGAATGCCCCATGGCTAGAAGTTGAATATTTTTGACAATCCACCTTGCTTAGAGGCAAATATGCAATCTCGTTTTCAAATAAGAACATTGTCAACTGGCTGCCCTAGACAGGTGTAATTATGCTTATGCATAATAAAGAATTATTATGTTTAAACGTGATGCATATCTTTACAGCCTATAACTAGTAACATGCAGTACATAATAGTGATTCTAAAAAGAATTAATACAGCACACCTAATCATCTTTTTATCTTTGTTTGGCGCTTGCACTCATGTTTATGGGCAGTCTTGCCCAATTTATAACAAGCGCAATAATGGACAAGGGACTAGTGGTTGTGCGCCTGATTTGGCGCCTGCCGGTAAAATAAAATCAGGACAATTTGATTTTACGAACCAAAACGCAACTACATCATATACTGTTGATAGTATTTTTTGAACGGCCAAAAATATCAAGCGGGCAGTGTTCTATTCAATGGGCTTGGAACTATTTGGTTTGGCGGATATAATGGATCTTCAAGCGTTATATGTTTTTATGGAAACAATGTTAATGATAATGCCCCACCAGCAGGAAGATGGAGATTTTTTTAAAAAACAACAATAATGTTCAAACTATATGTGATTATGTTCTAACAACTAGTGGCACCTTAAGTACCTTAAGTGCGGGAGTCATTTCCGATAATCTAACTATATGTAAAAACTCAACTGCATCTCCCATTTCCAGTACGTCTAGCGCCTCTGGTTGTGGTACTGGATCACCAACATATCAATGGCAGTCATCAACCACTTCCTCTGAGAGTGGTTTTTCTAATATAAGTGGTGCCAACACTACATCTTTCAGCCCGGGTACACTCACGCAAACAACATATTTTAGAAGGGTTGCATCTTGTAGCGATGGAGCCGCGACCTATACAGATCCCATAACAATTAATGTTATCACGGCAGGCACACTCTCAGGTAATCAGTCTATTGCTTTGAATCAGTCAACTCAATATACTACTGATGGTACAGCCAATGGTACTTGGAGCTCCAATAATCCATCAGTTGCCCAGGTTAATTCAAGCACTGGAATTATTACTGGTATTTCTGTTGGAAGTACTACAATAACCTATACAGTGAGTTCTGGGGGAGTTAATTGCACCGCAATTCGAACTGTCAATGTTTCAGCTACGTTGCCAGTTGCTTTTGGAAAATTTGAATCTCTGAGAGAAGGAAACGGAATAATCTTATCTTGGGAAACGTTTCAGGAGTCCGGGGCTAAAAACTTTTACATCCAAAGAAGCAATGATGCGCTAATCTGGCAAGATATTGCCTTAGTTAATGCAGCTGGTAATAGCAATAATGTCACTAGATACTCATTTTTTGACAAAAGTCCTGGTAGGGTGAATTTCTATAGGCTTCAGCAAAATGATTTAGATGGCAAATGGAGCTACAGCAAAACTATATATATTGAATATGACTATATGAGTAATTATGTCAGTAACAGCGTTATCTCAAAAAGTGGCTCATTAATTTTCAACTCGGCTACCAGTCAAGATTATATGATTGTGAATATGAATGGGGTCACTGTTATTAAAGGAAAGTTTTTTGCAGGGCGAAATCTAGTGACAACAAATATTTTACCTAGTGGGTTGTATCTACTTATTTCTGATCGAATTCGACAAAGGATTCTATTACTGTAATGTACACTACTGGATACTTAATCTGACTGTGAGTTATTAAGTTTGGAATAATAACAAATTAATTTAAGCCCCCTTAAACTGTCAGAAATGAAAGGTGAAAAAATTAGTCCAAACCAAGTTAGATTTGTTGTTATTGACTTAGTAGTTCGGTAATGTCCGACAGGCATTGGAACAACCAGTTTTTGGCGAATTAAAGCCAGCAACGAGCTTCGTAGAAAGGGTGTCCTCATCTCAGTAGGGGGTGTTCGTAGCGTGTAGCAACGCCATAAACTGAAGATATTCACTAAACGATTTAAGGACCATCTTCTATCCAGGTGTTGCATATGTTTCAGTGGCTCGAGTTAATTTTTTAATTAATTGATTGGTAATCAATTGTATGCGCAGCTATTCATGGCTTCGAAAATTATAATTGCACATAATTTTTAAGGGTCAAAATTTAAACTGTTTGCTATTTAATTTGCGCACGGGAACTCCGTAATTTTATCCCCTACTTAAATTTCTTTACCTCACATTTAATCGTTGATTCTGATTTGAAAAAGAACGTTTTATGTCTTGCCTGCCTTCTTTTTTTTAGTTTGACTTCATTGAGAGTCGATGCACAGCTTGATACTTCTTTAGTTTCTCTTGACAATCCGCTCTCCTGTGGCATCGGATCACAGGTTCGTCTGCTTGCAGGCCAAGCCCCGAATTATCAGTGGTTGCGAAACGGAAGTTCCATTCCTGGGGCCACCAGCAGACAGTACAATGCAAATAGTTCCGGCACCTACCGGGTCCGGGTTTGGGACGGACTGGGTAATATAGACAGCAGCCGGAACCTTCAGGTATTGATCGTTCCGAATCCCAGCGTTGGCTTTTCCGTTAATCAATCTGCCCAGTGTTTCAGTGGCAATTATTTTCAATTTTCAAATACGTCAACAATTAGTCAGGGTACAATGACCTATACCTGGTACTATGGGGATGGGTCTTTTCAGTTGGCTACCAACGGGGCGCATACCTATGCAGCTACAGGGGCCTACCGCGTCAAATTAGTGGCGACGTCTAACTATGGATGTGTCACCTCGGACAGTACGACGATCACGGTGAACTCACCCCCAGTCGTGGCATTCAGTGTAAACAACGCGGCGCAGTGTATCAATGCCAATCAGTTTTTCTTTACAAACACGACCACGGGGCCAAATACACCCCTTACCTATCTATGGAATTTTGGAGACGGCACGACCACTTCAGCTCCCCAGCCAGCTTATCAATACAATCAAGCAGGTGTTTTTCTGGTCAAGCTGATTGCGACTACCCAAGTGGGTTGTAAAGACAGTATTTCACAAGCAGTTACCGTCTATCCCAAACCCACAGTGACCTATACCGTTAATAATAATCGTCAATGTGGAACAAATAACTTCTTCCAATTCACAAATCTGAGTACGATTTCTTCGGGTACACTTACGCATACGTGGAGCTTTGGCGACGGGGTTACATCCGGTGTGTTTAGTCCTTCACATAGCTACCAAAATTCAAGTAGTTATTCCGTCAAGTTGATCGAAACCAGTGACAAAGGTTGTATGGACAGTTTGTCCTTGCCGATGATTGTTGATCCAAGCCCTACCGCATTGTTTTCAGTCAATCAAACTACGGCCTGTTTTCAAGGCCATCGATTTACGTTTACCAACCAAAGTAGTGTCAGTGCGGGAAATCTTCAATATTTCTGGGACTTCGGAGATGGGGTGGGTAGTTCAACATCCCCGAATCCCTCATACAGTTACCTGCAGGCAGGAACCTACCGAGTTACGCTACTGGTTTCTACCGCCAACAACTGCACGGCTGCTTATTCAATCAACCTGTTTGTCAATCCAACCCCTTCCGGAAGTATTTTATCGCCATCCCGAACTGTGATTTGTGACGGCTCCTTCATACAACTGACAGCAACGCCCTCCTCAAATTATCAGTGGTATAGGAACGGGGTAGCCATTAGCGGGGCCACCGCCCCCACACTGAATGCCACCGAGCCGGGCACGTATCATGTGGTTTTCACCAATGGTTTCAATTGTTCCTCTTCGCCTTCTAATGCCATTATCCTTACCAAAGTATATCCGCCAGCCCCGGCTTTTGTTTTTGACCGAAGTTGTGCCTTATTGCCGATCACTTTTACCAATACCTCCGTGGTGGCGAATAGCCTGCCTGTTGCGTACAGTTGGGATTTCGGGGATGGATCCCCTACAGGCATACAAGCCTCACCTGTTTACACCTACTCCAATCCCGGAACTTACATCGTAAAACTGACGATAACTCCAACTCAATGCACGGAGTTGGCCCGATCCACTCAGCAAATCCTGGCGATTGAGCCGCAGATCGCGAGCATTCAATATGCGCCTGTCAATGCGGTAGCGGGTCGAGATCTTCAACTGCAAGCCCGAGAATTTTCTGGCGCCAGTTATCAGTGGTCCCCAACAACCGGCTTGAATCGGAGCACGATCAGCAATCCGATCTTTAATCATTCGGATTCGGTTCGGTATCAAATTAATATAGTTACTGCTGCCGGTTGTCGCATCACAGACACTTTACTCGTCCGAATCTTTGCGGAGAAGAAGATCTTTGTTCCAGATTATTTTACGCCGAATGGTGACGGGAAAAACGATCGAATCGCGCCTTTCTTGGTAGGGGTCACCAAACTGAATCGTTTTCGCATCTGGAATCGTTGGGGGCAGTTGCTGTATCAGGCTGCAGACCAGAGTGGTTGGGATGGCTACTACCGAGGCGTGCTGCAACCCATGGAAACCTATATCTGGACCGCAGATGGCTTGGATCTTGACGGGAAAGCCTATAACGCCAATGGCACTTTTATTTTAATTAGATAGAAATGAACTGATGTATACACGACTTTTGATATTGTCCGCACTGCTGTTCCACTTGACTGGGGACCTGATTGCACAGGATCCTCATTTCACCCAGAACGGCACTGCGGCTGCGCTTATCAATCCCGCCTACACCGGGGTCTTTGCCGGAAATGTTCGCATCGGCAGCAATTACCGTCAACAATGGAGTTCACTGGCCAGTCCGTTTACAACGATGCTGCTCTCCATCGATGGAAAACTTTCTACGGCTGAGGATTTACCACAAAGCCCACTGAGTGCAGGGGTGGTTTTTCAGTCTGACAAGACGTTGAAAGGAGCTTTGTCAAGCAACACGCTTTCGCTTAATGCCGCCTATCACGTTCCGCTCAATCAACAAGGGGATAAAACCTTGGGGCTTGGGTTGATCGGGACCTACGGAAAAGCCAATTTCAATTTTAATCAGTTAGCCTCGGGCGCTCAGTTCACGAGCGGAGGTTTTAACCTCAGCTTGCCCAGCGGTGAAGCGCCGTTTCAAAACATGAAGCCCTATTTTTCAATGGGAGCCGGTCTGCTGTATATCAATGGCAACCCGGAAGAGGGGACATTTTTTGAAGTCGGGGCAGCGGCCTATCACGTAAACCGACCTCGGAAGAATATTCTATATGATGGCTCAACCGAAATTCCTATGCGTTTCAGTGCTCAAGCCAGTTTGCAACGTTATTTGGGAGAGAACCTGCTGATGGATGTGCGTCTGATGTATCAATCCCAAGGGGCCTCTGATTATCTGCTCGGCAGTCTGTCTGTGGCCAAGCTGCTGGATGAGGATCCGGACGGCAATCTGTTGGGATTGGGTCTTTCTTACCGAACAAGTGATGCCATTTCTCCCTTTTTATACACGGAGTTCAATTCGTTCCGGCTCGGATTCAGCTATGATTTTCACATCAATGACATTACTAAAAACAACATCCCGGTGTCTTCATTGGAGATGTCCCTGCAATATCGAATCAAATCAAGATGAGTAAGCTCTTTTGCCTGCGGCGAATTCAAATTTCACTGGGCGCATGTGGTCTGTTGATGAGTGTATGCGCATTGGCGCAAGACCCTCATTTTTCTCAGTTTTATTCCTCGCCGCTGACACTTAATCCGGCAATGACCGGTTTGTTTTCGGGTGAAACGCGTTTGGCCATGACTTATAGAAATCAATGGAAAACGGTCAGTACGCCATTCACTACATCGACTGTCGCCTGCGATTTTCAGGTCCTGAACGACCGAATCGATCAGGACGTGTTTGGCATTGGTGTGATGGGAATGGTCGATCAGTCAAATAATCAGGGGCTGAAGGCAAATTTTATTGGACTGTCTGCTGCCTATAATAAAAATATCGATAAGGAAGGACGCCAGAAGATCGGGGTTGGCTTTCAGACTTCGTTTGTAACCAAAAAAGCCGACTATAGTCGATTTACCTTCTCTCGACAATTCACTCCATTCGGTTTCAATCCGAGCGCTTCGAATGGAGAGCCGCTAGCTGGATTCAGTCTAAACTATCTTGATTTTGCTGCCGGCCTGCTTTATTCGGGAATGAATGTGGATGAAGTGCAGTGGTATCTTGGCGGCTCCTATTATCACATCAATCGCCCTAATGAGGCCATCAGTACGGAAGAAAACCGATTGCGCCCCAGACTATCGATTCACTCCGGATTCAATTTTCCAACAAATGAGCTTGGTCGTCTTTACCTGAGTGGATTGTACATGAATTCAATGATAACGGAGGAGCTTGTGTTCGGCTCCGTTTATGAATCCATGATACCGGGTACCGAATATGAAAATAGCCTGTATCTAGGCGCGTATTACCGCCCCAAAGATGCCATCATACCTTACGTTGGATATGGTACGACCAAATTTCAAATCGGCTTTTCTTATGATATCAATATTTCTTCGCTCAACACCGCCACGCAGAGCCGGGGTGGTTTTGAGGTCTCCGTTCAAATGAACATGAGCCAGAATGATGAGCTGAGGAAAATTCCGAAATGTTATAATCGATTCTGATGAAAAAGCGTTGTTTTGCAATCCCATTTTTGAAAAAGCAAGAGCTTTTATTCTTGCTGATCTTCTCATTTTGTGTTGGTCTGGTAAGTGCCCAAAGCATCTCAATTGTCAATTTTGAAGCCGCTAAATACGCTCCTGGGTCCACTATTTCAGTACACATTAACACCGACGGTTACTTTCCTAAGTCAAACATATTCGAACTAGTTCTTTCAAATGATCAGGGCCAATTTTTGCCCACGTCCCCTGTTATCGCTATTCGGAATGACTTTTTTACTCCAATAATGGTTGGCGCCATTCCGGCAGGCACGCCTGCTGGGGTTAATTATAAAATAAGAATTCGATCCACATTAATTGCCGGGTCTCCTGGGCCATTTATTGATTCAGATCCTTTTGTAATTGAGCCTGGTGTTAGTCCTCATGTCGGTGGTTTAACGATAGCTTTAGCAAATATTCCGGGATCAAGTAGGATAAGTTGCTTGCAGTCTGATCAGTATTCATTTGGGTATCTGGATCGATCCAGAAATGATGTTACACCTGGCGGTTCAACTCCATATCGCATTAAAATTAATAACTACAACTCTACGGATAATGAGTACACGGCTGAACTTTTTGTAAAAACCGGACCAAGTACTTTTCAAATCACACCTCTAACGGTTGTTGCTGCAAGTGGTGATATCGCAATACCATCCGGACTGCGTACGGGTTATTATCCAATCAAAATCAAGGCTAAGAACAGGCTAACTTCAATTGTCACCATACAGTCCTTCATCTTTCTGTTTAATACTGGGAATACTGGGTTGGCAAACTTGTCTGCCGAGAACATCTGTGCGGGTACAAATGTCGAGTTTGTGGCAGATAGTTCAGCCATGTCAAGAAATTACCCCGGATCAAAATATGAGGTCGATTTTGGCGATTGCACCGTAGATACGATTTACACCTTTTATCAGATTTACAACAACCCTGTGTTGCTGAAGAATTACACTACTGCAACCTGTCAAAGTTCATGTGCAGTAGCTAACCCATCTGATCCTGTTACGACAAATCGTTATTATGCAATAACCCTAAATCTTTTGTATAAAGGGGTTGGTGGTAACTGTGCTACATTTACTCAGCAAGGTAATGGGACCACTAAGTACGTAAACGCTAGTATTCCTCCTACTGCAAATTTCACAACAAATCAGCGAATTTGTAGAGGGACGGCAATTGTTGCTACGAACACCTCGACTGGAGGGTTTTTCGGTTTTGGGAATACCTGTTCACGTAATTTCCAAACGTTCTGGTATGTTAAAAAGCCTAGTGATATTTTCTTCACTCTCGTTTCTGATGCTTCGAACCCTGTTTTTAATTATCCTAATTTGAATTATCCTGGGATAAATGTGAATGAAGTTGGGTGTTGGGAAATAATGTTAGAAGTTAAAAACCCTACAGGCTGTGAGACCATTTCCACAATAACAAAGATTATAAATGTTGAGGGTCCTCTATCACCCGATTTCTCTATTTCCCCGGCTTCGCCTATCTGCTTTAATCAAACGGTCACTCTTACTGATCTTTCCGGCGCAGTGACCGCCTGCACGAATGCTACCTATTCCTGGTCAATTACGCCGGCCACAGGCTGGGCCTTTACCGGAGGCACTAACATTAATTCTCCAAATCCACAGATCATCTTTACAACTCCAGGGACCTATACCATCACACAATCCATCACGAATGTCTGTGGAACGTACACAAAGTCTAAGATAATAACCGTCAACGGTGACCCTTCGGTTACTATTCCTGCCGGGCCATTTAATTTTTGTGCATTTCCCCCTCCACCGGTTTCTGTAATTGTTGACTTTTCGAATGTACTGTATAAGCCTACCTATACCGCCGCCCCTTTTGCCCCTACGAGTTATACCTGGACCGTTGATGGCGCAGCCAGCGATTATGAGTTCCTCACCGCAACCAATGTCGCTTTCCCCATCATTAAGTTTAAGGAATTCCGGACCTATAACGTGACGATCACGGTTAATGGGAATTGTGCGGGTTCTAACAGCAAAACCTATGTGATCAATGTTAAGCCGAAGCCTACCATAACCAATGTCAACCTAGATCAAGTCATTTGCTCTGGTACTTCTACTGCGCCAACTACCTTAACTCCGGATCTTGCGGGAACCACTTTTTCTTGGTCGGCTGTTTCGTCTCCTTCAGCCGGGCTATCCCCATCCACAACCAGCGGAACTGCAAACCCCATTCCGGCTATCCTGCTGACCAATATAACGCCCAACTCCATTGCCACATTTACCTATACCATTACGCCCTCGCTCAACGGTTGTTCCGGTAGCCCCCAATCAATGGTTATTACGGTGAATCCGACTGCCACCGTAAATGCGATATCCAATCAGGTCGTATGCAATGGCGGTAATACCGCTGCGGTAACATTCGGTTCACCAACTACAGGCGGCACGATCGTATACAACTGGACGAATAACAATACCACCATCGGCTTG
>JBKCMR010000036.1:0-7108 GCA_046300055.1 Bacteroidota bacterium
AGTAGAAGTTGGATCGATAGAGGGGAACATGGGCAAATTTATTGAAATGATCGAAAGGCTTTGATCGTGGTTTCGATCATCTCTCGGCTTATGTCCAAGTGTGTAACAAGCCGTACTCGGTTCGGGGCAATGGCGTAGGCAAGAATCTGTTGAGTTTTGAGTTCCGCTACCAGCTCAGGGGCAGAGCGACCATCGATCAATTCAAAGATGATGATGTTTGTCTCTACCGGTAACAGGAATTTTACAAAGGGACTTTCTTGAATGGTTGAAGCCAGTAGCTGAGCATGAGTATGGTCCTCAGACAGTCTCTCTATGTGGTGGTCTAACGCATAAATCCCTGCAGCCGCTAAATAACCCGCCTGCCGCATGCCGCCGCCAAAAACCTTTCGTATGCGACGGGCTTTTTTTATGAAGGATCGGTCACCCAGCAGCACACTGCCTACCGGACAGCCTAAACTTTTGCTGAGGCAAACAGAGGCACTGTGAAAATGACGGGCATATTCTTTTGGGTCCTCTTTTTGGGCAACGATCGCATTCCATACTCGGGCACCATCAAGGTGCAGCATGAGATCATTTTCGTCACAAACTTTTCGGATGGATTCGATCTCGGTCAGTTCATAGCAACTGCCGCCGCCACGGTTGGCCGTATTCTCGAGTGAAACCAGGCTTGTGTGTGCTCTGTGTACATCATCAGGTTGAATGGCGTTGGCTACCTGTTTTGCCGTGATCCGTCCACGGTCGCCTTCGATGAGTTTCACGGACGCGCCGGAATTGAATGCAATACCACCGCCCTCGTATTGATAGATATGTGAATTGACGTCACAGATCACTTCATCACCGGGTTTTGTGTGGCATTTGATAGCGATCTGATTGGTCATGGTACCGGATGGGCAATACAATCCGGCCTCAAATCCAAAATAGGAAGCCGTTTTCGACTCCAGCTCATTGATGGAGGGGTCTTCGCCAAACACATCATCCCCAACGGGGGCGTTCTGTATGGCGGCGAGCATGCCCGGGGTGGGACGGGTCACGGTGTCGGACCGGTAATCGATTGCTTTTTCCATAGGTGCGAAATTACCGATTGGGTCGTATACTCGACAGTCTTACTACCTTTGCAAAAATCAGTTTGTATGCCTTCATTTGACATCGTCAGTAAAGTAGAAGCCCAATTGTTGGATAATGCTGTTAATGTTACCAGCCGTGAGATCATGAACCGTTTCGATTTCAAGGGTGGTCATGTGGTGATCGATCTGGATAAGAAGAATTTCACCCTTAATCTGGAGACCGACGATGACATGAAAATGCGCCAACTCTTGGATGTGCTCGTGAACCGGGCTAATAAGCAGGGGATTGCCCCGGAGGCATTTGACCTCTCCAAAGAGGGATCGGTGAGCGGAAAGGTGTGGAAGAAATCCGTGAAGGTCCGTAACGGACTGGCACAGGAGGACGCAAAGAAGGTAGTGAAATTGATCAAAGACTCCGGTCTAAAGGTGCAAGCAGCCATTCAGGATGATCTGGTGCGGGTGACCGGTAAACAGATCGATGATCTGCAGGACGTGATACAGGCTTGTCGGTCCGCCGACCTGGGCATGCCCCTTCAATTCGTGAACATGAGGGATTGATCCTTTTTTGGGCGAAAGGACCCACTCCCGTATCTTTGCCCTCCCAAATCATTGACGGTTACGGCAAAATCCGTATCCCCTTAAAAATCATACAGTTATGAAACAAGGAATCCACCCCGAGAGTTATCGGTTAGTCGTTTTCAAAGACATGAGTAATGGACATAGTTTCCTGAGCCGTTCCACTGCTGCTTCAAAAGAGACAATCAAGTGGGAAGACGGAAATGAATATCCGGTGATCAAACTGGAGATCTCCAGTACTTCTCACCCTTTCTTCACTGGTAAGAACATGCTGGTGGATACGGCGGGTCGTATCGACAAGTTCAAAAAGAAGTACGCGAAAAAAGCGTAATCAGATATCAGAATCTTTTTTACAACCTCTCCATTTCGAGAGGTTGTTTATTTTTAGGCCATTCCATGTCGTCCCGTATTTTTTTGGATCAACCTCAACTTGCTGCTTCACTGTATCCATTCACGTTGATGCGGAAGGTGATTGATATGCCATTGGGCATGCTGACCATCCGTGAAAAATGGGATTCGATTTTTTTACAGATCGGAGGCGATCAAAATAATCCTGCGGTCACTATTTCAAGCAGTCTACTGCCGTCTGTTCATTTGGCCAAGCGCATAGCATCTTTGAAAAAGGGTCAATCGCTTTTCTCTGCCGATCGGACCTGGTTGGCTACAAAAGGGGCGATCGACAACATTCCGAAGCGATCCAGCGCAGCCGATAGTATACTTGCTGAAGGAATCGAATTCATTCGATATCCTTGGGACCTACTAAACTATCTCGGGAGTGGTATAGAGCTGGATTTCAATATTCTCACAAAGAATCGAAGATCACAGTCGATACCCAAGGGGGTTGTTCGTTTGGGTAAGCATGCCATCTTCATTTCAAAAGGAGCCAGAATTTTCCCTTGTACATTGAATGCCAGCGCGGGCCCTATCTATGTTGGAGAGCATGCAGAGATCCAGGAGGGGGCGCACATACGCGGACCATTTCTACTTGGTAAAAATTCTGTTGTTAAGATGGGGGCGAAGGTATACGGACCCACTGCTGTTGGTGAAAGTTGTCTGCTCGGCGGTGAAGTAAAGCGATCCTTGCTGTTTCCATTCTCGAACAAGGCGCATGATGGCTATATGGGCGATTCGGTGATCGGCTCCTGGTGCAATTGGGGCGCAGGCACGAGCAATTCAAACCTGAAAAATACTGCAGGGACTATCCGAATTGAACGAGACGGAGTTGGATTGGTTGAGGTCGGACAAAAATGCGGGGTATTCATGGGCGATCATTCTCGTACAGCCATCAATGCCACCCTAAACAGCGGATCAGTGTTCGGGGTGAGTGTGCAGATCGGGAATGGCGGTCTGACAAATAAATCCACTAAAAGCTTTCGGTGGATGGATGGCAGCCGATATCGGTTGAAAGATGCGTTGGATCACATCCGGAATTGGAAAGCGCTGAAAGGGCAGGTGCTGACAGCCGAGGAAATAGAACAATTTAAAAGAATATATAAAACCGATAAATGACCGTTATGCGTAAACAGATCGCTGCTGCGAATTGGAAAATGAATCTGACCAAGCCTCAGGCTGAGCAATTGTTAAACATGTTGCTGGATCAGGCGCCTGAACTGACCGGCTCTCAGGAAGTAGTATTGGCCGTGCCCTTTCCCTATCTGATGTGGGTTATGGAGCGTATCAGTGGACGTTCCGGTTATCGGGTAGCGGCACAGAATTGTCATCATAAAGTCGCTGGCGCTTTTACCGGGGAGGTATCTGCACCGATGCTGGCTTCTCTGGGAGTTTCTGATTGTGTGTTGGGGCATAGTGAACGCCGTGAATATCAGCAGGAGAGCGATTTACTATTGGCAGAGAAAGTGGATCGTTGTTTGGAGGTTGGCTTACGCCCGATCTTCTGTTGCGGAGAGCCATTGAGTATTCGAGAAGCGGAGGGGCAGAATGATCATGTGGGCGGCCAGATCCGTGCAGGTCTTTTTCATTTGACGGCTGATGCGATCACTAAGGTTGTGATCGCCTATGAGCCGATCTGGGCTATAGGTACGGGCCGAACGGCCAGTGCTGATCAAGCGCAAGAGATGCATGCGCATATCCGTTCAGTATTAGCTGATCAATACGGGGATATGGTTGCCGCCTCGATCTCTATTCTTTATGGAGGAAGTGTGAAGGCATCTAATGCCACTGAATTATTTGAGCTGCCTGATGTGGATGGTGGATTGGTGGGAGGCGCGTCCCTGCAGGCGGACGAGTTTACTCAGATCATACAAGCCCTTGGGTAATAAATATTTTATGAATCCCCAAAAACGATTGCGTGTATTATGGCTCTGCAGTTGGTATCCATCGGAAGTAGATGTATTTGCGGGTGATTTTATTCAACGACACGCTGAGGCGGCTTCAATTTTCTGTGATATTACGGTAATTCATTGCATTGGAAATGAAAAGATAGCTAACGCTAAAAAAACACAATCAGCTAGAAAAAGGGGATTGGTTGAACGGATTGGGTATTATCCTAGGAGCGGTGTCCTCAACAGGATACTGAGTCCTCTTCGATGGATGTTCTTGACTAAAAAGTTGGTAGATGATTTTATAAAACAGGAAGGCTTGCCAGATCTTGTCCATGTACAGGTTCTATTTAAGTCGGGTTTGGCGGCAAGGTATCTTCGGTGGCGTTTTGGAATTCCATATGTTGTAACGGAACACTGGGGTGGGTACAACGATGTGGTACAAGACCGGTTCAGTACCCGTCCATTCTGGTTTAGATGGGTGACACAATTCGCCTATAACAAAGCGGTTATTTCATTTTCAGTCAGCGCATATCAGGCTAAATCATTAGATAATGAACTAAAACCACTGTCTAATTTAATTATTAGGAATGTGGTCAATACTGATTTATTCAAAACAGGTGATTGTTTTGTTGACAAGTATACCTTCATTCATATATCTGATTGGTCAATAAATAAAAATCCAGAGGGAATATTGCGTGCATTTTCTAGATTTCATAGAAATAACAATCAAGTTAAGTTGGTTATGGTTGGTGGTAAGGGATCCAATGCTAAGAGGGTAGAGCAATTTCTAGGCGGTTCCTATAATGGAGTTGAGTTATTTGGCGAGGTTGCTTACACGGAGGTTGCCAATATAATGAGGCGAGCGCAATGTTTGCTGTTATTTAGTAAGATGGAAAGTGCTTCATGTGTGGTTGCTGAAGCTTTATGTGTTGGCTTACAAGTTATTGCAACCGACGTAGGAGGTGTTCCTGAAATTATTGATCCGGTTTGTTCGTATTTAGTCCCAGATAGCGATGAGGATTTATTTTATTTGGCGATGATTGATGCTTTTGCTAAGCATGTCACATTAAATAGGGAATCTATCTCAGACAGGGCAAAAAATATATTTTCTTATGCCAAAGTTGGAAAGGAGTTCGAAGAGTCATACATGGGGGTGCTTGGTAAAAAAATATAATTAGCCTCATTGAAGCTTTATGACCAGCTCGATATATTCTTGCATGGCGTTCTCTGTGCTCATACCTGTTAAACCCGACCATGCTTCGTGTTTGGCTTTGTTGACAAAGTCAAATGGGTTGGTTGGTGGTTCAGTCTGACAGTCTCCTTCTGTTGACTGTTTAAATAAACTATAGAGTCGAAGGAGCGTTTCATTGTCGGGCCTCTCTGTCAACGTTTTGCTGTTTTCAACGGCCTCCTCGAAACGGGCTTTCAGGTTGTTATCCATAGCATTCAATTATTTAATGACTTCAGGAATGGCTTTTCCGATGGAGCCGCTGGGCATTTGAATGCGTAGTAAGCTGGCCAGCGTAGGGGCGATGTCGGTCATATAAGTCTCTCGCAATACTCGGCCCGGACGGATGCCCCATCCATACCAAAGCAGAGGAATATGGGAGTCGTACGGATTCCAAAGTCCATGTGTGGTGCCGGTTTTTCCGTAGGCATCGATGTAATTCGACTTCAAAATAATCTGTAGGTCACCACTCCTTCGGGGGTGGTATCCATTATTGAGCATGTTACGGACGGTCGAATTCAATGGAATGGTATTCAATTCAGTTAGTTGAAACACGCGATCTACTCCCGGTTCTGCCAGTAGCTGATTTTGTATCCTTCTGGCAATGGTTTGAAGGTCGATTCGGGCTGAGTCGATAGCCTTTCTGTTCAGGTGTATCTGATAATTATCATCGCTTACGATCAGGTTGGCGATCTGATAGTCTCGTTGTAGTGATCGGTTCAATTGATCAATCAGCTTTCCGAAGAAAACCCGACCACCGGGTAATTTATTCTCTTGCATGAATTCGGGTACAGGAGCCGCGCCGTGATCGGCACTTAAAAAAACTGTGTATTGATTCACGCCCACTTCTTTATCGAGGAAACGGAAGAAATCGCCCAGTTCCTTGTCCATTCGCAGGAAACCGTCTTCTGCTTCTACGGAATTAGGTCCGAATGAGTGTCCGATATAATCAGGGGAAGAAAAGCTAACGGCCAGCAGGTCGGTGATCGCATCTTTTCCAAGAGAATCGGCCACTAATGCTTTTTTGGCGAATTCGAATGTCAGGGTATTCCCATGAGGGGTGGTTAGGATCTTGCTGTAATCTTTACCGATATAGGAGGAAAAGTCGTAGGGGAGTTTGCTTCCAAAAACGGGGTTTTCGTAGCTTTTTTCATCTGCGGTGCTGGCATGGTATCGGGCGATTGGTAGCATCGGCTTCCATCCGAGCAGATATAAAGCATCCGGACGTTTTTCCGCATTGAATTGCTTTACCCAATTTGGCAATTCTTGTGTGTAATATGTAGAGGTTACCCAATTGCCTGTTTTACTGTCGTACCAATAAGCGCCGTTGGCGCTGTGTCCGGCTGGCAAGATCGCTCCACGGTCTTTCATGGCGATACCTACCACTTTTGATTTGAACCCCGTGGCCATGCGGAGTTCGTCGCCAATCGTAGTTACGAGCAGGTTTCTCGGGCTCATCAGGCCGCTTGTATTGTCCGAACCAACGGTTTTTACAGTCTTATCATCCGTACAGTAAACAGTGGCTTGTTTGTCTTGATCCCACCAGGCATTTCCGGTAATTCCATTGATGGAAGGCACGGATCCAGTATAAACGGATGCATGTCCGCAGGCGGTAACGGTAGGGGTGTAGGGGATGAATGTGTTTTCGCAGGTAGCACCTTGATTTAATAATCGTTTGAATCCCCCATCAGATGCATACAGATCATGATAGCGGTACAGGTAGTCCCATCTCATTTGATCGAGCATGACTCCTACCACCAGTTTGGGTCGGGCCGGGGAAGGGGATTGGCCCAAGGCTGTGATACAGATCAATGCGGTCAGGGCAGCTAACGTAATTCTTTTCATAATTCTTTATTCATTGATTTGATGGGGGTGCAGTGTTCGGCCAGAATCCGTACTTGTTTTTTATGTTTTACGATGGTGATGCTGCATCGCTGTCGGTCGTTGAATTCCTGTCC
>JBKCMR010000037.1:0-8368 GCA_046300055.1 Bacteroidota bacterium
ATGTCGGTACAAGTCAATTCAATATCCCGAAAACGATCATACAAAAGCATTGACTTACCGCCACTGGCCGCGCAGGCATCCCAGACCTTACCACTGAAATCCTTCGGGAGGTGATCGAAGAGCTCTGCAATACGTTGTGAACTTAGGTCTTGCACCACGACCTCCGCATCGATTGAAAAACGTGATTCCAACGAAGTTGAATTACCCAGTGCGAGGGTATGTGGAGTGATTTGCCTGAAAGGAATTTGATCGCTAGACAGTAACTGCATTACTTTTTTCTCGTGCCGGGGACGGATCCGGATAAATAGATCCGGCTGCGTTAAATGAGAAAGCATGAAAGACACTGGATCAATACCTGCAGAAAGTTGAGCCTTGAATGGAAATAGTGTTGACGGCTCGAATGGCAGATTCAATGCAGCGGCCCGAAACTGCGGATCCGTTGAATCCGGAATCGGCCATTGAGGACGAAGCGTGGAGATGAATTCCATTGGGTCGGGTTGCACCAGGTAAAAGGCCGACAGGATTCTATCTTCCATGTCCAACGAATGCCAGAGTTGCCCGATCCTGAAAAAGGAATAGCAAAGATCCCGGATGGTGCGTCGGTCAGTCGATCCATGTTTCTTGTTCGACGCAAAATATTGTTTTAGATAGAGATGAAAGGGTTCATCCAGACGATACCGCTCGAGCAATTGTCGGGCGGTGTTCAGCTGATTTTGTGAACGACTCAATTGATCGCCGTTGTTATTGATAAAAGAATTTGGAGGTCGTCAATTGACCACCCCGCATGCTGAACAAGCTATCTGGCTTATTTGCGGCATTATATCGATAGGTGTTATCCAGCGTGAAATTCTGTGTCGGGTCGGCTACACTGGCAAACTGATTGGTGAGCACGTTGTTGGCATTGAACCAATCAGGACGAGTCAGAATGATCGCTTCATTCAGCAGCAATAGCGGATTGGTTTTGGTATCGAAGGTGTAGGTCTGGCTGGATACGGGTGCAAGTGGTCCACCTGGAGTACTGGGCGCAGACTGTTCTTGTTTCATCAGGTTTTTGCCATCAGCACTGTACGTATAAACATTTTTTAAGATGGGGATGGGAATAGGCAATGGAAATAAGGATGACTTCAGTAGATGTTGATCAGAAATGATCCTGTCATTGGCATCATATGTATAAAGGGCACTATCCGTAAAGGAGAGCCCCATCAGATTCAGTGAGAATACGCCAGATGCATAGCGATTATTCGACAAGTAATAGCGAGTAAGAATACTATCAATACCGGTAGCCGCCAGGTCGGGGGATTTTAAAACGGATTGCGTGATCATCCCGGCACTATTGCGCGAGATAATAAGTTCTGTTTGTATGGCAGTCCCACCTGTCAGGGCAACGACAACCTCGCGCATCAATTTGCGCTGGGCATTGTACGTATACGTGGTGATGGTTGAATCATTCGCACCGGATTTGGCAACCACTTTGACCAATAACTGATTGGTTGCTGCGCTGCCGGTTCCCCAATCGATCTCCTTTTGACAGGATGCGATAAGCACACCCATCAACAAGAGCATGAACATGGATCTCATATGAATGATTTAATGATTGAATTATAGTTCCAGCAAAGTCTTCACTGGATCTCTTCCCATCAACATCTGCGCCGGGTTTTCCAACAGCTCTTTAACCCGCACCAAAAAACCAACTGATTCACGTCCGTCGATGATGCGATGATCATAGCTCAGTGCCAGGTACATCATGGGACGAACCACTACAGCTCCGTCGACTACCATGGGTCGTTCCTGGATCTTATGCATACCCAGTATAGCACTTTGAGGAATGTTAATGATCGGCGTACTCATCAGGGAACCGAATACGCCACCATTAGTAATTGTAAATGTTCCGCCTGTCAATTCTTCCTGCGTGAGTTTGCTGTCGCGTGCCTTTGCAGCTACTTCAGCAACTTTTTTCTCAATGTCGGCCATGCTCAGGCTCTCAACATTACGAATGACGGGGACGGTAAGTCCACGTGGCGTACTCACGGCGATGCTGATGTCAGCATAATCATGATACAGAACCTGATCGCCATCGATAAAGGCATTGACAGAGGGCCATTCGGTAAGCGCGATCGCACAGGCCTTAGCAAAAAAGCTCATGAAACCGAGTCCGACCCCATGCGCCTCTTTGAACTTGTCTTTGTGTGCACTGCGAATTGCAAGGATCGCAGTCATATCGGCCTCGTTGAACGTAGTAAGCATGGCCGTGGTGTTCTTGGCCTCAACGAGTCGACGAGAGATCGTTTTGCGCAGATTACTCATCTTTTCGGCACGCACATTTCGGGAATGCATCTCAGCGCCCTTGAATGCGATCTTGCCGGGCTGCGACAGTGCTGCCAGTACATCATCCTTCAATATTTTTCCCTGCGGACCGGAAGCCTTGACCGATTTGGGATCGACCTTCTTATCGGCAATGATGGCAGAAGCAACCGGAGTAGCTTTGATATCATTCGATACGGAAGTAACAGGCGCTTCCGTGGGAACGGAAGGAGGTGTTGGCGCTTTATTCTCTTTGGTGGAAGCCGGAACTTCTGTTTGGGCAGGCTTGGGGGCCGATTCATCGATCCGCGCCAGCAGATCTCCGATATTCAGTGTATCGCCTTCCTTCGCCAGGTGTTCTACTGTTCCTGCTTTTTCAGCATTAACCTCAAACGTGGCCTTTTCACTTTCCAGCTCAGCGATCACTTCGTCCCTTTCTACATAACTACCTGCAGGTTTAACCCACTTGAGTAAGGTCACTTCCGTGATGGATTCGCCGATGGTAGGAACTTTAATGTCGATCATAGCCTGTCGAATTTATTTATATGCTGAATGCCATTTGAATGATCTCCGATTGTTCTTGCTGATGCACCTTCTGGTAGCCGGTGGCGGTAGAAGCAGAGGCCTGTCGGCTGATGACACCGAAGGGAAAACTCTTCAGATTCATCTGAAGGAAGGAAGCGGCGCCCATGTTCAGTGGCTCTTCCTGTACCCAGAACCAAGTAGCCTTGGCATATTTCTTCTGAAGGGCATCGATCTGCTTTTGGGGGAACGGATACAATTGCTCGATCCGTACGACAGCCACATCTTTTCGATCCTCTTTGTTTTTCTTATCCATCAGATCGAAATAGATCTTACCGGAACAGAACAGTACTTTCTTGACGGAGGCAGCATCTGCCGACTGATCGTCCATCACTTCGCGGAAACCACCCTGTGTGAATTCGTCTAGCATAGAGTATGTGGCCGGCAGTCGAAGATTCGCTTTCGGCGAGAAATTCACCAGCGGCTTGCGGAAAGGCCAAGCGAGTTGACGACGTAGTGCATGGAAGAAATTTGCGGCCGTAGTGATGTTCGTGACCACAATGTTCAGCTCAGCGGAGAGTTGCAAGAACCGTTCCAATCGGGCACTGCTGTGCTCCGGTCCTTGGCCTTCATATCCGTGCGGTAACAGCAACGTAACCCCGCTCATCCGATTCCATTTTTGCTCGCCGGCTACGATGAACTGATCGATCATTGTCTGCGCGCCGTTGGCAAAATCACCGAACTGCGCTTCCCAGATCACCAAGGAGAGCGGATCGGCCATGGCATACCCATATTCGAATCCGAGTACAGCATACTCGCTGAGTAATGAATTATATAACTGGCACTTGCCGGTTGCATCCGGGATCTGAGAAAGACGACTATAGCTTTCTGCAGTTTTCTCATCGCGCAAGATCGCGTGGCGATGAGAGAATGTACCGCGTGCCACATCTTGTCCACTGATACGAACCGATTTTCCTTCTGTCAGCAAGCTACCATAGGCCAGCAATTCGGCCGTAGCCCAATCGATCTTTTGTTCCGTTTCGTAGAGTTTGATCTTATCCTGCAACAGCTTCTCCACTTTTCGAAGGGGCTGAAAACCGGCGGGCCATTTCATCAATGCCTGAAACACCGATTGCAGTTTTTCAGAAGTGATGGCTGTATCGGGAGATCGGTCGAAATCCAAAGCCGTTGCACGGCGCATCTTATTCCATTCCATTTCGGGTGCCTGGTAATGGTATGGAAGCGGATTTTGTTTGATATCATCGAGACGCTCTTGCAAGTCGGACCAGAACTTTTTCTCCATCTCCTTGGCCAGTTCTTGTATCGCCGAATCCCCGCCCTCCATCAGCTTGTGTACATACACTTCACGGGGATTGTGGTGTTTGTCGATCAGTGCGTATAATTGAGGCTGTGTGAATTTTGGATCGTCGCCTTCGTTGTGACCATGCCTTCTATAGCAGAGTAGATCGATGAATATATCACTGTTGAAACGCTGACGATAACGAACTGCCAGCTCCAAACACTTGAGAACCGCTTCAGCATCATCGCCATTTACATGTAATACCGGAGCTTGTACGGTGGCGGCAAGTGAAGTACAATAATCGCTGGTACGGGCATCATCAAAATCGGTCGTGAATCCGATCTGGTTATTGATCACCAGGTGAATGGTACCACCGACGGAATAACCTTTTAGTCCGCTCATCTGCAACACTTCATACACAATGCCTTGACCGGCCACTGATGCATCGCCATGAATTAGAACAGGCAATACTTTGTCGTATTCTTGATCGCAGAGAAGATCGGATTTGGCTCGTGAGAATCCGGCGACCACCGGATTGACAGCTTCCAGGTGGGATGGGTTGGGCATCAGCTTCAAGTGAATGGTATTCCCTTCGGGAGTAACCACCTCACTACCGTAACCCATATGATATTTCACGTCCCCGCTACCCATGGTCTGATCGAGCTGTGCCGTGCCTTCGAATTCACTGAAGATCTGTTCGTAGGTCTTGCCCATGATATTGGCAAGTACGTTGAGTCGGCCTCGATGCGCCATGCCGATCACCACTTCCTGTACTTGTTCCGCAGCAGCGGTGTTGATGAGTGTATCTAAGGCAACGATGGTATTCTCTCCACCTTCCAGGGAAAAACGTTTTTGACCGACGTACTTGGTGTGTAGAAACTTTTCCAAGATCACACCCTGATTCAGTTTCTCCAACACGCGACGCTTTTTCTCCAACGGAACAGGTTGCTGCATGCCTTGCTCGATCGATTCGATCATCCATTGCAATCGATCGGGGTGACGCATGTAACTGAACTCCGCACCGACGGGCCCGGCATAAACCTGATTAAGCTTGTGCAGGATGTCTTTCAATGTGGCAGGGCCAAGACCGATCCATTTGCCCGCTTGAAAAACAGTATTGTGATCGGCATCGCCGAGTCCGAATACGGCAAGCGACAACCGGGCATCGCGGTCCTTTCTAGGACGGATCGGATTTGTTTTAGCTACGAGATGGCCTTTGTTTCGGTACGCCTCGATGAGCTGGTATACAGCCCACTCCTTCGCCAGATCTGTATCGGCGGAAACACCTGCTGAGGCGGAACTTCCGGCAGCACCGGAACCGACGGCGAAATCAAATCCCTGAAAGAATTTGACCAGGTCAGGATCGACCGATTGAGGGTCCTGTAAAAAACTCCGGTATAGGCTCTCGATGTAACCGGGATGCGAATTCGTGATGTAGGAGAAATCCTTCATGGAAAACGGAATTGGATCAGCCGATCATCCGGCGTGAAAACCGTGGCAAATATCGGATGAAAAAACCTAAAATAGGGTTCAAAATGAGGTATTTAGCCCTTAACCGGATGCACTTCACCGGTCGGCAAGGAGCAAAAAAGAAGTCTGATCGATCCGACTCATTTTTTTGGATAAACTGACGATTCCGCTTACCTTTGCCCTCCTTAAAAACGAATTCATGGCCAATCACAGTGCGACCAAAAAAGATGCCCGTCAAGCCGCCAAGCGTCGGGACCGTAACAAATATTACGCAAAGACCACCCGTAACGCGATCCGCGACCTCAAAGCATCTGAAAGCAAGGAGATGAAAGCAAGTCTTCCTTCCGTTGCCAGTATGATCGACAAATTGGCTAAGCGCGGTGTGATCCATAAAAACAAAGCTTCCAATCTGAAACGCAAGCTGGCTAAGCAAGCCAACGCGGCTAAATAATCGGATTTACGTCCAACTACTTTTAAGGCACCGCTACGGTGCCTTTTTTGTTTCTTTGGATCAAAGAGATGATGTATGCGGACTTCCCCCTTTTTGATCTGCCTGATCGTTTGCCTGTCTTTCAAAACCAATGCACAGGTAAGTGAATTGAAAACCCTGTTCGAGCTTTCCAATGGAAAGCAAACCCCCACCTACCCTCGCATCATCGACTGGTGGAAGAAATTAGATGCCCTGACACCGCAAGTCCGGATGGAAACAAGAGGCAATACGGATGCCGGCTTCCCCTTGCACCTGGTAGTTATATCGACTGATGGAAAAACTGACTGGTTCTCCATAAAAAAATCAGGGAAGCGGATCATTCTCATCAATAACGGGATACATCCCGGCGAACCGGATGGCATCGATGCGAGTATGCTGTTGGCCCGTGATATCGTCACCCGAAAAATCGATCTGCCCAACAATGTAGTGTTGGCGATCATTCCGGTGTACAACATCGGTGGAGCGTTGAACAGAAGTGAAAATTATCGGGTGGACCAGAACGGACCGGATGCATTCGGCTCCAGAGGCAATTCACAAAACTTAGACCTGAACCGAGATTTCATCAAATGTGACAGCAAAGAAGCCTTGGCATTCACTCGTTTGTTCCGTGATATCGATCCGGATGTATTCATTGATAATCATGTGAGCAACGGAGCCGATTATCAGCACGTGATGACGTTGCTGACTACCCAGTTTGATAAACTGGGCGGCGCTATGGGTGATTTTTTACGAATGAAGTTCGAGCCGGCCATCTATGCACACATGAAGAAAAAGGGATATGACCTGGTACCGTATGTGAACAGTTATGGAGACAAGCCCGAGGCGGGATGGCCGTTATATTGGGATGGCCCGCGTTACAGCAGCGGCTATGCAGCCCTCTGGCAATGCTTTTCTTTTGTGCCGGAAACCCATATGCTGAAGCCTTACCCCGAACGGGTGATGGCCACCTTATCCTTGATGCAGAGTTTTATTGCCTTCACCACCCAATATGCTACCGAGATCAAAAACGTGAGGGACAGGATGCGTGCAGAGGTGAAACGATCAACTGAATTGGGGATGAGCTGGTCGGTCGATAAGTCCAGATCCGACAGTTTCCTGTTCAAAGGATATCAGGCTGGTTATAAGCCCAGCGAAGTATCAGGGATAGACAGACTTTATTACGACCGGAACAAACCCTTCGAAAAAACAGTACCCGTTCAAACCTATTATAAGCCGGGAAAGGTCATATCCAAACCTCGTTTATACATATTACCACAGGGCTGGCATCGAGTGGTAGAACGGTTGGAGGCGAATCGGATCCAAATGAGCAGAATCACAACGGATACCAGCATTGAATGCGAGGTATACCGGATCGTGGATTACAAATCTTCTCCCCGGCCATACGAGGGTCATCACCTGAATACCGAAGTGAAGGTAGAAACCCTGGCGCAGCGTATATCCTTTCGGAAAGGTGACTGGCTGATCCCCATGGGACAGATCGGAGATCGATTCATTATGGAGGTGTTGGAGCCGCAGGCGGAGGATTCGTATTTCAGCTGGAATTTATTTGATCCGATCTTGGTTCAAAAAGAAGGCTATTCCGCTTATTCGTTTGAGGATAAAGCGGCTGACTATTTACGTACTGATACCCAACTCCAACGCAGATTGAATGAAAGAAAGTTGGCCGATCCGGAGTTTGCAAAAAGTGGACGGGCGCAGTTGGATTTCATCTATAGAAATTCACCTTGGGCAGAACCGAGGTTTATGAGATATCCCGTGTATAGAATTACGAAATGATGGCTTAGGGGGTTGAGATAGTTGAGTGGGTCCCTGCCACACATGGGCAAAAAAAAACCCGATCGAAATTCGACCGGGCCTTTAATAATTATGGCAGCTACCTACTCTCCCGCATTGTGGTGCAGTACCATCGGCCATAAGGGACTTAACTTCTCTGTTCGGTATGGGAAGAGGTGAACACCCTTGGAAAAACCACCATAAGACGATTGTCGCATAGCGACGAATAATGTCATATTGGGAGTATGTTGAAGAGATCTGATTTTTTACCGAAGTAAAAAAAAATTAAAGCATACGGGCAATTAGTACTACTCGGCTTTGATGTTACCACCTTTACACCTATAGCCTATCAACGTCATAGTCTTTGACGGCCCTTAAAAGTAAACTCATCTTGAGGAAGGTTTCACGCTTAGATGCTTTCAGCGTTTATCCTGTCCGTACATAGCTACTCAGCATTGCACCTGGCGGCACAACTGATACACCAGCGGTACGTACGACCCGGTCCTCTCGTA
>JBKCMR010000038.1:0-3422 GCA_046300055.1 Bacteroidota bacterium
ACAAGGGAATGGATAGAAGAATACAATTACCGAAGACCCCACGAAGCCCTGAACAATCTAACACCGGATGAATGGAAAAGAAACATAGAAATTACCGAAATTCACAAATCAACGACTGTCTGTTAAAAGGGGTACTTACACAGGGAAACGAGGATCTGTCTGGTTAAGTTTCTTTGTTTCGCCTGTAGTGTTCAACGTAGAGGTGAAAATGGATTGCCCTACCGCCATGCAACTAAAAAGCAGCATAGGAATCAATGCAATTGATCGAGTCTGAATGAATCGGCAGGATCTAAATAAGTGGGAATTTCGCACAATAGGCATTTCTGTGTCTCTACCCTTTTTTCTTTCCACTATTGAATTATAAGGGGCTTACAAGTATGAATAAAGAATTGAATCCATACAAAACTACACGAATGGCTTTTTGCTGGTCGGCTTACAAAGGGGCAATTGTACACAAGATTTTAACAGGAAGACAATTGAGAGGTTTTCTATGGGGTGTATATATATAAAACAATCTAATTTTTAAAAAGTCGTTCTTAGGACCTCGTGTAAGTAGTTAAACTTATTTAACTGGTGACAGAAAGCATAGACTTCAGAAGAAAGTAACGAGGCAAGTGTGGCCTATGCTGAAAACAACAGACTCGCATCGGCTAAAAAGATTCTTCTATTAAAAAAAGATGATTGTGCGCTTTTAAAAAAACCAGGGAAGCGATGAAATATTCAGCTTACAGCCTATCGCAACCAGAACGATGCGTATACTGCTGCCTCCGAACTGCCCCCGATGAATACACGGAACTGCCCGGGCTCTGCCATAAAACGCAGATCTTCCTGATAAAAAGCCAATTCTTTTTCCGTGATTGAAAACTCGACCGTTCTTGATTCACCCGGCGCTAATCGAATCTTCTGAAATCCTTTCAACTCGCGTACCGGCCTTACTAATGAAGCAGCCACATCTTGTATATACAATTGCACAACTTCCTCCCCGGCATAAGTACCTGAGTTAGTAATGGTCACCTTTGCACGAATAGATCCGCCCACTGACATCGAATCTGCACTCAGCACGATCTTTCCGTATTCAAACTTGGAATAACTCAGTCCGTAGCCGAATGGGTAACGCGGACTGTTCCGCAGATCGGTATAAGCCGTCACATAAATATTATCGGTGTCATTTTTAAACGGACGACCGGTATTGAAATGATTGTAATAGATCGGGATCTGTCCCTCACTACGCGGAAAGGTCATCGGTAATTTTCCAGATGGATTATAATCGCCGAACAAGACATCCGCGATCGCATTACCTGCTTCCGTACCCAACCACCAGGTGTATACGATAGACGGAACGTTTTCTGAGATCCAATTGAATACCAACGGACGACCTGCACTGATCAAAACCACCACCGGCTTGCCCGTTGCCACCATCTCTTTCACCAATTGCTCTTGCATGCCGGGTAATTTCAGATCACTTCTGCTCTTCGCTTCACCACTCATGTTTCCGGCCTCTCCTACACTGATGACCACTATATCGGATCTACGAGCAGCCAAACGTGCCGCGGCAAATCCGCTGGTATCACTTCCAGTCAGCTCACATCCTTTTGCATAACTCAAATTCTTTGTGGAACCCAGCTTATTCTCCATCCCTTTCCAAAGGGATACGATACGAGTAGAATCATCTGGCCAACTATAACTCCAGAATCCGTTGTTGTCGCCGATGGCTTTTACAAGCGGTCCGATCAAAGCGATCTTTTTACCAGATACAGTTGACAATGGCAATATCGGCTTACTTGTTTTTTTAATTGAATCGTTTCGCAGCAATACAATACTCTTGCGAGCCATCTCCCTCGCTGCCTGCCTGTGTTCCGGAGCATTCCACGCAGCTTTTTCTCTTGCTTCATCCGAAAAACGATAGGGATCATCGAATAAACCTAACTCGAATTTTTTACGAAGCACCCGGCGAACGGCATCATCTATCACCAATTCGTTCACCTCTTTACGTTTGATGAGATCATACAGGTGTCCCGCATAAGCCCTGCTCTCCATATCGATATCCGAGCCGGCTGTGATCGCTTTCTTCGCCGCGTCCGCCATGTCTGCCGCATAACCATGGTTGATCATCTCCCCGATACTGCCCCAATCACTCACCACCAGTCCATTGAATTTCCAGTCACCCTTCAGCAACTTACGTTGCAGATAACTGTTTCCCGTTGCTGGGATACCATTGATGTCGTTGAATGAGTTCATGAAACTGGCCACACCTGCATCTGCTGCGGCCTTGAAGGGTGGCAGATACACTTCATGTAATCGGCGCAGACTCATATCGGTCGTATTATAATCACGACCTCCCTCCGCAGCTCCATAGGCTGCGAAGTGTTTGGCACAAGCCATCACTGCATCTAAACTCCCCAATCCTTTTCCCTGAAATCCTTTCACGCGAGCAGTGGCGATCAGACTTCCCAGATAGGTATCTTCTCCGGCGCCTTCCATCACACGTCCCCATCTAGGATCACGTGCGATATCGACCATCGGTGCGAACGTCCAATGTATCCCACAAGCAGCCGCTTCAGTAGCAGCGATCCGTGCAGATTTTTCGATTATGGAAAGATCCCAACTGGCCGCCTCCGCTAACGGAATCGGAAAGATGGTGCGATACCCATGTATCACATCTTGCGCGAACAAGAGTGGGATTTTCAATCTCGATTGCATCGCGATGGCCTGCAAGGAGCGGGTACGTGCTGAACCGGTCATATTCAGATAGGATCCAACTTTACCCTGACGAACACGATCTTGTTTGTCTCCATCGGGAGTGATCGGACCGGTAGCAACGAAATCACTGCTGAGTTGATTGAGTTGTCCGATTTTTTCATCGAGGGTCATCAACGCTAATACAGAATCAACTTTCCGATCGATGTTGGCAGATTGCCCCCAAGCAATGGATTGAAAAAAAATCGCCGGCAGGGCGATCAGAAATGAAATACGCATGTGTTCGTTATTGATACACTCTCACATAATCCACTCGCATCTGCGTGGGGAATATAGAATCATCTATTCCTTTTCGTCCACCGAAGTCACCTCCGATCGCCATGTTCAGGAGCAGGTGAAAGGGCTGATCAAATGGCCATTTACGCGACTCGGCCGACTCTCTTGGAAAAGTGTATGTTTTTTTACCGTCCAGATAGTAATCGATTTTTTCAGCAGACCACTCGATGGCATATTCATGAAACTGTTTGCCGTGACCGGATAAGGACATTACATTGGTCCGCTGGGTACGATGCATCCCGTTATACAGATCCGTATGGATCGTCTGATGCAAGGTGTCTTTTTGATACCCTACTGTTTCAGCGATGTCGATCTCCCCACTCTTGGGCCAACCGCCATACCGATTTTCCGTGGGCAGCATCCAAATGGCCGGCCAGGTACCCAATCCT
>JBKCMR010000039.1:0-53717 GCA_046300055.1 Bacteroidota bacterium
ATACCCAATCCGTAGATCAATCGGTGCAGCGGTTGTTTTTTGGAAGCGTCGATGGATTGCTGGAGTTTCTCGATCGACTTCTTGCCAAATCCTTCCATCGTTGCGATCCGATCGTAATCAAGTTGATAGATACCTGGGATATCCTTCAGCAGACCGGCCGCATAGAATTTTCGAATGTTTGCTTCCCCGAATCCGCGGATGTCCATCGCATCCTTGCTGACAAAATGAATGATGCGTTCAACGGCTTGTGCCGGACATTCCCAGTTGCCGCAGCGCCAGACGGCCTCTTCTTCTTCTTTATGAAGCAGGTGATCACAGATCGGACATTGGCGGGGGAATTCAATTTTCTTTTCTGTTCCGTTGCGTGCATCCGCGAGTGACTTCACGATCTGCGGGATCACGTCACCGGCGCGTTCGATGAGAACCTGATCGCCCAGCCGCAGGTCTTTTTCCCGGATGTATTCTTCGTTGTGGATGGAGATGCTGCTGACGGTGACGCCACCGATGGCCACCGGTTCGAGTTTGGCTACAGGGGTAACAGCTCCGGTTCGTCCCACTTGAAATTCGACGGCCAGCAGTTTGGTGGTGGCTTGTCGCGCCTTGAATTTAAAGGCGATGGCCCAGCGGGGATGGTGGGAGGTCATGCCCATTTTTTCCTGCAGAGCCAGGTCGTTCACTTTGATCACCATCCCGTCGATCTCGTAGGGCAAGGCATCGCGCTCCCCTTCAAAAGAGTGGCAGTAGTCGATCACCTCTTGAATGCCATGGCAGACGCGTTTTTCGTTATGCGGACTCCGAAAGCCAAGATTCCATAATAAGTCGATGGATCCTTGGTGTGTTTTCAGCACTTCGGGCGTGGGTTGACCAGGCTGAAGCGTGTAATAACTGATATGGTAGACAAAAGCTTCGAGGTTTCGTTTGGCAACTTGGGCGGGATCTTTCAGGCGAAGGGTTCCGGAGGCGGCGTTACGGGGATTGGCCAAGGGTGGTTGGCCTTCTTCCATCAGGGATTCGTTGTAGAGCCGGAATTTCTCTTTATCCATCAACACCTCGCCGCGAATTTCGATCTGTTGTAATCCAAGTGTAGAAAAGGCGGCATGCAAGGGGAGGGAGCGGATCTGGCGGACATTCGGAGTCACATCATCGCCTTCCGTGCCATCGCCTCGGGTGGCGCCGCGTACCAGTTGATCGTTTTCATAGATCAGCGAAATGCTCCCCCCATCGAATTTGGGTTCGATGCAATAGTCGATCGTGCCCAAGCCTGTTAATTCTCTTGCTTTGCGATCGAAGTCGAGCAGGTCCTCCGCATTGTATGAATTTTCCAGGGAGAGCATAGGAACCAGATGCTTCACTGTAGGAAACGCTGCCGTGAGTTCTTTTGCCACCCGTTGCGTGGGAGAATCGGGGCGAATCAGGTTAGGTTGTTCCTTTTCCAGCTGTTCAAGTGCCTTGTATAGCCGATCGTATTCTGCATCGGCTAGTAGGGGATCGTGCAGGATGTAGTAGCGGTGCTCGTGAAAGCGCAACACATCACGCAGTCCATCGATATCCGCTGCTGCCAAGGGTTTTTGACTCAGAGCACTCAGGAGCTTACGGGTTTGTTCAACGTGTGGGTCGTTCATGGTGGATCGGGTTCAACAAAAACGTTCTTTCAGGCTGATAAAGATACTACGGAGTATGAAGACGAAGAGATCAATATGACCAAAAAGACCGGGGAAACCAGAATGACCAAATAGCATTCCTGGTCTTCTCATCTTTTGATCTTTTGCCACTAATGTGTATCAAGTACATATTTTCACTAATTTTAAGCTCACTACTAAACGATCTGCCATGCGCCGTTTCTTTCTTGCCTTGTTTTTTGGAATCATTTCATTCGCACAGGCTCAAGTATTGACTTGGTCGCCTGCTTTCCCGACTGCTACGGATAACATTTCCATCACCATGGATGCCGCCAAGGGCAATCTGGGGCTTTTGAACTACACGCCGGCCAGTGATGTTTATGTGCACACGGGTGTGATCACGAATTTGAGTGCCACTCCGAGTGATTGGAAATATGTGAAGTTCAATCAGCCGTTTAACCAGACCAATGCCGCATTGCAGGCTACTTCATTGGGAAACAACCAGTGGAAGTTTGACATTACGAATATCCGGGCTTATTACGGCGTCCCCACCAATGAAACTATTTTACGAATTGCCATTTTGTTCCGAAGCGGAAATGGCAATTCGGTTCAGCGCAATACGGATGGCAGTGATATGTATATCCCCATCTACACCACTACGATTGCTACGCGTTTCACCAATCCGCCCTTCCAACCCACGTACACGCCCAGTCCGGAGCCGATCAACAAGCAGGTCGGGGAGACGATCGCGTTGACTGCCATCGCCAATGCCAGCAATCCCCCTGCCGAAAGCATGAAATTATATTTGAATGGATCCCTGATTCAAAGTGTAACAAATGCCAGTTCTATTTCTGCCAGTCCGACACTGACGGCTTCCGGCCTGAATACGATTGTGGCAGAGGCTACTCGGTCTGCAACGACTCGGACTGATACCCTTAAATTCTTTGTATCAAATGCCCCGAACGTAGTTGCTCTACCGTCAGGGATCCGCGATGGCATCAATTACGAGACGGGTAACACTTCTGTGGTGCTCGTTCTAAATGCGCCGGGCAAGTCGCGTGTATCTGTCTTGGGGGATTTTCCTGGAGGTTCCTGGCAGGAGCAGACAAACAATTTGATGAATAAAACACCCGATGGTAATTATTGGTGGATTCGGTTGACAGGCCTCACGCCGGGCACCGAATACGGGTTTCAGTATCTAGTGGATGGCTCGCTGCGCGTTGGGGATCCGTATGCGGAAAAGATACTCGATCCCTGGAATGACGGTACTATCCCCGCCGCTACCTATCCAAACCCGAAGCCGTATCCGACGGGTCAGACCACTGGTATTGTGAGTATTTTTCAAACCAACGCCCCCGGGTATAATTGGGCGGTACCGAATTTCAATCGTCCGGATAAACGCAGTGTGGTCATTTATGAATTACTGGTACGGGACTTTATTGCCAACCGAAACTGGCAAACACTCCGGGATACGTTGAGTTATTTCAAGCGGCTGGGGGTGAACGCCCTCAAGGTAATGCCATTCAATGAATTCGATGGGAATGAAAGTTGGGGGTACAATCCCTGTTATTTTTTCGCTCCTGATAAATTTTATGGCACAAAAAATCGATTGAAGGAGTTCATTGATACCTGTCACGCCAATGGTATTGCCGTCATCATGGATATTGCGATGAATCATACCACTGGCCTGAATCCGCTTGCTGCTTTGTATTGGAATGCAGCACAAAGTAGGCCCTCCCCCAATAATCCTTGGCTGAATGAAACCGCTCGTCATCCCTTCAATGTTTTTAATGATTTCAATCACGAGAGCCTGCGCACTCGCTACTTTACCAGCCGAGTCATTGAGCACTGGCTTCAGGAATATAAATTAGATGGATTCCGATGGGATCTCTCGAAGGGGTTCACGCAAAATAATACAGGGTCGGATGTTGGAGCTTGGAGCGCTTATGACGCCAGTCGGGTGGCGATCTGGAAGCGGTATTACGATACCTGTCAGACGAAATCACCGGGCAGCTATGTGATCTTGGAGCATTTTGCGGATAATGCTGAGGAGATTGAATTGTCTAATTACGGAATGTTATTTTGGGGCAATAATACCACCCAGTATCAGGAAGCCGCGATGGGTTTTGTGGGCAATTCAAATTTCGAAGGAAATCTTTTCACGGTTCGCGGCTGGTCGCAGCCCCACCTGATCGGATATATGGAGAGCCATGATGAGGAGCGCCTGATGTATAAGAACCTTCAGTTCGGAAATTCCTCCGGCTCCTACAATGTAAGAGATCTCAACACGGCACTGCGACGCATCGAGTTGGTTGGGTCATTCTTTTACATGATGCCCGGACCAAAAATGCTTTGGCAGTTCGGGGAGTTGGGATATGAATATTCGATCAATTATTGTCCGGATGGCACTGTTAACCCAAGTTGCCGTACATCCAACAAGCCGATCCGGTGGGATTATCAAACCAATCTCAACCGTCGCCGGATTTATGATGTGTTCGGGGCGTTGAACCGGCTTCGGGCGCATCCATGGTACCGAAATAATTTTACGTCGAACCGCATCGGTCGCAGTTTGGGAGGTGCGTTCAAGTGGTTACAGACAACTACCGATACTTCTAACATTTGTGTGATTGGAAATTTCGACGTGGTGCAGCAGACGGGTAACGTCACTTTCCAGAATGCAGGAACTTGGTATAATTATCTGACCGGTGAAACCTTCTCGGCAACCGGTAGCTCACAATCTATCACGCTGCAGCCCGGAGAATACCGTGTATATGTCAATCGCAATGTGACCAGCCCGATCGTAACCTCCGCCCCCAACGTATCCTCGCCCATCACTGGTTTCACCGCCAAAGTATTCCCGCAACCTAGTGCTGGACAATCCTGGCTAGAGGTCAATTTAACTCGCAACGGAAATATGCAAGCGCAATTGATCGATGCCCATGGTGTGGTGGTTCGATCGGTAACGGATCGCCAGTTCACGGCGGGCACACATCGTATTTCGATGGAGGAATCGCTGCGCGGATTGCCGGCCGGCACGTATTGGGTTCGCTTGAAATCCTCAGAGGGTGTGAAAACATTGCGTCTTGCTTATATTCGTTGACCGAATGATGCTGCCATGACGCCGATCACTGCTTTAAAGTCCGCTGCTTCTGAAAAGCGAAGCCATCAGTCTTATTTCAAGATAGGTCTTTCTGTGGACTGTGTGATCTTCGGGTATGCCGATAAGCAATTGCAGGTGCTGGTGATCAAGTCAGACTTGAAGGAATTTGCTGGACAATGGTCGCTTCTCGGCGATTTGGTTCGGCCCGAGGAGAACATCGATGAGGCCTCTTATCGGGTATTGGAACAGCGTACCGGACTCAAAAATGTTTTTCTCGAACAGGCTCAAGCGTTTGGCGAATGCAATCGACACCCTTCGGGTCGTGTGGTAACGATCGCCTATTATTCGTTGATCAATATCAGCAATCATAAGCTTCAGTTCAATGAGAATGAATTGTTCTGGAAGCCTGTTCTCGACCAGAAGAAAATGGCATTCGATCACCGAAAGATCTTGGATACTTGTTTACAAAGGCTTCGGGATCAGGTGTTTGAAAAGCCCCTGCTTTTCAATTTACTGCCGGCTAAGTTTACATTGCGTGATCTCCAGGAATTGTATGAGTCGGTCTTAGGCGAGCCACTTGATCGACGAAATTTTAGAAAGAAGATTGCCATGAAAGATTGGTTACGCGACACTGGGCAATTGGAAAAGTCGGTACTGCATCGTCCAGGTCGACTGTATTCCCCCTCCTATACAAGCAATAAGCGGCCTTAATTGTGGAGGTGTTTTGGGATTTATTTGTTTTTTTTTATGCTGATTTATATTTGTACTAATATTGTGTAGCTGGTACACTAAGAGGTTTACCGGCGGCCAACTCAACAAAACTGATTGTTATGTCAATGAAAAAAACGCTTCAAGCGTTCCTGTTGTGCCTAAGCTTATTCGCTGCACCACGGGTATTCGCACAGGACCGGACGATTGATGGTAAAGTCCTGGATTCTCGTACTGGCAACGGCCTTGCCGGTGTTTCGGTTACGGCCTCTTCCTCTAAGCGAGGAACACAGACTGGTGCTGACGGTTCGTTCAAGATTAACGTAACCGCTGCCGACAAATCGCTATTGATTTCCTCCATCGGCTTTGTTGCTCAGGAAATCAGCATTCAAGAAACAGCCCCCATTGTGGTCCGGTTGGTTTTTTCTGAATCCACTATGGGCGAGGTTGTGGTTGTTGGTTATGGTACTCAACGCCGAAAAGAGCTTACGGGTTCGATAGCTAAAGTTACTTCCGACAAAATTGCAAACGTTCCTGCCCCGAGTTTTGAGTCTGCTCTGGCAGGTAAGGCTGCCGGCGTTCAAGTTATTACCAGTGGTGGTGCGGCCGGATCGGGTGCGATTATTCGCATCCGCGGTATCAGCTCTGTGAGTGTGCCAGGCGATCCACTGTATGTGATTGATGGGCTGCCGATAGACGCAACATATTTGAATACAAATACCCGTAATCGATTGGGTCAGGATCGCAACCCGCTTGCCAATATCAACCCGGATGATATCGAATCGATTGAAATCTTGAAAGATGCAGGTGCAGCTGGTATCTATGGAAGTCGCGGCGCCAATGGAGTCGTTTTGGTTACCACAAAAAAGGGTAAGGGCAACAAACTTCGTGTGAATTACGATGCTCGCACTGGTATCAATACCTACGCTGTTAAGCCAAAATATGTAGACAAGAATACTTGGCTGGCGCTTCGTCAAGAGGCTTGGGAGTTGGACGGAAATACAGGGTTGCAACAAGGCCTTCCGGGGAAACAAGGCGGATTCCCGCTGAGTCAAGCTTTGAATAGCCCGGGTACCGACTGGTGGGATCTGGCCACTCGCACTGGTTATAGTCAGAGCCATAACCTTGCCGTTTCCAAAAACTTTGGTAAGCTGGCGTTGTATGGTAGTACCAATTTTTCTCAAAACCGTTCTTACATTGTCGGGAATGATTTCACTCGCTACGGTGTATTGGTGAACGCAGATTACAAAATTACCAACGACCTCACTATATCTGGAAAAGTTCAGCTTAACCAGGCTCGGTATAATTTGCTGAATAATGCTTGGAATGGCGGCTTGGGATTGGCTATGAGTACCGGTCTGCCGTACTACCCGGTCTTCAATCCCGATAGCAGTTATTTCCGTACCGACGGATTTGGTACAACCTGGGATTTTAACTCTGGCAACAACCTCGTGGCGCAGCGCGATAACGCATCGTACAGAAGTGACGAAGGCCGTCAGATTTACAGCACCAGCTTGACCTACAAGGGCATCAAAAACTTAACATTGAGCGTGTCTGGCCAGTATGAGCAAAGCAATAACTATTGGTATGGATACAGAAACGCTTTCATACTAAATCGCTTGCCTTCTAACACGTTTGGATTGGCTGAAGAAAACCACGACCGCTACACAAATTATTGGCTTAACTCGACACTCTCTTACAACCTTGAAATCAACAAAGATCACCGACTGAATATTCTTGCGGGCGCCGAATATCAGGATCAGCAGACCGAAAATAAATACGTTGATGTTCAAGCGGCGGAGGGCCCCATTTATGACGGAGGTAAAAACAATGAATACGACAGCCTGAAAGCTGCTCGTATGTTTAACACAAACTTTCAAAAGCGTTTTCAAAGTTTTATGGGTCGTGTAAACTACTCATTTAAGAGTCGTTACATCGCTCAGTTCAGTATTCGCCGGGATGCCTCTTCCGTATTCCGCGGAAACAATCGATTTGCTTACTTCCCGACCGCTTCGGCTGCCTGGATCATCTCGGATGAATCTTTCATGGCTGGAGTGAAAGGAACCCTTAGTTTCCTCAAGCTGCGCGCCAGCTGGGGACAGACGGGTTCTTCCAACATACCATGGAATGCAGGATACCCCTCTGTGACCTTACAAGGACCAACTTATAACGGCGTGGTTTCCATTGTACGTAACAATCTTGGCAATCCCAACCTGCGGTGGGAGACAACCAATAATTACGATCTGGCATTGGAGTATGGATTTTTAAAGAATAAAATTACCGGAGAAATCGGTGTTTATCGTAAACGGACCTCTGACCTGCTTCTCGAGGTGCCAGTCAATCTTTACAATGGAATCGGTGGTACGCAGTGGCAGAACCAAGGTCTGGTCGTAAATGAAGGAATTGAGTTCAGCATCAATACAACCAACATTCAAAAGCGTCATTTCAGCTGGACTACCAGCCTAAACCTATCCCACAACTACAACGAGGTGATCAACATTGGATCTCTTCTTCCCGATGCGATAGGGGGTGGAACCAATGAAACCCGTATTGTTCCTGGCTATCCGATTGGAACCATTTTTACGGTTCGATATTTAGGGGTGGATCCTGCTGACGGATTACCCATCTATTTGGATCGAAATGGTAAACAGACCAAGGTCCTCAACGTAAACTCTGTTGGCGGGGATAAAGTTCCGGTTGGTTCTAACCTTCCAGACCTTATAGGCGGATTGACTAATACGTTCCGCTACAAAGATTTTGAGCTTAGTTCATTGTTCACCTTCCAGAAAGGAGGTAAAATCTGGGACAACTCCGGAAAGCGCAGCATGGGCTTTATTACGGATTGGCAGATCTATTCTTTCTACGTAGGTAATTACTGGAGAAAGCCCGGGGACGTAGCGAAATATCCTCGTCCCACATTGCGGGGCTATCCCGGCGTGGAGGGCAATCCATGGAGCAATAACTCATCTATTCAGGTGTTCGATGCCGACTTCCTCCGCCTGAAAGAGCTGACGCTATCTTACCACCTGCCCAAGGAGTTCATGCGTAAATTGAAGATGGCCAGCGGAAAAGTTTTCTTCTCAGGGTATAACCTGCTGCTCTTCACCGAATATCCTGTCGGAGATCCAGAGGGGGGGCGCGATGGTGAAAACGATGCTGCTCGCAACCAATCTCCCAATGCCAATTTCTTAAATCTGCCACAGCAAAAGTCATTTACCGTTGGATTTAACCTATCCTTTTAAATGACCTAAAACATTTACACATGAAAACACTCATCAATAATTTTTTCATTCTTCTTTCTGCTGCGTTGCTTTTGGCGGGATGCAAAAAGATCGAAATCACACCCCGAAACGTTGTTCCTCCAGGAGAAGCACTGAAATCAGAAGAAGATTTAACAAAGGCGTTGGCTGGCGCCTACGCACAACTACGGGAGGGCGGTTATTACAGTGGACGTCATCAGCGCGTTGCGCAATACTTATCGGATCATATCGATGGCAGCATTTTGAACGGATACGACGCCGACATTTACAATCTTCGTTCCAGTGCCGACAACGGAACACAGGACATGTATGCTAACCCATATGTCCTGATCCAACGTGCCAATACGGTACTCGAAAATCTAAACTTGGCTTCTACCGGTGACAGCAAGAAGAAGTTTGAAGGGGAAGCGTTGTTCTTGCGGGCCCTAGGGCATTTTGATGTGGTTAAATTCTTTGCGCAGCCCTACGGCTTCACCGCTGATAACAGCCATCCCGGTGTTGTCATCAAAACGACCTCTTCTTTCGAAAATAACCGAAAGCGTAACACAGTTCAGGAAGTATACACAGCAATCCTGAATGACTTGCGTGTTAGTCAAAATCTACTATCAGGCTCTGGTGTCAATTTTCGAGCGAACAAGTGGGCTGCTCAAGCATTGCTTGCCCGTGTTTTCTTTCAAATGAATCAGTTTGACAGTGCCTATAAATATTCCAATCAGGTCATCACTGGCAGCAATGCTATTTTCGATAACTCCGCGCAATTTGTGACTCGCCGATTTGACAGCACCGCGGCCGGATCCTATAAGAACCCCGAGATTTTATTTGCACTGGGCAATGAATCAAACGCCGTTCTGCCGTGGGGCGATTTGCGCAACAACCTAAACGATTCACTCAATATGGGTTTGCGATTGACTTCTTCCGCTTACATTGCTGGAACGCTTGCCTCCGACCGACGCAAAGCCTGGTATAGCAATAATGCGGGCACTTATGGAATCAAGAAATACCAGAATCCAAAGTTTATATTGCCGCTTTTGCACATCACGGAAATGAAACTGATCCGTGCTGAAAGTGCAGCCGAGTTGAATCTGAATTTAGCCGCAGCAATTGGCGATATTAATGATATCACCAACCGCGCATATGGTGGGGCTATCTCTCCACTTCCCACTTCGGCTACTGCCACCCAGGTCAAACAGCTAGTTAGGGATCAGCGAACTCTTGAGATGATTTTTGAAGGCGATGATCGTATTGCACAGGTAAAACGGATCGGTGCAAGTGGAGAGTCCTCTTTCATCGGCAGTGCGCCTTGGAACTGTTACGGATTCGTCCTGCAGTTCCCAGCCTCTGAGGTGAACATCAATGCCAATTTTATTCCGAACCCACAGGGAAATTGTTCTCGCTAATTCAACCACATTAATATTTGTCATATGAGCTATAACAAAACAACCAACATTCTGCTATTTAGCCTGTTGTTTACTGTGTTGCACGTCGTGTCTTGTCGGCCGGAACCTATACAGCCACTCACTCCCTCCGAAAATGGAAGCGCATCCAAATTAATTGGAACCTGGAAGGGAGTCGCGGTTAACCAGCGTGACATCGGCGCAGAAAATAAAAACTTCCCATATAAAAATCTAGATATTACCGCACCCCTGCAGTTCACCAATGTCAAGTTGACGCTGAATGGGACCAATCGTGGCAACTTCACGTTCGACTATGGTACTGCTCCTGCTTTTTTCAAGTTTAGCACGGGTAATTGGTCTGTGGACGATTCTACCAAAGTAGGTAAGCTTTACTTGGTGAACGGAACTGACAGCATGGTAATGGATATCGGTTCCTATAATTTTCTATTGCAAAACAAAATGCAATTGAAGCAAACCAAAACCCTCATCGGTCGCCCCGCGATTGTTTACGAATTCCTATTCTCCAAATAATCCTTAACTCCACGTGATTATGAAAAAATATCTTATTCTATTCATTGCCGTGTTCTTTAGCTTTTCGTTGAAGGCACAAACTTCGGGAGCGGTGGTCACCACCATTCCCGCCAATTTTACCGCACTTGATCAAGTCAAGATCATCGTGGATGTCTCGGCCGTTGGAAATCTGGCTGGTCGGGCCCCACTCTACATTTGGACTTGGAATCCCGGCGATCCTGCCCCCGGAAATGGATCTTGGGATAATTCTAATGAGGCGCGAAGAATGACACCCGAAGGCCCAAACAAGTGGAGCTGGACTATTACTCCAGCCGAATATTACAATGTTGCTCCCGGAAGCGTTACCAAACTGCAGTTTCTTGTAAAGGCAAAGGATGGAACCGGGGATAAAAAAACAGATGATATTACTCTGAATGTGGCGCCACTTGTTTTCACTCCTACTGAATTTCGTTCTTTCCCTGCCGCAGCCGGACAAAATGAGCTGCTGACCATTTATTTTGACCAAAATCTAGCCACGGACGTACCCACTTCCCGTATGAATCCGTTGCAAGCAGAGGCTAAACTTTTCAACACCTCCGGATCACAAGTTGGGGCTACTAAACTTTTTCCATTAACCGCTTTGGGGAATAAACTTTATTCCTTCGCTTGTTTGCCTAAAACCGATTTTGTCATCCCGGCAGGAACCCAGATTAATAAAATGACGGTCACCTACAAAGGCACCCTGCTTAACACAAATGGTGCTCCAATCAATGTTTCCTCGGTGACGTTCGAAAAACTTTTTGATGACCTCAAATAATAATAAAATGAGACTGAATCTATTCAACCTTGCGCTAGGCTGTTTAATGCTGAGCCTCTTTTTTGCAGTCGGCTGTCAAAAACCTGACTTTGATACCACGGTGACCGGCGAGGCGCTATCCACATTTCGACTGGTAGCGCCCTCCAATAACTTAACCTTGGCGCTTAACCCCACTACGCCCAACGATTCAGTTATCATCCGTTGGACGCCTTCGAAGCCTGGCGTCAATACGGCCCCCAGGTACAAATGGGTGGCTGGATTGAAGCTTGTTGGCAACCTGTCCAACCCTTTGCTTGAACTCGAATCCGACAGTTCGGGAAAAGCTACCCGCCTCACACTAACGCAGAAGCAAATCGATGATGCGTTGGCCTCCAAAGGCATATCCGTGGGCGCCAAAACTGATTTTATCTGGAGCGTAGTAGCCGACAATGGTACAACCAAGGTTCAGTCGGAAGATGTATTTACTATTTCGATCTCCAGAATGAAAGATGGCTCTAGTCCCTTCGTACTGCTTGGTCCGAGTTCTTCACTCACCCCGCTCACTATTAACCCGACCTCTACCTCTGAATCTGTGAAATTCAACTGGACACGCTCCCGTCCTGCCGCTGGTAGCCCGGCTGTGACCTATCGTGTTTTATTTGCACGCCGGCAAGTGGATGCAAACGGAATGGAGATGCCGATCGATTGGTCTTCCCCCTTATTTACAGTCTTCTCTGACAATAATGGAACCGACTCCCTGCTCACGCTCTCATATAAGCGTTTCAGCGACTCACTAAGCGCTAACGGTTTCACAAGCCTGCCTACCCCGGCTGAAATCAAATGGACCGTGGTTGCTACATCCGGAACCTGGAGCCAGCGCGCCGAGTATGTAAATAATTTCTCTGTGGTCCGCGAGGTTAAAGTGTACATCGTTGGAAGTGCTACTCCGGGTGGTTGGGATATCTTACGATCAACACGACTTATCGAAGACCCACGTTTCCCCGGTACGTACTTCACATATATCTACTTAATAGGATCCAACGAATTTAAATTTGTCAATGGGCAAGCATGGCCACCAGCAGCAGGAGCCATAGATTGGGGTCAAGATCGAAACCTGCCTGCTGGGAATTTCACTGATCAGGATGAGATGAATATTCAGGTACCCAGTACGGGGGTTTATCGGGTCACATTCGACCTCTCAGCAAAAAAGTTCTACCTACAGACAGCTACTTCTAATGGCATTGGTGGTATGGGTATGATAGGAAATTTTCAAGGGTGGTCACAACCTGCTGTAAAAATGATCTACCTCGGCGTAAATCGGTTTATTTACCTTACCAACATGAATAATAACGATGAATTTAAATTTCATGATGGTAATGATTGGAATAATTCCACTAACATTCTTCACCGTTGGTATGGAATTGATAACGGTAGGATGGCGGTTGATCCAGGTTTTTATTCTACATTCAAATACACGGGCCCTAGCGGTCTGGTAAGATCCATATGGGATGGATCGAATACGTTGGATCTTCAATACCAACTTAATTCAGCTGCTCAAATGCGGGTGGTAGGAGATGGCATTCAGGGGGTAAGTCCTTGGGATCCCGGAGGCTCTCCTCAAATGAATTACATAGGCAATGGGGTTTGGACCATTACGTTAAACTTAATCGCTGGCAAAGACATTAAATTCGTTGCAGGTAATGCCTGGGGCGCATTTGATTATGAGGATAATAGTAATGGATCAGTATCAGTAGGTTCACCGCGTTCTATCAAATGGGATGGTGGATCCAACTTTAAGACCCCTATAACTTCTGGGACTTATACAATTACCTTGAATGAATACGCACAAACTGTGCGGATTGATTAAACTACTTACATTTTTGAAAAGTGGGCTAGCATTGAAGCGCTGGCCCACTTTTCATTTTATAAACACCGTCGCCTTCCTTTTATGTTTTTTGTTCATACAAGCGCAGCTACCTAAACCATCGTCGGGCCGAATCGAACGGATTGATTCATTCCGATCGAAATATGTGACTGCTCGTAACGTGGATGTGTGGCTCCCGGATGGATATGATCCCGTAAAAAAATATGCGGTGCTGTACATGCACGACGGACAACTGCTTTTCGACAGCACGCTCACTTGGAATAAGCAATGCTGGAGGGTGGATGAAACCCTGACCGCCTTGATGCAAGCGCAACAAATTCCGCCTACGATCGTGGTGGGCGTTTGGAATGGAGGCGTTACGCGTCACCCCGATTATTTCCCGCAAAAACCTTTTGACGGATTGTCCTCCGAAGAAAAAGATAAGATCACCCGTGAGCTGCAAGAAAAAGGTCGAACGAAAGAGATCTTTCAGCCGGTATCGGATAATTATCTGCGTTTTCTAGTAGAGGAATTAAAACCACTGATCGATGCGCGCTACTCCACGTACACCGATGCCGACCATACCTCCATTGCGGGCAGTAGTATGGGCGGACTCATCTCTCTCTATGCCATCTGTGAGTATCCACAGGTATTCGGTCGGGCAGCCGGATTAAGTACCCATTGGCCAGGCACCTTTTCAGTGGAAGGAAATCCCTTTATTCCCGCCTATCAATCCTATATCCAAAAAAGATTACCCGAACCGGCCACCCATCGAATCTACCTCGATTGCGGTGATCAGGAACTGGATGCCCTCTATCCGCCACTCCTGAAACAAGTTAAGCAGGTGCTGCGCGAAAAAAAGTATACGGATAAAAATGGCCGCGCTCGGGTCATCAATGGCACCGGACATTCGGAAAAAGCCTGGGCAGGACGATTGCCGGACGTAATGCTGTATCTCCTTGAGAGGTAGTTGAGAGAGTTGAGAAAGTTTAGACGGTTGAGACGATGAGGAGTTGAGGGAGTTTAGACAATTGAGATTTCGAGGCCTAATTGTGTCTTAACCTCCTCAACTCTCTCAACCACCTAAACTAAAAGTCAAAATATTTACTGAAAATCAATACGTTACAGAGGTGCGATAAAAAATACTCCTCAAAAAGCCCCTTTCCCCCGAAGTTTTCAGCTAGCTTTGCGCTCCCTATTTCATCGTGGCCGGGATAGCGGCCGCACAAATTAAACATCATGAGTAAACTGCATTTCACTACGAAGCATGCGAACGAGGCTACCGTGAAGCGCAACTGGTATGTTGTGGACGGTACTAATCAAACCGTTGGACGTATGTGTTCCCGTATCGCAGCCATTCTGCGCGGCAAGAACAAAGCCTGTTACACCCCTCACGTTGACACCGGTGATTATATCATCGTGATCAATGCGGAGAAGGTGGTATTGACCGGCAATAAAATGGATCAGAAGATCTATGATCATTATACCGGTTATCCGGGTGGTCGTAAAGAGGAGACTGCTGCCAACCTGATCAAGCGTCGTCCTGAAGTATTGATCGAGCGCGCCGTAAAAGGTATGCTTCCCAAGAATCGCCTCGGACGCAAGATGTACAAGAAACTCTTCGTGTACGTAGGTGCTGCTCATCCGCATGGTGCACAACAACCCAAGGAATTGAAATTCTAAGCCCCCTTTAAAAAACGATAAATGGAAAAGCAAAAAAATAGCGTCGGCCGTCGTAAAGAAGCGGTCACTCGTGTATTCGTCACGAAAGGTGGCGGACAGATCCTGGTCAACGACAAGGATTACAAAGTGTATTTCCCACTGGTCTATTTGCAGAACCAGGTAGAGCGTCCGTTGAAAACAGTGGACATGCTCGACAAACTGGATGTGAAGATCAACGCCACGGGTGGTGGTGTCAAAGGACAGGCGGAAGCAGCCATGCTGGGTATCGCCCGTATACTGGTTGACATGAACCCTGAGCTGCGTCCCGCACTCAAGGCGGCCGGATTGCTCAAGCGTGATCCCCGTTCTGTGGAGCGTAAGAAATTCGGTCATAAGAAAGCTCGTCGTAGCTACCAGTTCTCTAAGCGTTAATCGAAATCATCCATTAAAAAAGATCATTCAACTCATATGGAAAATAACACCTCGTTACAGCAGCAGTTACTGGATGCCGGCGTGCATTTCGGTCACCTGAAAAAGAAGTGGAACCCCAAGATGTTACCCTACATCTTCGCCGAGAAAAAAGGCATCCACATCATCGACCTCAATAAGACCGTCGATTGTTTGCAGGAAACAGCTGCTGCCCTGAAGCAGATCGCCCGCAGTGGACGTAAGATTCTCTTCGTCGGTACCAAGAAGCAAGCCAAAGACATCGTGCAGGAATGTGCACAGCGCGTAGGCATGCCGTTTGTCACCGAGCGTTGGTTGGGTGGTATGCTCACTAACTTCCTCACTATCCGCAAGAGCGTGAAGAAGATGCAGAGCATCGAAAAAATGCTGGGCGATGGATCCTTCGACAGCATCACGAAGAAAGAGCGTCTGACCCTCAGCCGCGATAAGGATAAGATGGAGAAAGTATTGGGTGGTATCGCACAGCTGGGTCGTGTACCTGCTGCGTTGTTCCTCGTGGACATCGGACATGAGCACATCGCTTTGGCGGAAGCCAAGCGTTTGGGCATCCAGACCTTCGGATTGGTTGACACCAACTGTGATCCGAACAAGGTGGATTTCCCGATCCCTGCGAACGATGATGCCACTAAATCCATCACGATCCTCGTGAACTACATCACCGCTGCTATTGCGGAAGGTCTGGCTGAGCGTCAAGCTGCCAAGGAAGATGATGTAGAAGAGATGACCGATGATGAGAAAGAGCGTAAAGCCGCTAAACTCCTTGCCGAAGCAGAGGCAGAAGGAGGAAAAGGTGGCGGACGCCGGGGTGGTCCGGGTGGTGGTGGTGGCGCACGTCGCCGTACGCCAACCCGTCGCTAATCGGATCGGCTTGTGAATGTGAACGTTCCGTTTCGGCGGAACCATGTTGAATCATTAATCAATCGAATCATGTCAACCGTAACAATCAGTGCACAGGATATAAATAAACTTCGTCAGGCTACCGGCGCCGGTATGATGGATTGCCGCAAAGCCCTGACCGAAACAAACGGCGATTTTGAAGCCGCTATCGACTGGCTGCGTAAGCAAGGACAAAAAGTGGCCGCTAAACGTAGTGACCGCGAAGCAAAAGAAGGCGTAGTGATCGCGCAAACAACTGCCGATAACAAGACCGGTATCGTAGTTTGTGTCAGCTGTGAAACCGACTTTGTTTCTAAGAATACCGATTTCGTTGCCTTTGGTAAAAGCATCGCTGATGCAGCCGTGGCAAACAATGTTAAGAGCCTCGACGAGCTGATGAACGTCAAGATCGGCGACTTGACCGTAGCGGCGTTGGTCGACGAAAAACTTGCTACCATCGGAGAGAAGATCGGGGTAACGAAATTCGAGCGCATCGACGCTCCGTTCGTTTCCTCTTATATCCACGGTGCGTACCGCATCGGGGTGTTGGTAGGCATGGACAAAGAAGCAGCTGATGCCGGTAGAGACGTAGCGATGCAGATCGCTGCCCTGAATCCTGTAGCCGTAGATGCCGATTCTGTTCCAGCCGATGTGATCGCCCGCGAAAAAGACATCATCATGGAACTGATGAATCAGGATCCAAAGATGGCCGGTAAGCCTGCTGAGATGATCGCTAAGATCGCAGAAGGTAAGATGGGTGCATTCTTCAAAGAACAAACCCTCACGGCACAGGCCTTCGTGAAGGATGGCAGCAAGTCGGTTGCCGATTACCTGAAAGAATCCGGTAACGTGACCGTTACATCGTTCAAACGGGTAGCGCTCGGTTAATCAAAAAAACATCAAATACAAAGGGATCCAATATCGGGTCCCTTTTTTTTGAGTTCTATATCTTTACCTCGAAATCAACTGCATATGCTTCCCAAATTCAAGCGCGTACTGCTCAAACTCTCCGGCGAATCCTTGATGGGCGACAAGAGTTTCGGTTTTGATACCGATGTTATCGCTCAATATGCAAAAGACGTGAAGGCGATCGCAGACCTGGGCGTTCAAGTCGCCATTGTGATCGGCGGCGGAAATATTTACCGGGGGATGAATGAGGCAGAGACCGGTATCGAGCGGGCGCATGGTGATTACATGGGTATGCTGGCTACAGTCATAAACGGCATGGCACTGCAGGCGAGTTTAGAGAAAGTTGGTTTGTACACGCGTCTTCTTTCCGCCATCAAAATGGAACAGATCGCTGAACCATACATTCGTCGACGTGCGATTCGTCACCTTGAAAAAGGCCGCATCGTCATCTTCGGCGCCGGCACCGGTAATCCGTATTTCACGACCGATACAGCCGGTTCACTTCGTGCGATCGAGATCAATGCAGATGTGATCCTGAAAGGAACACGGGTAGATGGAATCTACACGGCTGACCCGGAAAAAGATCCTTCGGCTAAAAAATATGAGACCATCAGTTTTCAGGAATGCATTTCCCAGCAGCTGAAGGTGATGGATATGACCGCCTTTACCCTGTGCATGGAGAATAAGCTTCCCATCATTGTGTTTGATATGAATCAGCCCGACAACCTGAGGCGCGTTATCAGCGGAGAAAAGGTCGGTACACTGGTTAAATAATCCACATCGTAGATTTACGTAGGGTTTTTACGCGTCTTTTTCGTTCGCGAGGGACTACATTGCCGTGTCCAATTCCACTGAATTTCCGCCTCCGCCCCTGCTGATCACTGCTGCGTACGAAACGTGCGAACATGAAAGTATTATTAGTCATCCTCACCGGTGCGGAGATAGGTGTATGGGCAGCACTGCTGTTCACCATTGGATTTGCCCTGCATTTCTGGTGGACACAACGCCAGTTTGTCAAACAGGACCCTTCACAAAAAGAAAAATTACTTCGAGAGGAGACAGCTCGCTGGAAGAATCGGTTTCTTCAGGAAACAGGCACCTTGTCCAGTGAGTTGGATCGGCTTCGCCTCGAGGCTGAAACCGCTGCGGATCGATGCACCGCCCTTGAATCTGCTCTTTCCTCCAAAGAAGAATTACTGAATCATCTCAAGCAAGAGCATCGTATTTATCGCGAGTTGTTGACCAACGCCTTGCAAACTGGAGCACCGATAGAAAAAAAATTGGATCAGTTAGTGGCGATTTCGGCGCCTTTGCCTCCAGCTGATAATTCTCTTCATTTAGATGGGGAGCAAGGCCGAACCTTACATGCCGATCTGCATCGAGCGGAAGTTCGTATCGAAGAACTGGAATTAAAACTGATGGATCGGGAAGATGAGATCCAGCGATTGCAGTCAACGGTAGGTGGTTCGGGCGATGTGAACGATGAACTGCTGGAGAAGATCTCTCAATTGGAGTCGCAGCTCATTCATGCGCGTTCGATTGCCGAAGCGTTGGAACAGGCCAAAACCCACATTCGCGAACTGGAGGAGCAACTCGAGCAGAGTGAACGACACCGTGAATCATTGAACAACTCCCACCACCGTCTGACAGAAGAGAACCAGGAACAATACAACCATTTCAAGACACAGATGAATGAACTCGTTGCTGCCCGTCAGCGATTGGCTCACCTGGACAGTCAGGCGGAAGAACCGCCAAGGGGGTGAAGTAGTTGAGGGATGAGGGTTTAGAGGTGAGAAAAGTATTTTATCTCAACCTTCAACCCTCATCTTTCAACTAAAAAAGGGCTGTTCACGTCCCTTTTTTAGTACCTTCGCTCCTCTCGAAAAACCAGCTTATGAACAAAGCAGACCTGATCGTACGCCTGTCTGAAGATGCCGGGATCTCGAAAGTGCAGGCCAATGCCGCACTAGATTCTTTCATCGAGGCGGTCACCAAGACGTTGAAGGCAGATGGTAAAGTTAAGCTGGTCGGTTTCGGGACCTTCGATACCTACAAACGTAAAGCCAGGGTAGGAAGAAACCCGGGTAATGGCGATGTGATCAAGATCAAAGCGCGTCGAGTCGCTCGTTTCAAGGCCGGAAAAGAATTGTCTGACAAACTGTAAACAACAATCATTTATATCAATCATCATGGGAAGAGGAGATAAAAAAACCGCAAAGGGTAAGCGCTTCAAGGGTTCTTTCGGGAAAAGCCGTCCGGCCAATGCCCCAAAAGTAGCCAAGAAGAACGCTGCTAAGAAAGCCGCCAAGTGATCGCTGCGCCTACGGCGCCAGACGTTGACGTAACCAGGACCCGCTCGGGTCCTTTTTGTATTTGATACGGTCATGCATCCGTCCCGGACGCCCCTGCCAAAACTCAACTGAATGGGCGATCAATCGATACCCGCCCCAATGTTCAGGGCGAATGATCTCTTTTCCTTCAAAAGTTGCTTTGATACTGTTGTATCGCTCTTCAAGCCAATTTCTATTTTCAATGATCGTACTCTGCGGAGACGAAACGGCCCCTAGCTGACTTTCCCGGGGACGACTGCTGAAATAGGCATCGTTCTCCGCGTCGGACAATCGTTCGATGTTTCCCCGTACTCGAACCTGTCGCTCCAACTCCTTCCAGAAAAAAACTACGGCAGCATTTGAGTTGGAGGTCAATTGTTGTCCTTTATTGCTTTGATAGTTGGTGAAAAAATGAAAACTGTTTTCATCCACTCCTTTTAGCAACACGACTCGAGCATCGGGTAAGCCCTCCGTATCGACGGTTGCCAAGGTCATGGCATTGACCTCATCGATCTGCGCTCTAATTGCTTCTTCCCACCATTTTCCGAATTGCTGTATCGGATCGGAAGCGGTTTCTGCTTCCAGTAACTGGGCCTGCGCGTAGGTCTTTCGTATGTCGGCAATAGAGGTGTGCATATGCCCGTAAAGGTAAGTCGGATCAAATAACCTGCATGATCGTTCGGAATGCAATAAAGCCATCTCCCCATTTATCATATCCTTTCTTTCTCATTCCTTCGGCAAACTCCCGGATATACCGATCGTAATGCGCTCGGTCGGGCGCCTCATACTGTGCAGCATAGGTTATGCCTTCCTCGTCGTCCGACTCCAGCAGATGCAGTAATCGTCCGCTCGTAAAACAGCCGGTAGACACAACTTCCTGAATGTGTTCCTCTTGCATCCAGCGGAGCCAATCGAAATGGATGGGATGGCTGACTTTGATGGTCACATTATAGATGAGTGGTTTCATTTTTTTAATTCGAGGTAAACTGGACAATGATCGGAATGCTTCACATCCGGAAAAATCTCCGCATCCTTCAGTTTAGATCGCAAGGTGTCGGTTATGCTGATATAATCGATCCGCCAGCCTTTGTTGTTGAGTCGCACGGAAGGAAACCGCTGACTCCACCAGCTGTACCGATGTGGTTCAGGGTGAATATGACGGAATGTATCGATCCATCCGCTCTCAAAAAATTGAGTCATCCAGTCTCGCTCCTGTGGAAGAAATCCGGTCGTATTCTTATTTCCCTTCGGATCGTGGATGTCGATTTCCTGGTGTGCAATATTGTAATCACCGCAAAGGATCAGTTGAGGATGTGTCTTGCGGAGTTTTTTCAACCAGGCGGTGCATTCATCTAGCCATTCATATTTGAATGACTGACGATGTTCGCCACTGGTTCCACTCGGAAAATAGGCATTGATCAGCCGGATCTTTCCAAAATCAAGCTGGATCACACGACCCTCTTCATCGCTGGCGCCATGCCCATTCCCGTATTCGACGTGATCGGGCCGGATCTTTGTGAATACAGCCACACCACTGTATCCTTTTTTCTGTGCCGAAAACCAATAGTCGTGGTACCCCAGCTTGTGCAATTCAGTTGTATCGATGTCCTTCTGTTCTGCTTTTGTTTCTTGCAAACAGATGATATCAGCCGGATCGGTAGCCAGCCATTCCAGGAATCCTTTACGGATGGCAGCCCGTATACCGTTTACATTATAGGAAATGATGCGCATCGGATAAAACGAGTAATTTTATTGCTGAGGCAATTTAGTGGATATGACGCATAAGAAACACGGGAAGGAGATCAAGACTCCGATCATTCCGCCCAAGGAACACATATTTCTTGAAGGTCCCAAGAGTCGAGGTTACGAACTCTTATTTGCTTGGCGAGTCTTTCGGCAATTCATCCGAGGTTTTCGTACCCTGCATTTTTTGGGACCTTCCATCACCGTATTCGGATCGGCCCGGTTTAAAGAGGATCATCCCTATTATCAGCAAGCTCGGGCCTTCGGGGAGCGGATTGCTAAACTCGGACTGGCTACCATGACCGGCGGTGGACCCGGCATCATGGAAGCTGCCAACAGGGGTGCATTTGAAGCGGGCGGCCTATCGGTCGGTTGCAACATTCTCCTTCCTTTCGAACAGCACGAGAATCCCTACCTCCACAAATCCATCACCTTTGAACACTTCTTTGTTCGGAAAGTATTGTTGGTGAAATATTCTTATGCATTCATCATCATGCCAGGCGGTTTTGGCACCATGGACGAACTCTTTGAGACACTCACCCTTGTTCAGACAAAGACCATCACGAAATTCCCCATCGTGCTGTTCGGAAAGCAGTATTACAAACCTTTGATGGATGCCATTGCGGATATGGAAAAACAAGGCACCATTTCTCCTGATGACCTGTCGCTCGTTAAATTCACGGATGATATCGATGAAGCCATGGACTTCATCGCTTCTTATATTAAGAAACACTACACCGTAAAGCCGCGTAAACGACTCTGGTGGTTGTTTGAGAAGCGATGACGATTATTTGCATTAAGTTTACACCTCAATTAAAAACATGAACATGTCAGGTGTTGATATCTTAGGTTATGTAGCGGGACTACTAACCGCCTTTACATTTCTCCCACAGGTGATCAAGACCTGGAAAACCAACTCTGCCAAAGATGTGGCACTCGCCATGTTTGTGATCGCCTTCACCAATCAGATCCTCTGGCTGGCATTCGGTGTACTGAGAGAAGATCCGGTCATCATCATCACCAATGCCGTTATGTTATGCATGACCGGACTGATGATCTCCCTGAAACTTAAGTATAACCACAAGTAGCATATGGTCGATACGATCATCTGGGATCTGGGTGGTGTTCTGATCGACTGGAAGACCACCTACGTATACGACGAGCACTATTTTGACTCGATTGAAAAGCGTACTCAGTTTTTCGACACCGTCTGCACCAATGACTGGAATGAAAATCAGGATGCCGGCTATCCGATCAAACAAGCGACCGCTGAAAAGATCGCCGAGTTTCCTCAATGGGAATCCGCTATTCGAGACTTCTATGGCCGATGGGAGGATATGCTTCGCGGGTCTATTCCTGAAACCGTCGACATATTCCGTGACCTGCACACCTCAGGGCGATATAAATTTTACGCATTAACCAACTGGAGTGCAGAAACTTTTCCGATCGCACTTGCACGATTCGATTTTTTGCATTGGTTCGATGGCAGAATCGTAAGCGGAGAAGAAAAAACGCGGAAACCCTTCCCGGAATTCTATCAGATATTATTCGATCGTTATCAGATCGTTCCTGAACGATCACTCTTCATTGACGACAACCTTCGCAATGTTCAAGCAGCCGAGGCCCTTAACATTCCTTCTATTCATTTTCAGGATGCCGTACAGTTGCGGGGAGAGTTGGCAGGGAGAGGGTTATTGTAGAAATTAGAAGGTAGAACGTTTAAGCTATTCTACTTTCTACCTTCTACCTTCTACTCAACCACTGTTCTCAGCCACTTCGTCGCTTCCTCTAAACTCATTCCTTTTCGCTTGGCATAGTCGGCGAGTTGATCTTCTTTGATCTTGCCCAACCCGAAATAATGACTTTCCGGATGTGCGAAATACCAACCGCAAACAGAGGCGGGTGGGTTCATCGCCAGACTTTCCGTTAGGGTGATGCCGATGTTTTCGGTCACGTTCAGCATCGAGAATAGTTTCAGTTTTTCCGTATGATCGGGACAGGCGGGATAACCTGGGGCGGGACGGATACCGGCATACTCCTCGCGGATGAGGGCTTCATTGGATAGCGATTCATCCGGGGCATATCCCCAGAAGTCCTTTCGAACACAGGCATGTAAGTATTCTGCTAGTGCTTCAACCATTCGGTCGGCCAGTATCTGCACAATGATCTTATTGTATTCATCCTGCACGGCAGCAAAGGCCTGTATGTGTTTTTGCGCATCGTGTATGGTAACGGCAAAGCCTCCCATGAAATCATTGCCGCCGGCTTGTTCGGGACGAACAAAGTCGGCCAAGGAGAAAGTCGGTTGCCCGATCGCTTTTTTCAATTGCTGACGCAACATTTCCAGTTTAACAAGGCCTTGCTCGGTCTCCACTTCAATCGAGTCGGCATTATTGCTCTGTGCCGGCCAAAATCCATATACTGCTTCCGCGCGGAACCAGTTTTCCTTGATCACTTGGTCCAACAGTCGGTTCGCATCAGCAAACAACTTTTGTGCTTCGGCGCCATAGATGGGATCTTCCAACACCTGCGGAAAACGCCCCGGCATTTCCCAGGCAATGAAGAAGGGTCCCCAATCGATGTACTTCGCAATGGTGGCCAGATCAATATTTTTCCAAACCTGTGTGCCTTTTTGTTTGGGTGTTGTGGGTAGGTAGTTCTTCCAGTCGAAGTATTCTTTGGTCACAACCGCCTCTTCGTAGGGGATTAGGTTCTTCTTATCCTTATTGGCAAATTGCTTCCGAAGGGTTTCGTACTCGGTACGGGTGTTGGATAGGAATTCTTTTTTATTTTCTTTATTCAGTAGACTGCTCACAACCGTTACACTGCGGGAGGCGTCCAATACATGTATGACACCATGTTCGTATTGCGGATCGATCTTAACCGCGGTATGCATGCGAGAAGTGGTCGCACCACCGATCAATAACGGCTGTGTCATGCCTCTGCGTTTCATTTCAGAGGCGACATGCACCATTTCATCAAGTGAGGGGGTGATCAGTCCGCTGAGTCCGATCACATCAGCCTTTTCTTTTTCTGCTGTATCCAGGATCTTATCTGCCGGCACCATCACACCCATATCCACGATGTCGTACCCATTACAGCCGAGTACAACCCCTACGATGTTCTTTCCGATATCATGTACGTCGCCTTTAACCGTAGCCAGCAAAACTTTTGGGGCTGATCCTTGTGCGGCAAGGGGGTTGTTTCTTTTTTCTTCTTCGATGAAAGGGGTGAGCCAGGCCACAGACTTCTTCATCACACGCGCACTTTTCACTACTTGTGGCAAAAACATTTTACCGGCACCGAAAAGATCGCCAACCACATTCATGCCATTCATCAGCGGACCTTCGATCACTTCCAGCGGTTTTGGATATTTCAAACGAGCCTCTTCCGTATCGATATCGATATGATCGGTGATGCCATGTATCAGGGCATGTTTGAGTCTGTCTTCTACAGAAGCATTTCGCCAAGCTTCATCTTTAACTTCTGTTTTCCCCTTCGCTTTTACGGTTTCCGCAAAGACGATTAGCTTTTCGGTCGCCTCGTTGTTATCGTTGTTGCGGTTGAGGATAACATCTTCACAGAGTTCACGCAGTTGCGGTTCGATTTCGTCGTACAGCGCTAGTTGTCCGGCGTTCACGATACCCATATCCATACCAGCGCGTATGGCATGAAATAAGAAAACGGCATGCATGGCTTCGCGGACATGTTCATTTCCACGGAAAGAGAAAGACAAATTGCTGACCCCACCGCTTATATGGGTGAGCGGCATTCTTTTTTTGATGGCCCGGGTAGCTTCGATGAAATCGACACCGTAATTGTTATGTTCTTCGAGTCCGGTAGCGACTGCAAAAATGTTCGGATCGAAGATGATGTCTTGTGGCGGGTAATTCAGTTTTATCGTAAGCAGATCATACGCGCGCTGACAGATCTCCACTTTTCTGTTCTTGGTATCGGCTTGGCCTTTTTCATCGAAGGCCATCACGATCACGGAGGCGCCGAATCGTTTGCAGATTCGTGCTTGCTCGAGAAATTTCTCTTCTCCTTCTTTGAGGGAGATCGAATTCACGATGCATTTCCCTTGTACGCATTTCAGTCCGGCTTCAATGATCTCGAATTTGGAACTGTCGATCATGATGGGGATGCGCGCGATATCAGGTTCGCTCTGCAGCAGGTTTAGGAAGGTGACCATGGCCTGTTTTCCATCAAGGAGGGCGTCATCCATATTCACATCGAGTACCTGTGCGCCGCTTTCCACTTGTTGACGGGCTACACTGAGGGCTTCTTCGTATTGATTCTCACGTATAAGCCGTGCGAATTTCTTGGAGCCGGTGACGTTGGTACGTTCGCCGACGTTTACGAAGTTGGTTTCGGGTCGAACGACCAGCGGTTCGAGTCCGGATAACCGTAAGTAGGGTTTGATCTGATTCCGTTCGGCCATGGTAATTATGCTTCTTCAGTTTCGGTCAGTGTGTCAAGTAATATGGGGAGTGGGCGGGGTTTGATCGTCTTCACTTGTTCAGCAATGTGACGGATGTGATCGGGTGTAGTTCCACAGCATCCGCCCACGATGTTCACCCATCCGTTGCGGGCCCAGTCCTCCAGATAATGTCCGGTGTCTTCCGGATGTTCATCGTATTCACCCATCGCGTTGGGCAAGCCGGCATTAGGGTAGGCGGAGACAAAACAACTTGCCAATTGGGAGAGCTCTTCGATATGCGGACGCATTTCTTTGGCACCGAGAGCGCAGTTAAGTCCTACGCTCAGGGGGTTGGCATGCATCACGGAGGTATAGAAGGCCTCGAGTGTTTGTCCGCTCAGGGTTCGTCCCGATGCATCCGTGATGGTACCGCTGATCAGAATGGGAAGTGGCGGGATACCGGATTCATCTGCCAGTTTTTGAATGGCATAGATGGCTGCTTTTGCATTCAGGGTATCGAAGATGGTTTCGACGAGGATAATATCTACGCCGCCATCGAGTAAGCCTCGCACTTGTTCGGTATACGACTCCACGACTTCATCAAAATGGATCGCCCGGTAACCGGGATTGTTCACATCGGGGGAAAGGGAGAGTGTTTTGTTCAGCGGACCGATGGAGCCGGCTACGAATTTCGGGTGCTCGTCGCTGTCGGTTTTATTATCGCGATACCAGTCGGAGACGGCTTTCTTAGCGCAGCGAGCTGCTTCCACATTCAGTTCATAGGCCAGCGATTCCATTTGGTAATCGGCCATGGCGATGGAGGTAGAACTGAAGGTGTTTGTTTCAATGATGTCGGCACCCGCATCGAGGTATTCCCGATGGATGGCCGTGATCAGTTCGGGTTTGGTCAGGCAAAGCAAGTCGTTATTGCCTTTGAGGTCGGTGGGCCAGTCGGCAAACCGGGCGCCTCGGTAGTCGGCTTCCGTGAGCTTATGCCGCTGGATCATGGTGCCCATGGCTCCGTCAATCACGAGTATACGGGCGCGTAAACAATCTTGGATCGTTTTCATCGTCGATTCATTGTGAACTGTAAACGCGAGGGGAAACCGGGAGGTTTTGCACGTTTATTAGTTCGGTTTTTTACAGTCTGAACAATAAACAAATCCGCCTGGAGCACGAAAGTAGGGAAAAACGCCTTTCACGGCGTTTTTCGTTGAGAGATGAGAGGATGAGAGATGAGAGGTTGAGGGATGAGAGGTTGAAGGTTAAGCGTTGAGAAGTTGAGGGGATGGGAGTGGGTCGGCTAGATTAACTTCGTGCCATGAATCTTCCTTCTGCCTTATTGGAGCAAGCGGTGCAGGCTTTTTCTCAATTGCCGGGCGTAGGGAAAAAGACGGCCTTGCGTTTGGTGTTGCATTTGCTGAAGCAGGATGCCAAGCAAGTGGAGTTTCTGGCTGATTCGTTGCAAAAGATGCGCAACGAGATCAAGTTTTGCCGATGTTGTCATAATATTTCTGATGGCGATGTATGTTCTTTTTGCAGCAATTCAATGCGTAAGCAGACCTGCATCTGCGTGGTGGAGAGCATACGGGATGTGATCGCTATTGAATCCACCTCGCAATTCAATGGAACGTATCATGTGTTAGGCGGACTCATCTCGCCACTGGATGGCATCGGCCCGGACCAACTGCAGATCGAATCACTTTTGGAGCGCATTCAAAAAGATGAAGTGGAAGAGATCATTTTTGCCCTAAATCCCACCATACAGGGCGATACGACGATCTACTATATTCAGAAAAAAATCAATTCAGATCCGGATAGATCGCCCATTCGCGTCACCACCATCGCCCGCGGCATCTCCTTCGGCGGAGAACTCGAATATGCAGATGAAATGACCTTGGCGCGGAGTCTTCAGAATCGATTACCGGTGGAGAAATACGTCAGTAGGTGAGAAGATGAGGAGTTGAGGTTTGGACATGTGGCTCAACTTCTCAACTCCTCATCCCCTCAACTATAGTTCGTATTCATTCTCCCAGTTCGCCTTCACTGTTATTTTTTTCTCGAGCAGACGAACGCGTTCAGGCTGTATACGGGAAGGGAATAATTGTCCGCTATCCCATTTGCCATTACCGTTTCGATCGAAGAGGATACGTAGCTCATACGTACCGGGTAGAAAAAGATCTCTTCTAAACAGACCGTCGCTTCCCAGTTTGGCATCCGCCACGATCACATCATTGGAGACCAATTGGATCACCGGTTCTGTTTTGATTCCCTCCTCTGCTGTGCCTTGCATATTGCGTAAACGGATAGAGAGTTTTCCGTAGTCCGCTTTTTTTCTACTGTTGAAAGAGATCGTATCTCCGCGAAGCAGTTGTCGGTCCAGTGTATCCTTCAGCGCGTCTTTGTCCACTACAACTCTATATAACACATTCTCGGCCCAAGGAGTAGTCAAGCTGATCTTGCGTCGGGTACTGTCGAGGGTAACAACATAGTTACTGACGGGCACATAGGCGCTGTCGGTAAATAATCGAATGCCGGCTGTATCGAAACGGATGAGTGGTTGTTCCAATGTCAGCTCAAACGGACGAAGCAGATCTTGTTTGCCTTCACTCAGGTTATTGGTATAACGAATGCGTCTGTCATTTGCTGTTCCGCCGGGTTTCCCTTTTACGCCTGGTGTTACGATCGGTGCGGTATTAGGAGGTGCTGTACTCGTTTTCGGTTTCAGGTCGAAGGCGTAAAGTGTAATTTTTTTCGGATCATTTGAAGAAGCTACCAAACTGTCGGCAAATGCCACGCGCTGGTCATCGCCCATAACACGACGCATACCGCCGTCATCCTTGATCGCATACAGATGAAACGATCGTTCGGGTAACTGCCCGAATTCAAATTCTCCTTTTCCATTCAGTCGAGTGATGTAAGCGGGACGATCATTCACGATGGCTGAATCAGCACCGCTTCGATGAAGGATCACAATGAGGGTGGTATCGATCTTTCCGTTTTCGGCCATCAATACCTTTCCTTTGATCCGTCCGGAATCCAATCGATCGCCCGTAGAAAAACTATAACGAAGATCTTTCAGCACATTTCCTTCATTATAATCTTTGATCGCACTACCGAAATCAATGGTATAGGTGGTGTTCGGTTCTAGCGTATCACGTAGGCGTACTGATACTTCCCGCAATTTACCTTCTATCGTTGGAGGCGTTGCCGGAAGTGGCGAGATGATCACAGCCTGTTGTGCATTCTGCAGCTCAATGAATTCGTCGAATGTGAACACGACGCGGTTCGTATTTATTTGGGTGGACCGATCGGCAGGCACAACCTTCAATAACACGGGCGGAATTGTGTCGCGAGGACCTCCCTCTGGAGGAATGATATTGGCGCAACCGGTGGGGGTCAGTAACGTGATCGTTGTAACCAAGGCGGTGAGTAGGAAAAAAAGAAACGGGCGTACGCGCATTCGGACAAAGGTAATTGGTTGAGGGATGAATGGTGAATGATGAAATCTAAAATTTCTGTTTATTCTTCACCCTTCATCTTTCACCCTTCACCTCCTCATCCGTCTCTATAACAGAGGCATACAGCTTATGTTCCTTTGTAAAATTGCACCAATGACAATCCTTCTTCCCGCAGCCGGTGGTGAATTCACGGTTTTGGATCTGTTGCCAAACAGCTGAAAGTTGTTGGGTAACGTAGTCCACGTCTTCTTTTCCGATCTCGATGCGTTCCCGATCGAATCCGGCACTGTCGTTGGGCTCCACGAAATCGAAACAGGCTTCCAATACGTTCCAGTTTTTTCCGGGCAGGTGATCGACCAGAATCTTGTAGAATACGGCTTGTCGCCAATAGTTTCCACCCAATGGCTGATGCTTACCTCCGGGTCGGTCGAAATCACCTCTTCCCCTTGACTTGCTGTGCTTACCCGTCTTGAAATCACTGATGATAATATCGTTGCCCCAGAATTGGATCTTGTCGGTAAATCCTTTCAACGGAATACCGTTCACAACCACGCCACGCAGTGGTGTTTCGGTGAGGATGAAATCATCAACAGGCGCCGGCTGATAGTACTTATCGTAATACGCGCGCAGTACGGTTTCGCCATGTTCCAGAAAACGTTTCAGACTTTCCTTGGTAAATATATCCCTGCCCGAATACAAGTGGTATCGGAATTGTTGTACGAGGTAGTCTGCGTCCGGATAGCGCTTGCCGTTCCCCATCATGTGGTTGATGAAATCCTTCAGGGCTTCATGCACGGCCGTACCAAATTCAGCGGCTTCTGATTTCGCAGAAGGAACGCGGATCAGGTTGTTGTAATAGAATTTGAGTGGGCAATCGAGGTAGTTGTTCAGCGCCGTCACATTCATGACGAATTGCCCGAGTTGCTTGTCGACCCAATCCTGCTCTGCCGGATCGATCACCGGCTTTCGTACGATGCCAAACCGAAGCGAGGCAAACCGGGTTTCTTCTTCCGCACCTAACCGAATATCTACAGGCTCTAAAGAGAGTGTTCTTTTCGCTTCTTCAAAAAACTGTGAGGGTTCGATCAGATTACCATTGTGTTTCACCTTCGGATAAGAGATATATAGATGTTTTTTTGCGCGGGTGACGGATACAAAGAAAAGTCGACGAAGTTCCTCGACGGCTTCCGCATCGCTTTCTTCTTCGAATACGGTAGAGGGCAAACGGAATCCTTTATTGTTGTCTCGTTTTCCTTCCCATACATCGTTTCGGGCGCCCATCAGAAATACGTACTCGAATTCCAGTCCCTTGCTACCATGACAAGTCATGAGGTTCACCCCCGTATCCTTACCAGTCGTTTGCACGAGCGAAAGGCGGATCTCATTTTCCTTCATTAACCGGATCTGCTCCATCCATTCGCCCAATTTGATCTCGGGGTTTCGTTGGGTGCTTTCCTTCAGATAATCGAATAGGCTGCTGAGTTTTCGGAGTTGCCATACACGGTCGGGCTGACTCATCGCCCAGGGTAATAGTCCACTTTCATTGAGAATGAATTCGAACCAATGGTGCAGGTTCTCTTCATGCAGTTTAGTTTGGGCTGATTCCAGGAAGCGAGCGAGGGAGAGCAGTTTGTTGGTTTGATCGTCGTTACTGAACAAGGTGCCGCTATGTTCTTCGATCAACCCGTTGAGATGCCCGCGTATTGTTTTATCGATTTTTTTCTTGTTGCGCATCTCAGCCAGTTCGTAGCAGAGATTAGCGATGGTGAAGGGACGAATTCCGAAATACGGATAATGTAAGATCTCGAATAGCAGGTACTCGCCGCTATAGGGGTTGTCTTGCTCTGCGGCTAAATAACGAAGGATGTTCAGTACTTGGTTGATAAAAGGATCTTGCAGCAGATCGATCGAACGCTTTACGTAGTAGGGGATGGATTCCTGTTGGAGGAATTTCATCAATTCGTCACCCAGCTTATGTTCTCTGTAGATCACCGCGATCTCTCCGGGTTTGATGCCTTGTTCGATCAGCTTTTTGATCGAGGCGGCGATGTGTGCCTGTTCCGCCAGTTCACTTTCATAGGTGCGGAGTTCGGGAAGGAGCTGAAGGGCTTTGGTCTCTTTACCATCGGCGATCAATTCTTTACTAAGTCCTTCGAACTGGTGAATCAGTCGTTGTTGATTGTTTTCAATGAGCCCCTTTGCTGCGTCCAAAATGGGCTGAACGCTTCGGTAGTTTTTGGTGAGTACCACTCTTCGCAGATCTTTTTCGTAACGATTTGCCAGGGTCATCAGGTTCATCAGGTTGGCCCCTTGGAATCGGTATATACTTTGATCATCGTCGCCCACCACAAACAGATTAGGTTGTTCTTCCCAGTAACTGGCCAGGAGTTCCACGATCCGGTTCTGTGAACCGCTGGTGTCTTGATATTCATCGACCAGCAAGTATTGATATTGTTCCTGATAGCCGAGGAGGATCTCTGTTTCGGTTTCGAATAGGCGTATGACCCAATGGATCATGTCATCGAAATCATAGCGGTGTTTTTTATCGAGCAGTGATTGATAATCGGGAAATCCCGCGATGGCGGCTTTTAATTTTTCCATCCGCTCTATTTCCGCCTTTCCTTTAACCGTGAGTTGGAAGTTTCCTTTTTTCTGTTCCCGTTTGTTGTAGAGTCCGTCTGTTACCGGAATGACATCTTTCACGTACCGATCGATCTGTTCCTGTAGCCAATTTACCTCCCATCCTTCTCGTTTAATCGCAGAAAAGAGGTGGGTGAGGTTATCGAGATCGTAATAAACATCCCCTTTGTATCGCTTGAGGGGATGGCCTTTGGGGAACCGATCGATCAGTTCTTTCATCACCTGTATACGTTCGAGATCGGTTAGGGGCTGCAGTTCTCGTTTGTTGAAATGGCGAAGATTCTCTTGTATGACGTGGTGACAAAACGAGTGGAAGGTGTGCAGGTTGACTTTATACGCGTCGCTGCCGATGAATTGTATGAGTCGCTCGCGCATGGCCACCACACCGGCGTCGGTGAAGGTGAGGCATAGGATATTCTGTGGTTGGGCGTCGGTTTCCAGCAGGATTTTTCCGATGCGGCTGGCCAGGATCTGGGTTTTACCGGTACCCGGACCGGCGATCACCATCACGGGTCCTTCGATGGTGTTCACCGCCTCTTTTTGCGCATCATTCAGTTTTTCGTAGGCCTCTTCAAATTTTTGAGCGAGTAGTGTGCGGGTCGACATGCGTTGAACTTTTAGCGTAACGAATGGTTATTGAACGAAAGTAAAAGAATACTACGTATGCAGGCGCGCAGTTTGAGACGAGTGCAGGTTTTGCCGATCACCTTGGAAAGGGCATGGGATTTTTTTTCTGATCCCGGTAATCTGGCCAAGATCACTCCGGACGGAATGGGCTTTCACATTTTATCGAAGGGGCGGCCCGCACGCATGTATGCGGGGCAACTGATCGAGTACCGGGTATCGCCGGTATTGGGCATTCCGATGTATTGGATGACGGAGATCACGCATGTGGTGGAAGGCAAGTATTTCATCGACGAGCAGCGGTTCGGCCCGTATGCGCTTTGGCATCACCAGCATCATTTTCGCGAAGTGGAAGGCGGCGTGGAGATGACGGACATCGTGCACTATAAGATCCCTCTCGGATTACTCGGCTGGATTGCCGATCGGTTATTCGTACGGCAAAAGCTGGAGCAGATCTTCGATTATCGGTACCGGAAAGTCTCTGAAATGTTTGGTTGAACGGTGAAAAAATTCATCCTTCACCCTTCACCCTTTAACATTAATAGCGGTTCTCATTCACCAGTTTAATCAGCGAGACCACATTATTGACCTCGAGTTTTCGAAAGATGTTGTAGCGATGTACTTCTACGGTTCGGTTGGAGATTAATAGTTTTTCAGCGATCTCTTTGGAGGTAAGTCCGTCGCGCAGCATCTCCACAATCTGCATTTCCCGTTTGGTCAGTTGGTTGAGTTTCGCGGCTGTGGGTTGGGTTTCCGGGTTGATCAGTTCGGCCGTGATCAATTCTTTGATGTCGTCGCTGATGTAGTGCTGACCATTAGCCACGGTCAATATAGCTTGGCTCATCTCCTCGAATCCGGAGGTTTTGGACACATAGCCGGATGCGCCGGTACTTAGCATCTGCTTGATTAGCATCGTGTTATTGTGCATGGAAACGGCCAGTACCCGCACCCCGGGAATCTCTTCCTTGACCACTTTCGTGATCTCAATGCCGGATTGCCCGGGCAGAGTAATATCCATCAGTACCACCTGTGGTTGTTGCTGGCGGATCTTTTCTATGGCAGAATTGCCATCTAATGCGTAACCAACCACCTCAAAACGTGGGTCGCTCCCAAGTAGGGCGCTCCACATATCGATCATCATTCGATGATCATCAACCAAAAAAAGGCGGATTTTTTTCAAGGTATACTGATATAAGTCCAATATTAGTAGTTTATACGTAATTTAAGATCATTTTATGCGTATAATTTATTTATTTGATAAGCGATTGTACGTACCTGTCATTTTCTGCACGCTGATAACGGATTGGTCTTCAAGGGCCGGAGTTGGATAAATCGGTATATTTCGGATAGTTCTTATATGATCCCACATTTACTTCCATCTGTCCTTGCTGCCCTTCATCAGGGGGTTGTTGTCGTTTCTCCGGATCGGCGGGTTTTGTTTGCGAACGAGGTTTTTTGTGGACTGGTCCATCCTGGGTTAACGCCTGAACAGTTGGTGGGGCAAAGCGGGTCTGATCTGATTGATCACTTCAAGGAGGTGTTCATGGAGCCGACGGCTTTTATGGACCGGATCCTTGACATCTATGAAAAAGGTGAGCCGGTTTTCGGGGAGATCATTCGTCTGCGTGACGGGAGGTTATTGTCACGTGATCATACGCTTATCAAGCAAGATGGCCAGATTGTTGCTTATATGTGGGTTTATCAGGAGATCTTATCTCGTTTGGCCAATGAATGAAGAGCTCGATATTCAACGCGTACTGAATCGATTCATCTCCACGCTGTATGAGCAGGAGACCGAGGAGGAGATTCTTTGGGAGGTAGCCAGAAATTGTATCGCCTATCTGGATTTTTACGATTGTGTCATTTACATGCTCGACGAAAAAAAGGGGGTTTTGCAGCAGCGGGCGGCATGGGGACCAAAAGCGCCTGCAGGGAATGAGATCAATGATTACATGGAATTGCCTTTAGGTGTTGGCATTGTGGGCAGTGTTGCACAAAGTGGCAAGGCCGAAGTGATCGATGATGTAACAACCGATCTCCGATATGTTTCAGATAAGGTGTCGGGACAGTCAGAGATCACCGTACCTATATTCAGCAAAGGAAAAGTGATCGGTATCATTGACAGTGAGCACCCCCAAAAGCGTTTTTTCACTAACAAACATCTGTCTATAATGACCACACTGGCTGCGGTGGTGGGCATTAAGATCACGCAGATACGGGAAAGGCAGGTGCGGCAAACAGAGATCGAAAAGCAGCGGTTGTTCTATGAGCAAATTCTCAACAACATTCCGGCCGACATCGCGGTTTTCAACAAGGACCATCGATATCTTTTTGTCAATCCGCAGGGCATTCAAAATCCGGAGCTTCGAGCCTGGATCATCAACAAAAATGACGAAGAATATTGCGACTACCGAGGCCGACCCTATTCGATCTTTCAAGAGCGTCGTGCGGCCTTTAACCGAGCCATCGAAACACAATTGCAGGCTGAATGGGAGGAAGAGCTGATCAATCCCGCCGGTGAAACGGAAAATCATTACCGAAAAATGTTTCCGGTGGTGAATGAGCAGGGGCAGGTAGATCTGGTGATCGGCTACGGTATGAACATTACCGCCATCAAGCAGGCACAAGCGGTTTTGCAGCGTGCCAAGCAGGAAGCAGAGGCAAATGCGCAGGCGAAAGAGGCTTTTTTAGCCAGGGTGAGTCATGAATTGCGCACGCCCATGAACGGGATATTGGGATTGGCGGATCTGTTGCAGCGGACGGTGTTGGATGAAAAACAGGAGCAATATGCGCAGTTGCTTCGTCAGTCGGCACAGTCGCTGGTGGCGATCGTGAATGAAGTGTTGGACATCGAAAAGATCGGCTCGGGAAAAATGGAATTACATCCGGAGGTATTCGATCTGCGCGAGCGGATGCAAGGGTTACTGGATCTCTGTCGGGAGCCGGCCCAACGAAAAGGGCTTTTGCTAACCTTGCAGGTGGAAGAAGCATTGCCTACATACTTTAATGGGGATGTGAATCGCATCAGTCAGATACTGGGAAATATCTTGTCGAATGCCTTGAAATTTACGGATAGCGGGTCTGTTCAACTGGTTGTGGAGGCCCATGCGTCGGGTATCTGTTTTCGGGTCGCAGACACGGGTATCGGTATTGAAGCGGATTCGCTGGAAAAAATATTTGAGCCTTTTGTTCAAGCGCATAGTCGCGTACAAACCGATAGGCCCGGTACCGGTCTGGGGTTGACGATCTGCAAGGAGCTTTCCGAATTGATGGGCGGACGAATCGAAGTGGAAAGTAATCTTGGAGCGGGCTCGACCTTCCGGCTTTATCTGCCCCTGCAAGCTGTTATGGAAGCGGCCTCTGTTGCAGCCGCTCAGTCTAATGGTCCGCTGATCGAGCGGTTGAAAGGCAAGCGGATCTTATTGGTGGAGGACGTGCCGCTGAACCGATTTCTAGTGGAGGAGATGACCCTCGAGTGGGGCATTGAATTGGAGATGGCGCTCGACGGAGTGGAGGGGTTGAAGAAAGCCAGTGATTCTACATATGATCTGATCCTGATGGATATTCAGATGCCGGTGATGGATGGGATCCAATGCACGCGTTCGATACGGCAATTGCCTGACTCGGAGCGGGCTGCTGTTCCGATCATTGCCTTGTCGGCTAATGCATTTGAATCGGATCGTAGAAATTATTTACAGGCGGGTATGAACGATGCCTTATCGAAGCCTTTTGAGTCGACTCAGTTGCTGCAAGTATTAATGAAGTCACTGAAGCCTGACGTAGTTGCTTCCGAGGCGGAGTCTGCTGCCGGTCAACAGCCAGATACAGGGGGAGTCGCCATTGATATAGCTTATTTGAATCGGGTGGGCAACGGTAATCCGGCTTTCATAAAAACCATGCTTAAATCTTTTATTGAGTCGGTTGATGAGATCACCATCGAGATGGAGCAAATGGTGGCAAAGGGCGACCGAAAGAGCATCGGAGAGGCAGCCCATAAGCTCAAGTTTGCCCTGGGGGTGGTGGGCGTGACGGCCCTAAAGAAGGGTGTTGCCTTTCTGGAGGATCAGGGAAAAGGGTATTCAGAAGCCGCTGTTGATCAAGAATATACGAGGGTAGCGAGTGGGTTCATCCGGGATTTGCGCCGGTTAAAGGAAGAGGCCGCGAGTAAAGTTTATAGAGTTTAGATAGTTGAGGAAGTTTAGTCAATCCTCAACTATCTAAACCATCTCAAGTCCCTCAACCAATAAGGTAAACTCAGTAGTTTAACGACTCTTTTAGTCATTTTACAAATGCAGTTACGTATCCAGACATACGTAACAAGCAACATTTTCGGAAAACTCCTCGTATTTATTCGATACCGATTAGGTCCCTAATCTTACAATCGATTTCGACCCTATCCAATTTCCCTGAAGGCCTGCCGGCAGGCAGGGATAAAAGGTGAAGGATGAATTATTGTCAATATCCGTCCCCCAACATATTGTATTTTCGCAGACCAGACCAATCAACATGAAACTCTACAATCTCCTCATTAAATACCGTCTGCCGCTGGGTGTCGTACTGCTGCTTTTGGGCGGATACGTGAACTATTCCACCTCTTTCTGGCCCTCCTTTCTGCTGTATCTGATCGGCGTGATCCTGATCGCCGGACATTTCTTTTTCGGTCCACTCCGCCTCATCCAGGAATACATGGAAAGCGGCGATATGGAAGGCGCCGAAAAGATCCTCGCCTCCATCAAATACCCCAATCTGCTTTATAAGCCCATCCGCTCGGTTTATTACACCCTCAAGGGCAACCTGGCCATGATGAAGCAGGACTACGACGGCGCGGAAAAGATGATGAAAAAAGGCCTCGACCTGGGAATGCCCATGAAAGAAGCCGAAGGCGCGAGTTTGTTACAGATGGGCATGCTGGCCATGCAAAAAAATGATCTCAAGCAAGCAGAAAGTTATATCCGCTCTGCCCTGCGCAAAGGATTACCCGATAAAGAAAATCAGGCAGCGGGTTATCTACAGATGTGCAGTCTGATGATGAACAAACGCGAGTTCCGTGCGGCAAAAGACTTTTTCCGTAAAGCCAAAGCACTGAAACCCACCACGCCCCAGATCGTGGATCAGATCAAACAAATCGAGAAGTATATTTCGCGGATTCCCGGCTAGCAGGCGGACCCTGCGTGGAAAGTAGAAGGTTTAAAGTAGAATGAAGAAATTAAACATTCTGCCTTTTACTTTCTACACGTTCTTGAAACCCGTACTTCTCCGACTTCTCATTGAACGTGTCCACCATCGCTTCCTGAAGATCAATATCCAGCAACGAAGCAAGTAAATCCAAATAGATGGCAATGCCGCCGATCTCTTCTTTCAGCATCTCTTTATCGATGTCTTTGGCCGTATAACTGCTGCCGCCATCGATGCCGCCGCGTTGAACGCGTTCCATTTTCTTGATCATGTTGCAGAGTTCGCCTACCTCTCCAGCCAAGGCGGTGGTCCAGTAGGTGAGCGGCTGGTTGTCGTAACATTTGAATCCATTGCGGGCGCGGCTGATATTCAATTTCCGAAAGGCTTGGAGGTCGAATGGCATAGTAAGGCTTTTGATAAAGGTAATCGGCTTCGCCCTTTCTGAAACACAGGCAGATAAAGTGCGGGATAGCGAGCTAGCCAATAATATGGAGATCGCTGTTATGGAAAAGGGTGACCGAATACTTTTCACGGATGCATTGGATGGTGACGGATTGGAGCCGGAGCAAATACGGCTCAGCGTCGAAATGAGGTCCATTCAAAATCGGGTCGCTCATCATAAAGGGGACTTTGAATACCAGTCCAAACCCGGAACGGGCTCATTTTTATCAGTTGAGTTGACCTTAATATAAAATTGAATCTCCAATCTTATGAATTTTAAGTAAGATTGTATCCTACATCTCATCTTAAAAGAAAAAAATGAAAAAAACAATTCTGTTCTCAACGGCGCTGCTGCTCTTGAGCCTTGTTATCCATGCACAGGGCAAATCACCTGAACTCAAAAAAGAAGTGATTGAATCGAAGGCAGAGTCTGCACCTAACGCTGACGTAGCGGCACTGAGCCGTCCCTCAAATGAAAACAAAGGGCCCAAATCCAACGCTGCCAAAAAAGGCGCTAAGGAAAGTGGCGAAGTTTACGGGATGGAATACAGTGATGTGGTTATTGATAACTGGACCGATCACAACATCGATATCTACATCAATGGTAATTATCGCGGGTCGATCGCCCCTTGGGATAAGCGTGTCACCTGGGCCATTCCCGGAAATAATAAGCTATACGCCAAAGCCGTTTTCAAGGATGGCAGTTATTCATATTGGGGACCCAGAAATACCACCACCGGCTACACATATACCTGGAAACTGAATCCCTGACCAGCCCATTCGTAGAAATTTCTAACGATATTTTCTGCTTCATGAAATTAAAATCCCGCCACCTGGCGGGATTTTTTTATTTGATTCATCGCGTACTAGATACCATGAATGCAGACATCAAGGATTGGTCAATTTAAATCGAGCGCCCATATAAACTTCTCTTCCGCGCGTCGGTCCCCAAACAGAAGAGGTGTCGAAATAGAGACTGAATGGATTCTCCCAACTGATGATCGGTTGCAGTTGTCTAAAATCAAAAATGTTTTCACAGCCTATATACACCTCGAACTTCTTAAAATTGTAGGTGAATTGAGTGTTCAAGGTAGAGTAAGACCTGGAGAAATCAGGTCGTTGTAGCCCCGTCGGATTTGAACGGGTATCGGGCAAGCGCTGCTTTCCATACCAATGCAAGTTCATATCGAACTGAAATCGATTGGTCAGCGGCTTATAATTCACGCTGGTCAGGAATTTATGACGCGCATTGAAGGGCAGTAATTCTTTTTCCCCATCGATCATCCGATACACATCCAGAAAATTGTACCCCGCTTTCCATTCCACCCGCTGATAAATTTTCAGATTGAGATCTGCCTGAAATCCATTACTACGGCTGGTGCCGCGGAAGTTCTTGATGATGGCCAGGGTCGGATCGGTGTCGTAATCCGGAAAGATCTGATTTTGAAAAGCTGTTCTGTAGTAGTCGATGCTGATAAAGCCTGTCAGATTTTTATCTTTCGTTTCAAACTTTTGTGTGAAGTTGATCCCCATGTTCAATGCTCTTTCCGGATCGAGCGGCTCTGCGAATTGAATATTTCTGGAGCTGGCCAATAAACCGATGTTCTCAGAAAATAAATTCACCGTGCGCCAGCCGGTACCGATATTGGCTCGAAGGATCGTTTTGGGGTTGATATCATACTTGAAAGTTGTTCGGGGTGTGAATTGAAATCCGAATTGATTGTGCTGATCACCTCTGATACCGATGATCCAGGTGATCTTGTCATTCAGTAGACGTAGCGTGTTTTCGGCAAAAACGCCCGGAATGCTTTCAAGACGTTTATAATTCCCATCATAGGTTCTTCCCAAGAACGCATCCGTGAAATCAATGTTTTCGATCAGCCTGAGTGATCGATAGCTGATCCCGGTTTTCAGATCATGCGGTCCGTAGGTGAATTCGTACTGGAGGTTGGTGTAGAGGTTGGTTTGACGGGCATCATATTTCACGGATCCGAAGTAGGAGTTCTGTTGCTGGCGAAACATGGATATGAACAAGGTGATGTTGTGCTTATCGTTGAAGCGATAGGCCGATTTGGTCCACCACTCCCCCTGATCGATCTGTACATTTTGGCCGTAAACATCGGTACTGCCTTTATCTTGTTTCGGATTGAAATCGGTTTGACCACCTACGCGTTTTTCGTTCAATATCCGCAGTCCGATTCGACTGCTCCATCCCCAATCTTCTTCATTGCCATATTTCCATTTATTGGAGAGCAGGTATCGGGTGAGTTGAGGCACATCAAGAAAGTTGTCCTTATCGCGGTCGATCTTTTTTGCAGGCTGTACGGTATGAAAAGCGGTCAGGTTGCTCCATTTACCTTTTTGAAAGGCGTAATTGGCGTTGACGTGTTTTTCCTGAAAATTATTCATGTAGGTATTCAGCAATAGTTTGTCGGTCTGATCCGGATCTTTTGTTTCTATATTGATCTGTCCGCTCATGCTTTCAAAACCCTGCAGCACACTGTTGGCACCTTTGGCGACATAAATATTATCGACCACGGTGCCTGGGATGCTGCTGATGCCATAGGTATAGGTCAACCCCTGAATGAGGGGAAACCCGTCGATCAGGATCTGGTTGTAAACCCCGGAGAGACCCAGTATGCGCAGTTCTTTGGAGTTGGTGATGACGTTGGTTGTCTGTGGCTGTACTGTCGTTTGCGTCTCAAAGCAACCGGCCAGATCGCAGCAGGCAGCTTTTCGAAGTTCGGTTTGGGTGATCTGTTCGGTCTTGATGGTGAGCTTATCAGAAATGATAACACCTGCCGGTTGGGAGCGGACGATCACTTCGCTCATAGTTTTGGGTTGCTTCAGCTGAAACTGCACAAAGGTCTTGTCAGTTATTTCGACGGTGTCGGGCAGATAACCGACATGACTGGCGATGAGTTTTTTTATTGGCTGATTGATCAAGTCGATCTCAAATTCACCCGTCTCTCCGGCTCTTGTTCCATTCGCGCTGCCCAGCCAGCTGATGGTTGCTCCGGCTAGTGGTTCGTTCGCAGCATTCACTACCTTTCCTCTGATCACCTGTGCCTTTGTGACTGCGGATAGTAGCAATAATGCAAATAGTATCGTTTGATGCATGAGAAGAGTTTGTTTATGAGGATTGCAGTCCGATCAGGTAATCAAAGAGATTGTCTCCGCTGGATAAATTCAATTTCTTTCGCAGTCGGTACCGACTGATCTCGACGCCTCTTACTGAAATATTGAGTAATTGTGCGATTTCTTTCGAGCTCAGGTTCATTCGCAGGAAGGAGCATAGTTTTACTTCGCTGGCGCTGATGTCGGGGTGTTTCGTTTTGAGGTGAACCACAAAATCGCTGTGAACTTTGTCAAAGTGTTTGGCGAATTGATCCCACTCCTGATCGATCTGCTCATCGTCTTCCAGTTGTTTGATCATTTTCTTCACCTCTGTCTGTGCGGCCGGAACATCCACTCGACGCATCAGTTGATTCAATTCAGCTTTCAGACGAGTGATGAGTTCACCTTTTTTTACGAGGTGCATGGCAGATGCGGCCAGCTCAGCGTTTTTGAACTGTATCTCTGTTTCGAGGTTCTGACTTCGGGCTGTTATGAGTGCGCCCTCTGCTTTACTTTTCTCCAGTTCGAGGATGTATTGCATCTTCTTTTGTTCCTCTTCAAAGAGTTGCTGTTGTTTTTTGAATTTATTCTGTTGATACCGATACCGCCAGACGATCAGCCCGCTGGCCAACAGCAGGTATATGATCCATGCTAATGGTGTTCGGTACCAGGGGGGTAATAATTCGAAAACGAAACTAGCTATTTCCGATTCGGCCCCCAAGTTGTTACGGACTTTTACCTCGAAACGATATTGGCCGGGTGGAAGATTCGTGAACTCTTTCTCGGTACGTTTTGTCCATTCCGACCATCGGTTTTCGAATCCTTCCAATCGATAGCTGTATTCCAATGACTCCGGGTCTGTGTTGGGTGGGGAGCTGAATTCGAATCGAATGTTATTTTCATTGGGGTTTATGGCATCGGGGTTGCTTTTTTCCAATGAGCCAAATCCGCCAAAGATCAAACTATCCCCTTGTAGTCCGGTTCGAACGCTCCGGATGCTTACTTCAATTTTTTCCTGTTGTTGTCGGTATTTCAACAGGTTCACATGATATAGTCCCGCTTCCCCTGCTAAAAACACATTCTGTTCATTGTACGGATAGATCAGTTCAAATCCGCTCAGTAGTTTTTTCTTGAGTTCTGGGAGGTACATGACTACGGGTTTCGGTTTTGAACGGTCGACCCATCCCACCGTTTTCTCATGGATGAACCATACATTTCCCTGCGCATCTTCTTGCAGATAACGGATGCTTTGATCACCCAACCACTCTGCATAAGAGGGGTCAGGTTCAAATCGATCTGTTTTGGGATCGTATCGATACACACCTTTTTCAGTTCCGACCAATAGTTGTTCGCGGATCTTGAAGATGTGATTATTTAGTCGGGATGGAAGTCCGTTTTTGTCTGTGTATGTTTTCCAGGACTGGTTGTTGGATGTTCCTTGCTTCAATAGTCTGAAAACGCCGTGATAGGGATGAGACACCCATATGTTTTTCTCTCCATCGATCACCACATAACGCGAGGATTCTTCAAAGGGAAGTAGTGTTTCTCCGGGGATGAATCGGTTCCCATCGAAATTGAAGAATTGAAGCCCTTTATAATTTCCGGCAAGGATCTTATCGGTCGGATAAGTTGTATTCAGTGGTTTGAAATTCCAAAATCCCAATCCGGTTTGGATAGGGGATGCTGTACGGGCGGTAATTTTGAACATGCCCTCGTGGTGTCCTAATAATACCTGGTTGTTGATTTCAGAAAGGGACCATGCTTGGCCATTCGTATTTTCAATTCGTTGAAAGGGCTGCTGGCTAAAACTCAGATCCGTTAGCGATTCCAAATTCGTCATCCACGTACCGTTAGAGGTGCCGACATAGAGGGTTCCGTTTTGAATCAGTGTCGTGTAGGCAGTGGCATTGCCCTCGGTGGGGTCGATGCGTTTGATGGCGCTGTTGTAGGCGATAAAATCGATTCCGTTGTCCAGTCCCAGCCAAAGGTTGTTGTTCCTGTCGGCCCGGACACTTAATACATTGTTGTTCTGCAAGCCTTCCTTTCGGCTGAAATGTTGGATACGTTTTCCGGTTCGGTCGATGATGTATAATCCATCTGTATTCGTGGCCAACGCAAATCGTCCGTCTGGCAGACTGCTTGTTGCATAGATCCTGGACATGCGAACGGCTTGAAGGTCTTGATGCATCATCGGCTTCAGGCCTTCCCCATTTGTACTGAACAATCCTGATTTCAGACAAGCCACCATCCACTGTCCACCCTCTAACGCATGTACACCTGTGATCAGATCTCCAACCGGTATAGGGTCTTCAGAAAAAACGGATCTCCACGCGCCATTTTCAAAAGTCATCAAGCCCTTCTCAAAGTCCTGCGCAAACAATTTTCCACCTGCCGATCCCATGAAGCTCCATTCAGAGGCGGCAGGATAAGAAGCTATGGCCGACCCGCTATACTTAAAAATCCGCCGGGCTGAACGGAACCAGACGTCTTGATTGACCTGTACGATATCCCACACATCACCAAATGACCTGTCCCCCTCTGCGATCTTATTCAGTAGTGACTCGTATTTGAGCCGCCCGGAGTCGTCTGGGTAGTAAAACCCAAGCTCATCTTGACCGCCAACGAAGATCTTATGCTCCCTGCCCGCCATTACCGACCGGGCGATGGTCCGGTTAGGCAGCGGGTGCAGGTTCCAGAAACGTCCGTCAAAGCTTAACAGCCCCTCATTGTTGGCTACATATATAATACCACTCGAATCCTGGCTGATGTCCCAGTTCTGAAGTCCGCCCCCGTAGGTTTTTTTAGAGTAATTCACCACATCTGGCAAGCCGATCGTATTCTGTCCGAATACGGGAAGTCCAACCAGCAGCAGTAACCACCTCAACAAAGTAATTTTCATGGCGAAAAGGTAGGAAAACTTATTGTTGAGTGAAATAATGCTTTTTGAAGTAGTCTTGATGTAGTATATAATAATTGAAAATCAATAAGTTAGTATAATCGATGTAGTATTGTTGGAGTCAGTATTTTTTCCACCTGATTAAGGTTTATTAATCTTGTTCAGGTTTTTTCCATTTCAAAACCGAATTGCTAAACAACTGCTGTATGAAAAGAAAGATCTTTTTTTTAGGTCTGTTCATGGCTGCCCTTTTGCAGGTCATGGCGCAGACGATCTCAGTCACCGGGAAGGTGCTGAATGCTTCTAATGCCGAGCCTCTGGTAGGGGCAACGGTTAAGGTCAAGGGTGGTAGTCAGTCTGCGCAGACCGATGCCCAGGGCCGATTTACGTTGACCGGTGTTTCTACCGGATCGACACTTACTGTTAGCTATACTGGTATGGAGACCGTGGAGGTGAAAGCTACTTCCACTCCTATGAGTATTGAGCTAAGTCTGGCCGGTTCTTCCACCTTATCTGATGTGGTGGTGGTAGGTTATGGTACGCAGAAGGTCACTAAGGTGTCCGGCGCCATATCTACCGTAAAGGGAGCCGACATCGACAAGCTTCGCCCGGTTCGGACCGAGGAGGCGCTTCAGGGTCGTGCGGCCGGTGTGAATGTGATCCAAAGCGGTTCGCCCGGTTCCAAGCCTACTGTATTGATCCGGGGTATTCCTTCTTATTCTGGTACAGATCCGGTGGTCGTGATCGATGGGGTTCCTCAAACCCTAACCGATCTAAATTCCATCAACGCAGCGGAGATCGAGTCGATCAACGTGCTGAAAGATGCGGCCACCTCAGCTATATATGGTGTGAAGGGTGGTAACGGGGTTATCGTGGTAACGACCCGTTCCGGCCGTAAGGGACAAAAAGCTGAAATCAACGTCAACAGTAACTATGGTGTGCAGGAAGTAGCCAATACGGTAGGGTTGTTGAATGCGACTGAATATGCAGCCATGGTGAATGAGGGTAGTACAGTAGCCGGCGGTCCGGTTATTTTCCCTAACCTCAGCGGCATCGGCGTAGGTACCAACTGGCAAGATCAGGTTTTCCAGCGCGCTTCCCTTCAGACACATAATATATCTGCCCGTGGCGGATCCGATCAGGTTACGTATTTCCTTTCCGGCGGGTTGCTGCAGCAAGGAGGTATCGTGGGTGGTGATGATAAATCACTTTTCAAACGTGGCAACCTGACAGCAAACTTCAATGTTGATCTGAATAAGCGTCTTCGTTTCATTTTGAATACGTCTGCCGTAATGCTGAACGGACGCGGGGTGCAGGAAAATTCATTCAACTCCATTTTGGGATCGGCCCTGAACTATGATCCTACTGTTCCTGTAAATAATAATGTAGCCAATACGGTCGGACAGTACGGATTCAGTACCCGGATCCTGTCGGAGATTTTCAATCCGCTGACGAAGCTGGAGAATACCTATAATAAGAATATAGGGTTCAAACTGTATGGAAAAGCGGAGTTGCAGTATAAAGTCCGCCCCGGACTCATGCTGACTTCCCGTTTCGGTTATACCAAGTATGATGGTAACGCGCGCAACTTTACGCCGCTTGTTTTCTGGGGTATAAATAACGTTGATAACTCCATGAACCCGGATGGTTCGACTGTGGCCGGACGATTCAATACCGTATCGCACGAGAAGACCAGCAACTTCAATTACACCTGGGAGTCTTACGCGAACTACGATTTCACCTGGAAGGAAGATCATCATTTTGAGACCGTTCTCGGTTTCTCATTGGCAAAGGTTTCCGGTAATGCTGCCGGTGCCACTCGTCAGGATGTTCCATTCAACAGTTGGGAATTCGCTGATTTCACCGCTGCTACCGGTATCAACAATGCCGCAAATTCCAATGCACTCGCCGGATACTATTACCAGTATTTCCGCCGTAACCTTTCCAAGTTCCTTCGTGCGAACTACGATTATCAGGAAAAATACCTGGCGTCAATTACAGTACGCCGCGACGGATCTTATGCATTCGGTGCAGACAACAAGAATGCAAACTTTGTTTCCGGCTCTGCTGGTTGGTTGATCAGCAAAGAGAAGTTTTTCAAGGCTGACTGGGTCGATCAACTGAAACTCCGCGGAAGCTATGGTACCGTGGGTAACGAGAACGTTAATCCGCAGTATGTGGGTATTGTTACAGGCGGACCAAGTTATGGCCCGACTGCCAACAGCAACGGTTACAACTTCGGTGATGTATTTTATCCCGGCGCTACCGTAGGTTCTGCAGCGAACAACGCATTGCGTTGGGAAAAGCAGATCCAGGCGAACGTCGGTTTTGATGCCTTGCTCTTCAAGCGCAAGATCTCATTGACAGCGGATTGGTTCACTCGCGAAGTGGATGGCTTGCTGTTCACACCTTCTGCTTCTCTTTACTTGGGTACTGTTCCCATCCCAACAGCTAACATCGGTGCTACCAAAACATCGGGTTACGAGATCACATTGGGCTACAACGATAAGATCGGAAAGGATCTGATGATCAACACCACTGCAACGTTCACAACTGCTGTAAATGAAGTGACGGCGACCAACACAGACGGAACAGCTAAGATTTTCGGTGGATATTATTTCAACGGACAGAACCAGAGCGTGACCGTCTTCGAAAAAGGACAAACACCCGGATATTTCTTCGGTCATCAGGCGATCGGCATTTTCCAAAATGCTGCTGAGATCGCTTCTGCACCTGCTCAAGCCGGCGCGGTACCAGGTGATATTCGCTTTGCAGATATCGATGGTAATGGTGTGATCGATGCGCGCGACAAGACCAAGATCGGCGATCCGTTCCCTGACTTTACGATCGGATGGAATCTTAATTTGTCTTACAAAGGAATCGATCTGACTGCATTCACCTACGCTTCTGTAGGAAATGATGTCTACAGCGCTTGGGAGCGTAATGGGAACTACACAAACAAGTATCGTGGTGTATTGGCACGCTGGACAGGCGAAGGGTCTACGAATGATCCGCGCAATCCTCGCTACAGTTTCACGGATGCGAACAGTAATATCCGTGTATCCAGCCGCTATGTAGAAGATGGATCTTTCATCAGATTGAAGAATATCCAATTGGGCTATACCCTTCCGACGAAGATGCTCGGCAAGGCTTTCAGCAGTGTGCGTGTGTATGCACAGGCTCGTAACCTGATCACGCTGACCAAGTACAGTGGATTCGATCCGGAGATCGCCGGTGGTATCCTGGATACAGGCGTGGATCGTGGAGCCTATCCGCAGGCACGTACATTCTCTGTAGGACTGGACATCAAACTTTAAACTGACAAACGAACTTCATATGAAAAATAAATTTCTTCCTCTTCTTGCCGGTGCGCTTGTAGTGGCATCGCTGTCCTCCTGTAAGAAATGGATCGAGTACGATCCCAAAGAGGATTTTCAGATCACGGAAAAGAATTATCTAAGCTCCGAGTCGGACTACCGCACAATGACGGTTAGCGTGTATACGCCCATGCAGTGGCTATGTCGCGCTCCGCTTATCGGTGATATTGCTACCAACGATGCAGCGAGTGGCGGTGAAAATGCTTCTGATGTGTTGGCCCTTCAGCAAATCGATGATTTTACGCATACACCCGTAAATAATATTCTTACGGAATTGTGGCAGGAAGCCTATGAGGGTATCAACCGCGCCAATTATATGCATCAGTACAAACAAGCTAATCCGGCCGGTAAAACAATCGATTTCGCTGGTAAGGATGCCTTGTATGGTGAAGTATACTTCCTGCGCGCCTATTATTATTTCCACCTGGTACGTTTCTTTGGCGATGTTCCATTGTTCGTCGACAAGCGCTTAAGTCTGAGCGAATCACGTAGTTTGCAGCGCGCACCCAAAGCTGATGTATATGCACAAATCGAGCGGGATCTTACTTCCGCAATCGGGGTGCTTCCTGCTGTTCAGGTCCAAAAAGGGCGTATCACAAAATATGCCGCACAGGCCTTACTTGGTAAAGTATATCTCTATCAGAATAAGTTCGACAGTGCCTCGCAAACGTTGGAGAGCGTAATCACGTCCAATGCCTTTTCGCTGGTGACCAATTTCGGTTCACAGTTTATGGCGAGCGGTGAGAACGGAACGGAGTCCGTATTTGAGATCCAGCATTCAAATAATTCGCCTTACTACAATTGGGCAGGCCCGAATCGCGGACAAGGAAATTTCATGGTACAGATGGTAGGGGTGCGCGGACTGAACGGCAATGCCCTGATGCCTTACTCTTCCGGTTGGAGTTTCGATCTCCCGACTGCTTCGCTTTCTAATGCTTTTGCCGCCGGGGATCTTCGTAAATCGGTTACCATACTGGATATCGAAGCTTACAAGAATGCGAACCCTGGATTCAATATCACCTATCAGGTGGCGCCTTACAAGAATACCGGCATGTACAACCAGAAGTACCATCCTCGTAAAGGAGAGACTTCAGGCCAGATCGAGTTGAACTACAAGAACAATTTCAGAGTGATCCGTTATGCCGATGTATTACTCATGGCAGCGGAAGCCTTCAATCGTTCTGCAACTCCGAACGATACAAAAGCTCAGCAATACTTGAATTTGGTGCGTGCACGCGCTTTTGGAAACACGAACAATAACATCAGTGCTACCGGCACTACGCTTCGTACGGCGATCTGGGATGAGCGCCGCTTGGAGTTGGCCATGGAAGGAGAGCGATTCTTCGATCTGGTCCGTACCGGTCAGGCTGCATCCAAGATCACCGGTTTCCAAACAAATAAGCATGAGGTGTTCCCGATTCCGCAAATTGAGATTGACATTTCAGTGTTGAGTCAAAATAACAACTACTAATCCTCTAAAACTTGCCTTATGCGCTATATAAAATACATAACCCTTTTCCTCCTGATGGCGGTGATCGCGATCGGTTGTAAGAAAGAAAAATACGAAGACACATCCTTCGTAGCAGCTGCCAACGGACCGGATTCACTGTCTGTTCTGTTTGAGATCACACAGGATAATTCCGGCTTGGTGACGATTACGCCAAACGGCGTTGGGGCTGTCAAGTATGATGTTTACTACGGACATGGTCCGGCTACCGCCACAACCATCGACGCTGGTAAGAATACCACTCATATTTATCCCGAAGGAGTATTCAACGTTCGCATCGTTGCTTATTCCGTGAATGGAAAAACAAAAGAACTGACCCGTCAGCTGACGGTGTCATTCCGTGCTCCGGCGAATTTGCAGGTCAACGTTTCGGCTGATCCGGCCAATAATTATCGAGTGAATGTTTCCGCCTCAGCGCTATATGAAACAAATTTCCGAGTCTACTTCGGCGATGTGCCCAACGAAGTGCCGGTGAGTTTCCTGGAAGGGCAGACCGTATCACGTTTATACACGGCAACAGGTACGTACAACATTCGTGTAGTGGCACTGAGTGGTGGCGCGGCTACTACTGAGCAGACGGTTCCGTTCACGATCGTTGATCCACTGTTATTACCCCTTACGTTTCAATCCACCACACTGAACTATAACTGGTTCAATTTTGATGGTGGAAATATGACCACCGTGAATAATCCGAATCCGGGTGGTATCAATACCAGTACCAAGGTGGCGAAGATGGTAAAGAGTCCAGGTCAACCTTGGGGCGGAAGCTTGATCACCTTAAGTAGCGCCATTGATTTCAGCACGAATAAGATCTTCCGAGTGAAGGTTTTCTCTCCTCGTGTAGGTGCTAAGATGTTGTTGAAAGTGGAGAATGCTACCAATCCGGGCATCAATTTTGAAAGAGACGCTACCACTACCGTAGCGAATCAATGGGAATATCTCTACTTCGATTACTCTACTATCAACACCGCACAATCCTTTCATAAGATTGTTGTGATCTGGGAGTTGAGTACGCCGGGTGATGGTTCGGCGAATTTCACCTTCCACATGGATGATTTCGAGTTAGTGGCTAGCCTGCCTCCCGCACCATTGAGCTTGCCTTTAACTTTCGAATCTACTACCACTACGTTTGGTTGGTTCGATTTCAATGGTGGACAAGTAACGGTGATCAATAACCCGCAATCAAGTGGTATCAACACGAGTTCCCGTGTTTGTCGCATGGTCAAGAACCCCGGCGACCCTTGGGGTGGAAGTTTCCTGACTCTGACCTCAGCGATGGACTTCTCTACCAATAAGGTTTTCCGGATGAAAGTATTTTCACCTCGTGCCGGCGCCAAAGTATTGCTGAAAGTGGAGAACTCAACTAATCCGGGCCAGAACTTTGAGAAGGAAGTAGTGACCACTATGGCAAATAACTGGGAAGATCTGGTATTCGATTGCAGTGCCATCAATACAGCTAATATATATAACCGCGTCGTATTGATCTTCGATCTGGGCACTCCGGGTGATGGTTCAGCGAATTTCACCTTCCTCTTCGATGATATTCGTCTGACCAACAGCTTCCCTGTAGCCATTCCCTTGAATTTTGAATATCCTGTGACTTATGGTTGGTTTGATTTTAACGGTGGAAATATGACCGTGATTAATAATCCTCAATCGGGCGGCATCAATACCAGCGCGAAAGTGGCCAAGATGGTGAAGAATCCCGGAGACCCATGGGGCGGAAGTTTCCTCACGTTGAGTGAGCCTTTGCCATTCTCGCTGTCTCGCACCTTCCGCATGAAAGTCTTTTCACCTCGTGCTAACGCGAAAGTGGTGCTGAAGGTGGAAAATTCAACAAATGCCAGTATCAATTTTGAAAGGGAAGTGACGATCGGAACCGCTAATGCTTGGGTGGATCTGACCATCGACTATACCGGTATAAATACTGCCAACACCTATGACCGGATCGTCTTGATCTTTGATCTAGGTACACCGGGTGATGGTTCAGCCAATTATACTTTCCTGGTCGACGACATCCGTCTTCAATAATCATTAAAACACTGCGAAATGCGTAATATGAAAAATATAACCTGGATGCTGGCTGGCGTACTGCTCCTGCTCGGCGCCTGTAAAAAACCCTCTTACTCATTCGGTGAATTGGCAGCGCCCACCAATCTATCTATGACGGCAACGGTTGTGGGGGTGGATGCAACGAACCCGAACGGAAACGGAAGCGGCAATGTAGCCATCACGGTTACCTCCACCGGAGCCCTTACCTATAATATCGATTTCGGTGACGGGATCAAGCGAGTAGTACCAAGCGGTACACTTACCTACAAGTATGCGAATCCGGGTACAAACGATTACACCATCACGGTGAATGCAGTAGGAACCGGTGGTAGTCTTTCTACGATCAGTAAGCGCGTCCGTGTATTTGTTGCCTTTGTGATTCCGGCTCCTATTCTTAGTGCGCTGACCGGTACATCTTCTAAGGTGTGGATCACCGATCGTAGTGCGCCCGGACATTTCGGGGTTGGACCCAATGATGCGTTTTCACCGATCTGGTACTCTGCCGGACCTGATACTCGCGAAGCTTGTGCTTATGACGATGAGATCACTTTTTCCAAGAATGCCAATGACCAGGTTTTCATGAACGTGAATAATTTCGGAGCCTCCTTCTCCATCGGGGCCTCCAGTACCTTCTACGGATTCGGCGGTGGCGATAATTGCTTTTCGATCAGTCCCGGCGGTAACAAGCAGCTGATCTTCCAAGATGCCACATCCACTTCTACTCCGGCTCAGTCCACCCGTATCCAATTCACCGTACCCGGTAACGGTATCATCAACTTCGGTACCGGCGGAACGGTATATGAGATTTTGGAGATTACGCCAACGACAATGCATCTTCGCAATATTGGAATCGATGGAAACTCCTGGTACCAGAAATTGAAAGTAAAGCCCTGATGAAAATAGTTTTGTTGGTTTTCGGGTTGGCCGCCATCTGTTTTGGGTGTGGTGATAAAAACACTCCTCCCAATCCGGTGGCGCCCACCAACCTGACTGTAACGGCAACTGTCGCCACTGATAATAGTGGGAATGTGCAGTTTGCGGCTACCGCTAACAATGCTGTGAGTTACGATTTTGACTTAGGGAACGGAGTGTTTCAAAATTCGGTCAGTGGAACGTTAACCTATCGTTATCCGGCCTCCGGAAATTATTCCGTGAATGTGGTGGCAAAAGGGCCCTTAGGGCTCACACTGAGCAAAGCCATTTCGGTTTCTGTGACAGTTGTTCAATCAATGGTATGGTCGGAGGAATTCGATCTGCCTGGTGCACCGAATGCCTCCAAGTGGGGATATGATATCGGTGCCGGCGGGTGGGGTAATAATGAATCACAGCATTACACCAACCGACTTGATAATGCCGTCGTTTCCAACGGAACCTTAAAGATTATAGCAAAAGCTGAGTCATTCAGCGGCAGCAGTTATACCTCTGCTCGCTTATTGTCGCGCAATAAATTTTCTTTCAAATACGGTAAGATCGAAGTGTCTGCTAAACTCCCAACCGGAGTTGGTACCTGGCCGGCGATTTGGATGCTTGGCGATAATTTCACCACGGCCGGTTGGCCTGCTTGCGGGGAGATCGATATCATGGAGCACAAAGGATCTGACTTGAATCGCATTCACTCCTCTTTGCATTATCCGGGTCGTTCAGGAAGTAATCCGGTGACGGCTACCACCCTGATCCAGAATGCGACGACGGCCTTCCACCTCTATTCCTGTGAGTGGTCGCCTCAGTCGATCAAATTCTATGTAGACGGCAATCTGTACCACACCATCGCCAATACCACGAGCCTTCCCTTCAATCAACCTTTTTTTATCATTCTAAATCAGGCCATGGGCGGCACGTTCGGCGGAACTATCGATCCGAATTTTTCTTCTGCCACCTTTGAGATCGATTACGTTCGGGTTTATCAATGATAGCCTATTCGAAAATTTTATAGATGATCATGTTACGTGTTGTTGTACATATGAGGAGAATGTTGCTGTTAAGCTTGTTGTTGATCTCGTCGTTCATTTCATTCGGGCAGTATCGATACAATAAATTGGTTTGGTCAGATGAGTTCACTCGAGCCGGCTTACCCGACACATCCAAATGGAGTTACGATAAGGGAAGAGGATGCCCGCTGTTGTGCGGATGGGGTAATAATGAGCCGCAGTTTTACACCTGGGATCGAAAAGAGAATGCCCGTGTGGTCAATGGCGAGCTGATCATTGAAGCACACAAAGAGAGCTTTGAAGGGGCGAATTATACTTCTGCCAGGTTGAGCACCAAGTACAAAGGCGATTGGACTTACGGCAGGATCGTTGTTCGCGCTTTATTACCGAAAGGATTGGGTACCTGGCCCGCCATTTGGATGCTGCCCACGGAAAATCGATATGGCGGTTGGCCCAAGAGTGGGGAGATCGATATAGCTGAAACAGTCGGTTACCAGAAAGATACCTTGCATCAGACGATCCATACGGATCTGTACAATGGAATGCATCGTACCCAGCGAACCAATGTGATGTCTTTATCCGGACACGGCAAACTGTTCCATGAATATGCCATCGAATGGTCTGCTGAAAAAATTGAGTATTATCTGGATGGCAAAAAAACATACACTTTCCCGAGAGAGTCGGCCGATTCGCGTAAATGGCCATTCGATCAGCCCTTTCATCTGCTCCTGAACATGGCGATTGGAGGTGACTTCGGTGGACGAAAAGGAATAGATGACTCTATATTCCCTACGCAGATGCGAGTGGATTATGTGAGAGTGTATCAATAACGAACACATG
>JBKCMR010000040.1:0-1225 GCA_046300055.1 Bacteroidota bacterium
GCGCACCAGTGCTTTGAGACGCTGTGTGCGTCCGAGGATAGCAGGATCTACGTTCGGCATGCCGGCACGAGCACGCACTCGGTTGACAGCATTAGCCACAACTGAAGCAGCTGATCCTTTTTCCAGATGTGCTTCTGCGTTGATCAACAAGATTTCGGCATAACGCATATAAACCCAACCTACTTTGAAGAAGTTACCCGCTGTTCCGTTGATATCACGATCCTGCAAATACTTCCGCCAGTAATTACCCAAACCGTTCTGACGAGCGCCAAAAGCATTCAGGCTGTCCTGATTGGTAGTAGTGCTTGGGAAAGTGATGGCCTGTGTACCTGTATTGAAAGTTGCAACGGTAGCATTGATATTGAACACCATGCTGGTGAATCCTTGAACGATCACCGTATCTCCGGGAACGATCACGGTCTGCTTCATCCGCGGGTCGCGATTGCGGTTCGGACGAGCAGGATTGTAAAGAGGCGACTCAGCAATGTTTCTTCCATCCACGCACTCGAACAGATCCACCAGGAATTGGCTGGGGAAATGGCTCGATTGTCCGCCTTGGTTACGAGACCCCTGAACAAGATTCAGATAATTGAACGATCCTGGATCGGCATCTCCGTAAGGATAAATGAACATGATCTCATTTCCTACGTTAGCGGTTTGTCCGGCCTTACGGAAAAGATTACCGTAAACAGGATTCAATGCATAGGGACCATTGGCGATGATATTATCTGTCAGATCAGCGGCTTTGGTATAATACTCATTGGTGCCCATCAGCATCGCCAAACGAGCAGCTGTACCCAGTGAAACACCACGGCTGACGCGACCGAATTGGCTAGGTAACCAATCCAGATCCGCTGCGCTCGTCGTCAGATCTTCGATCAGAAAATCGATGATGACTTTCTTATCAGTGCGTGTGAAACTATAGATCTCCTCAGGTGTGGAAGGTGGAGCGGAGAAGAACGGTACATCACCGAAATACTGAATGAGGTGCCAGTAAGCCAATCCGCGAAGGACTTTAGCTTCAGCTTGTACACGCTTGTATTCTGCTTCTGACATGGTGGACTGTGCCTTGGTCATGTAGAACAACAGGTTATTAGCGCGCTGTACCACCTGGAAGAAAGCGGTCCACAATTCGGAGACAGTACCGTTGGTTGACTTATAGGCGCCGGATGCGATGGTACCATTCAGGCCACGCTCATGTCCCAACTCCGTGTACAGATCCATC
>JBKCMR010000041.1:0-16693 GCA_046300055.1 Bacteroidota bacterium
TGGTTATTCGTTCGACATCTATCGGACTCCACTGAGTCTGTTTGATAGCGGATCGAATGCCCACGAACTCATGCTTCGTTTGCTTCTTAAAAAATGAGTTTATAAAACCCTGGCTGCCTACATGACTCGAAATAACGCGCTCGCTTTTTTTATACTCTTCCTCCCTTTCTATACTGCAGCACAGGTATCACCTTTGAACCTATTAGTAAATGGTGATTTTGAAAGTGGTGGGAGCGGAAACGGATTTCAAACACTGTCCCCCTATAATTTCTTGGCGACGCTGACAGGTAATTCCAGTCCGGGTGATTATGCGGTCATAGCCAATCCGCAACCGATGAACACATCGTTCTTCATTTCGGGTACAGACCACAGCGGTTCGGGTAAAATGCTGGTAATCGACGGATCAGCCATTGGAGGCAATCCACGTTTTTGGAAAGCGGGAAGTAATGGTGGTGGGGTTGGTCCGCTTACAGTTGGACAAAACTACACCTTCAGTTATTGGATCAAAAGTATCGCAACCAGTGTCGTAGATGTATCCACAACAGCCAATATTCAAGTGAACTGGAACAACGCGAATAATATTACACTGGTCTCCGGAAACTTGTTGGCGCCCTATCCCGGCAATACGGCCACGTGGCAAAAAGTGGTTTATTCATTTACAGCAACCACCCCATTCGTAAATATTGAACTATCCAATAGTAATACGAATGCAGTTGGTAATGATTTTGCAATCGATGATGTGGAAGTGTTGTCGCCTCCGAAACCGCTTGAATTAAGATATAATGCGATCGATCCGTCTTGCCCTTCTGCCAATGATGGATTCATCGTCGTATACGGCACAGGCGGTACGGCGCCGTATACTTATAGTTACAACGGAGGGCCTTATACCAGTAATAATGTTTTCGGCGGACTGGGCGCCATCACCAATGCATTTGTTTCGGTAAAGGATGCCACCACGCCAACGGCTGCTGTGGTCTTTTCGCCTTCGAACATTTCGCTGAGTCCGCCCGCTAATCCGCTCACCATTCGTCCCGACTCTACGATTTGCAGCGGCGCCACCCTGCCCTTGTATGCAAGCGGAAGTTCTAGTGGGTATAGCTGGTCGGCTAGTCCGAACGATCCAACCATTGCCAACCCGAATGCACAGAACACCACGGCAAGTCCGACACAGAACACGAACTATACGGTGGTCACTTCGGTAACGCGGAATCGAAACCTTATTTATAATGGCGATTTTGAGTTGGGTGATGTCGGTTTTGAAAGTCAATACACGTTTTTCCCATTTCCGCCCAACCCCGCTAATCCCGGCTATGCCCAACGAGCTTACAGCATCGTTAACAACGCTCAGCAATTTGAACCCCAGTTTCAACCTTGTGTAGATCACACCAGTGGCAGTGGAAAATTTATGGCCATCGACGGCGCTACGACACCTAATATCAAGATCTGGTCACAGAAAGTTGCCGTAACACCGAATACGAATTACACCATTGAGTATTGGATACAATCGATCGATGGCGCCAGTCCGGCTATCATCGAAACACAGATCAATGGTGTACCCATCACCGGAACAGCTGGCGGCAGTACATTCACAGCCCCTTCAACCGTGTGCAGCTGGCGACAAGTCACTTATAATTGGAACAGCGGAGCAAACACCGTTGCTGAATTAAGTTTCATCGGTCGAAATATTTCTTCTAATGGCAATGATTATTCGATCGATGATATTTCTATGAAGCACAGTGTAGCCTGTACCTTTTTGAAAACTTGCAACATTACCGTCAGTGCCGGCAGCACACCCATCACCAACTTCAGTTACAATACACCGGTATGTACGAATGGAACAAATCCCGTTCCTGCATTGACTGCCGGATTCACCACGGGTGGCGTATTCTCTTCGACGCCGGGTCTTTCGATCAATAGTTCAACCGGTGTGATCAATCTGGCAACTTCTACTCCGGGATCCTATACGGTGACCTATACGGTGGCCGCTAGTGCTTGTCAAGCAGCCGGCAATAGTACGGCACAGATCACGATCAGTTCTTCGATCGCACCGGTCACAGGATTCAGCTATGCATCGCCTGCCTGTGCAAGTCTTGGGGCTATCAATCCAACGCTTGTTTCCGGATTCACGACCGGTGGCACATTCAGCAGTACAGCGGGCCTGTCACTGAATACCTCCACAGGCGCGATCAATACAATCACTTCTACACCAGGGACCTATACGGTCAATTATATTCTTAGTGCCACCTCTTGTCAACCTGCTGCAAACGGGAGCACCAGCATCACCATCAATGCTGCACCCGTTCCACCAACGGCAATACCTCTGATCAATTATTGTCAGAACGAAATCGCTGTTGCATTGACTGCAACGGGTTCTGGTTTGCTTTGGTATACGACCGCAACCGGAGGAGCAGGATCCACAACAGCACCGACTCCGTCAACAACGACTGCCGGAACATTCAATTATTTTGTCAGTCAGACAAGTGGCGGATGTGAAAGCGTTCGAATACCGATCACAGTGATCGTCACCCCCGGACCATCAGTTGATGCAGGACCAGACGTTTCCATTGAACCCGGACAATCAGCTAACCTCAATGGATCGACAAACACACTCAATCCTATAATACGATGGACACCCGCCGCCACCCTCAATAATCCCTCTATCTTAAAGCCAATAGCTACTCCGACAACAACAACTCAATATTATTTACAAATTGAGGAAGCCGGTTGTACATCGATCGATAGCATGCGTGTGATCGTGATCAGCGACATCATCATTCCCAATGTCTTTTCACCGAACGGGGATGGCGTACATGATCGATGGATCATACAGCGGATCGAAGACCATCCGAATGCCGTGGTCGAGATCTTCAACCGATACGGACAATCAATTTTTCGAAGAACAGGCTATAATGCTGGCAACGCCTGGAACGGTCAGCATAATGGAAAAGATATACCAGTCGGTGTTTACTACTATGTGATCCAGGGTCTCGTGAACCAGCCTGTCAAAACGGGCTCTGTTACACTGCTGCGATAGTTCAAGTATACTATTTTAAGAGTGTGACCATTACGCTGTAATTATTTCATAAGCACGGATCTTCTATTAATAGCTGACAGATGCATGTGTTATCGATGCGTTAAACTCCCGTTGGGGCTTGCAAGGGCAGGTGTACTAGGAAAACATGAGTCCGATAAAGACGAACAACAGCGTACCCGCTCCGGTGAATTGGGATATAGATACAGTGCCTAAGCAATTAATTAGCTGTCTTGATCCAGCACATGAAAAATGTGAGGGATCGGAACATCCAGTGACCGGGAGATACAATACAATTGATAAATACTCGTGTTGATCTTTCCTAACTCGATACGACTGAGCTGAGTGTAATCTATGTTCGCTCCATTCGCTACTTTTTCGATCGACAAGCCTTTGTCGTTACGTATTTCCCGGATCCTGGCTCCGATTTTTTTACTTACCTCTTCTCGTTTCAGCGACATATAGCAAATATGTAATATTGATTGCGCATCTACAATGGCAAATCTGCCTTTTGATCAATATAAAGTTTTTATTTTTCAATTAGTTAGATATACCACTAATAGGTAAAGCAAATCTGCTATTAATATATAGCACATTTGCCTTATGTTTTTTCTTTGTATGATGCAAAACGGGGGGCTGGATAGCCCCCCGTTTGAAATTCGTTCTTGAAAGAATCAATTTCCGGGAATCAGTTTTCCGGTAATGACTTCCATTCCAACACGGAATCGATAGATCATGGGAACCGACTGACCGGGCTTAACCGCATAGTTGAGTAGTCTCCAATCGCCTGCGTTCCAATATCCCTGATAAAGTTGAGCCAGTTGGTGTCCGCTCAGATCGAACAGACTCAGCTCAGCTTGACCGGATACAGTAGCAGTCAAACTGAACTGGATCAATTTACCATACGGATTCGGAAACGCATTCGCGCGGATTGTTGTACGTACAGGTTCGGTTTGAACATCTACATATCGTTGAGTAGATTCCATTTCAGGACATTCCATTTCAACAGAATCATACTTAAGGAATACGCGACACTCATCGAATGCTTCATTGAATGTGCTGACCATTCCGCTCACGGCAGAATAAGAAGGTACAACCGTTCCGCCAGCAGCAGCTGCGCCAGGCATCAGGACTTGTCCCAGTAACTTATTCGCAAGTACCAACAGGTTTTCAACTGTCGCCCCGCCATTGGCTGCGAGATAACCGACAACCTTGTCATTCATCATCCAGGATTCAATCGCACTGCTATCCATTTCACAAGAAAGCACGGTGGTAGTATCTCCGCAGTTTGCGAGTTTCTGCGTGATCAGGTAACCACTATCAAGTATGAAATGCAACATTGTTGGATTGATCCGAAGGTTCAGAGACAATGCCAATGTCTGAGATAAGAACACATTGTTCAACCGACCTTGACGATTCAGGTAAATATACGCACCCAATTGAGACATGGAAATGTTTCCAGTATGGGTCAGTGCACGAGGAGTGCTTCCGCCCGGCATCACCATATTCACACGCACGGAATCATTTACAGTCACTGTTATAGTTCTTGTACCCGCACCCAGTATGATATTTCCGGGAAGCAGTAAAGAACGGATCAGGGAAACCGGATTGCGATATAAACTATCCCCATCACAGGCTTTTCCTTTTGGACTTCCAAAATATCCCTGCGTATAGGTACAGAAATCATCATCCAGGCAAACATTCACCGTAATGCTAGTGGTGTCTGCCGCAGAGCAACCATTAGCATCTGTATAATTATAAATCAACTGATGCGAACCAACGCCCGCCGTCTGAACATTGAAGGTAGAACCAGTAACACCCGTTCCACTCCAAGTTCCACCGCTAGGTGTTCCGCTCAAACTAACAGGTGAAGCGTCGATACATACGGGACCATAAGATCCAGTATTTACAACAGGCAGCGGATTTACTGTGATGCTGGTTGTATCAGCAGCTGAGCATCCGTTGGCATCTGTGTAGTTATAGATGATCTGATGAGAGCCCACGCCCGCCGTCTGAACATTGAAGGTAGAACCAGTAACACCCGTTCCACTCCAAGTTCCACCGCTAGGTGTACCACTCAAACTAACTGGTGAAGCGTCGATACAAACGGGACCATAAGATCCGGTGTTCACTATAGGTAGCGGGTTAACGGTAACGGGATAAGAACAAGTATCGTTGAGAATAGATGGATTGGTATAATCCAAAACCAACGTTAGCGTGAATGAAATGGTTCCCGGATTGACGGTGACCGATTGGAGTCCGTTCGAAGACGTGATCACAGCACCGTTATTGACCGACCATATATATGCAACGTCTGAAGACGGCGCTGCGTTGGCCGTGTAGGTAACAGTAGAGGTATCTGCACAAACGGAGGCCGTGGGTACGGTTGGACATATCTGTGCCGGTGTAACGACGATCGTTACGGAATCGATATCAATACAATTTGGAGCCGCAATTTGAGTTGCCGTTACACGAAATACATAGGTGCCCGGATTCAGCGCAATAAATTGTGGCGTACGTGTTGTGGCACCCGTCAAAGACCCGCCATTGAGTCCGCCCGCACTGGTAACAGCCCATGCATAGTTGAATGCCGCGTTATCAGTAACTCCATTTAACTGTGTAGTAGCTGATAAATTTGAAGTTGACGTACTGTTGAGAGAGAAGCTACTCGGACTGGCAGCAGCAGTGGTTACAACATTATTGATCAAAACGGAATCTCCAGGCGCAGAGGTTGAGTTCAGATAACAAACAGCAGAATTACCATCTCGTTCCACCGTTAATTGCAATCTGAAATTGCCCCCTGCAAGGAAATCGGCAGCAATTGGTACTGCATTACGCGTCATGCTGGCCGCTGTAGTTGATCCGGTAAGTGTTCCGGACAATTGTGCGCCGGCAGAAGGTGTGCCATTTGTTAGTAGCCAAGTATAATTAACAGCACCATAAAGATCCGCATCCAGTGCAGCAGTATAAGTAAGCAGATTTGTTTCGGGACAAGCAACTACCGGACCGGTGATCGAACAGGTTGGGACAATGGTAACGGCATTAGAGGAAAGTTGACAGTCCATATTTCCGTTACAAATGGTGTTGTTGCCCACTGTGGTCTCAACTGTTTCCACAAACATGTGATAGGGTGAACCGGGAATGTCGTGTGCAGAATTACCTTCTCCCCAGGTATTTGTTGAGGCTATATGTCCGCCCCAGGCCAATACAACATTATTTGCATTGTTCGCCTTGATAAAAACCACTTCGAATGTAGCATGAACATCACTCAGTGTGGGGTCGATCGTATTTATATATTGAATGCTATTGATCGTCGCATTCCAAATGACCATATTTCCTTTATCGCGTATAGCCGACGAATAAGGCGATGCCGGTGAGGTGCTTTCCGGATTAAAAAAAGCGGGTGTCTTCAATTGCGTAAAACTGTTCGTCGCAGTTGTATTATATGAAGTTGAATTCGTGAAGGTCGGATTGGGAATGGCGAAGGTGTTTGCAACTATGCTGCCAAGCCCCTGCAGCCCGGTACCTTTTAATGGATCGATCTGTTCTGCCGGGTCGGTAGGACTATACTTTAGATTTTGAAAACCGGTGATGTAATCCATTGCATGTTTAGTCTGTTTCTTAACATCAAAGGAAATGAGTACGCGGTACTGAGTATTTGCAGCCAGCGTGGTGAATTCGATACGGTAGGGTATCGAGTTTCCTTCCACATAGTGGGCCTTTGAACCGTTTACATTTCCTCTAGCGAAGTCAACGGGGCTGATCACAGCCCCTCCTACCCCTCCATTTTGACCTTGTTGAAACTGACAGGCCTGCGCATCTGCTCGCTGTGTGAACAGCGTGGCTAGGAGCCAAGCTAACAACGACCATTGGTAAAATGGTCGAAGTCGATTGAGTGTAATTGTTTTCATGATAATATTTGTTTGAGGCAAACGTATCGTGAAGGGCTAGGCTAAAAGAAGGATTAAAATCTTTCAGCTATTGATATGGATCATTAACATAAAAAAACAGGGCAGCCAAAAGCTGCCCTGTGTACAATCGATACAGTTTAGGGTTTTTTACAACGGTTATTCTGTATCGGTTTATTCGATGCGAAAACCATCCTGCTCAGCATAACCGCTTTTCTGCGGGGTTAGTCACTCAGTTTACGGTCCTTTAAACCGATATCTCTGAACTCTTTTGCTGAACGATCTGTTCTCGACCAACGTTTCACAAACATAAGTTGATGGTGGATGCTATATTAATGAGGATCGTCAATCCAAGACAGATCCTTGATCAGTTCAACGGTATAATTGTTTATCTTGTTATTACAATACATCACTCAAGCGGAGTAGCATGAACAAGCGTAGTTTTTTAAAATCTGCCACCCTCACCGGACTCGGCGTTTCCTTCGGGTGGGATGCGCTGGCCAATGAATTTAAAACGGTTTTTTCTCGATCGGCTGAATCCTTAGCCGCCGACGAAGAATTTTGGAATCGCATCCGAGAAAAGTATTTACTGAAGCACGATTACATCAACCTCGAAAACGGATATTACAATTTCATACCCCAGCCCACCCTCGAACGATACATCCAGCATATCCGAGACGTCAACTATCAAGGTTCGTATTATATGCGGACTGTCCAATGGGAAAACAAAAAGAAAATGGCTGCTAAGTTGGCGGCCATTGCAGGTTGTGGAACCGACGAATTGATCGTCACCCGCAATACAACCGAATCTTTGGATCTGGTGATCGCCGGACAAACTTGGCAATCAGGCGACGAAGCCATTATGGCCATTCAGGACTACGGCGCCATGCTCGATATGTTCGACCAGGTCGCCGAAAGGCATGGAGTAATCTTGAAAAAGATTTCTATACCGAACCATCCGAAATCAGATGAAGAGATCGTATCGCTGTACGAACAAGCGATCACGCCCAAGACCAAGCTGTTGATGGTCTGTCATATGATCAACATAACCGGACAGATCCTACCCATCCGAAAGATCTGCGATATGGCACATGCCAAGGGCGTAAAAGTGATGGTAGATGGCGCACACGCTTTTGCACACATTCAATACAAGATCAGTGAGCTGAACTGCGACTACTACGGGACATCTCTTCATAAATGGATGAGTGTTCCCCTGGGAGCCGGTTTTCTGTATGTCCGTAAAGGGGAGGCACCGAAACTTTGGCCTTTGTTGGGGGACCGCTTACCAAAAGAAGATGTATACCGACTGAGCCATACGGGTACACACCCCTGCGCTACCGACCTGACCATCACAGATGCAATCGATTTTTTCAATATGATCGGAGCCGATAAAAAAGAAGCACGCTTGCGCTTTCTGAAAGATTATTGGACTTCTCGCGTAAAAGACAATACGAAAATCATTCTCAATACGCCGCTCGATGCGACCCGTTCTTGCGGTATTGCCAATGTGGGAGTCAAAGGAATGACACCGGGCACACTGGCAAAACGCCTACTGGATGAGCATAAAGTATATACCGTGCCGATTGATTATGCGAATGTTCAAGGTTGTCGTATCACACCAAATGTGTACACCACTACCGAAGAACTCGATCAGTTTGTAAAAGCACTACATGTGTTAAGTGCATGACTTTTAGCAAATCGAACCTAATTCGAACAAAGTAATATTGTAGCGCTATATATAAGTTTTCTCCCCTCAACGTCTTTTTCACATGTCTACTAAAGATGCTCTATCCCTGATTGAATCCGGTAATCGCGTTTTCATTCACGGTAGCGCCCAAACCCCAACCTCTTTTATGCGTGCGTTGGCCGCCGAGGCACCTCGACTGAAAAACGTTGAACTGGTCTTCATCAGTGTTTATGGCGATATGTACATCGATAAACCCGAGTACGCCGACAGTTTTCGGATGAACACCATGTTCGTCTCCGCATCGGTTCGCACTGCCGTCAAAGAAGGTCGCGCTGATTATATTCCTGTATTCCTGAGTGAGATCCCCGAACTGTTCAAGAAAAATATTCTTCCGCTAGATATAGCCGTAGTACAAGTATCCACCCCCGACAAACACGGATATTGTTCACTTGGTGTTTCAGTGGATGTGGCCCGATCCGCTGTCAACACCGCAAAAAAAGTAATTGCCGTCATTAACCCAAATGTACCCCGCACACACGGAGATGGCATGATTCATCTCTCTCGCTTCGCCGCCACGATGGAATCGAACGATCCCTTACACGAAGCCAGCTTCGGCGAAAAAGCAGGCGAAGCCGAGATGCAGATCGGAAAACACATCGCCGGACTCATCGAAGACCGCAGCAGGCTGCAAATGGGCATCGGGGCCATCCCGGATGCGGTATTAAAGTGCTTAGGTAACCACAAAGACCTGGGCGTCCATACCGAAATGTGTAGCGACGGCATCATCGATCTCGTGTTGAATGACGTGATCACCAATCGTTATAAAAAGATCCATCCCAATAAATCGGTCAGCGGGTTTGCACTCGGCAGCAAAAGACTTTATGATTTTTTGGATGACAATCCCGCTTTCGCTTTTCTGGACATCGATTATGTGAACGATCCGCATGTGATCCGCCGCAACCCGCGCGTAGTAGCGATCAACAGCGCGATCGAAGTGGATCTGACCGGACAGGTATGCGCTGATTCAATCGGATTCAGCCAGTATTCGGGAGTTGGCGGACAAATGGATTTTATCCGTGGTGCTTCATTGAGCGAAGGCGGTAAACCCATCATCGCCATCGCTTCCCGCACGGCGAAAGGTGTATCGAGGATCGTTCCTTGTCTGAAACCCGGCGCCGGTGTGGTTACGACGCGTGCGCACATTCATTATGTAGTGACCGAATACGGCGTAGCTAATCTATATGGTAAAAATCTCAGCCAGCGCGCCAAAGCCCTGATCGAAATCGCGCACCCCGACGATCGGGAAGCACTGGAAAAAGCCAGTTGGGAGCGGTTTCATCACTGATAGATCAATCAGCATATGCTGACGCGATTTGCGCTCCGAGGGCCGCATTGGACCGGATCAACGCAATATTCGCCTCGAGACTTTCACCGGATGTGTGATCGGCAATATACTTGAGTAAAAACGGCGTGACTTCTTTTCCACTTACACCCGCGTGTTCCGCTGCTGTCAAGGCCTCTTGAATATGCGATTCCATTTCGTTCCTATCGATGGAAGCTTCCTTTGACAAAGGATTAGCGATCAATACAGATCCCTTCAATCCCATCGACCATTTCGCTTGCAGCATTTCGGCGATCGAAGCAGGATCATCCAAGCGAAGCGGCGACTTAAATCCGCTTTCGTGAGAATAAAAACTGGGAAATTCATCCGATCCGAACGTTACCACAGGAATACCTAATGTTTCCAAATATTCCAGCGTGAGTCCGATATCCAAAATCGATTTTACACCGGCCGAAACGATCGCCACATCCGTCTGTGCCATTTCAGTTAGATCCGCCGATATATCCATCGTGCGCTCAGCTCCTCGATGAACCCCTCCAATACCGCCCGTCACAAATACTTTTATGCCGGCCATCGAAGCGATCCGCATCGTAGCAGCGACTGTAGTAGCACCCAACAATTTTTGTGATACCACATAAGGAAGATCGCGCAGGCTCACCTTCCATACATCTTTGGATTGACCAAAGATCTCGATCTGTTCGCGACTCATTCCTACCACACATTTTCCATCCATCACGCCAATGGTAGCCGGCACTGCACCATGGTCACGTACGATCTGCTCGACCGATAAGGCCGTCTCCACATTTTTCGGATAAGGCATGCCATGTGAAATGATGGTCGACTCCAATGCTACCACGGGCTTATTCGAGCGAAGCGCTTGTTCGACTTCGGGATATATCTGAAGATGTGCGTTCATGCTTTCGGAAAATAATGGTCGACACGACTCAATAATGTTTGCTGATCCAAATGCGTGGCAATAGCTCCATTCACTTGCAGGATCTCTGCCGATAAACTATGCGCCATCCGCATACAATCAATATCGGACCAGCCCAGATGCTTACCCAATAAAAATCCTGATAAGGATCCATCGCCTGCGCCGGTGCAGTCGACTACTTCGATCGAGGGCGCATGCAGGTTGGTTACTTTTTCTTTCGAGTACAGGGCGGATCCGTTCTTACCATTGTGCAGCCAAATATGTTGAACACCGCGATTCAGTAATTCTTCGACTTGATGCGGAATCAAGGTTGACTCTGTTGTGCACAATACGGGAAGTTCATCCTCATTGGGTGTAAGCAGATATAATCCTTTCAGATCGGCTCCCTTGAATTTTCGGGCAGGCGGAACGGAAACAGGTTCGAGAATAAAAGGAATATTCGTCTCTCGACTGAAACGGACCAGCCATTCGCCTGTATCGACACGAATGTTGGCATCCGCCAATAAATAAGATGCGGTAAGTAATAGATCTCTATTCTTTTCCAGATGTTCAGGTGTGATCAGGTGATTGGCCGCATTGGTGAGAAAGGCGGAGAATAGTGATCCGTCCGGATTCAGAATGCCGGTATATTTTCCATTGAGGCCATCTTTCGTTATGATGGCATCGAGTCCTACCCCGGCGGCCCGGCATACCTGTTTGATCCAGTCGCCGTCACTGTCGCTTCCTACGGCTGTTATCAATTGCACCGGTACATCCAGAAGTGCCAATTGATGAGCGATGTTACGGGCAACGCCTCCGGCAGTTTTGGTGACGGTGGCATCGTTTGTGGTGGCTAACAATAATTCATCGGTGGCGTGAAATAGCTCGTCAACGAGCGCGGCACCAATGCAAATGACGGGGCGGGGAGACATTCGCCAAAAATAGAGTAATTATCAGGATGCATATCGACCTAAAAAGACAAAAAAAAGCCCCGTAGAAACGGGGCCTTATAATGCATACCAAACTATCAATTAAAAGAATATCGAACACCGAATTGGATCTGCCAACGAGAAGCTTGGCTGGTACTGTTTTGGAAAGTACTGGTCAATGGAATCTGGTTGGTAGCATCCAGATACGGGAAGCTGAATACCGGTTTTCCAGCATTTACACCGGTTGTTTCAACGCGCTTGAAGTTCAAGAGCTGAGTCCGGTTTGTGATACGAGAAATACCCCAGTTCTTGTTGAGCAGATTACCCACATTGAAAATGTCAAGGCTAAACCGAATGGTGTGTACATTCTTACCCACTTTCTGTTGGATCTCCTGGGCAATGTTCATGTCCAGTCGGCGATAGAAGGGGAGCAAAAGACCATTGCGCTCTGCATATTGACCCCGACGTGCGCTCAGGTAAGGATCTTGATTGATATAGGTGTTCAATTGACCCCAAATCACAGCAGCTGTACGCGTATCGGTACCGCTTACTCCCTCCAGAACGATGTCGTTGGCATCTTTCGGGATGTAGATCAAGTCGTTTGCAGTGAGTCCGTCGTTATTAAGGTCACCATTGTACGTATAGCTTCCGGTTCCGCCATTAGCCGCTTCAAACGTGAATCCAACTGATGTAGCGAAACGCTTAGCGTACTCGAAGCGATAATAGGTCGCTGCGATCACGCGGTGAGGCTGATAGAAATTTGAATAAGAAACCGCTTCGTCGTTGGGGTCTCCATTCACAGTACGATCACGCCAGATCGACTGAGCGATGGATCCACCGTCGTTAACCGAACGGCTGTCTCCATAGCTATAAGCCAACATGGTATACAGGTTTTTCACATTACGCTGTAATTGCAGGGTCAAATTATAAGTATAGCCTTTGTTAGTGTTATTCATCAGAATGGCATCGCTGATGTTGGGATTGCTGGCTGTAGCACCGCCCGCTCCACTATAGATTCTGGTGGCGTTGTAGCGTATCCGCTTATCTGATCCCACCAAAGCAGTTCCCAGTGAAGGAAGGTTGATGTTTTGATGATAAACAGCATTGAGGTCTTTACCAAAAATACCTTCCAAAGTAGCTACTATACCAGCCGGGAGCTTATAGTCGACAGCAAGATTAGTACGGAGCAATTGAGGAAATTTGAAATCATTAGCTGATATAGCCAGATTATAGCTGGTATTAGCAGCACCGTTCGAAGGGCGGTATGCATCAACATTGGAGTTGAAAATAACACCTGTGGTCTGTACAAACGAACCAAAATCAACTCCGTTGTTGCTGGCCTGATTGCTTACCCAAACGAATGGGGGAGGACCTGAGAAAATACCTACACCACCGCGAACCTGGGCAGATTTATCACCCTTTACATCCCAGTTGAATCCAACTCGAGGCGACCAGAGAACGCTGTTTTTAGGCGGCTTGCCAGTCTGAATGCGAACGCCATTACGGTAAGTGAGTGCATCAGCATTTGTATTGGCAATGAAGTTTTGCTTGAAGATCGGTATATCTGCACGCAGACCATAAGTCAACGTGAAGTTCTTGTTCACCGACCATTTGTCTTGAGCAAAGAAACCAAGCTGTAATACAGCTACATCCGCATATGGAAATTCGCCATTGCGTCTGGCTGAGTAGCGGAGCTCATAACGAGTAGCCGAGGCTGCTGAGTTATTCACGCTGTTATAAAAATCATTCAGACTCGCGAAACGGTAAGCACCATAGTAGTTAGGAGCAAATCCGTTGCGGAATTTGTTATACGTATTCTGTGTTCCGAAAGTAAGGGTGTGCGTTCCTTTGTAGATTGTAAAGATGTCATTCAACTGCCAAGTATCCGTGTTCAACTTGTTGAATGCAGTAAAGGGCTCATATCCGAATGAGGTAAAGGCCAATCCGGCGCCGTTCTCAATGTCAACCAATGGGAAAATACCACCCGGGCTGCTGCGGAAGTCGCGAAGTTGATTAAATCCAACCTGAAGCTTGTTCGACATTTTATTGCTAATGCGGCTGTTCAACTCACCAATTACGATGTTGAAATTATTATTAATGATATAAGAAGAAGAGAAGAACGGCATCGCAGTCAGACTCGGCTGACGGTTGTTACCTGGAGCACCGCTGTTGCTGGGAGGAACATTACGATAAGACTTAAGGTAATAATAGTTCAGGTTGAAGGTGTGTTTGGGACTGATGTTGTAGTCAAAGCGAACTGCAACTTTATCGCTGTACGTATCATACGTATAATTGTCGTAAGCGCCGGTCTCGTATCCAAACTTGGTTTTCAAGAACGTAGAAAGTGCATCGAGATCCTCTGCTTTCGCTTGAGAGATTCCTACACCGCTGCTACCGTTACGGCTAGCCACCAGCGATGTGGCAGGCTGACTAACGCGCTCCTGTTCACCACTGATGAAAAAGAAGAGTTTGCTTTTGATGATCGGACCGCCTACAGAAAGTCCGCGGTTAGCAAAATCAAATTGTTGTTTGGCAACTTTGGCCGTTCCAACATTCAAACCGGTCAATCCCGGACTCTTCACAAAATTATAGACCGTAGCCTTGATCTGATTGGTACCGCTCTTGGTTACCGAGTTGATACCGGCACCAGTGAATCCACCCAATGTCACATCATAGGGAGCGATGTTTACCTGGATTTGATCCAACGCATCTATACTGATGGGCTGTGAGTTGGTTTGTCCACCCAAACCAGCAGCCAATCCGAAAGTGTTATTGAAAGAAGCACCGTTTACGGTCAAGTTGTTGTACGAGTTTGCGCGACCTCCAAAACTGCTGGTTCCATAAGTAGCGTTGCTATTTGCCGTGGGCGTCAAACGAGTCAAGTCGTTGATACTACGATTGATGGTAGGCAGGCGCTCGATCTGCTGACGATTCACCACTTCGGCAGAACCGGTACGAGAGCGATTGAATACTTTATCAGACTTGGAAACCGTCAACAGTACATCCTGCATGGTTGTGGAGGCTTCAATCAAAGTGAAATCAACTTTGTAAGCTTGACCGATCAACAGCGTAATGTCATCACGCTTGAGGTTCTGATAGCCTACATAGGTAGCATTAACCTCGTAAGGACCACCTACGCGGAGGTTGGCGAGGTTAAAACGACCGTCTTTACGACTGGTAGTAACATACTTTGATCCGGTAGGCGTATGGATAGCGGTGACAGAGGCACCAACCAAGCCATTTCCTTTCGAATCGGTCACGATCCCTTGGATCTCTGCCGTGGTTTCCTGTGCGGAAACACCAAACGACATCATGACCAAAAGGATCAAACTTAAAAATTTTACGCGCATGTGTTTGATTTTGCGCGCAAGTTGAATAATGATTTATTTTCTGCCAATTAAACGGCGAGAAGATTCTGTTACGTACATCAATGATAATGTTTTAATAATGGAATGATAACACAGACACTTGAACTAAATTCCATTTTTCAATTTATTAACGGATCAACATCACCGACCCCTTCTCTGTCCGCGTCGGTGCATTTCGTAACATCAACTCAGCTGTCCATATATATATACCTGGGTCAGCAGTGATTCCTTTGATGGTTCCATTCCAGCGTTGCGTCGGATCAGCAGTTGTGAAAATAACCTGGCCCCAGCGATTGTAAACCGACAATCGATACGAAACAATCGAACCCAATCCACCTAGCACCCCGAAGGCATCATTCTTTCCATCTCGATTAGGGGTGAAGCCGGAAGGAAAACGGATTTCGCCGCAGTTGTTATCGACAACGACGAGCGCTGTGTCGGTAACAGGACAAGCACCGGGCGCAGAAATCCGAACCAAATAAATACCACTGGAGAGATCAGAGGCGATCGATGTAAGCTGCGCCGGTATCGTGTTCCAGTTATAAAAAATCGGTCCACTCGCTCCCTGCACCAGCGCTTCTGCCTGTCCGCCCTGATCGGTCACGCAATCGGCCGGCTTTTTCTGAACCGCATTTACCCGAAGAATGGTAATATCCTTCGTGGTGGTTGAGGGAGCATTATTCGGTCCGACCGCAGTCAATTTGATCGTATAGGTACCAGGCGCACTGAATACATGACGCGGATTCTTCAGTGTACTGGTATTGTTTGTACCCGATGCCAGATCGCCGAAACCCCAGTTGTACTGCTGCGGACAAGGCAATGAACGGTCGATAAAATCAACGGTGTCTCCAGCCACACACACGATATCAAAATCGGCCTGGTTAGGAGGCGCTTCTCCCAAATAGAAATCATCGATGGCAAGCCCATCGAAATTATTACAGATCGTTCCCGCCCCGAATATGAATCGGAATATCACACGCGATTGTCCGGCCAACACGGGTAATGTTTGTTTAGCGCGCACCCATCCCCCGCTGCCATTGCCACCGCGACAACTTCCGGAAACGGATTGCGTAGTACCCGACCAACCATCGCGCTGTGTGGTAAGTGCAGACAAATAAGTAATGGGTGATTGATTATACCAATTCTCATTCAGGCAATTTTTCGGTCCGCTGGCAGCACCGGCGGTCGTCCACGTAGTACCTTGATCCAGCGAATACTGAATCGATGCCCCATCGAACTGTTGCTCCGTATCCCAAAAGATCATGAATTCGACGTAAGGATTTTGAATGGTGCTCATATCGAAACAGGGAGAACGTAGCCATGATGCCTCAGCGGGTGCATAGCCTGTACCGGTAAGTCCGCCTGTTACCCAGCAACGATTTCCTTCTCCCGCCGATCGGATCACGGCTTTATTGGGTGTACCCCAGGCCCAGTTGTTACCGGTTCCACCTGAAGTCCAGGATCCATTGGTTGATTCAAATCCCTCCCGATAGGGAAAGGCTGTGATCGGCAACG
>JBKCMR010000042.1:0-13694 GCA_046300055.1 Bacteroidota bacterium
ACACCCTCCCCGTTGGCAACTGAATTGTTCGGATTCCCATTCATCAAGGCCGTTTTCATCGCCAGTAATTTTGTGACGCTGACCAAAACTGCGGACGCCGACTGGAATGATGTGATTCCTTCCATCCGAGAATTCCTGAAAGATTACCTGGAAGAAGGTAAAGCTGTCATCAACGAAGAGGAAATGGCGCAACGTCGGACGCAACAAAGCAGCAACGAGGTATCCGCTGATGACGATGATGTCGTAAAACGAATTAAAGAACTACTCGACAATTACGTTCGTCCCGCTGTTGAAATGGACGGAGGCGCTATTCAGTTCAAAAGTTATTCTGAAGGAACGGTCAGCCTGGCCATGCAGGGAAGCTGCAGCGGTTGTCCCTCTTCCATGATCACCTTGAAAGCCGGGATTGAAGGGATGATGAAAAGAATGATCCCCGAAGTAAAGGAAGTAGTCGCCGAATCTGAATAATAGAAAATTGCATGATACAAAAAGCCCCGATCTTCTCGGGGCTTTTTAATGTCGACTACCGCCGATTCCTAAAAATCAACCATTTGAGTCCGAATTTGTTATTGTGGCATGCTCCAAGAATTAAAAGAGAAAATTGATCCGATTCGGCAGGAAATAGTACAACACCCTCTTTATGAGTCGCTTAGCTCGCTTTACGACAATAGGCGAATAGCCGAGGTGCCCCTATTTGGTGTGTGGGATTTCATGAGTTTATTAAAAAGCCTGCAGCGAAACCTGACCTGTATCGACAACCCCTGGGTTCCGGTGGGCTCAGCCAATAGCCGGTACTTGATCAACGAGATCGTTACTGGTGAGGAAAGTGACATCGATCCGAAAGGAAACCGGATCAGTCATTTTGAATTGTACCTGCGTGCTATGAATGAATTGGGTGCGGATAGCGGTCCGATTCGGGCGCTGATCGGTCAGTGCCAATCGGGCACACCGATAACAGTTGCATTAAATAAAACCGACCTGCCCGATGGGGTTCGTGATTTCTGCTCTTTTACGTTTTCGCTGATCCAAGACGCGCCTGTTCACGTACAAGCCGCGGTGTTCACATTTGGACGGGAGGACCTGATTCCGGATATGTTCCATGAACTGGTTACACGCTTATCCGAAAGTTATCCTGAGGAAACAAACACCTTTCGATATTACCTGGAACGGCATATTGAAGTTGACGGCGATCACCATAGCCAACTAGCTCTTGAAATGGTTCAGGAGCTCTGCGGAGACGATCCTAAAAAATGGGGGGAAGCAACGATTGCCTGCGAGCAGGCACTTCGGTTGAGAAAGGGACTTTGGGATGTTGTCGTTTCGTTTCCGGAAGTCGCATAAATAAAAAAATCTCCCGGTTTCCCGGGAGATCTCCGTGCAAACAGGATGCGTTAGAGCCTGAAACCCACACCACCGGTCAGGTTCAAAACGGACATGCGCTGCTTGATCTTTTCTGTGAAGGAATTGTCATAGGATGTAACAGTAAAGTCAGGATACAAATAAGTAAAATCCATATTTGCAAAAATGAACAAGCGAGAGTCGTTCATTTTGACACGGATGTTCGCCCCACCCTGCATTACGGGTGTAGTACTCCAATCTTCCTTCAATAAAGCCGTGCCTTGATATTTGATTCGAGGCGTGTTGGCTGTTGCAACACCAGCCATCGCCCGAAGATCCAAACAAACCTGATCGTCCAGATCGATCGTAACGGTCGGACCGACAGTCAGCCCATAAAACTGCCAATGATCCAAACTAACGTTGATCGTTCCGCCATTGTCGGGTATAGCCACAGACTTAGCCGCATTGAAGAAATTGTAAAAGACGCCGGCCCCGAGACCCAGGTTTTTTCCGAGCTTGTATCCATACTGTAACCCTACATTCACACCGGTCTTGGCAAAGCCCGCCTCCTCATTGTCGAGGTTATTGCTTCCAAAATCTCCGGCCGGAAAGCCGGCACCCACATGCAATGCCAGATACTGATATTTTTCAGGGGTGGTTTCTTTGTTCTCTTGAGCTCCAACCAGTAGCGGTAAAAAGATCAACAGCCATGCGTAAAATTGTTTTTTCATGAGTTTATGTTTTGATGATCAATGAACCGCAAACTACAGGCGGCCCCGATGGCTATCAATGATGGCATACATTCCGTCGGATGATGGGCATCAGCTACGGACAATTACCTTTGTTATCACATGTGGCAGCACATCTATAATCAACTGATCGAGGGTTTTCAAGCAACGAAACCCATTGAAATCATTGCTGCGTTGGCCGGAATCATCAGCGTCTGGTTCAGTAAGAAAGAATCGGTGTTGGTATATCCGGTGGGACTGATCAATACCTTATTCTATGTATGGATCAGCCTCGATGCACACCTGGCAGGGGAAGCTACCGTCAACTTATATTATACCGCTATGAGTATTTACGGGTGGTATCAATGGACAAGACGCGATACACAAAAGCAATTCATTTTACAAGTAAGTCACAGCAGCAATACCGAACGCCGACGGCAGATCGCATTCTTCATCGGATGCTTCGTTGCGCTGTTCATCTCCATACAATTTCTGAAAAGTTGGTTCTTTGCAGGTGCCATTCCCTGGGCCGACTCACTGGCTGCGGCAACTGCATTCACCGGCATGTGGCTGATGACCCGTAAAAAAGTAGAGAGCTGGTACTGGTGGATCGCCACGAACGCCTGCTCGATTCCACTTTACTTTGTAAAAGGCCTCGTCGTGACCAGTGTATATTATTTAATTCTCTTGTTTTTGGCCTTCGCCGGCTTGGCCGATTGGAAAAAACGCGCAACTCCATGATCCGAAAGATTGTCATCATTGGTCCGGAGAGTACGGGCAAATCAACGCTCTGCGAACAACTGGCACAGCATTACGAAACCCGCTGGTGCCCGGAATATGCACGCACTTGGCTGCTGCAAAATGGAACAAACTATACCTACGAAGACCTGCTGACCATTGCAGAGGGTCAGCTGAACCTGGAAGACGAATACTGCGACAAGCTCGAAAATGAATCACTTCCCTTATTGGAAAATGGAGGCAACATCCCGCTTTTCATCGACACCGATATGTACGTCATGAAAGTTTGGTGCGAATTCGTATTTGGTAAATGTCACCGCTTCGTACTCGATAATATTCTCAAGAGAAAATACGACCTGTACTTATTGTGCAACGTCGACCTGCCATGGACAAAAGATGAACTTCGCGAATACCCCGACCTAGATACACGCAAGACCCTGTTCCGTATGTACAAAGATCTGCTGGTGAATCAATCCACCCCCTGGGCGTTGGTCAGCGGATCGGGAGAAGAAAGACTTCAATGCGCCATAAAAGCCATTGACAATATCATTTCCCAACCTACACCATATTGATGAACATGAATACACCTTCTGTCCGATCCTTTCAACCACTGTTCTATCTGCTTTGGCTACTGGTAGGATTGATACAAGCCGCCAATACCGAACTACTCGATGATGAAGCCTATTACTGGGTATTCAGCCAACACCTTGACTGGGGGTACTTCGATCATCCACCGATGACCGCGCTTCTCATTCGCGCAGGATACTGGATTTTTCCAAATGAATTAGGCGTACGGTTGCTCTGCGTTTTTTTATCTACCGGAACCATTTGGCTATTGGAAAAAATGACACTTCGTCAACATCCCCGTCTCTTTTATTCGATCGCATTATCGATGATCGCGTTACAGGTCGGTGGATTCCTGGCCGTACCCGATATTCCACTGCTATTCTTTACGGCTCTTTTCTTTTTCCGTTACAACCGCTTTCTGAATAATGAAAACTGGATAAATACACTATGGCTGGGACTCAGTGCAGCCTTTTTACTATATAGCAAGTATCACGGGGTACTGATATTATTCTTCACATTGATCTCTAATATAAAGCTCTTCCGATCCGGATTTGTGTACGCAGCCGGTCTCTTAGCGCTCCTATTATTCACCCCGCACCTGTGGTGGCAATATCAACACGATTGGGTGAGCTTCCGATACCATTTGCAAGAAAGTAATGTCAATCCCTATAAGGTGTCGTATACGATTGAGTATGTAGTAGGACAACTTTTGTTACCCGGACCACTCATCGGACTCTTGCTGCTACCCGCCGCGTATTTCTATCGCATTCGGTCACCCTTCGAACGAGCACTTCGTTACACGGCGATCGGCATCTACCTATTCTTTCTGCTTAGTTCATTCAGAGGAAGAGTGGAGGGCAACTGGACCGCCCCAGCCCTGATCCCCCTGATCTTGCTGGCACACGGATATATAAGCGAGCAACTGAAATGGGAAAACTGGATTTACAAATTACTAGTACCGGGACTGGTTCTGATCTTGGTATTGCGCATCGGGCTAATCGTAGACTTTCTCCCGGGTAAGGCCATCGCCTCCCGCGTACACAGCTGGAGCAGTTGGCCAGATACACTCCATAAAAAAACCGGTGGACTACCCGTTGTGTGGCTCAACTCCTATCAGCGCGCCTCGAAATATGCTTTCTACTCCGGACAACCCACACACTCACTTAACTTTTATCGCGAAAGAAGAAACAACTACAACTTCTGGCCGATCGAAGATGTATTGCAAGGAAGAAAAGTAGCTATTGTAGACATCTATGACATGAACCGCTATACCGACTCGATAAAAACACCCTTGGGATGGGTTGGATACCGAATAGATTCATCTTTCATCGGTACATCTAAATATTGGTTTGAACCATATGAACAGGAGATTGAAGCTCGTTCGGGTGATACCATCCGCGTTTCAGGAGAATTCCGAACACCCTCTTCTATCAAGCCAGAAATTACCCCTAAACAAGGAGACCAAATCGAATCCATACGTATTGGTGTGTTTCAAAAAGGAAAGTGGCTGAAAGATTGGATGATCAATGAAAGCATATTCTCGCCATCGAGCGAGGGAACAAATTTTAATGTAGCAATAACCGACCCTTTGCCCGCCGGAGAATATGTATTGATATTTGCACTGAATGCCCCGGGGCTACCACCCACACATAATAGTCGAAAGATTCGGTTGACCGTAACTCAATAAGTTCCTTTAGCGCCACTACGCAGTAAGCGCTGTATCTCGGTTACGGGTGCCAGATAGCTCATTTGTTGTTGAATAAAACGAGCGCGGCCGGCCACATAATTAGAAAGCGGTTTGATCTTATAGCGCTTGGGGCTGGGAAGCACAGCAGCGATCATCGAAGCTTCTTGTCGCGTTAACCGACTGGCCGGTTTGTTGAAATAATTACGAGCCGCCGCCTCTATACCAAATACGCCTCGCCCCATCTCGATCACATTCAAATAGACTTCCAAGATCCGCTCTTTACCCCAAAACAATTCGATCAGAAAAGTGAAATAGAATTCAAGCGCTTTTCGAAAATAACTTCGTCCCTGCCATAGGAATACATTCTTGGCGGTTTGTTGACTGATCGTGCTGCCGCCACGGATTTTATTAGGCTTTCGCTCGTTATGTTTCATCGCCGCCTCGATCCGCCCCCAATCGAAACCGGCGTGCTGATAAAAAAGCTGATCTTCCGAAGCCATCACCGCCAGCATCGCCTGCGCGGATATTTCAGATCGATTCACATAATCTCGTTTCAGTCCATTGCCTTGCACCCAATTCACCAACTGCGTTATGGTGATGGGCGGATCAACCCAACGTAAGACGACTACACAAGTGAGATGAAAGACAAAGAGAAACAACAAAACCCGCTTGGCTGTCCACCAAACTCTTGGCCAGAATTCTTTTGGGGGTTGTTTTTTGGACATATTACTGGCGATGATTCAGAAATGTCTCCCAATCAGCGAGCATCTTTCCTTTCATCACACGGGGGAATTTGTGTTGGCTGCCGATCTTTCCCTTCGACTCCATGAATTGCATGAATGTCTCCTCCGGCAATACCTCCAGAAATACTTCTTTCAACGCACTGTCCCGTTCAATCGCATAGTCATCGTTCAGCTCTCTTAAAATAGCATCAATCCTGTCACGCAAAGCGATCGGATCGACCGAGTCGTTCGTTGACACATACCAACGATGCGCAAAAAAATTCTCATAGGGGAATCCAACCACCGTATACTCGGGAATACTCACGTTGAATTCGTGACTCACCTGCTCAATGGCCTTATTCATGTTGTCAACACTCAGGTGTTCACCGGTCAGGCTCAAGAAATGTTTAGTTCGGCCGGTGATCACCACTTCGTGATGTTCCAGGTCGACAAAACGTATGGTATCACCGATCAAATACCGCCAGGTGCCGGCATTGGTGCTCATCAACAGCGCATACTCTTTTCCCAGCTCCACTTCGTGGATCATCTTGACTTCAGCATTGTCTTTGGGATTTCCGTCCCCGTCAAAATTCTTCTCGTCGAACGGAATGAATTCGAAAAAGATATTATTGTTGAGTATGAGCTGCATACCTCTTGCCTGCTCCCGGGTCTTGTAAGCGATAAAGCCTTCACTGGACAAATAATTCTCTATGTAAACGATCGGCTTGCCGAGCAGTTTTTCAAATCCCTTCTTGTACGGCTCAAAGGCAACGCCTCCATGTACAAAGAAGCTGAAGTTGGGCCAGATCTCGTGAATATTATTAAGCTTGTAATGCTCGATGATCATTTCCATACACATCTGACACCAAGCCGGCACGCCCACGATATAGCCGATGTCCCACTCTTTGGCGTGCTCTACGATCTCATTGAGCTTATCGTTCCAATTGGCGATAGCCGCGATCCGCCCACCGGGTTTATAAAATGTCTGAAACCAAAATGGTCTCTTTTTGGCAAGAATTCCACTCAGATCACCCGCATACCAACCAGCCTTCCCCTTCTTGAGATCGGTGGCCCCACCAAGCATTAAAAATCCTTTGGTCATCGCCCGCTTGTTGGCCTCTTCATATCGAATGATGCTGAATAATTGGCGAACCGAATTGATCATATTGCTACGCACCAGCTCCTGAGTAACAGGAATATATTTACTGGCCGCCTCAGAAGTACCCGAACTCAATGCGTAATATTTGATCTTGCCCGGCCATGCAACATCCGGTACACCATCAAGCGTCTTTTTCCACCACTGCTCGTAGATAGAATTATAGTCGTGTATAGGTACCAGATCCTGGAACTTTTTGCCGGCGTGACGACTCAGCAAGATGTCGTCGAAACGATAATGCTGCCCAAATTCAGTGAAACGAGCCTTTCGCAAAAGCTTACGCAACACCCGCAATTGTTGACGACGAGCGTCATTGGCCGGTATCCGCAATGCCGCTGCAATAGCCCGAGGAAGCTTGATGTCGATGATGGACGCCATGTAGATCGATAAACGATCACGAAGATAATCAATCACCACTTCCTGAGCGGCAGAATCGCTTCTGAATCAGATGTATGGAATCGATAGGAAAACCGGGGGCCCCAGGACTTCATCAACATAAAGATTTGCTCAAAAGAAAGATCGTCTGTACAAAACACAACATCCGTGAATGGGATAAGCGAATAGTATCCATTCATCTGTTCAGTTAGTTGCTGTACAGACCCCTCCGGTGGCAAATGGAATGTCGAAGCAGAAGACGCTTCGGGATTGAGGCGTTGAATCGCACGACGACTTGGATCGGCTCCAATCAATAAAACCGGAAACTGTAATCGCTCCTCGGTGAAATAGGAAAGAAGATGCGATTTCAATAAAAGATTTCGCCAGGCAGCAAGCAGCGCGATAGAAAATAGAGACCCAAATAAAACTATTCCTCTGGAATATCGAAAGGATTCCGGAAGCAATGAATAAAGAGACAACAATACGGCTGCCGAAAGAGTGGTGGATCGAAAAAAATGACGCCATCGAAAGGGTTTTTTCTGCAAACCCAGTAGTAGCGCCACCAAAAAAAATAATAGTGCGATGAGTGCTGTTTGCAGCTTCAGATCGGCCGGATATATCACTTCGGGGCGGATGGTGGTAGACCAGAAATAACGTACCCCAAAAAAAGTAAAAAGAATCAAAAGCCAATCCAATGCCGGTATACCGATCTGATGGATCGCGCGACGCAAAAACGAAAGCATCGCACGTAAGCCAATCGCCGCCTGTATACCGACGCTGAACAATCCGCCATGTAGTTTATGCTTACGCACAAAACGACTCATGGCACCATAAAAAAGTTTAACGTAGCGAAAACTTTGCTTTTGTGTACTCTCCCCCTTAAAGTGAAGGATGGTTGATCCGGCGTAATAATAGTTGACAAACCCTGCTTGCTGGATCCGGTAGCTCAGGTCAATATCCTCACCATACATGAAAAAATCTTCGTCAAATGATCCGACCGCTTCCAATACGGAACGACGCACCATCAGATAGGCGCCTGAAACGACATCGATCGGATGATTCGAGTCGGATGATAAATATCCCAAATGATATTTTGCGAAACGGGGCGACTGCGGAAAAAGAGAAGATAGTCCGATGATCTTATAAAAAGCGGTTGCCGGATCTGGAAAGGCCCGCTTCGATTCGCGCAGGAACCGACCACTTCCATCGATCATCCGTATACCCAGTGCGCCGGCGGTTGGCTTGTCTTCTAAAAATTTGATCGACCCGTGTAGGCTATCCTCCGAAAGCAGCGTGTCCGGATTCAAAAAAAGAACATAGTCCCCTTGACTTTGTCGATACCCCAAATTAGAGGCCTTGGCAAAGCCCAGGTTTTGGTCTGATTCGATAAAGCGGACTTCTGGAAACCGAGGCGTCAGCCACTCCACCGATCCATCTCCGGAGGCATTATCCACCACGATCACCTCCACCGACAGACCAACCGAAGCTTTCCGAACAGACAATAAACACTGTTCCAGAAAGTGAGGCACCCGGTAATTGACCAATATGATAGAAAGAAGCGGCATGATCGAAAGACCGAAGTAAATTCATTTAGTCCCCTCCGCAAAATTCAAAGCACAAACAAGGTTGCTGAAGAGATATCTTTGCTCATGCTCCAATCTACCCTGATCGAGGCCGCTCAAGCCGGGGCCGCAGAGATCCTTCGGTATTTCCATGGTGAGTTCCGGATCGATAATAAAGAAGGTGTAAATAATTTAGTGACAGAGGCCGACCATGCCTCCGAAAAGGCTATTCTGGCCGTCATTCGATCTGCCTACCCCAACCACATGATCCTGGCTGAGGAGTCGGGTTCCACCGATCGAACCGATGAATTCAAGTGGATCGTCGACCCCATCGACGGCACGGTGAATTTCGCACACGGCATTCCCCTTAACGCCGTCTCTATCGGGATAGAAAAGAATGGCGAATTGATTATGGGTGTAGTGTATAATCCCCACCTCAAAGAATTGTTCTTTGCCGAAAAAGGAAAGGGGGCCTTTCTGAACGACCGACGCATACAGGTAAGTTCAGAAACAAACGCCGCCAAGGCCTGCCTCGTGACCGGCTTTCCATATGTGTATATCGACCAGCCGAATGGCCCACTCGATGTATTCGCCCGCTTCGTGAAAAAAGGAGTTCCGGTACGACGCATCGGCTCCGCAGCCATCGACCTGTGCTGGGTAGCGGCGGGACGATTCGACGGATTTTATGAACATAAGCTCGAGCCCTGGGATAGTGCCGCCGGCGCACTCATGGTAACAGAAGCGGGCGGAACCATCACCAACCACCAAGGGGAAACCTTCACTATTTACGAACATCCCGTACTGGCCAGCAACGGACATATACACGACCAGTTAGTAGGCGTACTCAACAACACACATCAACTATGAGTCAGGAAAGAACAGAGATCGGTCAGATTGGCGAATTCGGATTGATCGAACACCTCACAAAAAACATTGAACTCAAGCAAGCATCCTCCATTGTTGGCGTGGGCGATGATGCAGCCGTGATCGATCACTTCGGTAAACAAACCGTGATCTCCACGGATCTCCTCCTTGAGGGCGTACACTTCGATCTGATGTACACCCCCCTCAAACACCTAGGTTACAAGAGTGTGGTGGTGAACCTGTCAGATGTTTATGCCATGAATGCTACTCCCACCCAGATATTGATGAGCGTGGGATTGAGCAATCGATTCAGCGTAGAGGCTGTTACTGAATTTTACGAGGGGGTATATGCCGCCTGTGAGAAATACGGGGTTGATCTGATCGGCGGAGACACCACCGCCTCTCAAAAAGGATTCATGATCTCGGTCACCGCGATCGGCGAAGTGGCACCCGATAAATACGTGAAAAGAAATACGGCGCAGAAAGGAGACCTGATCTGTGTGAGCGGTGATCTGGGTGGTGCTTATGTGGGGTTGCTTTTCTTGGAGCGTGAAAAGAAGATCTATTTGGAATCCCCGGGCGTACAGCCCGACCTGGAAGGAGAATCCTATGTAGTGGGAAGATTACTGAAACCCGAAGCCCGCAAAGACATCATTGAGTTTCTGGATGATGCCGAGATACATCCAACATCTATGATGGACATCAGCGACGGACTCAGCTCCGAAATTCTTCATCTCTGTAGGCAAAGTCAACTGGGCTGTGTCCTCTACGAAGAAAAAATCCCCATCGCAGAAGCCATGCGCAATGCGGCCTTCAAGTTCGAGATCGACCCGACAGCCTGCGCCCTCAGCGGGGGAGAAGACTACGAATTGCTTTTCACCGTGTCTCAGGCCGATTACGAAAAACTATTACTGAACGAACAGATCAGTGTCGTCGGCTATATGGCAGAACCCGAACAAGGAACACACATCCACACAAAAGGTGGCAACAAGCATGTGATCACGGCTCAGGGGTGGAATCATTATAAAAAGTAAATGAGGATTTGTTTCATCGCGATAGGCATTGTGTTTTTTTCACTGTTGTCGTGCACAACATCTCGGTTGCCATTTCGTCCGGATAAGAAATATGAGAGCCGGGAACTGAAAGAAGATCTCCTGATATTGAAGGGCGTTCTGGAAAAACATCACCCGGGATTATATTGGTATCAGTCCGCCAGCGAATGGAATGCACAATGGGAGGCTGCAAATGCCTCCCTCGACAAACCACTAACGGAACCTGAATTCCGAAAAACCTTACGGCCCCTGGTTTCTTCTATACGATGCGGGCACACCAGCATTCGAGCTTCCAAACAATGGCAGAAGTATTCAGATACAGTTCTGGTAGATAAGCTTTTTCCGCTCAGCTTGAAATGCTGGGCCGATACAATGATCGTGCTGGGAAATCTGGATCGGAAAGACTCACAGCTTGTTAGAGGTACGCAGATCAACAGGATCAACGGACGCACACCCAAAGAAATTTATGAGTCCCTTTTCCCATTCCTTTTCGGAGATGGATTCAATGAAACACACAAATACCAGACTCTTAGCGGTTGGGGAACGTTTGGAAATTATTACAGGCAATACCTCGACAGCTCGAACCTGTTAGAAGTTGAGTGGATCGACAGTGCGGGTAATAGGCGAACCGATACTCGCACGCTCTACACACCTGTACGCGACACGAGTAAAAAAACAGCTGGCGTCAAACCGACAAAAAAACAACTCAGAAATCGACGCCTGGAAGGAATACGAAGCCTTCAGATCGATCAACAGGAAAAACAAGCACTGCTTCGGATCAATAGCTTTGGTCGGAGTGGGCAACTCCGAACATTCTTTCGAAAAGGATTCCGGCTACTGAGAGAAAATGCAATCGAAGACCTGATCATTGATGTGCGGAACAACGGGGGCGGAGACGTTGGCAATTCAACTACACTAACCCGATATCTAACGGATCACCGATTCAGGATAGCTGATAGCCTATACGCTATACGTAGAAATTCCTCTTATGGAAAATACATCAAACACAATATCGCCTTTCAGGCCATGATGCCGCTGCTCACCAAAAAACGCAAGGATGGCCTATATCATTTCGGATATTTTGAACGACATGTTTTTACGCCTAAGAAAAAAGATGGATTTCGTGGCCGTATATACATCCTGACCGGTGGCAATAGTTTCTCCGCCACAACACTTTTTGTGAATGGGGTGAAGGGGCAAAAAAATGTTACCATCCTCGGAGAAGAAACCGGTGGTGGCGCCTATGGAAACTCAGCCTGGGAAATTCCGGATGTAACGCTCCCCAATACCGGTGTTCGCATGAGACTTCCGCTTTTCCGCATGGTGATGAATAAAGAACTTCCCAACAATGGCAAGGGCATTATTCCGGATATCCAGGTTGGTTCGACGATCGAGTCGGTTCAACGCAATTACGATAACAAGATGCAAAAAGCCACTCAGCTCATTCGGGAGAATCGTCGGAAAGGATCATAAATCCGTCCGCATCCCGCAGAAAAGGGAATCGTTCCCGAGTTTCAAGCAGTATGGTTGGGTCCAGTATAGTTGAAAACAATTCTTCTCTGTTTTCACAGGAATGAAGGATTTCGCCGGTGGGGCCGATGATACAACTATCACCACTGTGATCGATCTCTTTACCATCTAAACCGATCCGATTCACACCGATCACATAGCACTGATTTTCGATGGCACGAGCGCGTAAGAGTGTTTTCCAGGCCTCCGCTCTTCGTGCTGGCCAGTTGGCCACATAAACAAGAACATCGTATTCAGGCTGAAAGTTTCCATCTTCATCATAGGTGGATCGCTGACGAGCCCATACCGGAAAACGAAGATCATAACAGATCTGAAGATTGATGCGCCAGCCATTTACGGAAGCGATCAGTCTTTTTTGACCAGGTGAATATTTTTCATCCTCTCCCGCATACGCGAATAGATGTCTCTTGTCGTATTGTCCAATTTCTCCGTTCGGTAACACCCACAAAAGACGATTGAAATATTTATCACCCTCTTTGATCATCAGGCTTCCCACCAGAATAGTCTTTTTATCGGCCGCCACCCGCTTCATCCAATGAACAGATTCCCCATCCATGGTTTCCGCATAGCTGTTCGGGTCCATGGAAAATCCGGTCGAAAACATTTCCGGCAGAATGGTCAAATATGTTTTAGGGGGGAGATGTTTCAGGAGGCCCTCCATGTGCTCGAGATTCTGCTTCGGGTTTTCCCAAAACAATTTTGTTTGAAGAAGGGCGATCGGAAGGGGTTGCATCTGCCCGTAAAAATAGGGAATGGCACAAACTAAAACAGCAGCCAATTGGCTGCTGTTCGATGGAATTTCAATGGCAAACTATTTTTTGAGCTTGAGACGAAGCATCAATTCGTGTGCATTCGCTCCGGCATCGAACAAACTTAACGGCGTTCTGTAGATATCGAATGAATAGCCAAGGTTCAATCGCTGCTGGATATTCACACCCGCAGAAATAATAGCACTTTGCTTGGCGCGGAAGGAGAGTCCCCACCAGAACAGTTCCTTGTGTTCCACTTTCACGCCTCCCTGAATTTCAGTAGGCGCATTGGGCAGGTAGATGACCAAGAAGTTCGGTGTGATCTCTGTGCTCTCATCCACATTCCAGCTATACGATCCATGGAAATAATAGTGACGATACAAACGGGCCTCTTCTGCCAGCGTTGTTGTTCCGTTGTAGAAGCCAAGCTTCGATTGCACCAGTTGAGAAACTGAAGCGCCCAGGCGTAAGTTGTTCTTCTGATAGGCAACGCCCAGCCCCGCATCGAACTTGAAACGATTCTCTGCATTCCCCAGTGCCGGATCAGCACCTAACGTGGCACTGAGCTTAGCGCGATCGATCCCGAACTGAAGTGCACGGGCCTCGATACCTACAGACCATACAGA
>JBKCMR010000043.1:0-10532 GCA_046300055.1 Bacteroidota bacterium
ACCTAAAATATTGTGCAAATTAATTTGAAAACCACCTTGTTCTAATTCATAAAATAGTAGAAGTGAAATTCATTAAAATCTTTTCAATTTGGTTATTTTTCTCAACAATATTTTCAGGATGTAATGCCATTATTGATTTCGTAGCACCAGGCTTTGCCTTAATGGCAATAATTGGTGCGATTTTAATGTTTTTGTTTTTTCTTATTGGTTCCGTTGCGGGATTACTAACCACTGACAAAAACGGTAAGAGTAATTTTGAGCCTGAGGGCTTGTTTGTTGCTATTATTTTTGGAGTATTTCTATTCGGTATTTTTGGAGATGGTTGCAATTAACATTCAAATTACATACACAGCTTCTTTATTAGTTCCCCATATATTTCCAAGAAATATTTAAATTTTAAGTCAGTATATCTTGATAGAAAATTAAAACCAGTAGTACACTTCCGTATAAGAAGAAACTTGCTTAAACTGTGATGCTTTTGTTTTTGTGAAACCACTACCATTGGGAAACACCAATATTGCTCAATTCTATCCCTTGACTTAAACCAGAATAATTGTAGGGTATAGCAAAAATGGATTGAGTTAAATTGGAATTATTCTGCTGATCATTTTCTGTTGCAAATTTTGTTGCAAATAAAAAAGCAGCTACGAGGTAAAACCCATAACTGCTTGATTTTCAGCTCCCCCTGTTGGACTTGAACCAACGACCCTCTGATTAACAGTCAGATGCTCTAACCAACTGAGCTAAGGAGGAGTATGTTATCCGTTAGGATACCCCCAGATCGGCCAAAACCGCCCTAAGGGGCAGCAAAAATAAGGATTTCGGACATTTTATGAAGCAAAAACAGGGGGAAATCAGCTGAAAATGGCCCTATCTGCCGTATTCTAAGATGTTATTAGTCAAAGATCAAGCCCAGTTCGGCCGATTTCCATCGAGGACTGCCAGGCGTTAAACTGGGATCACAAATTCGATAGTCGGTAGCTGACAATAGATGTACAACGCTCATTATCCAATTTTTTATGAACGTCCACTATGTAACACGGTTGATAAAACGACGGAATTTATTTATCAATTGATAACTTCATTTGAAACAACCGAGGTGAGTAATATTCTTCTGCTCAAAAAGGGGATAGCAGGGACCCTTCTTATCTTTTTATTATCAGCCTCTAGCTTAATTGCACAAGTCCGACCTCCTTCCACCCCCCTGGAGCATCTCATTTATAATAATGCCTTAGATATCACCGTTGATCCTATAAGAACCTGTACTACCCTGGACAGTCTATGTGAACTAGTAGACCGGAATCCATCCTTACTGCCCGATACTGTTTTTCGAAATCTGCTAAAAAATGCGCGTATGGGGGCTTGTTTCAACGCCATAAAACCGCTTTCAGAAATAGACCAAGGCCCCTATATCCTGATCAATCATTGCATCAGGCTCAAAAAAATTATGTATAATTCCTCTCGCAACGAAGACGAGTTAATACAAGCTTTATTATTTCTGAATAGTCATCTGGCCTTAAAGTTTGAAATAATTGGCGAATATGGCAAGGTGGTTGCACTGAAAAATGATTTTGATCCTTACCTCACTAAAATAAATCGTAGTTTTTATTTTGAGTATGTACGATTTTTAATGTCATTGCTCACCAGCTATCGTCAATTACAGCAATACGACGATGGGATTGAAATAGCTTTATCCAGCCATCTGTATCTAGACGCACAGCTTAGCCAAAAAATCAATCTACCAGAGGACTTAAAAAATATTGTCAAAAGGTATGATCTCGGTTTTTTACACGAGCTAGCATTGTTATATGCAGCTAAAGGTGAGTTAAATCTGGCTAGATTCTTTCATCAAAAAACTAAGGAAAAAGCACAGGAATGGGCCATCATTGAATTGGGCCATCATTTTTCTTATATCAGTTTTTTGGGAGAAACAGGTGATTTCGTGGAACAAGATAAAGTGCTGAATTGGCTTGAATCAGAAATTCTAATGAAATACACCGAGAAGTCTCAAGAGTACATCAGTTTCCTATTTAATAAGACAGCTGTTGTCATGGATATTGGGAACTATGTTGAGGCAAAGAGACTAGTCGACCAAGCACAAAAACTCTGTGAGATAACCAGTCCAGACTTTTTTATAAAGCAAGGAGTCCGAGAGTTGCAAATCAGTGTGCTAGAACACCTTGGCGAGAGAACTGAAATTGAAAAGCAATATCAATCATTGATTGCGGACCATAAACTTTTTTATGGGAAAAGCCAAACACTCATCCGACTATTGGTTGGCGCTGCTCTTTCTGAAAATGTTTCCGAAAAATTTAAACTTGACCGGCTTGACGAAGCAGAAAAACTTGCGATTGAGTACAACGACACCCTTTCGCTTTTTGATGTTTATTCAAAATTCCAACTTTACCTGACCCGCCAGTATCTGGATGAAAAATATTTACTAAACCGCAATGGCACATCTGGGGCTCAGCTGTTAAAAATTAATCAGCTGATGGAAAATTACTTATCTACTCCTGCTCTATTAAATTCATCAACGTTTGTAGCTGAACTAACATCCGTCACAAGCACCTATCGAATAATGGATCAAGAGCGAAGGGCAGTCAATCTGATAAAATCTTTTTCATTAACCTATGATAAACTAAAAGTAGATGACCGGCTAAGTATATTCGGCGAACTGGCAGAGGCCTATGGATATTTAGACCAGCCGGACAGTTGTTTTTTTTATAGCCAGAAGCTCACCATCGATCTAAAAAAGATAATCACCGACCGGAATTTTCAATTGTCTTCAAGCGGGCATGAGAATTATCAACATATTAATCAATTCTTCGAAAATATTGATCGAATAGTCAATAGGCTGAAAACCTACAATAAAAAACTAGTTGGTCTGGTTGCTGACAATGCTATTTTTCGCAAAAACATGTATCTCCATAATCTCGATGAGAAATTAATAAAAGCTGATTCGATCACCAAAAAAGAAAATCTAATTAGATATAAAGAAAACATATCCAAAGGTGCAGACTGGATAAGCGTACAGAAAAAAATCGATCCACGTTCTGCCGTTGTGGAATTTATTAGCTATAATGATGAGGTTGCATTTGGGTTCTTTTATGCAGTTATTATTAAATCAGCCGGTGACCCAATTCTTGTTTCTTACCCCTTAAACGACACCCTCAATCAACTATTTGAGAGATTTCAAGGGGAACAATCCTATATCTCCAGATTTTATGAATATCGAAAAGAAGGAAGTTTGTATACGATGCTCTGGGATCCCATTGCTGTACACCTGAAAGGTATCGATCAAGTTTATATATCCCCGGACGGTCCTTTGCATAAAGTGAATTTTGCTGCCATCACTATGCCCGACCAGACCATAGTCGGTGAGCGCTTTCGTATCCGCAGCATTTTATCCAGCAGATCATTAGGGGAGCACTCCAAGCAAGCCACTATATCCCACGTTTCCCTTTTCGGTGGCATCGATTATAATATCGATAGCGGTACGAATCAAAAGTCACAGAAAAAAAATTATAAGACGACGGTGGTTCGATCAAATAATATTGACCGAGTAACCTGGAGTTATTTGGAAGGAACGAAGCTTGAGTGTGAAAAAATCGCCGCCATTTGTCGTGCCAATAGCATAAACACACAACTGTACAACGGGCTTCAAGCAACGGAGAGTGCTTTTTATCAACAAGGCACTGTTCCTTCTATTTCCATTCTCCATGTTGCCTCTCATGGGTTTTCTAACCTGAATGTTGTTGGTCAGGGCAAGGAAAGCCGCGGATTGATCGTAGATAACAAAGAGAAGAAGTCGGTATCAAATCCGCTGCTGACCACCGGTCTTGTATTTGCCGGAGCCAATAAAAATCAGAAGTATTCGAATAATTCTAGCAGCGACGGCGTGGCTCTAGGTGCTGAAATTGCACAGAAATCATTTAAAAATTGCGAATTGGTCGTTCTAAGTGCCTGTGAGACTGGATTGGGCGAAATCAAAGGAAAGGAGGGTGTTTTCGGTCTTCAACGAGCTTTTAAATTGAGTGGCGCCAATAAGATCATAGCGAGTTTGTGGCAAGTACCCGATAAGCAGACAGCCGAACTCTTCACCTCTTTTTATTCGGCACTTTTTAGATCCCAGTCGATAAGCGAAGCGTTGAGAACAGCTCAACTGGAGATGAGAAAAAAGTATACTCCCTATTACTGGGCGGGATTTGTTTTACTTGAGTAATGGCAAATTATTTTCTAGGATCTAATATTGCTGTATCCGCTGTCCCTTGTCTTATAACCAATTTATAGTTTCTTGTATATCTACCCATACCCCATCCTCCCGCCAGGCCACTTTCCAGGTTTTTAACAGATAGCCTTCCCCGGATTTTTCAGGGCATTCGCAGTGTGGGTCGCGAGCTCAGCCGATTGGAGATCCGGTTGCAGGATTAAACCAAACCTCATAGTAGTATTGCTATCCGCTTTTGAGGAACAGATCTTTAGGTCCTCATGAAAAATCCATCCCATAAGGTTGAATTTCCCATAAGTACGGATATAATCCGTACATTTGCATTCATGCCCAGATCCCCACAACCCAAGTTACAGGAAGCCCGATTTGACACGCGGCTCAGTAAATCGCAGAAAGATTTGCTGGAGGAGGCTGCCCGGCTGGATGGCTGTCGTTCCTTGTCGGAGTTTGTATTGAAATCCGCACAAGCGGCGGCAGATCGGCTCTTCGAAAAACAACATCAGCTACTGGCCTCCGAGCGGGATCGTCAAAAATTCATCAAAGCACTGATGCATCCCCCGAAACCCAATGCCACGCTGCGTAAGGCGGCACGCGCTTATAACCTGGCTATTGGTAACAAATGAAGTTGCTGACTGAAGTCCTCAAGCCCCACCATCGGCGCGAATCCTTCTCCTGCGGAAATACGGGGCTAGATAACTATTTACACAAACAAGCGCGACAGGATATGAAGAAAAAAGTATCCGTCTGCTTCGTGCATGGTACCGCCGGCCATTCGGTCATCGGATATTACACACTCTCCAACGGCTCCATCCCCCGCATAGAGCTACCTCCAACAGGTCAACATAAATTACCCCGCTACGAACATCTACCCGTAACCATCTTGGGCCGACTGGCCATCGATCGATCGCACCATGGCAAGAATCTCGGAACCCTGCTGTTGATGGATGCACTTAAACGCAGTTATTTCGCTGCGACCCAAATCGGATCCTACTCGGTATTTGTAGACCCCATAGACGAAGCAGCTTCCCGATTTTATGAACGCTTCGGATTCATTCTATTACCCGATAGTGGTAAGCTGTTTTTGCCGATGCAGACGATTGAACGGGTATTGAGTCTCGAAAAGTAGTAACGGCTTGATCCATTGGCGTTGTATTTTGCACGCGCCATAAGTAATAATATTATTACCTTTACATGAAATGTAGCGAGTTGATCCGGTTGTTGAAGCGTGACGGATGGTATGTGGTTCGTCAGTCCGGAAGTCACCTGATCATGGTCCACCCCATCAAGCGAGGGAAGTTGGTTTGTCCGAACCATGGGGCACAGGAAATGGGAAAGGGCTTGGAGAAGAAGATCCGAAAAGATGCAGGAATAAAATAAAAGCAAATGAAGATCACGATGATCGTTGAGCGCACAAGAACCGGCTATTCTGCCTATGCAGAAAAGCATCCGATCTATTCAACCGGCAAATCATGGCCTCAACTGAAGATAAATTTGCTGCAGGCTTGTCAGCTGTATTTCGATTCCAAAAAAATCAAGATCGGAGAGGACGACATTCGCATTCAATTGGATCTACCCCAGTTTTTTGAATTCTATAAAGTCATCAATGCCAAAGCCCTGGCCGAACGCATCGGTATGCATCAAAGTCTATTGGCGCAATATGTACGGGGGATAAAAAAGCCTTCTGCTCAGCAAACGGAACGCATTTTTCAGGGCATTCGCAGTGTGGGTCGCGAGCTCAGCCGGTTGGAGATCCGGTTGCGGGATTGATTCAATTATTTACCATCTTCCACCCAAACCCCATCCTCACGCCAGGCCACTTTCCAGGTTTTTAAATGATACCCCTCGCCCGACACGTTCCGGCCGTTGACCAGGCTGAATTTATATCGATGTAGTGGACAAATGATGTTACCCAGCGCATCAATCTGACCATTCGCCATCCGCGCGCCGGCATGCGGACAAGCCGATGCACAAGCAAACAACCGCACCGATAATCGATCTGCCTCCAGGTTCCCCGACATCGTACCCACTTGTCCCACACAGATCTTTTTGCCATTCACCACCACCTCGGCCAGTCCGTTCGTAGCAAAATTCAATTCGTTGGGATGCTCGGCTATTTTGAACATAGTAGAATGGTGAAAGATGAAAGATGAAGGATGAAAGGTGAGGGGTGAACGTTTAGAGCGTTGAGGGAGTTGAGTTAGTTTAGCCTGCTTTTCGGCTTCATCGTTCACCTTTCACCCCTCAACCCATCCTCTGGTTCATTCGTTGTGATCAAATCAAACCCTTGCTTCAAAAAATCCTGTATCATACTCGGCTCGTTGACGGTCCACACATTCAGCACAATCCCCAATTCCTTCGCACGCGTGATCCATTCAGGATGCTTCTTATACACATTGTAATTATAATCCATCCCACGAATACCATCCGCCTTCAACTGATCCGGCGTCTTATCTCCATTTAAATACTGCACATGCGCCTTGGGCATTTTCTCCAACAGGCGTAAGCACATGTTGTAATCAAAACTGATATACACGATCCGATAAGAAGGTTTGAGTTCCTGAACCAGCGATACAACGTTATCTACGATTGAACGAGCTCGCTCCGCTCCCAACCCAGATGGCTTGATCTCCAACACCAGATCGGTATGGATATTATCTTTCACTCCCGCCAATAAATACTCCCGCAAGGTGGGCAGCTTTTCGCCATTCGAAAGCGGATGGGGAATGAGTTCGGCGTAGGACGTTTTCTCGATCTCCAATTTCTTGTGATGCGGATCGTGATTGATCACGAGCGAATCATCCGCACTCATCCGCACATCGAACTCAGATCCGGCACATCCCAACCGGATCGCTTCCCGCAAGGAGGCAATGGAATTTTCCGGGAATCCATTTTTCTTGAAGGCACCTCGGTGCGCAACGATGGGATTAGCTGGTTTGTATGCAGGGACTTTCATGGTGGTGCACGAGAGCAAGAGTAGGGTTATGAAAAGGGTATTGCGCATATACTAAATTAATGTTTAGAGAGTTGAGGGAGTTTAGAAAGTTGAGACAGCTGAACTACCTAAACGTTCTCAACCCCCTCAACTTCCTCAACGTTTCCCTACCGTGTATTCCACCCGCACATTATTCGTCTTATCAATGATCTCCATCTTCACGACGGGATTCTTTTCCCATTTGATCGTGAGTAGACCGAAGTGATTATCCATCACCGGTCCTTCGATGCGATTCTTATTCGGCGTCGGAAAATCCCAGGTCGATGTGATTCCACTCGACGTGATGTCATAGATCGGATCGCTGCCCGGATTTTCGATCCGCGAAATTTCACCATAGTGTACATCGCCCGTCAGAAAATAAACATCTTTCGCCCCGGTAGTCCTTATCAAATCGAGCATGCGTTGTTGTTCATGCGGAAAATTTGCCCAAGCTTCATAGCCATTGTATTCGATTGCAAATTGTGAGCCGCTGCAAATGAGTCGGATATCAGCCGGCTTTTTTAATTCTTCCGACAGCCAATTCCACTGTTCTGTACCCAGCAGCGTGCTGTCTGTTGAGGTGTGCGGTTTATAATCGAGCGGATAGAAATATTTTTTTCTGGGCAACACTGCAGAGGTGTCATAGGCCAGCAGGTTCGAACGAAATGTGCGTACATCCAACAGTAATACTTGGATTACGCGATCGCCCTGTTTGATGTATTCGGCGTGATAGATGCCGGGGTGTTGTCGGCGGGCGCTGTTGGCGGGTTCCTTGAAATGGTCGAGAAAGAGCTGTTTGGCAGCTTCTTTGTGGGGGTAGTGTTTGCCGGCGTCGTTCCGACCGAAATCGTGATCGTCCCAGGTGGCCAGTATCTGTGTTGCTGAATCGAGCTGACGGTATTCGGGTTTTGCGCCCCAGCGCTGGTATTTGGCGCGGAGGGTATCCATGTTATCGGTATCGCCGTAGATATTGTCGCCCAGGAAAATGAACAGGTCGGGGCGGTAGGAAGCGGCCAGGGAGAGGATGGGTTGCGGCTCGTCCTCATGACCACAAGACCCGAACGCGATGCGGGTTTCCTTCGGGGTGCGGGTGCAGGAGAGGAGGAGCAGTAGCAGCAGGAGGATGGGGGCTAGACGATACACTGGTTGAGAGATGAGGGGTGAGAGTTGAGTGGCTGGAAACCCTAAACTACCTAAACTTCCTCAACTCCCTCAACCCACCTCAACCTTCTAAACCCTAAACTCTCATCCCTAAACTCTCACCCTTCACCCCTCATTCCGTATCTTCGCCCCCTCCTCCGGGAGCGGACCCTTAGCTCAGTTGGTTAGAGCGACAGACTCATAATCTGTGGGTCGCAGGTTCAAGCCCTGCAGGGTCCACTTTACTGCATCATCCTTAACCTTTTCTTAACCGGTCAGCCGGTAGTTTTACGCCCTTATGAAGTTGACACGCCTCCTCCTCCCCGCCCTTCTGTTGATCTCCATCGCCGGAACGGCCCAGGAAACACCGAAAAAAACAAAGGACAAAAAGCCTAAGATCGATCTGACGGGTCGGCCCAACGATCATTTACTGCTGCAACTGGGCTATACGCAGTGGGCTAATCTGCCGGATACGTTAAGCACTAACGGACTGTCCAAGTCCCTGAATGTTTATTTGATGATGGACTTCCCCTTCAAGAACAATCCTCGTTTGAGCATGGCTTTTGGTCCGGGTATCGGCTCCGATCATATCCTTTTCACCAAGCGCCGCATCGGCATCACCGATCTGGCACCTGCGCTGGCATTCACCAACGTACAGGATACCAATCACTATAAGAAGAGCAAGCTGGCAACGGTTTATGCCGAAGCCCCCATCGAATTCCGTTACAATTCCGATCCGGAAAATAACAAGGGCTTCAAATGGGCGGTGGGTATTAAAGTCGGAGCCCTGTTGAATGCGCACACCCGAAACACCAAGTGGCAGAACCGATCTGGCAACTTGCTGAACGATTATGTGATGAAAGAATCCAGCAAGCGATTCTTCAACCGCACCCGACTGGTAGCACATGGCCGCGTTGGACTCGGAAATATCGCTGTTTACGGAAGCTATCAGCTGACCACCGTCATCAAAGACGGATTCGGTCCTGCCGTGCGCCCCCTTACGATCGGACTTACCATTTCCGGACTCTGATTTAGTTCAGCGCTCAGTGTTCAGCGTTTTTGTAAATCATGATAGTGATTAACTAATAACTCGACTCTGAACTTTGAACTTCACGTTCACATGATCGATAATAAAAACAAAGTCCTTCAATCCGAACGCGCCGTTCTCGTTGGTGTGATCCAAAAAGATCAAACCGAAACACAGGTAAATGAATACCTCGACGAGCTGGCCTTTCTGGCCGAAACCGCCGGCGCCATCACCATCCACCGGTTCACACAGAAACTTCCTCACCCCGACAGCCGACACTTCGTCGGAAAAGGTAAGCTCGAGGAGATCAAGCAATACGTACTAGCTAAAGACATCCGCGTACTCATCTTCGACGATGAACTCACCGGTGCGCAGATCAATAACATCGAAAAAGCGGTCGGCATAAAAGCCATCGACCGAAGTGATCTGATCCTCGACATCTTTGCCCGCCGCGCGAAAACAGCCCAAGCCCGCGCGCAAGTAGAATTAGCCCAATATCAATATATCCTCCCCCGCTTGCGCGGTATGTGGAAACACCTCGAACGCTTGGGTGGTGGTATCGGTACACGCGGTCCGGGTGAAACCGAAATCGAAACCGACCGCCGTATCGTACGCGATAAGATCTCCTTGTTGCGCAAGCGACTGGAGACGATCGATAAACAATCACAAACACAACGCAAAGAACGCGGTGAGTTCATCCGCGTCGCATTAGTCGGCTACACCAACGTGGGCAAATCGACGTTGATGAATTTGCTGAGCAAACGCGATGTATTTGCAGAAAACAAATTATTCGCTACGCTCGATACGACCACCAGCAAGGTGGTATTCGAGAACATTCCTTTTTTGTTGAGCGATACGGTCGGATTCATTCGCAAGCTGCCGCATCATCTCGTAGAAAGTTTCAAGAGCACGTTGGATGAAGTGCGGGAGGCGGATATTTTATTACATGTAGTGGATATCTCACATCCGCAATATGAAGAGCAGATGGCTGTGGTGAATGAAACCTTGCGTGATTTGGGCTCGGCAGAAAAACCGGTGTTGACCATCTTCAATAAGATGGATAAATATGAAGCACAAACCTTCGATCAGTGGCTGGAACCATCAACGAAGCAGGAAATACTGAATGATCTGTATCAACGCTGGGAGCATGAAACCGGCGGACAAGC
>JBKCMR010000044.1:0-1093 GCA_046300055.1 Bacteroidota bacterium
ATACTCGATTGTGTAGGGGATATTGTTAAGAACGGTTGTATCTTTCTCAGTGCGTAGTTTATCAAAGGTTTCGATATTCTTGGCTTCAGCTTTAAATCGATCATAAATTCGCCCAGAGGGAAGATGTCGGCTAACAAAGTCGATCAATAATCCATTTTTGAATTCAAATCTGTATTCGTCATCTTTATCCAGTACCAGGGTGTTTCCGTTAAAATGGCCCTCTTTGTTGAGAGATCCGTTTATCTTATAATTCCCATCAGTGTATTCGAATGGTCCAATAATTACGTTCTCAGCGAAATTTAATACTTGTTTAGACGTTGCCATTTTACCATTTTTGGTAACGCTTGAGTTTATTTCCCACTTCCCATTTGCTACACCATTTAAGTATACTCCTTTGAAGGTACGGCTTAGCGTTCCGCTGGTGCTTACGATCTTTATATCAACCTGCCATAAGCCGTCTTTTTTAGATTCCTTGTATTTCCCTATAACATTCACTGAATAGGTGATACTCTGGACGCGATTCGCCATTTTATTAGTGCCGGTGTATTTAAAACTTCCTTGTCTTACTCTATTGTAGTCCTTATCCTCATAATAAGTATAGGTTGCAGTACCCGTCAGTAAGCCAGGGTTAAATAAATTGAATTCGTAACTATTAATATCGTAGTTGCCGGAGTATGTTTTGAGGGATTGTGAATACAAGTTGATATTTGCAAAAATCAGTCCGACAAGTACAAATAACTTTTTCATATTATTTTAAAAATACTTAATTCTATTAATATATTGAAAATATGACTTTGGATATTTTTATATAAAAATATATTATATATACATTTGTTATGTCATGGAGTTAACAATATAAAAACTACTTGAGATGGAGTTTCTGATTGGGTTATTAGTCCTTGGACTTATTGTTGGCCTCTTCACTCGTAAAAAGGGCGACAATACTATGGACACGCTCAGTGCCGGTTGTTCGACCTTGATTTGGATATTCTTGATACTTTTTTGTACTGCATTATTTTATTATTTGTTCTGGGCCTAATCACCTCATCGTTTCCAAAAGCTATTAACCCGTACGCGCACGTTCTCCCGCACG
>JBKCMR010000045.1:0-74066 GCA_046300055.1 Bacteroidota bacterium
CGTTCGATATAAGGGTTTGCTATCAGCAGAAAACCTGATCTGTATCAACTAAATGCCTCCGGGCAAGTTATTGAGCATTTTCCTCCAGTTTCGATTCCAAAGATTAAAGGAACCATGTAATTTGTACACGATTCTGAAAACATGCAGCCTTTTCGACAGTCAACTTTGCTCATTGCCTCTGCCGGGGTGCTACTACTCACTCTGCTGTTGACCCAGCAATTTGGTGATTATCGCTTGTCGCTGAGCGGGCTGATCATTTTCATTCTGCTTTCTGCCTTTGCACACGGTTGGTTGCCGACCCTACTCGCGGGTATCGGATCCATGATTGCCATTACCATCATGCTCATTCTCTGGAGGGAACCTACACAATCGATCGGTCAATTTTTTTTAAGTGAGTACTATTTGCTACTGATCCTCGCTTTAACGATGGGGTCAATCCTTTATTTCAAGCATGTTCAAGAAAGTATTGATCATGGGAAAACACACTTGACCTCACTTTTTGAAAATGCAACCGAGGGGATCTTGTTGACAAATCGTATCGGGAAGATCATACTTGTAAATCCGTCTGCCGAACGCATTTTCGGTTATCGCGCTGAAGAACTGATCGGCCGTAGTGTCGAACACCTCATACCAAACCGGTTTCAGCATCATCAGCTGCGTGAACAGTTTCATCAGCAACCTTCTAATCGAAGAATGGGAACCGGACGTGATCTTTTTGCGACACGAAAAGACGGATCCGAGTTTCCGGTGGAAGTGAGTTTGAGTCATTATAAACAAAAGGAGGAGTCGTTCGTGATCGCCTTCATAGTTGATATCACCCAGCGGAAAAAGGCCGAAGAGGAACTAAAAATTGTCAATGAGCTTATTCGCCGCTTGAATGTAGAGCTGGAAAACAAAGTAGAAGAAAGAACAAAGGGGCTAACAGACGCATTGGCTCAGATCGAATCATCGCAGACAGAATTACAACGGTTGTTCGATCGGGAGCGAGAATTAGGAGAGATCAAAAGCCGGTTCGTTTCCATGGCTTCTCATGAGTTCCGTACACCGTTAAGTACGATCTTGTCCTCCGCCACGCTTATTTCCAAGTATACGAAAGAGGATCAGCAAAACATGCGAGATAGACACCTGACTCGTATTTGCGAATCCGTCGAACATCTCAACCGGCTGCTGGAGGACTTCCTCTCCATTGGAAAACTGGAAGAAGGAAGATCAAGCCTTTCTTTTAGTGATTTTCATATTGGTGATTTCATAGCAGAGCTTGTGGAGGAGATGAATCTTCATCTTCGCCCGGGTCAATCGATTTCTGTACAGGTGGACGGACAAATCATGATTACCTCCGACAAGCGAATCTTAAAGAATGCCCTATTGAATCTATTGTCTAATGCCGTCAAATTCTCGAAAGAAGGACAGGCGATCTATCTGATTTCAGCTGATTCGCCATTGGGTAAAACCTTCCAGGTAAAAGACAATGGCATTGGTATTCCTACGGCTGACCTGCCCCATATTTTTTCTACCTTCTTTCGTGCTTCAAATGTGACAGAGATACAAGGAACTGGGCTGGGACTTTCACTAGTCAAGCGTTATGCTGATCTAATCGGGGGAACCGTGACGCTGGAAACTGAATATGAAAAGGGCACCTCTGTAACGTTGGATGTTCCTAACATGAATGTCAGTTCATAGTAGGACTACTCATCACTCGTCTCATCCCCCTCAACAAAGGAATCAAGATCACGCCGTTCTTTTTTTGTCGGTCGACCGATCTTGCTCGGTCTTTTTCCACTGAAAAAACTGGCTGCCTGGTATTGCAGTCGTTCGATTTCCTCGGGTGGCGTGATATCTCGGTAGTGTTGAATGGCGAGTTCGTATTTGACACGATTTTGTAATAGACCGGTCACTTTGATCCGCCATTTTTTTTGTTCCGTCCGAACCTCGTATTCATCCCCGAGGTGTACATTTTTTCCGGGCTTTGTATTCTCTCCCTCGTACTTAACCTTTCCCTGGTTGCAGGCGAATGTAGCCAGGGCTCTTGTCTTGAAAAGCCGGATGGCCCACAGATATTTGTCCAAGCGAAGACGGGGAGCCGCTTCCATGATCAGTTTTCAGCAAAATATTTGTGGAAGTAAGGAATGGTTTCAATGCCCTTGTTGTAATTCTCGATATTGTACTTCTCGTTCGGTGAATGCAGGTTGTCGTTGTCCAACCCGAATCCCATGAATACGATCTTGATGCCTAATTCTTTTTCCAGGATCGAGCAGATCGGGATACTTCCGCCGCCTCGTACTGGTATCGGTGTTTTCCCGAACGTGGTTTCGATGGCCTTGGACGCCGCCTTATATCCTCTTGAATCGATCGGTGTCATGTAGGGCTCTCCTCCATGATGCAAAGAAGCTTTGACCGTTACTCCGGCAGGCGCCTTACTCTGAAAATACTGCAATAGTTTTTCCGTGATCTTTTCAGAGGATTGGTTCGGCACCAGTCGGGCGGAAATTTTTGCAAATGCTTTGGAAGGCAGAACGGTCTTCGCGCCTTCTCCCGTATACCCGCCCCAAATACCATTTACTTCGATCGTAGGACGGATGCCGGTACGCTCATAGGTCGAATATCCTTTCTCACCCCAAAGCGCATTGATTCCCAATTCGGCTTTGTATTCGGCTTCATTGAAAGGTGCGCGGTTGATCAGCGCTCGCTCTTCTTCAGTCGCTTCTACTACATCGTCATAGAAGCCGGGGATGGTGATGTGATTATCGGCATCGTGACAACTGGCGATCATTTGTGCGAGCAACGTGATGGGATTTGCCACCGCGCCGCCATAGGTGCCACTGTGCAGATCACGGTTGGCACCGGTCACTTCTACTTCGATATAGCTCAATCCGCGTACTCCCGTATCAAGGGATGGATTGTCTAAGCTGAGCATCGCACTGTCGCTGATCAGAATAACATCTGCTTTGAGTAACTCTTTATTGGCCGAAACAAATGCAGCCAAATTTGGTGAGCCTACTTCTTCCTCTCCTTCGATCAGGAATTTTATGTTGGTGCAGAGTGTGCCTGTTTTATCCATCACTTCCAGGGCCTTCACGTGCATATAGAATTGTCCTTTATCATCGGCCGATCCGCGTGCGAATACTTTTCCGTCTTTGATCACAGGTTCGAAGGGGCCGCTATGCCAAAGTTCCAACGGCTCAGGGGGTTGCACGTCGTAGTGGCCATAGACCAGTACGGTGGGTTTATTGGCATCGATGATGCGTTCTCCATACACTACTGGGTAGCCGGCGGTGGGTAATACATCCGCGCGGGTACATCCTGCCTCGAGTAAACTTTTTTGAACGGCTTCTGCGCAACGGATCATATCGTCTTTATGTTCCGACTTGGCACTGATGGAGGGGATGCGAAGCAAGTCCATCATCTCATTCAAAAATCTGTCTTGATGTTGTTCTTGGTAGGATTTCCAGGCGTTCGACATGGTGTATGAATTAGGGTTGTAAAGATAAGAATAAGCTGGCCTGGCGTTTGGTTGTGTTCAGTCTCGAGGCTTGCCTGGACCTTTCAGGTTAGTGGCTTTGGTCAAAGAGCGACTTCCATACCGATCTTTCAGTCCATCCATTGCCTGATAGAGTTTTAGTTTCTGGGGCTGGTCTTCGAATAAACTCATCTGCAGGGTAAAAGGAATGAGATGTGAAAAGCGAACACCCAACAATCGGATCGGCCGGGCCGGATCTCGTAATTCGTTGAACAGTTTTTTTACTTGTGCCAATAAGGTGTCATCCAGTGCCGTGTAGGCGATCGTCTCTTGTTTCGAGACCGTTTCAAAATTGGCATAGCGGATCTTCACCGTAATACAGCCCGTCAGTTTTTCTTCCTGGCGCAACGCATACGCGGTTTTTTCCGTTAAGCGAACCAATTGTTGGTGTAAGAATTCCAGTTCGCTATGGTCTTCAGAGAACGTATTCTCGTGACTGATACTTTTTTGTTCCCAGTCCGTATGTACCGTCGCGGATCCGACACCTTGCGCTTTTTTCCATAGCGCTTCTCCAAGCTGGCCGAGTAGTTTTTGCAACAATTCAACAGGGGTGGCGGCCAGTTCGGCGATGGTGCGAATGCCCCAGTTTTTCAATTGCAGTTCTGTTTGCTTACCGACACCGTTGATTTTTTCAACCCCCAGTGGCCAGAGAAATTCTTTTTCTTTTCCGGGTTCGATCTCCAGAAAGCCATTGGGTTTGGCTTCGTTGGTGGCCATTTTACTGATGAACCTTGCGGTGGAGAGTCCGCCTGACATGGGTAAACCGGTTTCCCGGATCACGGTCTCCCGAAGCTCCCGGGCAAATTGACTCACTCCGAAATACCTGTCCATTCCGGTGAGGTCGACATAGAACTCATCGATGCTGGCTTTTTCGAAAGCGGGTACGCGTGCGGCGATCAGCTCGGTGACCCAACCCGAGTATTTGCTGTATTGATCCCGACTGCTGTTGGTGACGATCGCGTGCGGACAGAGCTGTAGTGCTTTTTTCATCGGCATGGCCGAATGGATGCCAAAAGCCCTTGCTTCATAGCTGCAGGCGGCAACCACCCCTCGGTCGTACCCGCCGACCAATACCGGTTTTCCTTTCAGGGAAGGATTGTTTCGGATCTCAACCGAAACGAAAAATGAATCCAGATCGAAGTGGGCGATATGGGGCAGCGGATCGGACATGATCAGCTCAAGTAAATATCCAATAGCCCTTCGGGTAGTTCTACATGCACGATGCGCTTTTTATGATCGATCCGTTCCAAGGAATCTTCGTGCAAGGGAATGAAAACGTCTTTTGAGTCGATCTCGAGTCGGCAAAGAATTTGATGCGGTTGCTCGATCAGTTCCCGTATTTCCCCCAGATCTTTTCCGGCTTCATGGATATGATAGCCAAGCAATTTGATGGGAGCCTTTTTAGAGACCTGTTTTTCGAAGTCGGCTTCTGTCAGCCAAACAGCTTTGCGTGCCAGTTTCTGTGCCTTTTCCTTTGTATCGACCCCCTCGAGTTTGATCAGTGTTTCTTCTTCGGTGCGGGCTTGTGCTTTTTCAACGAACCAAGGAAGTGCTTGTCCTTTTTTTTCTTCGATAAAAAGCGCTTGTATGCCCGTCAGGGTGCTGCGTTTTCCGAGGGAGTGTTGCAAAATGAGATCACCCTGCAGGCCGTGTGCGGCGATCAATTTACCGATGGGGATATAGGTCGACATGGAAGCACAATTTCCGAATTATTCGTGTCGTAAAACAAAAGATCCCGACAGTTTGTGTCGGGATCTTCAACTGATTTGCGGAATGATTATTCTGCTGGAGCTTCGGCAGCTGGAGCTTCTGCTTCAGGAGCGGCAGGGGTTTCTTCCACTTTGCGCACAACCGGGATACGGGCTGCTGCACGGGCCGCTTTTTTCTTGCGAACAGAGTCTTCCTGACGCTTCTTAACCTGTGCGTCATGTTCAACGGTCCAAGCCGTGAATTTCTGCATGGCGGTTGCATCATCGAACAATCCCAGTGATACACCACGCAACAAGTGCTTCAGGTACAATACACCTTTGAAGCTAAGGATGCGACGAACGGTGTCGGTGGGGGCGGCACCTTTATTCAACCACTCGAGTGCCTTCTGGCGATCCAAATTAATGGTTGCCGGAATGGTCAAAGGGTTGTAGGTACCAAGTTTTTGAATGAATTTACCATCGCGGGGAGCGCGAGAATCGGCTACGACGATGAAGTAAAAAGGTCTTTTTTTAGACCCGTGTCTTTGCAGACGGATTTTTGCTGACATAAATAGACATTTAACAGCGTTAATAAATAGGGTTCACCGGTTGAAACCGGGCGTCAAATATACGGAGGGTTGGGGGTAAAAAAGAAATTTATCACCGCATGCCGGGCAGGGAAGGGCCGAATTTGCCCATTTTGTTCATATTCTTCATCATGCCCCGCATCTGCTCGAACTGTTTCAGGAATTGGGTCAGCTCTTGAATATCCTTTCCGGCGCCCTTGGCAATGCGTTTTTTTCGATTTCCGTCCAGCAAATCCGGATTGGCCCGCTCCTCAGGTGTCATGGAATTGATCAGGGCTTCGATCCCTTTAAAGGCATCATCGCTGATTTCCAGGTCTTTTATTTTACTGCCAACACCGGGTATCATACCCAGCAGGTCTTTCATGTTCCCCATCTTTTTGATCTGCTCGATCTGCATCTTGAAATCCGCAAAATCGAACTGGTTCTTTCGGATCTTGGATTCCAGTTTCTTGGCTTCGGCTTCATCGAACTGCGATTGGGCCTTTTCCACCAAGGAGGTGATGTCGCCCATACCCAGGATTCGCTGTGCCATCCGGTCGGGATAGAACACATCCAGCGTATCCATTTTCTCGCCGCGGCTGACGAATTTGATGGGTTTTTGAACGGTGTATTGAACAGAAAGTGCAGCACCTCCACGGGTATCTCCGTCCAGCTTGGTGAGCACCACGCCAGTGAAGTCGAGCCGGTCATTAAATGCCTTGGCGGTGTTCACGGCATCTTGTCCCGTCATGCTGTCCACCACAAACAGGATTTCCTGGGGGGTAACGGCATTTCGGATATCGGCCACTTCCTTCATCAGTACCTCATCAACGGCCAGGCGGCCGGCGGTATCGATGATCACCACATTCCGGTTCAGTGAACGGGCTTGGGCAACGGCCCGCTGGGCGATGCCTACGGGGTCAGTACTCTCTGATTCGATGTGCACAGGCACATCGATCTGTTCTCCCAGTACACGCAATTGCTCCATGGCGGCCGGACGGTATACATCCGCAGCCACCAGCAGGGGTTGAAGGCCTTTTTGTGTTTTGAGGTAGTTGGCCAGCTTACCGGAAAAGGTTGTCTTACCGCTACCTTGTAATCCGGCGATCAGAATAACGGCTGGATTTCCTTTCCCATTGAAATCAGCAGCCTGACCGCCCATCAGTGCCGTCAGCTCATCCTGCACGATCTTGATCATCAACTGCCCGGGTGAAATGGCATTGAGTACCTTCTGTCCGAGCGCTTTGTCCTTGACCGTATCGGTAAATTCCTTGGCGATCTTGAAATTGACATCGGCATCCACCAGGGCCCGGCGAATGTCCTTGATCGTGGCGGCCACGTTCAGTTCCGTGATCCGGCCTTGTCCGCGGAGGTTCTTGAAGGCGGACTCCAGTCGTTCCTGTAAAGTATTGAACATAATAAAGGACGGCAAAGATAAGCAGCCCCCGGAGAGCTTTAGAAGGGTTTTATGTCCCTTTTCGGGAACTGATCGGGGTCAGCGATCCGACTACCTGAAAATTACCTTGATATTTTCTTGGTATGGAGCAATTATTTTCTATTATTGCCCCAATCTCACCGATCCACATGAGCAAACAACTTTTCACGTTAGAATTCCCGGTACGCTGTTCGCCTGCCATTTTGTATGAATTTCTGTCTACACCCGCCGGATTATCCGAGTGGTTCGCCGATCAGGTTGACGAACGCGACGGCATCTTCTATTTCAACTGGAACAGTTCTGTAGAAACAGCCATTCTTGTCGAAAACGAACAGGATAAATTCGTCCGGTACCGCTGGGAGGATGCCCCGGAAGAAGAATACTTCGAAATGCGCATTGAAAAATCAGAGATCACTAACCAGACCATTCTCGTGATCAAGGATTTTGCCGAGAAGAAAGACATCAAGGATCAAACCCTGCTTTGGGATCACCAGGTGAAAGACCTTTTTCATCGCCTTGGAAACTGATTCCTGTTAATCTTTTCGCTTAGTCATTTTTTACGATCGGGGCCGTTGGCCTTTGTTCTATTTTTGTCTCACCCCGTTCATGCTATTCAAGAAGCTCGATAAACTGGTGATCCGGGCCTTTCTGGGCCCCTTCGCAACCACCTTCTTCATCACCCTACTGGTGTTGGTGATGCAGTTTTTCTGGCTGTACATCGATGATTTCGTGGGTAAAGGACTTGGTCCCGGCATCATCGCTGAATTCATTTTATATCAAAGTGCCGTGCTCGTGCCCTTGGCCCTTCCGTTATCAGTCCTGCTTTCTTCACTGATGACCTTCGGTAACCTGGGCGAATCATTTGAATTGGTTGCCATCAAATCGGCCGGTATCTCTTTGCTTCGATTCATGCGACCTCTATTCTGGATCACCCTGCTGATCAGCGGCGTGGCCTTTATTTTTTCAAACTATGTCATACCGGTCGCCAACCTGAAATCAAGGACTCTGTTGGCAGACATCATTTATGCGAAGCCGGCATTCGATCTCAAAGAGGGGGTGTTTTATGATAAGATCAATGGCTATGCGATCAAGATCGGAAAGAAAGAATCCGATAGCTTGATACGGGATGTGGTGATCTATGAGCAAGGCAATATTCTTCAAGATAATTTTCTGGTTGCTGAATCCGGGATCATGCGCGTCACCGGTAATAAACGGATCCTGGAGTTTCGTTTACGTGACGGATGGCGTTACCAAGAGCGCGGAAATATGTACGAGCAAGCCAATACGGAATATGTTCGGATCGGATTTAAAGAATTCAACAAGCAATTCGATTTGAGCAGTCTCGGTTTTTCCAGTCGTACGGCCGACAGCGTCAATAAGAACAATGAACGTATGTACAGCATGCGGCAACTGGAAAAAGCGCTCGATTCGCTGGCTATCGACAATGCACAACACCGAGCTCGTTTTGAAAAGGACACCTATCAACCACTCGCTTTCATTCATTTGCGTGATTCAGCTGGACGGCGCTACACTGATTCTTTAGGGATTGTTCAAAACGGTCTACCGCCAACAGACAATTGGATACCAGACTCAGCCCGGGAATCTGTGACCAGTCTGGCGAAGAACTCGGCCCTCACGGTTAAGATCAGTGGTGAGTCGATGACCGGAACCATGAAGGAAAAGGAACGGATTTACCGAAAGCACAAGATCGAATGGCATCGAAAGATCGTTCTATCACTCGCCTGTTTGGTGTTATTCCTGGTGGGTGCCCCGCTGGGTTCCATCATTCGAAAAGGCGGATTGGGTACGCCCCTGATCTTCGCCATCCTGTTTTTCATGGTGTATTATTTCACCAGCACCACCGGAGAGAAAATGGCTAAGGAGGATACGATCACACCCCTTGTTGGCATGTGGTTGGCAACGGCGGTGCTTACTCCCATCGGTATTTTTCTTACGATCAAGGCACTCAATGATGCGCCGGTATTGAACAGTGAGTTTTATGATCGCCTGCGACAACGATGGAAGCAACGGATACGATCTGCCCGTCACTAATCCATTACCTTTAACGCCCGACCAAACCATCCATGCAAGTCGAGCAGCAAAATTTTCAGGTACAAAAACGAGTGGCCCTTATTTCATTGGGTATTCTTGTTTTTAAATGCTGGGCTTATTTCGCTACACATTCCGTATCCATACTGACCGATGCCTTGGAAAGCATTGTCAATGTCACGGCCGGTTTCATCGGACTGTATAGCTTATACATTGCGGCACAACCCCGAGATAAAGAACATCCATACGGTCATGGTAAAGCTGAGTTCATCTCGGCAGCCATTGAGGGTACGCTGATCGCACTGGCCGGCCTGCTGATCCTTTTTCAGTCGGTTCAAAAATTGATCCGACCCACCCCGATACATCAATTAGATCTCGGTATTTTATTGGTATCGATCACGGCCATCTTGAATTTGGGCTTGTCGGCCTATTGTGTCCGGATCGGTAAGAAAAATCGTTCCCTCGCGCTCCTCGCAAGTGGTCAGCACCTGCGTACCGATGCCATTTCAACGATGGGTATTGTAATCGGACTCGGTATACTCTATTTTACGGGATGGCCCTGGTTGGATCCGGTACTGGCAATTGTCCTCGGCATTTATATTGTTTACACCGGATATGGGATCATTCGTCATTCTATCGGTGGCATCATGGATGAAGCTGATCATGTGCTGCTTGATCAATTTGTTGAGTTGTTGGAGCGGGAACGACAACCCGCCTGGATCGATATGCATAACCTGCGTGTGATCCGTTATGGTGCAAAATTGCATGTCGATTGCCACCTCACCCTTCCCTGGTATCTGAACCTGCATGAAGCTCACCGCGAAGTAGATGCCCTCTCCGAAAAGATCCGTAATAACTTTGGCACATCGATCGAACTATTTGTACATACGGATGGGTGCATGCCTTTCTCCTGCAAAATTTGCGACCGAAACGATTGTGCGGTAAGACAACATCCGTTTCAGCAGCGTGTGCAGTGGACGACCGACAATATCGTATTAGACGCTAAACATCAACTATCATGAGAACAACCACCAAATGGGTAAGTGAACTTCATTTTGTCAGCGAGCAGGAGGGACTTTCCATCACCATCGATGGCAACCGCAAACAAGGTATGAGTCCGAAGGCGCTGTTATTATCCGGCGTAGCCGGTTGTTCAGGCGTTGATGTGGTTGACATACTTCAGAAAATGCGTGTTCCGTTTACCAAATTGGAAGTAGATGCCTCGGCTGAACAGACAGAAGATCATCCGCGGGTTTTCACTGAGATTACGCTGGTATACAAGCTAGATTTTGCGCCGGACGATGAAGACAAAGTGCGTAAAGCAATTGAACTTTCCCTGGAAAAATATTGTGGCGTGGCAGCGATGCTTCGGAAAAACAGTCCGGTGACGTATACACTCGAACGTATTTGATCATTCCCCTCGAAGTTTGCGGAGCTGTTGGATCATGGCGCGCATGTCTTTATGCAGAGGCGCCTCCAGCTCAACTTTTTTCCCGTCTAATCCGTGGAAGCTCTGTTGATGAGCATGTAGTGCCAATCGTCCCATCAGCGGACGTTCCGCCTCTTCTTTTTTCGATAAATGAAATTTCTTTTTGAGGGAGGAAAGAAGAAATGGTTTTCCATCTCCGTAGATCGGATCACAAACAATGGGATGTCCCAATTCTTTTGCATGGATACGGATCTGATGTGTACGGCCGGTAAGGATCTTGAATCGCAGTAATGCATATCCTGGAAAACGATCGATCAGGGTGTATTCGGTATGAGCGGCCTTTCCATTTCGGTGTATGATCATCGTGCCGTTACGGGCCGGATGCTCTGCGATGGGAGCTTCGATCGTTCCGGATGTTTCGGTCGGACATCCCACCACCATCCCGAGGTAAACTTTTACTGTTTCCCGGTGCTCGAATTGTGCGGAGAAGTGTTGCTGTGCTTCCGGGGTTCTGGCAAAGAGGATCAATCCGCTCGTGTCCCGGTCGATCCGATGTACGGTATAGATCTGACCATATCGTTCAGCCAGCCATGTTTTCAGTGAACGTTCTTTGCCCATTCGATCCGGGATGGATAGAATGCCGGAAGGCTTATCGATGGCGACCCATTCCGGTTGCTCGGTCAGGATCCAATCGGAAGCCCGCTTCCATAAAATATCATTTTCCTTTTCCAAAGTATTTCAGGTCCCTTATTTCTTTTTCCGATAGAAAACGCCATTTGCCTCGATCCACGTTCTTCTTTGTGAGCCCTGCATAGACGACTCGGTCCAATCCTTTCACGTCGTATTTGAAGTGCTCGAATAAACGACGCACGATCCGGTTTTTACCGCTGTGTATCTCTACACCGATCTGCGTTTTGTCTTTGAGATCGGCATACGCCAGTACATCCACTGTTGCGAGGCCATCCTCCAATTCAACACCTTTCAATAAAGCTTCAAAGTGATTTCGTTCCAGGGGGCGGTCAAGTTGTACATGATATACTTTCTTGATCTCGTTGCTGGGGTGGGAGAGTCCTTGTGCGAGTTCTCCGTCATTAGTCAGTAACAGCACGCCGGTGGTGTTCCGGTCGAGTCGTCCCACCGGAAAGATCCGCTCCTGCGTAGCTGTACGAACGATATCCATCACGGTCTTTCTTTTCTGTGGATCACGAAGGGTAGTGATATAATCCTTTGGCTTGTTGAGAAGAATATAGACGAATTCGCGGGTAGGTTTGATCGGCTTACCACGAAACTTGACGATATCACCGGGCATTACTTTATGTCCGGGTTCCATAACGGCTTGCCCGTTCACGGATACAAGTCCTTGTCTAACCATCTCTGCGGCTTCCCGACGGGCTGCTACACCTGCATGTGCCAGGTATTTGTTCAATGGCATCTTGTCAACTACCTCTCTGACCGGTGTTCGCGGGCTTGAGGAAGGGGATGGATGAGCGGCTCTTTTTTTGGCTTCGAAGAATGCTTCTCGCTCTTTACGGACTTCTCGTTTGTCCTGACGGATCTGCTCTTTTTTGGCAGCGCCTTTTTTGTCGTTGAAATGACTGAACCTACCGGCTCCTCTTTTTTGCATAATTGCTGTTTTACAACAGGAAAGCACAAAGATAACTCTTTGTGCAGCGGGTGCATAAAAAAATCCCCCCGGAGTCGGGGGGAGAATATATTGAACTGATTAGCTGATGGAGACGGGAGCCGGTGCATCGGGTGGCGGGGGCATCATGCCCGGACGACCATGTCTGCCTTTTGGTCCGTGTGGCGGACGCATTTCTTTTCGTTTTGCTTTTTGTTCTGGCGTCAGCAACTTATCAAAGCTTTCTTTCTGTTCTTTCATCAGCTTCTTGGCAGCTTCTTTCTTATCGGTTTCGGTGAGTGTATTGTTCTCACGAATGGCTTGCAGTTGTTTTTGCGTGGCAGCTCGCTGCTTTTTCAATTGGGATAATTGATCCTCGGTCAGGTTCAATTGTTTTTTCATGCCCTGCATTTGACGGTCTTGCGCCTTCCTCCGCAATTCACTCATTTTTGTTTTCTGCTCGGGCGTGAGGATGTTCTGCATCTCGGCTAGATTCTCCTTGCGGAGATTTTCCATTCTTGACTTCCATTCCTTCACCGTGATGTTCTCTTCTTTTTTCAAGGCGTCCATTCGCTGTTTGAAGGACTCACGCTGTTTCCGAAACGCATCTCGCTGCGCATCCGAAAGCTCTAATTCTTTCAAGGGCAGATGTTGAGCACCTCCTTTTTTTTCATGCCTGGACTTATGTGGGGGTGGGGGTGGTCCTTCCGGGCGATCCGGTATCTTTTGTGAAATGGCTGTTCCGACCAAGCCGGCCAGCAGTAATAGAGTGCTAAGGGTCTTTTTCATATCGTAGTTTTTAGGTCCGCCCGCTGGCGAACAGAAAGATAGACGGAACCTGAATCAAAAGGTTTAACGGGATTTATTGGCGAGTTGTCCGCACGCCGCATCGATGTCCTTGCCCCGGCTTCTTCGCAGACGTGCATTCACCCGGTTTTTTTCCAGATACTGCATGAACGCCTCTACTTTTTCTTCTTTCGGCTTTTGAAATTTCGCCTGATCGATCGGATTGTACTCAATGAGGTTTACCAAATCGGCCGGTACTTGTCGATAGAGTTTGATCAGTTCATCTGCATCGGCCAAGGAATCATTGAAATCACGGAATAGGATGTACTCGAATGTGATCTCATTGCCGGTTTGCTTATAAAAATCATTCAGGGCTGCCACCAGGGATTGGATGTTATTCGAATCGTTGATGGGCATGATCTCATTACGTTTCCGGTCATTCGCAGCATGCAGGGAGAGGGCCAGTTTGAAGCGAACACCATCCTCTCCGAGTTGACGGATACCTTTGGATACACCGGCTGTTGAAACGGTGATGCGTCGTGGGCTCATCGCCATTCCGTCTACTGCCGTGATCCGATCGATGGATCTTAAAACTTGTTTGTAGTTGAGCAGGGGTTCGCCCATGCCCATAAAAACGATGTTGGTGAGTTTGCGTCCGTATACTTTTTCGGATTCACTGTTGATGAGCACTACTTCATCATAGATCTCATCGAACTGAAGATTGCGTTTGCGCTCCATGTATCCGGTAGCGCAGAATTTACAACTCAGTGAACAGCCGATTTGGGAGGAAACACAAGCGGTAAGGCGAGCCTCCGTGGGGATCAGTACACCTTCCACAAAATGACCGTCCCAGGTTCGGAACCGGAACTTTCGGGTTCCGTCCTCCGACACTTGTAGCTGGTCGATCTGCAACGCCGGCAGGGTGAATTGTTCGCCGAGTTGCTGACGCATTTCCTTGCTGAGGTTGGTCATATCGGCAAAATGCAATGCCTTTTTCTGCCAAAGCCATTCATATACTTGTTTGGCGCGGAATTTAGGCTGGCCGGCTTCCAGGAAATATTGCTCCAACTCCGAGAGTGTGCAGTGTCGTATGTTGTGTCCGATCGGGAACATGTTCTGCAAAGATAACCCGGTCGGTCGCGTTTCCGGGGATTACGTGATATTTGTATCAAATCCTTTTCATGCGAGCTGTATACGTTGTAGATGCCGTGCGTACCCCCATCGGAAAATTCGGAGGCACCCTTAGTCAGTGGCGCCCCGACGATCTGTTGGCATATATACTTCGAGCCCTGATGCATCGGAATGAGTCAGTCGACCCATCTCGCATCGAAGATGTGATCGCCGGTGCGGCCAATCAGGCTGGAGAGGACAATCGGAATGTGGCCCGCATGGCGGCATTAATGGCCGGTTTACCGGTTTCCGTACCAGGTACCACGGTGAATAGGCTCTGTGCCTCCGGACTGCAAGCGATCATGGACGGCACCCGTCAAGTAGCGATGGGAGACGCTGATCTCATCATCGCCTCCGGCGTAGAAAGCATGACCCGTGCGCCCTTTGTAATGGCCAAAGCACAAACAGCTTTCGATCGGCAGGCACAAGTCTTCGATACAACATTAGGCTGGCGATTCATCAACCCGAAACTGGCAGAACTATATCCGCCGTTCTCCATGGGTGAAACAGCCGAGAACGTGGCTCGTCAGTGGAATATTTCGCGAGCCGATCAAGATGCTTTCGCATACGCCTCTCAACAGAAATATTTCGCTGCACAACAGGCCGATCGATGGGCAGATGAGATACAGCCCGTTGAACTGGTTAATAAAGGGATGATCAGCTGGTTCACACAAGATGAACACCCTCGTCAAACCACGCTTGAAAAATTAGCTTCCCTGCAACCAGCTTTCGTGAACGGTGGTACCGTCACAGCAGGTAATGCCTCCGGAATCAATGACGGTTCGGCTGCCATGTTATTGGCCAGCGAAGAAGCACTCAAAACATTTGGTTTGAAACCATTGGGACGTATCGTTTCCATGGCCGTTGCCGGTGTTGATCCGGGCATCATGGGAATCGGTCCGGTACCTGCTACACAAAAAGCATTGAAGCGAGCCGGACTCACCATACAGGATCTTTCCCTCATCGAGTTGAATGAAGCATTCGCTGCACAGGCATTGGCCTGCATGCGCGATCTTGAATTGGATCCAAGCATCGTGAATGTGAACGGTGGTGCCATTGCATTAGGTCATCCGCTGGGCTGTAGTGGTGTTCGTCTATCCGCCACCTTACTGCATGAAATGCAACGGTCAGAGAAGCGATATGGATTGGCAACGATGTGCGTAGGGGTTGGACAAGGCGCTTCGGTAATCTACGAACGCTGTTGATCAGGAGATCCCGTACAGCAATTTTTTTACCATGCGCAGGTTGGTGAGGATCGATAGTACCGTGAGTATGATCGCGGTTATCCATACACTGGGATGAAGCCAGGAGGAGAGCTCCGGACGATTGAACATAATGACCTGATGGAATCCGTATTGCAATAGTTGCGTAACAATAAGCGCTGCAGCCACCACGATCAAATAGACGGGTATGAAACGACGGGCTACCTGACGGCTCAGCCAATCAGGGCGATAACCGATCGTTAAGAGCAATTGCAGGTTATCTCGGCTGCGGGCTACCATCAATTGCAGATAGAAAGAGAAAAGTAAAAGGGCCAGTCCCACCACCAGCACACCGAAAATACCCAGACCGGCGATCACCCCCTGTAGAATCTGCTTCGATCGACCGAAAGCGGTTTTCTCCTTGTTGACCCGATAATTTTTGCTGGCTAGAAAATCCAACAAATCAGGACTGTTGGCATCTTTTGTTTTGATGTATACACGGGAGGCGTTAGCTGATGGCAATCCCTCAAATTCCTGATTGGCCCAATCCAAAAAGGACTTGGGAACCAATAAGGAGTTGATCCGGTCAGAGAAAGCAACGATCTGAGCACGAAAAACCTGTCCGCCTTTTTGTCCCTCGCAACGCAGGCCGATGATCACATTTGAGGCGGTTTCCATGGAAAGTTGTGGCAAGCCATAACTCGGCGCAAAAACATTGTACATCTCCAAAAAATCGGAAGAGAAGATCAATGGCACCAGTGCTTGTCCGGGTTGCCAGGTAAATCCTGCCGGCACGGTATCAATGAACTCGGTTTCCAAGGCCTCCAAGAATATATCAGAGGCGAACGGGATCTGGTCGCCGGCAGTTGCCACCACTTCAAATCGATTGGAGATCAACGGTGCAGCACCTTGTATGAAGGATTGAGTACGAAGGGTGTCAATATCGGCTGCACTGAACCGGTTATCTCTACCCATATTCTCATTTGTGATCTGTTTGGTGACAGATATGTAATCAAATCCGTTCTTGCGAATGCTGGTCTGTTTGACCAGGGCTTGTATGTCGATGAATAACTGTTGGGCTAGCAGCAGCAATAAGACACCGATCCCCAATCCCACATACGAGAACCATCTCGTAGAGGAACGCTCTCCGGTGAAAAGCAAGGGCTTGATGATATGGAAGGAAGGGTGTTTCATGCGAGCAGCCGGATCAGTCGACTAGAAGGATAGAATGGAACGATCTCCAGATCGGCCAATAGCACAGCTGCACCTTGCTTCTCAGATTCTTCCAGGATCAGTTGCATGGCTTTGTCTGCATTGGTGTCATCGAGGTGACTGAACGGCTCATCGAGTAGGATCCACTTGAACGGTTGCAGTAGCGCGCGTATGATGGAAGCGCGCTGTTGTTCACCATATGAGCAAAGTTTAGCGGGGGTGTCCAACCGGTGATCGATACCCAGGCGTACAGCCCAATCCAGAATCGTTTCCTTCGAATGGTGTTCGGTCAGTTGTCGTTTGATCTCAAAATTGTCACGCAGCGTTGGCTCTGGGAATAAGCGCATGTCCTGAAAGACAATGGCCAGTTTCTCTCTGCGCAAGTCTGCTAACTGATCGGGATTCAGTGTGCGTAGTTCCGATCCATCGTACCGAATAGAACCTGAATATTCACTTCGAATGCCGTATAAAAAATGGGTCAGCGATGTTTTCCCGCTGCCGGATGGTGCTTGTATCTGTATTCGCTCACCGGGTTCCACTTCGATGGACTTCAGCCAAAGCTCCGAGTGGGCGCAAGCTGCCGGATCGAAATAGGTGGGTATTATTTTTTGGAGCTGTAGCATGGCGAAAAAAAACCACCGCTCTAGAAGAACGGTGGTTTTTTAAAAAGTTCGGATCAGTATTCTGGTGCGGGTATGGTTACTGAATCGACAGGTTCAGTTGTTTCCCATTCTTTACGTTGACGCTCTTCCTCGTCCTTAGCGATCTTGGCGATCTTACCCAGGTATTGGTTGAGGGATTTCAAGCTATTCGTATTCGCGTCTCCCAAGGTGAGTGATACTTGACTCACAGAGGCACCTTTCTTGAATTCGCCACCGGTCATGACCAACTCTTTCCAGAATGCGAGTGAAAGATCAGCAATGCTCTTGGTGACAGCATCCTCTCCCAGCTCTGCTGCCGATCCTTTGATAAAGGACGCGATGTTCACATAAAGTCCGAGTGGATGACCTTTGATCTTGTCGATAAATGCATGATCGGTTTTCTTGGCACCATAGTTTTTTATCTGGTCAGAATTGTTTCCGGAGATGAACCAGTTGTCTTTCAGTTCATAAGGCACGGCACTCAGTGATTCCTCACTCATACCCGCTTTTCCGGTCAGCAACTTCTTGGCTACCTCCATCATTTTCTGGAAGGCATTCTTTTCCTTCACAGCGGCGCCAAACAGCAATTTGCCGTCGGGTTCAGTGCTGTTGTAGTTGATGGGCTCACCATCGAATCCTTCGAAGGACTTCTCTACTTTTTTTATGTTGAAGTCAGACAAGGTAAAGAACAGGTTGCCGTCGTTCGCCTTGATAAATTCATCCACGCTGAAACCGGCTTCTTGCATGAAGTTGTTCACCAGTCCGTCTACGCCGAATAAGGTAAGCAGTGCTTTGAGTCCTTCAGGCGGATAATTCAAAGCCATGGCCATATTCACTTCACCGGCTGGCAGATTTTTCAAGGAGTTCTCATCGAAATTAACTGCCTGATATTTTTTATACAAGGCTTCCAATTCTTTACCGACATATCCTTTTGAATCGATATCGATCGAGCCGTTATTGAAACTCACGGTAGCAGCAGCGATGTTTCCTTCCAACAAGGAACCCAGCTTAGAAAGGGAAAGCAAGCTTCCCGTCAGCGTGTTGCCGTACATTTTACCTGCATTCAGCCAGAAATGCACATCACCTTTGGTGCCGATCAGGTCTGCGAATTTGTCATCGCTTCCTAATTTGGCACTGGATTTCAAGCTCTGCAATTCGATGGCAATGTTGAGTAAACTATCGCTCGTGAATCGAAATGCTTCTTCTGATTCGATGACATTTCCGAGTGAATCATATTGCTCGGTTTCTTCACCCATGTTGTTCAATTCTTGCGTGAACTCGGAAGCATCACCCAGTAACATGAGTTTTTTTCCTTTCCAGGCCACCAGCGTGGATCCTTCAGAAATATAGCTGGTTGATTCTTTTTGTTGGATCTTAACTTCCGGCGCGGATTTCTTGATCAGGGCTTCGAATTTGTCTGCATCGGCGAGATCCCATACCAGGGCCGAATAAGCGCCTTTGCCTCGGTTGGCGAGAAATACCCAGCCATTGCCGTTGATGTCAAGACCGGATTGAGATGGATCGTTCAGCAATACAACCGCCAGCGAGTCGCCATCGACATTGTCAACTGCATACTTGAACCATTGTGTTTCTTTGATCTCCGACCAGGGCAGTTTTTCACTGAGGCTCTTTCCATTGATGTGCATCACGAACGTGGCATCAGTTGGGATGGGAGCATCCGCTTTGGAGGAGCAGGAGGAAAAGGTTATCAGGGCAATCAGCGCTATGCCGAGATAAGAAAGGGATTGTTTCATTTGTGTGTGTTTAACTAAGTTCAATATTCAGAAAATCGGTGTGTGATAAAGTGGATTGTGTTCCGGTCGACAGATTTTTAAGTTGGATCGTTTGCGTTTTGAGTTCAGATTCGCCCAAAATGGCAACAAAAGTAATCCCTCTTTTTTCTGCGTATTTGAATTGTTTGTCAAACTTGGCGGATTCGGGATACATGTCAGCCGCGATCCCTTTTTTTCTTAATTCCTGTAGAAGCCCAAAGGTAACCTTGGCCTCTGTTATGCCGAGGTTAAAGAAAAGGATGCGCGGAGGCTGAGCAATATCGGAGGGAAAAAGTTCCAATGCTTCCATCACATCATAGATGCGATCCACGCCGAAAGAGATCCCAACGCCCGGTACGTCTGACACGCCGAAAAGCCCGGTTAAGTCATCGTAGCGACCACCACCACCGATACTGCCCATGGATACGGTTGCGGGTGCTTTTACCTCGAAGATCATGCCGGTGTAGTAATTCAGTCCGCGTGCCAGTGTCGGATCGATCCGGAATGAAACCGGCTGATCGGCCAGATATCCCATCCATTCGCGCAGCGCACCGATACCGGCAGCTCCTTCGGGGATTTCTCCCAGTAAGGCATTCAACTGTTCCAATACAGAATCTGCTGTTCCTTCGATCGATAGATATTTTTCGATCTGTTCGATTGCAGCGGATGGGATCTGTTTTTGTGTGAGTTCCGTCTTTACTTTTTCTAAACCGATCTTATCCAGTTTATCGATGGCAACCGTGATCGGAACCAGCCAATCTTGATTTCCGCAACGGTCGGCAAGAGCCAGCAGCAGGGAGCGGTGATTGACAAGTAGGGTATAGCCTGTTAGTCCCAGGTTGATGAACACTTCATGATACAGACAGGCGAGTTCTGCCTCGTAAAGCAGCGAACGACTTCCTACGACATCTGCGTCGCACTGATAAAATTCACGGTACCGGCCTTTTTGTGGGCGATCGGCCCGCCATACGGGTTGTATCTGGTAGCGTTTGAAGGGAAAGGTGAGTTGACCATGATTCATCGCCACGTATCGGGCAAAGGGGATGGTGAGGTCATATTTCAGGGCGCGCTCGGTGACGTCGGTACTGCTTTTTCCTTGAAGGACAGTTTCAAATCCTGCCCGGACCTTAGCTTCTTTTTCGGGATTATCCAGTCCGTTGTTGAGGATTTTAAAGATCAGCTTATCACCCTCTTCTCCGTATTTGCCCATGAGTGTTTCCAGGTTCTCGAAAGCAGGTGTTTCCAGCGGCTGATAACCATATCGCTGAAAGGCCGAACGGATAGTATCGAGAATGTGATTTCGCTTTCGGACCACATCCGGTCCGAAATCACGGGTACCGGCGGGCAGACTGGGTTTACTCATGCAGTGTTAAGATGATAGAGGAAGCGTTACAAATGTAAGCCATCCCTCGGCAAGGGGGAGCGGCTTGCGTTTATGCATTTTTTCTTGTACCTGCATCCTTTCTGAAAACCATCACCATGAGAACACAACACAACAAGGCCTCCCTGCTCGAACTGGTGTTCGAGGGCCGAAACAAATCGTATGGTGCGTATGTGCTTCGACGCGATTATTCACAGCGAATGGGAACCGCTCTGGGCATTATGCTGTCGGGCGTATTGGGTATCTGTCTCTGGTTTCAATATCGAGGCGGTGAATCATCCGTAACTATAATGAATAAGGAAGACCGTGAATGGATGAAGATCACGCAGGTGGAGGTGCAGCCGCCTAAACCGGTTCAGCCTGAGCCACTGCCTCCCATGTCAAAGAGAGCTGCTCCTAAAGTAGCCAGTCAGAAATTCACCAGTACGATCGATATCAAACCGAACGTTAAAGATCCGATGCCCTCGACGGATGATCTGAAGACGGCCGCTGTTTCAACTGTTACTCAAGCAGGGAAAGATCCGGGCCAAGTGGCTCGTCCTGTTGAACCCGGCACCGGAACGGATACCGGAGAAGGGAATGCCTCTCCCTTCGTGGCAGATGAGAAGCAGCCGGAATTCCCCGGTGGTTAATTGGCGCTTCGTAATTTTTGGGCCAGCCATTTGCAAACGCCCGGTTCGCTTGAGGAAGGGGATCGACGGATGGTCAGGGTACGTTTCACCGTGTTGGCGGATGGTCGGGTGGATCAGCTGATCATCGACAGCAGCGGCGGTGCGGATTTTGATCGGGAGGTACTGCGGGTCTGCAAGCGGATGCCCCGCTGGATGCCCGGTTCGCAGAACGGACAGAAGGTTGCGGTACAATATGTACTGCCGGTTACCTTCCTGGGTGTCGGGGGCTGAGAAAATTGGCTAATTTGCCCCGCCCAATCATGAATCTATGACTGAAAAAACTGCCAAGAGTCCCGGTTCCGGTTTTTCCCTTCGCGCCCTGATCGATTACATCATGGGAGGGATCATCGGATTACTGGGACTCTTTTTTTTGATCAGAGGTCAGTTTCCTTCTCTTCCGATGAATAAATATTTGGGCGAGCCGGATGCGACCGACTGGATGTTCGGCGGACTCTGTATCGCCTATGCGATCTGGCGGGTTGTTCGTGGAAGACGAAAATCAAAAGATGCATGAAGCGATACAAGAGCTGGATATTGATGTTGATGGTTGGGGTATCGGTGACCGCTTGCCAAACGGCCTCCGTGGCCCCCATTCCATCCGATACGCCGGATAGCGGATCGATCTGGATCAGTGCCGACGAGAGTTTTCGTCCCATTGTGGAAGAGTTGATACAGGTCTATCAGTCGCAACATCTGCAAACCACCATCAACGTGCAGTACAAGCCGGAGGCGGATTGTATAAAGGATCTGTTTGTCGACAGTATCCGAATGGTGATCGTTACCCGCACGCCAAGCAAAGCAGAGGAAAAATGGCTGACTGATTCGATCGGAGGAATCAACAAGAGTAGGGCCGTGGCTAGAGATGGGATCGCGGTTTTGGCGCACCCCAGCATGAAGAAGTCGGTATGGACCCGTTCGGAGTTGAAAGATCTGCTGTCCGGAAAAATGAATAATTCCTTAACACCGGTGGTAGACGGATTGAAAGCAACTTCCACGGTGCGTTTTCTCGTCGATTCTATATTAAGAGGGGAGCAGCCAACAGCGAATCTTCAGGCGGTCCGTACGAGCCAAGGCGTGATCGAATATGTTGCCAGTCATCCGGATGTTATCGGTTTTGTGGGCGTGAGCTGGATCGGAAATCGGGAAGACTCGATTCAACGTGTTTGGCAGTCACGGGTGAAAATGCTTCGTATCGCCAATGATAAGTTCCCGGAATATACATCTCTGCCCGATCAGGTAAATGTGTATACCCGTTTGTATCCATTGACGCGTGACATTACGTTCATCCTGAAAGAAAAACATGTGGGACTGGCAACGGGGCTGTCTCGTTTCATGGGATCGGAGGTTGGACAACTCATCTTTAAGCGCGCCTATCTGGCGCCATTGTTAAAAGATTTTGGCTTTCGTCCTGTGCAATTAAATGAGTGATCAAATCCAATATATTTACACCATACAATAAGAAGAATTATGAAGCGCTTGATCCTTGCCTGCTTGTGTGCCTCTTTATTGCTGAATGTTACCGCCTTCGCTCAAAATCTGGAAGAAGGTAAGCAGCATCTTTTTGCCATGCGCTCGGCATCTGCGATTGCGCACTTTGAAAAATTACATGCGGCTGCTACTACTAATCCGGAGATCATTTATTGGCTGGGTCAGTCCTACTTGGAGAGTGAAGAGTCCATGACCGAACGTTTGGCGCAGGCTCGTAAAGTATACGCGGCCGGGCTGACCGCTACCAGCGACGCGCCATTGGTCAAGGTTGGAATGGGTCATGTAGAATTACTCAGCGGACAGACCGAATCCGCTCGGCAGCATTTTGAATCTGCGTTGGTTGCCACACAAGACAGAAAAGGCAATAATAATCCCCAGATCGCCTTTGCTATTGGACGAGCTTTGCACGAAGCCGAAAAAGCCGATCATGCCTGGGGTGTTCGGTTGATGGAAGACGCCGCCAACCGCTCTCCAAAAAATCCTGAGATGTGGGTGTTGTTGGGAAACCTGCACCGCAAGGCTAATCCGGGTGAGGGTGGAAATCAAGCTTTCATCTGCTATTCAAAAGCAATCGAGATCGATTCGACACATGGTCCAGCTTATCTGCGTCGCTCTCGCATGGCGGAGAAGGCACAGGATTATGAACTTCAAAAATCGCTGCTGGATAAAGCCGTCGCCAAAAACCCCGGGTATTCCGCTGCCTACTACGACCTCTATTACTATTTTCTTTACCGGCTAAAACTGGTAGAAGCAGAAGAGCAATTGAATAAATATATCGGTAGCAAGCCGGTGAAGGAGTTGCAGGATGAGTTCCTATATGCACAGCTGTGCTGGAAAAAAACTGATTTCGATTGTGCCATCAACAAAACAGAGAAGTTGATTGAGCAGATGGGGGCGAAAGCAAAACCCAAGGCTTTCCGCTTGCTGGCGGACGCCTATTATCAACGCGGATTGGTATCAGCTAAACGGGGCGATAATGGGGGAGCTGCTGGGGATTTTGCCATGGCCAAGAAGAGCAGTGATGCTTTTTTTGCCCGCAAGACAGCTGACGATTACATTCCGTTCGACCATAAGTTGCGTGCCGACATCATGGCCAAAACCGGGGGCACCAAGCAGGAGATTTATGATAATTACCTAGCTGGTGCAGCTTTGGATACGGTTGTGGCCGCCAAGATCGAATTCCTGAAACAAGGTCAGGTTTATTTCAAAGAGAATAAGATGAGGGATATGGAAGCTGCGATCATCGAACAGATCCTGTTGATCAAACCCAAGCCTACTATCAATGATTATTTTGATCTGACATTGGCTCATTATTTCTCAAACCGATTTGATCGGTCACGCGAGGCGGCGCAGACCATGGTGCAGAAATATCCGCAACAGGTTTATGGCTATGAGTGGTCATTCAACAGTGCCATGGCCATCGATACGGTACGCAAGGACAGCATCGCTGTTCCGGATGCCCTCCGGCTGAATGAATTCAGTGCCACAGACACAGTTAAGTTTAAAAAGCAATACATCAGTTCCACCCGATACCTGGCTTCTTACTACATCAATGATGCGCGTGATCGGGATCAGGCCCTGATCTATTTCCGTAAATGGTTGGCCATCGATCCGGCCAATGCGGCAACGATTCAAGGGTATATCGACCAGATCGAGAAATCAGCTGCTCCGGCCAGACCCGGCAATGCACCTGCGGCACCAACCGGCTCCGGAACACCCGTCCGATCCGAGGCCCGAAAGCCTTGAGTAGCTTATTCAGTTCATAGCCTTAATTCTGCTGAACGAACTCTGATTTATTGGGGCTGCCATCGTATTTTTGCGGCCGATTAAAGGCATATGCGACTCTTTTTATTGCAGCAAACCGCTGATACCACATCATCCTATTTTCCGCTTGCCCTGCAAGTGCTGATCGCCGTTGGATTGGTTGCTTTTCTAATGGCTGCTACACACTGGCTCGGTCCCAAACGTCTTACCAGCGATAAACTTCAAAATTTTACGTCTGGCATCGACACGCATGGAGATGCTCGTCAGCCTATGGCCATCAAATATTTTCTGACGGCTATTCTCTTCGTGCTCTTCGATGTTGAGGTGATCTTTTTCTATCCCTATGCTGTGAATTTTCGGGAATTGGGATGGGATGGATTTTGGGCTGTATTGTTATTTGTCGGGTTTTTCCTTTGCGGGTTCATGTATATCATTCGCAAGGGTGCATTGAATTGGGAGGAATAATTAAATCGATGATGAGGCTTGCTTCATCATCATAACCATAAATCGGTTGGATCATGCCACGTCCTGTATCGTACAATTTGATACAAAAACCACTTGAGGCCGATCTGAGCATGGCGGAGCTGCCTGAGGGGCACATGGGTGAAGGTTTCTTTGCTACTTCACTGAGCAAAGTAGTCGGACTTGCCCGTAAAAATTCCATTTGGCCCTTGCCATTTGCTACTTCCTGTTGCGGCATCGAATTCATGGCAACCATGGGATCCCATTACGATCTATCCCGTTTCGGGTCGGAGCGTGTTGGATTCTCGCCCCGCCAGTGCGACCTGCTTATGGTGATGGGTACCATCGCCAAAAAAATGGGTCCGGTAGTAAAACAGGTTTACCTGCAAATGGCCGAGCCCCGCTGGGTCATTGCGGTCGGTGCCTGTGCCAGCAGCGGAGGCATTTTTGATACCTACTCTGTGTTGCAAGGAATCGATCAGGTCATCCCGGTAGATGTTTACGTGCCTGGCTGTCCGCCCCGACCCGAAGCCATCATCGATGGCGTCATGCGTATTCAGGACCTGGTGGAAAAAGAAAGCATCCGCCGCCGAAACAGCGATCAATACCGTGCGCTCCTGGAGAGTTACGGCATTCAATAAACCCCGATCATGTCACTGACCAGCGAATACATACAACAACGTCTGCAGGATAAATTTGGCGAACAGGTCGGTTCATTCGAGCAGCCCTATGGCATGCTGACCTTTGAAGCGCCCAAAGAGATCAACCTCAAGGTGCTGAATTTTCTGTTCGATGATCCGCACCTGCAATTCCGTTTTCTGACCGACCTCACAGCGGTTCATTATCCCGACCAGACCGGACGGGAATTGGCCGTCGTTTACCACCTGCATAATCTGTCGGCGAACGTACGTATTCGCTTCAAGGTGTTCACCGATATCCAGACACCTGATGTGTACACGGCCAGCGGCTTGTTCTCCGCTGCCAACTGGATGGAAAGAGAGACCTATGATTTCTTCGGCGTGAATTTTGTCGGACACCCGAACCTGAAGCGCATTTTGAATGTGGATGAAATGGATTATTTCCCGCTTCGCAAAGAATTTCCGCTTGAAGATCAAACCCGGATTGATAAAGACGACGCGATGTTCGGTCGCGGTTAATGGATCAATATGAAGGACCAACACATTAAGCTTCCGGAAGGAAGCATCGAAAAGACCACCACCACCCTGAATCTGGGTCCAACACACCCTGCGACTCACGGGGTGATGCAGAATATCCTGGAACTGGATGGGGAGCGCGTCGTTTCTACCGAACAGACCATCGGCTACATCCATCGTGCCTTTGAGAAATTAGCAGAACGCCGGCCACTGTATCAGATCACCACACTGACCGACCGACTCAACTATTGTTCCTCGCCCATCAACAACATGGGATGGCATATGACCTGTGAGAAATTACTCGGGGTCAAAACACCCAAGCGGGTCGATTACCTGCGGGTGATCATCATGGAGCTGTCCCGCATCTCCGATCACCTCATTTGCAACTCGATCGTAGGGGTGGATGCAGGTGCTTATACCGGATTCCTATATGTGATGCAGTATCGCGAGCTCATCTATGAGATCTACGAAGAAGTCTGCGGGGCCCGTCTGACGACCAATATGGGTCGCATCGGCGGATTCGAACGCAACTTCAGTGATGTTGCCTTCCAGAAGATCGAAAAATTCCTGAAGGAATATCCGGTTGTACTGAAAGAGTTCGAAGACTTGTTCATCCGTAACAGGATCTTCATGGATCGTACAAAGGACACGGGTGGCATCTCGGCCGAGCGCGCGCTGAATTATGGTTTCACCGGACCCAACCTGCGCGCGGCCGGTGTCGATTACGACCTGCGGGTTCATCAGCCCTATTCCAGCTATGAGGATTTCAAATTCAATATTCCTGTCGGAAACACGGGCGACAATTACGATCGCTGGCTAGTGCGTCAACGTGAAATGTGGGAGAGCCTGAGCATCGTTGAGCAGGCCTATCGCAAAGTGCAGGATTTCAAAGGCAAGGAAGCCGACGTCTATCACGCCGATGTACCTGCCTACTATCTCCCGGAGAAAGCGGATGTGTACACCAAGATGGAAGCGCTTATCTATCATTTCAAGATCGTGATGGGAGAAACCGAAATTCCTAAAGGTGAAGTGTATCATGCAGTAGAGGGCGGAAACGGCGAGCTGGGATTTTATCTGATCAGCGACGGAGGTCGTACGCCCTACAGATTGCATTTCCGTCGTCCTTGTTTTGTGTATTATCAAGCATACGAAGAACTGATCAAGGGATCCATGTTGAGTGATGCGATCATGACTATGAGTAGTCTGAATCTCATCGCCGGCGAATTGGATGCCTAATAAAAGAAATTAAGATGCCTGTTCAATTTTCAGATACCGCCCTGGCCGAAGTGAAACGACTGGTGGCCCGCTATCCCGAAGGGAAACAAAAAAGTGCACTGCTGCCTGTGCTTCATCTGGCCCAAGATGAATTCGGCGGATGGCTGTCCACCGAAATCCTCGATTACGTCGCGTCCTTACTGAAGATCACACCAATCGAAGTATACGAGGTCGCTACCTTCTATTCGATGTACAATCTTAAACCAGTAGGTAAGCATGTGTTCGAGGTGTGTCAAACCGGACCGTGTATGCTGAATGGCAGTGATGAGATCATCGACTACATCAAAGAAAAATTAGGCATTCGTCCGGGTGAAACCACAACAGACGGACTCTTCACCCTGAAAACAGTTGAGTGTCTCGGCGCCTGTGGTTATGCTCCGATGATGCAGATGGGAAAAAATTATCGCGAACACCTGACCCGCGAACAAGTGGATCAGATCATTGCTGAAAGCAGAAAGTAATCGCATGGGAAGAAAACTATTACTCGATAAAGCGCACGTAGAGAACATCCGTCTCTATGAAGTGTATCGCCGTGAAGGCGGTTATCGCAGCGTGGAAAAAGCGCTCAAGTCGATGAGCCCGGATCAAGTCACCGATGAAGTCAAGAAAAGTGGACTGCGCGGACGCGGCGGTGCCGGTTTCCCTTCCGGAATGAAGTGGAGCTTTCTGGCCAAGCCGGAAGGTGTTCCTCGTTACCTGGTGGTGAATGCCGATGAATCGGAGCCGGGCACGTTCAAGGATCGCTACCTGATGGAATTCATTCCGCATCTCCTCATTGAAGGAATGATTACCTCTTCTTACGCACTTGGTTCCAACAATTCTTACATCTACATCCGAGGTGAATACGCTTGGATCGTCGACATTCTTGAGCAAGCCATTGCCGAAGCGCGTAATAACGGTTGGCTCGGTAAAAACATCTTGGGAAGCGGATTTGATTGTGATATCCATGTACAGCGTGGCGCCGGTGCCTACATCTGCGGAGAAGAAACAGCCTTGCTGGAATCACTCGAAGGCAAAAGAGGTAATCCTCGCATCAAGCCGCCGTTTCCGGCGGTGAAAGGACTTTGGGGTTGTCCGACCGTAGTGAATAACGTGGAGACCATCGCCGCGGTGGTTCCCATCATCAATGAAGGTGGAGAGGAGTATGCCAAGATCGGAATCGGTAAATCGACCGGTACCAAACTTATCTCTGCTTGTGGTAACATCAACAAGCCAGGCGTATACGAGATCGACATGACGATCTCTGTGGAGGAATTCATTTATAGTGATGAATATTGCGGTGGCATACCGAACGGAAGAAAATTGAAGGCCTGTATTCCGGGTGGTTCATCTGTTCCTATTCTGCCGGCCAATCTGTTGCTAAAAACCGCGAAGGGGGAAACCCGCATGATGACTTATGAGAGCTTGGCCGATGGTGGATTCGCAACCGGATCGATGATGGGTTCCGGCGGATTCATCGTGATGGATGATCGTCAGTGTGTGGTGCGTCATACATACACGCTGGCTCGTTTCTATCGGCACGAGAGTTGCGGACAATGTTCGCCCTGCCGCGAAGGCACCGGATGGATGGAGAAGATCCTTTGGAACATAGAGACCGGAAAGGGAAAAATGAGTGACATCGATCTACTCTGGGATATACAGCGTAAGATCGAAGGCAATACGATCTGTCCGCTCGGCGATGCAGCTGCCTGGCCGGTAGCTGCGGCGATCCGTCATTTCCGTGATGAATTCGAGTGGCACGTGAATAATACCGAAGAAGCACAAAAACGCAATTACGGGTTGGCTCATTATGCCGATCCGTTGGTTGTGACCGCTTAATTGAAATAACTATGGCTGAACAAACAAATACACCCGCGAATCTGAAAGTCACCATCGACAACATCACCGTCGAAGTGGCACCGGGTACAACGATTCTGCAAGCAGCACGCCAGATCGGGGGCGATGTGACGCCACCGGCGATGTGTTATTACAGTAAACTCGAAGGCAGTGGAGGAAAATGTCGCACATGTCTGGTCGAAGTTGCTGCCGGCTCTGCTGCTGATCCTCGTCCCATGCCCAAGTTGGTGGCCTCTTGTCGCACGCCGATTGCCGAGGGGATGATCGTGAAAAATATCACTAGTGATCGAGTGCAAGAGGCCCGCGCCGGGGTGGTTGAATTTCTGTTGGTGAATCATCCGTTGGATTGCCCAGTCTGTGATCAGGCAGGCGAATGCCATTTGCAGGACTTGGGCTACGAGCATGGCAAAGAAGGCACGCGTTATGAATTCAAGCGCAGAACTTTTGAGCCGGAGGATATTGGTCCGTACATCCAGCTCCACATGAATCGTTGTATTCTTTGTTATCGATGTACTTATGTGGCCGATCAGTTGACGGACGATCGAGTGCATGGCGTATTGGATCGTGGAGATCATGCCAATATCTCTACGCATATTTCAAAGGCGATCGAAAATAATTTCTGTGGAAATATGATCGATGTGTGTCCGGTAGGGGCCCTCACCGATAAAACATTTCGCTTCAAGAATCGCGTGTGGTTCACCAAACCGGTAGAAGCACATCGGGATTGTGATCAATGTTGTGGTAAAGTCACGTTGTGGCAGCGTGGTGAAGATGTGTTGCGGGTCACGGCTCGTAAAGACGAGTGGGGAGAAGTGCAATCACATGAGGGCAAACCCGGATGGATCTGTAATACCTGCCGTTTTGAAAAGAAAAAGGCGAGTGATTGGGTGATCGAAGGACCAACGAAGATCAACCGCCACTCCGTGATCTCTCAGGGACATTATCTCGGGTTGAAGAAACCGACAGAGACCTTGCCGGCGGTAATGGATGGTCGTGATCCGAAACTCATGATGGATATCCACTCCGTGAGTGAAGTGAACCGTGTGGATATAAGTGAATTGCCTGGTCCTGCCACCAGTGAAAACTTTAAAAAATAAGCTTAGACATGATGCTGCTGGCCCTCGATATTTGGTTCATCCTGGAAAAAGTTGCCTTGATCGCTACGATCATCGGTCTATCGTTTTTCATCGCGATGTATACAACCTACGCAGAGCGTAAAGTGGCGGCCTGGTTGCAGGATCGTCGCGGACCGAACCGTGCCGGACCTTTCGGTTTGTTTCAACCACTGGCCGACGGAGGAAAATTATTCTTTAAGGAAGAGATCATTCCACTGACCTCCAACCGGTTTTTGTTTATCCTCGGACCCGCTCTTGCCATGATCACGGCGCTTTTGACCAGCTCGGTGATCCCTTGGGGCGCTAGTTATGTAGATGGAAGCATCAACATCCCGCTTCAAGTAGCGGATGTAGATATGGGTATCCTGATCGTATTCGGTATCGTGAGCGTCGGTGTGTACGGCATCATGATCGGTGGTTGGTCATCTAACAATAAATTCTCCCTGCTGGCTGCGATCCGTGGCGCCTCTCAAATGGTTTCCTATGAATTACCTATGGGATTGGCGTTGATCGCGGTGTTGCTGATGACAGGTTCTCTCAAAATGAGTGTCATCGTTTCACACCAGATCGAACATGGATGGCACATTCTGTATCAACCGCTTGGCTTCATCATCTTTTTTGTCTGTGCACTGGCTGAGTGTAACCGAACGCCATTCGATCTGCCCGAAGCCGAGAATGAATTGAACTTCGGTTATCACCAGGAATACTCTTCCATGAAACTCGGCTTTTATCTGTTCGCGGAGTATATCAACATGTTCATCAGCAGTGCGGTGATGGCCACCCTTTATTTCGGCGGCTATGATATTCCTTTTGTGAATGAATCGACTTGGGGGTTATCGCCGCTGATGTTTTCGCTGATGAGTTTTGCGGTGCTGATGGCCAAGGTGTTGTTCTTCTTGTTCGTGTTCATCTGGATCCGGTGGACGATCCCCCGGTTCCGATACGATCAATTGATGAACCTCGGTTGGAAAAAACTCATCCCGTTATCGCTCGTGAATATGTTGCTCACGGCGGCGCTGACACTATGGTTAAATAAATGAATGTAAACGGTATGTCAACAATGAGATTAACAGATCGTGCGAAAGCGGTAGACCGCCGTCCCATGACCTTTCTGGAGAGTTTATACCTCTGGAGTATTTTGAAAGGGATGGCCACTACACTGAAACATTTGTTTCGGAAAAAAGCAACGATCGAGTATCCGGAAGAGAAGCGTCCGTTCTCTCCTGTGTTCCGTGGCTTGCATGTTTTGAACCGCGATGCGGAGGGACGGGAGAATTGTACGGCTTGCGGACTTTGTGCCGTGGCTTGTCCGGCAGAAGCCATCACCATGGAAGCTGCTGAGCGTTTGCCGAGCGAGGAAAATCTTTACCGCGAAGAGAAATATGCAGCTAAATACGAGATCAACATGTTGCGTTGTATTTTCTGCGGCTTGTGTGAGGAGGCTTGTCCCAAAGACGCCATCTATCTCTCTCAAACATTTGCGCCAGCGAATTATGGTAGAAAAGGGTTCATCTACAAGAAAGAGGAGTTGTTGATCCCACACCCCATCAACCAGCGCGAAGCTTACCAGAAAGCATTGGGCGATCGAAAACCCGCCGTGAAGGCATAACTGAATCGTATGAACGTCACTCCATATATCTTTTGGTTCCTCTCCGTACTGGCTTTGTTCAGTGCGTTGATGATGGTGACCAGCCGTAATCCGATTTATTCTGTACTCTGGCTGATCGGCACATTTTTTGCCATCAGTGGCCATTACATCTTATTGAATGCCCAATTTTTGGCGGTGGTGAATATCATCGTTTATGCGGGTGCCATTATGGTGTTATTCCTTTTTGTGATCATGCTCATGAACCTGAATCGGGAAACAGAACCGCAAAAAAATCGCTGGTTGAAATTTATCGGCGCACTGGCCGGCGGATGTCTGTTACTGGTATTGGTCGCCGCACTGAAAGATGCAGAACTGAAATCACAACAAGCTATGGTGGGTGGCGGTTCCATTGGACTGATCAAGGTGCTCGGAAAGGAATTGTTCACCCGGTATGTAGTCCCTTTTGAGATCAGCAGCCTTTTATTTCTCAGTGCGATGATCGGCGCCGCGGTGATCGGTAAGAAAGAAACTTCACAAACCTTAAATTCCTGATCCATGCCTATCAATTACTATTTGTTCTTGTCTCTGGCATTGTTCTCGATCGGGATGGTGGGCGTACTCACCCGTCGGAATGCCATCATCATATTCATGTGCATCGAGCTGATGCTGAATGCTGTGAATTTATTGCTCGTGGCTTTTTCCAAGATGCATCACCTGAAGAACCTGGCAACCAGCGCCACTGCCGGAGCGGATGGTCAGCTGTTTGTATTCTTTATCATGGTGGTAGCGGCTGCCGAGGTGAGTGTGGGCCTTGCCATCATTGTGATGATGTATAGAAATATCCATTCGGTCGATATACAATTCCTCAACCGACTCAAACATTAAAACCCATTGATGGCCATGCTGTCCTTTCCGAATATCGCCTATCTGATTCCGCTACTACCGCTGTTGGGTTTTCTGGTCAACGGCCTATTACGCAATCAACTTTCCCATCGCGCCATCGCTTTGATCGGTTCAGGTGTCATGGCCCTTGCATTCGGCATCAGTTTGCTTGTTTTTTACCATGTTCCTGCCGGTGCACCAACGATCCTGACTGCATTTGATTTCATTCGGATCGGAGAGCTGCAAATCCCATTTGCCTTTCAATTAGATGCCCTTTCCTCCTTGTTTTTGTTGATCATCACCGGAATCGGCTTTTTGATCCATGTCTATTCTTCTGCTTACATGCACGAAGAGTCGGCTTCACATTATGGCCGGTATTTCGCGTACCTGAATCTGTTCGTCTTCTCGATGCTTCTCTTGGTGATGGGGGCGAACTATGTGATCTTGTTCATCGGCTGGGAAGGGGTGGGACTCTGTTCTTATCTGCTGATCGGTTATTGGTTCCGAAATCCTGCCTACTCACAGGCTGCGAACAAGGCCTTTGTGATGAATCGGATAGGTGACCTGGCGTTTCTGATCGCCATCTTCTGGCTCATCGCCCGAACCGGTTCTGTCAGTTTCACTGATCTGCCGATGGCCATCGGTACGGTGGGTCAATCGGCGAAGCTTAGCTCGCTGGATATTACAGGTATCACCCTGTTGCTTTTCATCGGGGCAACCGGTAAGAGTGCACAGATTCCGCTTTATACTTGGTTGCCGGATGCGATGGCGGGTCCCACACCTGTATCAGCGCTGATCCATGCGGCCACCATGGTAACCGCGGGTATCTACATGATCGCCCGCAGTAATCTGCTTTACACGGCGGCTCCGTTGGTTCTCACCATCATCGCGATCATCGGTGTAGCCACTGCCTTACTGGCAGCAACGATCGCGTTGCGTCAGAACGATATCAAAAAGGTATTGGCTTATTCAACCGTGAGCCAGCTCGGCTTCATGTTTTTGGCACTCGGGTCCGGCGCCTATGTAGCGGCGGTCTTTCACGTAATGACTCATGCTTTTTTCAAAGCGTTGTTGTTCCTCGGAAGCGGTTCGGTGATCCATGCCATGAGTGGGGAGCAGGATATTCGTAAGATGGGTGGATTGAAAAAGTCACTGCCTATTACGTACTGGACTTTTCTCATCGGCTGTGTGGCCATCGCCGGAATTTTTCCGTTCAGTGGTTTCTTTTCCAAGGATGCGATCTTGCTCAGTGCGTTTCTGAAAAGCCCGATCTTTTATGTAATCGCCTTGTTCACCGCCTTGCTGACGGCCTTCTATATGTTCCGGTTGTTCTTCCTGACGTTTGGCGGAAGTTTCCGCGGTACGGAGGAGCAGCGTCATCATCTTCACGAAAGTCCGGCGGCCATGACCATACCATTGGTGGTGCTGGCGATCCTTTCGATCGTTGGTGGCTGGGTCGGTATACCGGAAGTGTTGATGCATGGTGGTGATCGGTTAGTAGCGTTTTTATCTCCTGTGATTCCAATTTCAAGCGGGCACGAAATTTCTCATGCCACTGAATATATGTTGATGGGTCTATCGACCGGACTCGTCTTGCTTTCTATCTTATTTGCCTGGAATAAGTACAAGCAGTATCGTGCAGAGGAGTCTGATAATTCGTTCGCTCGATTGCTTGAAAACAAGTGGTATGTAGATGAGCTATATCAGGCGGCGATCGTGCAGCCTTTGCACAAGTTGGGTGGCTGGATCCGCAGTGTATTTGAGCCGAAAGTGGCCGATGGGGCCATCCAGGGGATCGGACGATCGGTTCGTTATTTGTCACAGCAATTCCGGTTGATCCAAAATGGGCAGACCGGCAACTATGCCTTATGGATGGTGATCGGGATCGTAGTGATACTGAGTGTACAATTCTTTCTTCGTAAATAATTATTCAAGCGACAAACCGCCCACAGTATGATAGCACTTCTTCTTGTTTTGATTCCTTTGATCGGCGGAGGGCTGACATTATTCCTTCCACGGCCCGCACTCGCACGTCCGGTAGCACTCACTGTAGCTTTGATATCCATGATCGCCGTGTTGCTCGGGCTTTGTCAATTCACCCAGGCTGCTCATTGGTCTTACGACGCGGAATGGATACAGCCCATCGGCGCTCGATTTTCATTGAAGGGTGATGTATTAGCCAAGTGGATGAGTTTGCTTTCTTCGATCGGAGCGGTGCTTTCGATATTAGGTAGCTGGAACACCGACAGGAAGTTGCCGGCACGGTTTTATGGCTTATTACTGTGGATGCAGGCTGGTATGTCGATCGTTTTTCTGGCCAGCGATGCATTCCTTTTTTATTTTGGATGGGAGCTGGCCTTGATTCCTGCCTATTTCCTCAGTTCGATCTGGGGAGGGGAGAAGCGGATCGCCGTAACCATAAAATTCTTCATTTACACATTCGTGGGTTCGGTCCTCATGCTGATCGGTTTGATTTATCTGCAGCAATTGACACCGGATGGCAGTTTCCAATGGCAGGCGTTTCGCAATATCGAATTGACTGAGTCAAAACAGATCTGGCTGTTCTGGCTTTTCCTTCTGGCTTTTGCCATCAAAGTGCCGCTGTTCCCCTTTCACACCTGGCAGCCCGATGCGTATGAGCAGGCGCCGACACCCATTACCTTGCTGTTGAGTGGGGTGATGGTCAAAATGGGTGTGGTGGCCATGATCCGCTGGTTGTTGCCGATCCTGGGGATCGGGGCTTTCATATGGAGTGATGTCGTCATTTGCCTCGCGGTGGTGGGTATACTCTATGCCTCGTTGATCGCGATCCGGCAGGATGACCTGAAGCGATTGATCGCGTATTCATCCATTGCACACATGGGACTCACCGTGGCAGCTTTGTTTTCGTTGACTGGTTTCAGCAGCAACAGTAATGTGGTATTGCATTACCATCATATCGGTTTTCAGGGAGTGATGTTGCAGTTGTTCAGTCACGGCGTGAACATCATGGGTATGTGGTTGCTGGCTGACCGAATCGAGTCTCGCTTCGGTACTCGCAAACTATCGGAGCTGGGTGGACTGGCACGCACGGCACCGACCTTCACTATCTTTTTTGTGATCATTTCACTGGCTAATATCGCGTTACCGCTGACCAACGCCTTCCCGGGTGAATTTCTTCAGTTCAATGCGATTTTTCATGCGCAGTCTCCCTACCGCATCGTATTTCTGCTGCTCTCCGGACTGGGTGTGATCTTGTCTGCTATCTATACATTGAACATGATCCGACGCATCTTTTATGGTGAGACCAACTCGGCGACTGAAAATGGTCTCCGCCTGACAACTGCAGAGACGCTTGCGCTCTCCTTAGTTGTAGTGCTGGTGCTGGTATTCGGTATCTATCCGCAAGCGGCACTGAATTTTACGAATGATTTTTCCTGGGAATATGTGAAGTCGATCGATATCACTCGTTTCCTGGCCAAATAAAATAGTCCACGTATGAATTTGTTATTACTAGCTGCAGCCTGGGGTGTTCTGATGATGTTTTTGAGTGTGAGTGGAATATCTCGTGCCACCATCCGTACCATTGCTCAAGTAGGCATGGGGCTGTTGTTTCTATCAACAGTTGCCGAACTACAAGGAATCGTATTCTATGATCTGAATACACCTGCTATGTTGGGTGTAGATCGTTACGCATTAGTGATGTTATCGGTATTGAGTGGTTGCGGGCTATTGTATTTTCTATTGTCAGCGAAGGATATGGCTGATGTAGGTTCCGATTACAGTGAATATTTCGCCTTGATCTTTTTCATCTTCTGCGGATTTGTATTGGTATTGTCTTTCACCTCTTTGTTGATGTTGTTTTTGGGGATCGAGATTGTGACCATTCCACTATATATTTTGACAGGTGCCGACAAGCGCAACTTGAAAAGTAATGAGGCGTCACTGAAATACTTCCTACTGGGTGCGTTTTCAACCGGGATCATGTTGATGGGTATCGCATTGGTATATGGGGCTCGGGGCAGCTTCTCTACGCAGGAACTGGTAGGAGCCTCTGGTATACCGACACAATTGTTGCTCGGTGGATTGTTCCTGATCTTCTTTTCGCTTGCCTTCAAGGTATCGGTTGCACCCTTTCATTTTTGGACGCCGGATGTATACGACGGGGCTCCAACTGTTTTCACCTCCTTCATGGCTACCCTCGTGAAAGTGGCTGCTTTTGCAGGGTTCCTACGGTTATTCGATCACGGATTTGGAAGTCTGAAGTCGGCTTGGCAGGTCTGGGCCGGTGTATTGGCAGTGTTGACGCTCATTATCGGTAATATGACGGCCGTCTACCAGCAAAGTGTAAAACGTATGCTAGCCTATTCCAGTATTGCACAGGCAGGCTTTATGATGTTGGGTGTTTATGGGTTGGGGGATGCTGCAAAAGAGGGAATGATCCTCTATGGGGCATCCTATTCACTGGCCACGATCGGCATGTTTGCGCTGCTGACCCGGATGCAAGATCAAACCGTGGAGGGATTCAATGGACTGGCGAAACAACAGCCCTGGGTATCAGCCCTGCTGGCCGTGTTTCTGTTATCGTTGGCCGGTATTCCGCTGACAGCCGGTTTTCTGGCTAAGTTTTATATGCTGCAAGCTGCGCTGCCTGCCACTTATGGTCTGGCAGTCGTGATCGTGGCGGTGATCATGGCGGCGGTTAGTGTCTATTATTATTTCCGTGTGTTGCAGGCGATCTATTTCCGGGAGCCTTCCGGGGGAGTTTCTTTTCCTGAATTTGCACCGGGTTTTGTACGGGTACTGACGGTCATCGCTATGTTGATCATTTTACTGGGTTTACAACCGGGGTGGTTGTTGCGCTATCTTTACTTCTAAATGCAAACTACCGACATTGTATCGTTGGCGTTTCGGACCATTCGGGGCAACCGGCTTCGCACGGGTCTCACTGTTTCGATCATCGCTTTTGGGATCATGGCATTGATCGGGATCATCACGGCCATACAGGCCATGAATCAAAAATTCAGCGAGAGTTTTTCGTCCATGGGCGCCAATGCTTTTTCGATCCGCTTCAAAGAGCGGAACATTCGATTTGGCGGAGGACGGCAGTCGGATGAAGTGAAATTGACACGCAAAGGGGCGCGTAAGGAGAAAGTATCCAACCTAGATAAGATCATCACTCGTGAGCAGGCTGAAAATTTTCTGGAGCGTTTCGATTTTCCCGCTGTAAAAAGTATCTCGGTATTCGGTAATCGAAACAATCTTGTGTCCAAAGGAACGTTGAAGACCAGTCCGAATGTGACTCTTTTCGGCGGGGACGTACATTACCTGGATCTCAATAACTATACTTTATTAGCCGGACGAAATATCGGACGGGATGATGTTCGTTCCGGACAGAACGTTTGTATTCTTGGCTACGATGTGGCCGATAAATTATTCAGAGGCGGTGCGCCAACTGCAGTGAATGGGGAGGTGCGCATCAATAGTATTCCGTATCGAGTGATCGGGGTGCTGGACAGTAAAGGTTCCAGCTTCGGTTTCAGTCGGGATAATGTCGTGATCATTTCCTATACTAACCTGGAGCGTGTGTTTCCTTCGCAGGCTTCTTATGTGATTGCGGTGAAAGCAGCCGATCTCTTGCAGGTCAATCCCGCGATGGGGGAGGCGGAAAGTGCTTTCAGGGGGATTCGAAAATTGTCCGCAACAGAGGAAAGTAATTTTGTGCTCGATCGAAGCGACAGTGTAGCGGAAACGGCCATGAACTCGTTGCGCTTCCTGACCATCTCGGCAACGGTGATCGGACTGATCACACTCATCGGTGCTGCAATAGGGTTGATGAACATCATGCTGGTGTCTGTATCGGAACGGACCCGTGAAGTGGGGCTGATCAAAGCGATCGGAGGGAAGTCCCGAATAGTCAGCCGTCAATTTCTCACAGAGGCCATCCTGATCAGTCTGATGGGTGCCGCTTTCGGGATCTTGCTCGGGATCGGGGTGGGGAATATTTTCTCGCTCGTCCTGAACACGGGTTTTGTCGTACCCTGGAATTGGGTCATTTATGGGATCGTAATCTGTACGGTGGTCGGACTGATCGCGGGTATCTTTCCGGCCCTCAAAGCCGGTAAGCTAAATCCGATCGAGGCCCTTCGTTATGAATGAGTTGTTCACTTTTTCCCCCCTGATGAATTAATTTTTTGTTCCTACCTCACAGGCGGTTGAAAAAATATGTATTTTGTCGCTCCCCCAAAGGCAATGCCTTTTCAAAAACGGGGCTTACCATCTAAATTTTTAAAACAAACGATCATGGCAGATTTGAACAAACCCGCTGCGAAAACTGCAAACAAGGCCGCACAGGCCAAGCACGATGGCAACCTGATCTCTTGGCTTGCCCCTGTATTATGTGTGATTGCCGGATATTCCATCTGGCGTTTTATTATGGGCGATGCCGCCGGATTCAAAACGCCTGATATGACTGGCGGATTCTGGCCTGGCCACAAAGGACCTAAAGATGCCTTCCATCGTATCTATGAGGGTGGTATCATCGTTCCCCTCCTGATCGGAATGTTTCTGATGGTGGTTGTATTCTCTATCGAACGTTATCTGACCATCCGCCGCGCGTTGGGTAGCGGCTCTATCGCAAACTTCGTACGCCAGGTGCAGTTTCACCTCGCGAACAAGAATGTGGATGCAGCTATCGCTGAGTGCGACAAGCAACGCGGTTCTGTAGGTAATGTGATGAAGGCTGGTCTTCGCCGTTACAAGGAGATGATCTCCGAAGGTGGCATGTCGACCGAGCAGAAAGTGATCGCCATCCAAAAAGAAGTGGAAGAGGCGACCGCACTGGAATTGCCTATGCTGCAAAAGAACCTCGTATTCCTTTCTACTATCACATCCGTTGGTACGCTCGTGGCCCTGTTGGGTACCGTTATCGGTATGATCCGCTCCTTCGCCGCCCTGGGTGAAGAAGGTGGTGGTGGTGCTGCTGGTGACCTGGCCGTGGGTATCTCAGAGGCCCTTTATAACACAGCTTTGGGTATCGGTACTTCTGCGATCGCGTTGATCATGTACAACGTGTTCACCACGAAGATCGACTCGATCACACATGGCATCGATGAATCCGGTTTTACGCTAACACAGAGTTTCGCCTCTCTTTACAAATAAGAGCGATCGCTTTTGTGGAAACGAAAAAACTATTCATCTAATTTTCTAAAACGTAGAACATGCCAAGTGTCAAAATAGCGAGGAAGAGCACGGATACGGACATGACGCCCTTTGTGGACATCGCGTTCCTGATCCTTTCCTTCTTCATCATGGCGACCAAGTTCAAGCCACCGGATATCGTCGAGATCAAGACGCCCGGCTCGGTGCTGTCTCAAAAACTGCCCGAGAACAATGCGGTCATGATCTCCTTTGACTCCACGAACCGGGTGTTTTTCACGGTCCTTTCTGAAAAGGATCCACAGAAATACACGGACATCATCAAAGAGGTCAATGACGGACAGAGCTTGGGACTGACCCCCTCAGAAATGGCAAATTTTCGCAACATCTATATGGTTGGTGTTCCCCTGGCCGGCGTTAAGCAATTGCTGGCAATGGATGCAAAAGCCGTCGAGAAACTCCGTCAGCCGGGCATTCCGGTGGAGGATTCCGCGAACAACCAACTCTATTGGTGGGTACGTGCCGCAAAGAATGCATTCGCCGGCGAGAAGCTCAACTACCTGATCAAAGGGGATGCGAACTCCAAGTATCCAGCCTTTGAAGCCGTGGTGGCTGCACTTAAGCGTAATGAAGAGTACAAGTACAACCTCATTACCACGCTCGATGGCGGCGAAGCTGCACTCTATGAGGCCAACAAAGCCAAGAATAAATAATTGATAAACCAGTAAAGAATCAATCATGGCAAGTATTGATACCGGCGGGGATGGCGGCCAGAAGAAAGGCCCGGGCGTGAAAAAAGCCAAGAAGCTTTCCACCCGGGTAGACATGACGCCGATGGTGGATCTGGGGTTCCTCCTGATCACCTTCTTCGTATTCACCGCTACGATGAATGAGCCCACCACGCTTGACCTCAACATGCCCAAAGACATCAAGGACAAAAAAGACCAGACAGAGGTTAAGGAGTCCGGCGTACTCAGTGTGATGTTGGGTAAGGATGATGTTGTTTACTACTATGAAGGAAAACTGTTGGAAGACGGAAGCAATTTCAAATCCACCGACTTCAAAGGCGTACGTGACATCATCGTGAACAAGCGTAAAGAAGTGATGGGCCGTTATGTGCGGGATGCGGAATGTGAGGCCAAAATGGCAAGAGAAGGTAAACCGGCCAGCAATTGTGCCGATAAGGACTTCGTTGTCATCATCAAGCCAACCAAGGACGCCACGTACAAGAACACGGTAGACATTCTGGACGAAATGACAATCAATCAGGTGCGAACCTATGCGATGGTCAAGATCTTCGACCAGGAATATGAACTGATCAAGAAAACAGAAGAGTTCAATAAAGCAGGGATCAAGTGATCCGTGTGGAATTCGAACAGCATTTGCATCTTCTACTCAAATCAATCGCATGGAAGTAAATAAAATACTGGCTGCCGATCTGCTGGACCTCATCTTCGAGGGTCGTAACAAGGACTACGGAGCCTATCTGTTGCGGCGCACCTACACGAAGCGTATCCGAGTAGCCTTGGCGATCACCATCGCCACCGTTGCCCTCCTGCTTCTTTTGTTCTTCCTTGTAAAAGGAAGCGAGAACGACTCTGAGCTGGTCAGACAGACAGAAATGACCATCCAGGAGGTCAAGCAGGAAGAGAAAAAAGAGATTCCACCACCACCGCCTCCTCCGCCACCGAAGCAGGAGCCACCTAAAGTGGAGATGAAGCAATTCACCCCCCCCATCATTAAAAAGGATGAGGAGGTAGAGAAGCCACCACCCCCACAAGAAGAGCTCAAGGAGGCGAAGATCGATGTGGTGAACCAAGAGGGTATCAAAGACGAAGGGATCGTACAACCAGTTGTGGATGGCGGTACCCAGATCGTCGAAGAGAAAGTGGACGACAACATGATCTTTGAAAAAGTAGAGATCGAAGCGTCCTTCCCGGGTGGAGAAGCCAAATGGCGCCAATACTTGGAGCGTAACCTGTCCTCCTTCAATCCTGCCGATGAAGGCGCGCCTGCCGGCACCTACACCACGTACGTGCAGTTCGTGGTCGACAAAGAAGGAAACATCAGTGACGTGCGTGCCCTCACGAATCACGGTTATGGAATGGAAGATGCCGCTATGCGTGTCATCAAAAAAGGACCCAAGTGGAACCCTGCCATTCAAAACCAGCGTCAGGTAAAGGCTTATCGCAAACAGCCCATCACCTTCCGCGTGGAAGATCAATAGTTCCTGCAAACTCATAGCGAATCCCCTCCTCGGAGGGGATTTTTTATTGGGTTAACTTCGCCGATATGAAAGCCGCTGACTGGAAGGACACCATAGTGGCACTGGCCACGCCCCCGGGAGCCGGTGCCATCGGAATCATCCGATTAAGCGGAGATAAGTCTTGGCAGATCGCCAATGCTCTTTTTGTAGGGAAAGATCTGCTCCAGCAATCCTCTCATACGCTGCATGTGGGATTGCTCACCCATGAGCGTAAAACCCTGGATGAATCAGTCGTGTCGTTGTTTCGTTCACCCCGTTCCTATACAGGAGAAGATGTGGTCGAAATTTCCTGTCACGGTTCCGCCTTTGTCCTCCAATCGGTTCTGACGGCCTGCACCCAGTTGGGCGCTCGGTTGGCCAAACCCGGCGAGTTCACACAAAGGGCATTTCTCAATGGGAAAATGGACCTTGCACAGGCAGAAGCCGTAGCCGATCTGATCGCCTCCCAAACACAGGCAGCCCAACGAACCGCTCTTCATGCACTACGCGGCGGGTTCTCGGCCGACCTCAAACAACTGCGGGAACAACTCATCACCTTCTCTGCACTGATCGAACTGGAACTGGATTTCTCCCAGGAAGACGTTACGTTCGCCGACAGGGCACAATTGCGATCACTCATCAATGCCTTGAAGACTGCGACGCGACAATTACTGGATTCATTCCGCCTCGGCAATGCTGTAAAACAGGGGGTGAGTGTAGCCATCGTTGGAAAACCCAACGCAGGAAAGTCAACCTTGCTCAACGCGCTCCTCAATGAAAACCGAGCCATTGTCAGTGATATTCCCGGCACCACGCGTGATACCATCGAAGAATGTATCCAGCTCGACGGACTTTTATTTCGTTTTATCGATACGGCCGGCATACGCGCCGATACGGATGATGCAATCGAAGCCGCCGGCATCGCTCGCAGTCGGGAAAAGATACGCAGTGCCGATTGGGTTATCTATCTGTTTGACGGTCGGGAGGATCTTACTGAAGTGCTGGATTGGAAAACCGAAGCGGAACTAGCTGGATTGAATTTTGTGCTCGTTGCAAACAAGTCAGATCTGATCAGTGGCGAACTGCCAGCGGATATCATACCTATTTCCGCACTGCACCGCAGGGGCCTGGAACCATTAAAGAAAACTTTATTTGAGAAAGTAGTGGGTGCTGATGCCTTACCCGATATGACCTTGGTTACGAACGCCCGGCATCTCGAGTCCTTACAGCGGTTGGTAGATGCGCTAAAGGATATCGAGGATGGTATGGATGCTCATATACCAGGCGACCTGCTTGCACTCGATATACGTCGGGGACTACAATACCTGGGCGAAATCACTGGCGAGATCACCCATGAAGATCAGCTCGATTATATTTTCAGCAAATTTTGTATCGGAAAGTAACTCACACTACTTGAACAAAAGGTTCAGCCGGTTGTATTCAGAAAAATATTTCCGGGCTGATGGATCGTCTGCAATTTTTTGAAAAAGACATATTGGACATGGAGTCCAGAAAGCGTGCCGCCTTCATGAATTCCCTGACTGGTTTTAAAAGCGCTTCTTTGATCGGAACCATGGATGCCGGTGGCAACACCAACCTGGCGATCTTCAGTTCAGTCGTTCACTTGGGTTCCAATCCGGCTCTGATTGGATTTGTGAACCGCCCCGATACCACAGCGCGTCACACGCTGGAGAACATTCAATCCATGAAGCAGTATACCATCAATCATATTCACAGGGAGATTTTTTTGAAGGGACATCAGACATCTGCGCGATATCCCAAAGAAGTGTCAGAGTTTGAAGCGGTGGGACTAACCCCTGAATTTTCAACCGGCTTTCAAGCACCCTTTGTCAAAGAAAGCCGGATCAAATATGGCATGGAATTCGTGGAAAGTCACCCGCTGAAAATCAATGGAACAATTCTGGTGATCGGCAAGGTTGTTTCGGTATCGGTGCCTGCGGCTTGTGTGGCTGAGGATGGGTCTATCGATGTTGAAAAGGCAGACACGATAACGATTTCTGGATTAGACGGGTATCATGCGACGCAACGCCTGGCCAGACTTTCCTACGCGAAGCCCGATCAATTACCGACTCAAATCACGGATTGATCCAATGACCACGCTACCTATCGATCAAATCCCAACGAGTTCGAGCCCGGCGTCGGTTCCGGTCAAACCGATGCCCGCCTCATTTACGGATTCAGATAAGGACCGGATCATTCAGATGGCCTGGGAAGATCGAACGCCGTTTGAGGCCATCGAAATGCAGTTTGGCTTGAAAGAAAAAGACGTCATCGATTTCATGCGCGCGAACTCCCTGCCATCCAGTTTTCGTATGTGGCGTAAGCGCATGAATCGTCGAGTCACCAAGCATCGAAAACTCAGAAACGGGTCGGTGAGTCGGTTCAAATGTACACGTCAGCGGGAGAGCGGAAACAAGATCGCCAAGCGATAACAGAAGTAGAATTTCAGCTTGTTTGATCAGCCACGCCGGATGATTTTTATAGACTACATTCGTTCGTCATCCGACTCTTATTGATCTGTTTCATGTGTATGCAAATCCAGGAGATCATCTTACTGATCGTTGTGACTGTTGGGGGGATTGGTCTCCTGATCGGCTATTTTTTTTATCCGCTTTTTCTTCTTTTATCCTCCAAGCGTAGATCCCCATCTACTCCAGTATCACTATCAACTTCGGCAACCTTGATCATCCCGGCCTGGGAAGAACGGGAGCTTTCAAAAAAGATATCAAACACACTTTCACTTGACCGAAATGGGATCGATCTTCAGATCATTGTGATCACAGATGAATATCCTCCATCGTCTCTGTCTTCCGAAATTACCTGGATCACGGAATCAACCCGAGCGGGTAAATCCGTTAGCATCAACCGGGCCATGGAGCAGGTGAAAACACCGTTCGTCATTTTTACAGATGCCAACACCTTTTTGAAAACGGATGCACTTCAGCATCTTCTGCACCCATTTACAGATCAGTCTGTAGGAGCAGTTTCCGGAGAGAAGCGTGTACGTAGTGGTCAAGCTCGTTCGGTGGGGGAACAGCTTTATTGGCGTTATGAATCCTTCCTAAAGCAGTCTGATGCAAGCTCGCATAGTGTTATCGGAGGGGCAGGGGAGTTATTCGCCATACGAACACTATTATTTGAATCCTTACCGCAGGACTGTTTGCTCGATGATCTCGAGATCTCATGGCAGGTGATCCGAAAAGGATATCGCATTGCGTATGCGCCCTCGGCGCTAGCCACTGAATCTGCCTCGGCCAATCTTCACGAGGAGTCGAAGCGAAAGATCCGAATGGCAGCCGGGGCCTATCAATTTTTGGATCGACACTCGCTGAAGGATTTGTTTTCCGTATCGCCGGTCTATGCGATGCAGTTTATGTTTCGCAAGTGGTTCCGTTGGGTGCTGGCGCCCATCTTTTTGTTCCTGTTGTTGCTCGGAACGATCGGGTTGATTTTTTTTGAGACATCAGGCCCGTTGCAGCCCCATCTTACTTGGATGCTGGGTGTGTTTTGGTGTGCAGGGCTGATTGGGTGGGGCTTGCAGCAAGCAGGTGTTCGGATCAGTTGGTTGGAAGCTCCTTTTTATTTTTTGTTCATGCACTATTGTCAGATAAGGGGATGGTTGCGGTATCGTTTCGGAAAACAGTCTAGTGTCTGGGAAAAGTCCGAGCGCGCATCCTTGCCGTAGGGAAGCTCGTTGTTACATTTGTAAAAATCACTGCTCATCGCTGTCGATCATTCCATACTAACCTCTTCGATCGAATTCCTGAAGGGAGTCGGGCCGCTTCGTGCCGATATATTGAAGAAAGAGCTGAATCTGTTCACCTTTCACGATTTGTTGCAACATTATCCATTTCGGCACATCGACCGTACGCGGCTTCATGCTATCCAGGATCTGCATCCGCAATCAGAGTTTGCACAGGTATCCGGTAGTTTGATCTCATTCGAGGTGGTCGGACAAAAATCAGCCAAGCGATTGGTGGCACAACTGCGAGATGCAACCGGTCAATTGGAATTGACCTGGTTTCAGGGACTGAGTTGGGTACAGAAGATCTTGCAGACAGGCAGACCTTGCCTGGTGTATGGACGTGTCAGTTTTTTTAATGGCCGACCTCAGATGGTTCACCCTGAATTGGAATGGATCGATCCGGATCAGCCTGTCATTCGAAACTTTCTCGAGCCGATCTACTCCACCACCGAAAAACTAAAGGCGAAAGGCTTAGGCGGAAAGGCGCTTGGAAAACTGACTCGACAACTTTTTGCCCAGATACGACCGGCCGACTTACCGGAAAATTTACCGGATGCATTGATGCGGCAGGAGGGACTGATCTCCCGTTGGGCAGCGCTTCAGCAGATCCATTTTCCGGCCGACCCATCCCAATTTGAATCGGCCGTCAAGCGCATCAAGTTTGAAGAACTCTTTGTAGCACAACTTCGAATGAACCTGCTTCGGTTGCAGCGACATCGCCATTCAAAAGGAATTGTATTCGATCGGGTGGGAGATGCATTCAACTCCTTTTACAAAGAACATCTCCCGTTTGAATTGACCGGAGCTCAGAAACGGGTGATCAAAGAGATCCGTACGGATATGGGAACGGGCCGGCAAATGAATCGTTTGTTACAAGGCGATGTGGGTAGCGGGAAAACCATGGTGGCTATACTGGTGATGTTGTTGGCGATCGATAACGATCACCAAGCCTGTTTGATGGCCCCGACGGAGATACTTTCGAGACAGCATTATGATACGATTCGGCCACTGCTCGAAAAGATCGGCATAAAGGTTGCTTTACTGACCGGCTCGGTGAAATCGGCCGAACGGAAGAAGATCCTAGCCGGTTTGCTTTCGGGAGAGATCTCCTTGTTGATCGGGACACATGCATTGATCGAGGAAGTCGTTCAATTCAAAAAGTTGGGGTTGGCCATCATCGATGAGCAACATCGTTTCGGCGTAGCACAACGGGCACAGTTGCAGAAGAAAGGACAACAGCCACCTCATGTACTGGTCATGACCGCTACGCCGATCCCTCGCACCTTAGCCATGACGGCCTATGGTGATCTGGATTATTCCGTGATCGATGAAATGCCCCCGGGTCGTCAACCGATCAAAACCGTACATCGGTTCGAGAACAAGCGGATACAGGTAATGGAATTCATACGATCCGAAATCGATAAAGGCAGACAGGTCTATATCATCTTTCCGCTGATTGAAGAAAGTGCCAAGCTTGACTATGAAAACCTGATGAAAGGATATGAGCAGGTAAAATCCTGGTATCCCGAACCCCGCTACTGGATCAGTATGGTGCACGGCAAACAACCGGCAGATGTCAAAGAGACCAATATGCGTCGTTTCGTGGAAGGCGATACACAGATCATGGTATCCACTACGGTGATCGAAGTGGGCGTGAATGTTCCTAATGCCTCCGTGATGATGATCGAGAGTTCGGAAAAGTTCGGCCTTTCGCAACTGCATCAGTTACGCGGCCGGGTGGGCAGGGGCTCCGAACAGAGTTATTGCATTTTGATGACCGGTGCGAAACTGAGTACAGATGCCAGGGAGCGGATGGCGATCATGACAGCCACCAATAATGGCTTCGAGATCGCCGAAAAAGACCTGGAATTGAGGGGGCCGGGAGACATTGAGGGCACCCGACAGAGCGGAGCCTTGAACCTGAAACTGGCGAATCTGCTACAGGATCGGGATATTCTCTTCAGTGCTCAGACCGCCGCGGCGGCGCTGGCGGAGCGTGATCCAGAGCTTGCCGATCCGGCCCACACAGGCTTACGTCTGTTCCTACAGCAGCGAGTGGGGCCCGTTCGCTGGAGTCGAATTGCCTAGACTGATGGCCGTCAACACTGACTTAACAGATTCTTACCAACTTTATCTGCCCTTTTTCGTTTAATTTATACCGGATGCGCCATCAATACCTCCTCGGATGTTTTTTGTTTACGCTGCTCAAGTTAGCGGCTCAACCTGCGATCCCTTTTATCGAGAACAAGGGGCAGTGGGATGAGAAAGTTTTATATCGCGGTGAAGTCAGCAACGGATATGTTTATTTACGGAACGGGGGCATCACTCTTTTAAGGCACGATCCGAATGATCTTCAAAAACTCGCCGAACGTAAACATGGCATCGATGCGCAAGGTCGTTCGATACCCAAAAACACACCCCTCACGATCCGATCACATGCCTGGCATGTAGATTTTGTCGGTGCCGATAAAAATGCATTTGTCAATGCAGAAAAGTCCTTGGCCGGGGTAACGAATTATTTCATCGGCACGGATGCCGCTCGTTGGGCCGGTGGCTGCCGAAGTTTTCAGGCGATCACCGTCAGCAATATTTATCCCAATATCGATCTCCGTTACTATACCGACCGGGGCGTACTCAAATACGACCTGATCGTTCATCCCGGTGGCGATCCAAACCGGATCGAGCTTTCTTATGAGGGAGTGGACAAGCTTTCAATAAAAAACAAAGCGTTGTCTATTGAAACGTCTCTCGGCGAGTTCAAGGAGGGTATTCCGTATACCTATCAGGCCAGCGAAGCAGGCCGACAAACCATCGGATCCGCCTATGTTGTTGCCGGCAATCGGGTCCGGTTTCAGGTAAAGCAATTTGATCGTACGAAGCCGCTCATCATCGATCCATCGATTGTATTCTGCTCCTTTACGGGCAGTACTAATGATAACTGGGGATTCACTGCCACGTATGGTCCGGATGGTAGTTTTTTCGGTGGCGGTGTTGTGTTTGATACGGGAGGATCCTTTCCCACCTCACCAGGTGCCTATCAGACAACCTATGTGAGCAGTCCCTTTGAAATGTGCGTCATGAAGCTTACCCCTGATGGGTCGAACCGGGTTTATGCAACCTACATCGGGGGTAACGGAGAAGACCAGCCACATAGTCTGGTGGTTGACGGACAGGGCAATCTGTTTCTTGCAGGCCGCACCAACTCTTCAAACTATCCCGTGGTGAATAATGGCTCACTGGCGGGGAGTGGATTCGATATCGTGGTGACAAAACTGAATGCTGCCGGAACTGCTTTGCTGGGATCTCGTCGGATCGGTGGATCAGGTGATGATGGAGTGAACATCTCCACCGTCAGAGGCAGTAGCACGTCACTGCAACGGAATTATGGGGATGATGGAAGAAGTGAGATCATTCTGGATGCTGCTGGTAATGCCTATGTGGCTTCTTGCACCCAGTCGAATAATTTTCCCGTGACGGCAGGGGCCTTTCAAACAAGTTTCGGCGGCGATACTCAAGACGGGGTTGTGATGAAATGGTCGTCGAATCTTTCGGCTTTGCAATTCGCCAGTTATATCGGCGGAAACGGCAATGATGCCGCCTATGTATTATCATTGAATCCGCTCAACAACAATATATACGTAGGCGGTGGAACCGAGAGCACTAATTTGTTGCCGGGCACCCAGGCGGGAACAGTAGGAATTTCCCTGAGTGGAACCATTGATGGGTTCGTTGCCATTATCGCTAATGCCGGGAATGCCGTGGTGAAGAGCACCTATATCGGAACATCCGGTGTCGATCAGGTATTTGGTGTGCAATTCGATACGAAAGGGTTCCCCTATGTGATGGGTCAGACCACCGGAAGCTGGCCGATTCGAAATGCATTATTTAACAATCCAACCGGAAGGCAATTCATTGCCAAATTGCAACCTGACCTCTCCAACTATATTTATTCCACGGCCTTCGGTTCGGGTGCGGCTACCCCTAATATTTCGCCCATTGCTTTTCTGGTAGACAGATGCGAGAATATTTATATATCCGGTTGGGGCGGCTTCTTTGTCAATACGAACGGATACAACAGTGCTGGTACTACCGGATTACCGGTTACACCGAATGCATTCAAAACAACGACCGATGGGAGGGATCTTTATTTCATCGTCATCAAGCGAAATGCGGAGTCCTTACTCTTTGCCAGTTTCTTCGGGGAGAATAACCGGGCCGGCGAAGGATGCGACCATGTCGATGGCGGTACCAGCCGGTTTGATCGAGAGGGCGTTATCTATCAAGCGATCTGTGGGAATTGCAAGGCATTGAGTACGCCACCGTTGCCCACATATCCGACGACTATTGGTGCTTGGTCAACTACGAACAATGCCACAGGTGGAGGGCAATGTAACTTGACCATGCTGAAGATCGATATGGACCTAGCCGGTATTCGTGCATCTGTACAATCCAGCATCAACGGCGTTCCTCGCGACACCGCCGGTTGTGTTCCGCTCACAGTTGATTTTCGGGATACGATCGCAAACGGAGTATTTTATGAGTGGATCTTCGGGGATGGTTCGCCGCAGATCGTTACAACTACAGCCACCGCTTCTCATCAGTATCAGGCGGCTGGTTTATATAACGTGATGCTGGTGGCAGTGGATTCGTCGAGTTGTAATATCCGCGATACGGCCCGGATGCAGATACGCGTTAGTGACTTGAAAGCAACGGTCGGGTTCCAGCCGGTCAAACTGCCACCTTGTACACAGTTCAATTATCGGTTCGATAATACCTCCGTACCGCCGGTGCCACGGCCCTTCACCGGTCAGTCGTTTGTGTGGGATTTCGGGGATGGTTCACCACGCGTTACAGCAGGCAGTGCAGCTGTCTTTCATAGTTTTCCGGGGCCAGGTACATACAACGTAAAATTGATCCTTGTCGATACGAATTATTGTAACGGTCCTGATTCGTTGATTGTGCCCATCAGTGTGGCGACCAATGTGAAAGCCTCGTTTTCGACGCCTTTGGAAGGATGTCGACCCTACAATGCTGTATTCACAGACAATTCAGTGTCTGCACAAAGTTATTTCTGGGATTTTGGAGATGGATCGACTTCTACTCAATCCAGCCCTACTCATTTGTACAATAATCCCGGGCTGTACAATGTAGTGCTGGTCACCACCAACGCAAACACTTGCAACGGTACGGATACGGCACGTTTCACCATTCGAGTATTGGATGCGCCTACGGCTGCATTTACCTTTACTCCTTTGCAACCTCAGGCGAATACACCCACCACCTTTACAAATAATTCCAGCAGCGATGCTGTCCGATTCCGTTGGGATTTTGGCGATGGGGATTCGTTGTTGACGGTTTCGAGAGCGCCGGTGACACATCAGTATCGTGCTACAGGTCAGTTCCAGGCCTGTCTGACCGCATACAATTCTTTGGGTTGTCCGCGACAAATTTGTCAGCCGGTACAGGCATTGGTCATCCCAGCCATCGATGTACCCAATGCGTTCACACCCATGACAAGTGATGCGAACAGCATCCTGTATGTAAGAGGATACGGTATTTCACAATTGAAATTCACGATCTGGAACCGTTGGGGGCAAAAAGTATTTGAGACCAACGATCCGAACATCGGATGGAACGGAAAATTCAATGGTGTAATGCAACCGATGGATGTTTATATATACACACTCAGCGCCACCTTCTTTGATGGCGTGGAAGTCAATAAAAAAGGAGACATCACACTGATCCGATGATGCGTTTCTTACGATATGGAATCCTTTCCGTGCTGTTCGTTTGCATGTCTGCCAACACGAACGCACAGGATCTGCATTTTTCTCAGTTCATGAACAGTCCGCTGCTCACCAATCCGGCGAATGCGGGTTTCATTCCGGATGGAGACTATCGAATGGGTGCACAATACCGAAATCAGTGGTCATCGGTAACCGCTTTCCCTTACAAGACCATGAGTTTATTCGGGGATATGCAGGTCATGTCGGATCCCGACGCGAACGGATGGATCGGGTTGGGTGGTTTGTTGTTGCGGGATGTGGCGGGAGCAGGTGTGCTCACGTCCACCAAGGCATACGGCGCGGTTGCGTATCATCAGATGCTTGGGGAAGGAAGTTTGTTGAGTTTGGGTTTCAATGTGGGTTGGTCTAATAAACAGATCAATACGCAAGGGCTCAGCTTTCCCAGTCAGTGGAACGGACAATTTTTCGATGTGCATCAAACTGGAGCGCCGGTGTTGCTGACCAATCAATCCAATTATCTCGACCTGCAGGCCGGATTGAATTATGCTTATTTTCCGAACGACCGAATCTGGCTGAATGGCGGGGTCTCTGTGATGCATGTGAACCGACCTCGTGAAAGTTTTTTTGCTTCCACAGGTGGAGTCGATAATCGGTTGAGTGTTCGATGCAATGGTTTTTTCAATAGCAGCTTTAAGTTGAATGATCTAGTGATCCTGAGTCCGTCTGCCTATTACACGCTTCAGGCACGCGCTTCCCAAATCATGGGAAGCCTGATCGGTCGGTATAATGCCAGCGGGGATGGAGCTACTGAACTCCTGGCCGGTATCGGTTATCGTCACCGCGAATCCATCATTCCAATAGTAGGGATCGGTTTAAATGAACTGGTATTCACCTTCTCTTACGATGTTACGCTATCAGGCTTGAATGCCTTCAATGGTGCCAGAGGTGCCTTTGAACTTTCATTGATCAAGCAAGGTCGACGAGATCGGTATCGGGGCAACGGCCGTGAATCCATGTGCCCTTCTTTTCGCTACTGATCTGTCTCGGAATTCCCCTTAGATTGCCGATTTTTGCATCGACTTATCACCTCCCCAACATGGCATATAAACTGGTTAGGTCTGAGGACCTGGATTTCTTTCGCTCCGTAATCGGTGCAGAATTTGTACTGGTGGATGAAGAATCGCTGCAGCGATATGGCCGGGATGAAACAGAGAATCTGTTATTCCCGCCGGAAGTTGTACTTAAACCAACCGATACTCAAGCCATACAATCCATCCTGAAATATTGTAATCAGCAACATATACCTGTCACTGCCCGAGGGGCTGGTACTGGTCTTAGTGGGGGCGCACTGCCGCATCTGGGCGGCGTTTCCCTATCGACGGAGCGAATGAATCGGATCGTGGAGATCGATGAACGAAATCTGCAAGTAACGGTTGAACCCGGTGTGATTACTGAAGTGTTGCAAAATGCCGTGAAAGAAAAAGGATTGTTTTATCCGCCTGACCCGAGCAGCCGCGGTTCTTGTTTCATCGGAGGAAATATTGCGGAGAACAGTGGCGGACCGAAAGCCGTCAAATATGGTGTCGTGAAAGATTATGTGCTCAACCTGGAAGTGGTCTTGGCCAGCGGAGAGGTGATCTGGACAGGGGCGAACGTACTGAAGAATTCTACCGGATATAATCTGACGCAGCTGATGGTTGGAAGCGAGGGAACGCTGGGTATTGTGACGAAGATCGTTTTGAAATTGATCCCGTTTCCGAAGCATGATCTTTTGATGTTGGTGCCATTCCGAAATCTGGAGCAGGCTGGAGAAGCCGTCAGTGCCATCTTTCGGGCCGGATTTGTTCCCAGTGCACTCGAGTTGATGGAGATCAATGCATTGAAGATCGTGAGCAAGATGGTGCCCGATGCGATCGTGCCGATCACCGACGATATTGCTGCGCACCTGATCATTGAAGTGGATGGCAATAACCTTGATGTGTTGATGCAGGAGATGGAATCCATCGGTGCGTTGCTCATGCAATATGATATCGGGGAGATCTATTTTGCCGATGATGCTCAACAGAAAGCCGCTCTTTGGAAACTTCGCCGGCGGGTAGCTGAGGCTGTTAAATTGGTTGGCTATACGATCGAAGAAGATACGGTGGTGCCAAGGGCGGAGCTACCGGCATTGATCCGGGGGGTGAAGGAGCTTGGGGCGGAACACGGATTTGAGGTGGTTTGCTATGGGCATGCCGGCGATGGCAATCTGCATATTCGTATCCATCATCCGGGTGTCCCCAACAGTTATGGACATGCCGGCGTACAAATAATCCTCCGCGATCTTTTCAAATTGGTACATGGCCTGGGCGGTACGATCAGTGGAGAACATGGGGTCGGGCTCATCCAAAAAGATTTCATGGATATTGTTTTTTCTCCGGTAAACCTGGATCTGATGCGATCCGTCAAACAGGCCTTCGATCCGAACCAAATTCTGAATCCGGGGAAGATCCTTCCGACAGCTTCCTCAACGTAAAATCTTTGTATGCGGTCCCTCTTGCTTTTTCTTTTGACATTCCTGATGAGCTTCTGCTCTCTGGCTCAATTTCGTGATGGTGCTGATGACGAGAAGAGGCCATTTCAGGAAAATCTGTTCACCGGTGGAAGTGTTTCCTTTTCTTTTTTTGGAAACACGTTTTTGGTGGGAGGGTCTCCTGTATTGGGTTATAGCTTGACAAACTGGCTGGATGCCGGTGTTGTAGTCAACGCGACGTATACCAGTTATCGCGATTATAATGGGGTGTTGAACGACAAGCTTCGTCAGACGCTTTTCGGTGGCGGGGGATTTGCCCGGCTATATCCCGTCCGTTTTCTTTTTGTACAGGGACAGATAGAACGCAATTCGATTCAACAGACATTTATTCCGGTGGCAGGTGTCAAGGAAAAAATTTCAGTGGGCGCCTCCAGCACGTTGATCGGAGGGGGATATACCTCGGGCCGCCAAGGCCGGGGTGGTCGACCGTTCTATTATCTGGCAGTCATGTTCGATGTAGGAGGTGATATCAACTCACCCTATACAGATGCTTACGGTCGAACCATTCCGATTGTTCGTGGCGGATTGCAGATCCCGCTCTTTCAGGGCAACTCCTCCCGCTGAGTCAGCCACTTGATCATTTCTTCAGGGGTGTTTCGTACGTAAATCTTCTCATACGCCCCTTCATAAAGAAACCCGGTTTTTTTCATGTGTGTAAGGTGATTCAGCAGGTGATCGTAAAATCCATTCGTATTCAAAATGCCAATCAGCTTGTCGTGTATGGTAAGCTGATTCCAGGTCAACACCTCAAACAGTTCGTCTAGTGTTCCGAATCCGCCCGGCAATATGATCGCCGCATCACATCGCGCGTAAATCATTTTCTTGCGCTCGTGCATATCGTCACAAATGATCAATTCGGTCAGTTTTCGATGAGCCACTTCCCACTCTACCATGAGCTTGGGTAAAATGCCGATGACGGTTCCTTGTTTGTGCAGTGCGCCATCGGCTACACTACCCATCAACCCGGCACTACCGCCACCATATACTACCTTGATGCCGTTTTCAGCGAGCTGTTCACCCAATCGTCGGGCGTCATTCACAAAGGCATGATCGCTTCCATTCTTAGAGCCGCAAAAGGCGGCGACCGATCGTATTTCCATGGATAAAAAGTAGTGGTTTTTTGGCTACCTTCAAACTTTCACATTTATGACACCCATCATCCTTTTCTCCTTCGTGATCGGCTACTTCCTGTTGCTATTGGGCGTGGCCTGGTATACATCCCGCAACGCTGATAATGAGTCGTTCTTCATTGGAAATCGAAATAGCAATTGGGCGCTGGTTGCATTCGGTATGATCGGCACGTCCCTTTCAGGGGTTACGTTCGTCAGTGTGCCGGGCGATGTAGGAAAGGGCAACTTTCATTATTTCCAGCTCGTACTTGGTTACTTACTTGGCTATATTGTAGTCGCTTTTGTGCTGTTGCCTCTTTACTATCGATTGAATCTGACAAGTATCTACACGTATCTCTCGCAGCGTTTCGGTCGAGCGGCCCACCGAACCGGGGCCTCTTATTTTTTACTCTCGCGCACGGTAGGGGCCACCGCCCGCTTGTTTCTGGTGGTGAACATTCTACAACTTTTCATTTTGGATCGTTTAGGTGTTCCTTTTTGGCTCACCGCGTTGGTGATCTTGCTGCTCATCATGTTGTATACCATTGAGGGGGGGGTAAAGACGATTGTGTTCACCGATACCCTGCAAACATCCGGTATGTTGATCGGACTGATCGTCTGCCTGATCGTGCTCTTGCAAACCATGGAGCTTGATCTTTCTTCGGCCTGGTCGGCGCTGGGCGAAAAAGGGTATACCCGCATCTTCAACTGGGACATTCAGCACCCCGGCTATTTCTGGAAACAATTTTTGGGTGGAATGTTTATCACCATCACGATGACCGGGCTCGATCAGGAGATGATGCAGAAGAATATCAGTGTCCGCACGCTTGGAGCTTCTCAAAAGAATATGATGACCATGAGTAGCGTTCTCGTTTTGGTCAATCTGTTGTTTTTGATGCTGGGGGGTGTGTTGTACCTGTATGCGGCACAGCATCCCGTTTTATTGAATGGCGTTCCTGCTTCCGGTGATGATCTGTTCCCGGCCCTGGCACTGGGAGATGCCTTTTCCGGAACCATTGGTGTGATTTTCATCATCGCCTTGATCTCCGCACTTTTTCCAAGTGTGGATGGGGCGATCACCTCGCTCACTTCCAGTTTCTGTATCGATCTGTTGGGTTTTCGGGAGTCGACTCGCAGCGAATCGGAGAAAAAGCGCATTCGACTGCTGGTCCATGTTTCCTTTGCCGTTTTATTTTTTGGAATGGTCATGCTCTTCAAGGCCATCAACGATAAATCGATCATTCAATTCATCATCAAATTTGCAGGCATTACATACGGACCGCTATTGGGCTTGTTTGCATTCGGCATGCTGACGAGCCGCTCCTTATGCAACCGCTGGGTGCCGTGGGTGGCTTCATTAGGCCCACTGCTGACATTCGGATTGGACCTGCTTTCCAACCCGGCCTACTACGAAGGGAAACTGGGCATTCAACTGGGATTGCACGATTGGTCGGTAGCGGTGTTTCATGGATATAAGATCGGACCGGAGTTGATCGTGATCAACGGTTTGCTGACGTTTATGGGTTTGTGGACGATATCAAAAAAGAAGTAAGCGAAGCTGCTCTATGGAGACATTGATACCGGAGACGCTGCAGGCATACATGGACCGTTTGGTGAGTCCGCTTCCGGATCTATTGCAGGAGATCGAGACGCACACGCGCATTCATCATCCGGAAGCGCACATGTTAAGTGGTGCGCAGCAAGGTCAGTTTCTTTCTATGATCAGTCAAATGATCCGTCCCCGTCGCATACTAGAGATCGGTACGTTCACCGGATACAGCGCACTTTGCCTGGCTAGCGGATTGACTGAGTACGGCCAGCTCTATACCATTGAGGCAAGGGAGTCCGATGCCGGGTTAGCGCAATCTTTTTTCAATAGGTCTTCCTTCCGTGATCAGATCCGGCTGTTGATCGGGGATGCGCGCGCGATATTGCCTTCCTTGAATGAATGCTGGGACCTGGTCTTCCTTGATGCAGACAAGACATCCTACATCGAGTATTTTAACACCTTACTTCCTAAGGTGCCACCAAACGGGTTTATCTTAGCGGATAACATCTTTTTCCATGGGCAGGTACTGGCCGATCCGGTGAAAGGAAAGAATGCAAAGGCTATGCTAGATTTTGCCAAGCATGTTCGGGATTGTGATCAGGTTGAACAGGTTCCGGTACCCTTGCGTGATGGCTTGATGTTGATCCGAAAAAAATGATTGCAACACGATCAAGAACGATTCTTTTTTTAGGGCTTTTATGCCTGTGTGTTTCATATGCTGTGGCACAGCCGGCTGAGAAGCCAAACCCTCGTGTGATGGATTACATCGTACGGTTCAGTTCTATTGCTATCGAGGAAATGCAGCGTAGTGGTATTCCAGCCTCCATCACCTTGGCACAGGGGATCTATGAGTCGGGTGCCGGAAGCAGTCGGTTAGCTGTTGAGGCAAATAATCATTTCGGTATCAAGTGCAAGAAAGAATGGACGGGTCCGTCGATCAGGCATACGGATGATCTGAAAAATGAATGCTTCCGAAAATATGAGTCTGCGTTGGAGTCGTATCGCGATCATTCTGATTTTCTCCGAACAAGGCCGCATTACGCCTTTCTCTTCCAATTAGACCCTTCCGATTATAAGGGATGGGCTTATGGTTTGAAACGGGCAGGGTATGCTACTTCACCTCGATATCCAGAGGCTTTATTGCGACTGATCGAAACGTATAGCTTATATCAATATGATCAGGCGGCAGTGTCTGCCTCCGACGTCAATATAAATCTTCCTTAAATAGCTCACCCATGAATCAGATACAGGTATTGGATAAGACCTTTGAGGTTTATTTGGATGCGGCCACCATACAAACCCGAGTACGTGAAATGGCGGAGCAGATCAGTAGTGATCTAAAAGGAGAGCGTCCGTTATTTCTGTCGATCCTGAATGGTTCGTTTTTATTCACGGCGGATCTGATCCGGAATCTGACTATCGATCCGGAGATTTCATTTATTAAGCTCGCTTCCTATAAAGGCATGCGTTCTACCGGTAGTATCACAACGGCGATCGGACTGGAGGTTGACCTGGCCGGTCGGGATGTGATCTTACTCGAGGATATTGTCGATACCGGAAATACCTTACATCAGTTTCTTCCTCATCTCCAGCAGCAGCAGCCGCGGTCCGTTCGTATCGCCACCTTATTGCACAAGGCAGAAGCGACGGCGCATCCATTGGTGTTGGACTATGTTGGTTTCGTTATACCGAATAAATTCGTTGTGGGCTATGGGTTGGATTATGATGGGTGGGGGCGTCAATATGATGCCATCTATCAACTGGCCAAGCCATAGGCTGCTTTTTTCGTAACTTCTAGCGTTGATACGCACGATCATCATATGTACGTGGCTGTTTCTAGGTGCCGGCTTGTACGCGCAGCCATATTTTTTCCGTGGGGTTATCAAGGATGAACAGCAGGGAATCATCACCAATGCGCGGATCATTCAGCTGTCAACCGGACTGCTTTTTCGAACCAGTGAACAAGGAACTTTTTCGATCCCTTCTGTAGCGCTGATCGATTCCTTTCAATTTTATCTCGATGGATTTTTGCCCTTGACGGCCCGGTGGGAATCCGATCAGTATGTTCAGGTCACATTGAAGCGTCCTGCCGAGATACGACCCAAATACTCCTTGTCCTCCCTGACACTGGGATGGAACCGACAGGAATCGCGTAATTGGCTCACGGGTAATGAAACTTATGCGGATCTGTTGGAGAACAGGTATGTGAATGCTTCGATGTATCCCAGCACGGGTCTTTCGCTGAATATCGACCGTGCTTCGTATAGCAACATTCGTCGTTTTATTCGTCAGCAGTCGCCCGTTCCGGCCGATGCTGTGCGCATCGAGGAGATGCTCAATTATTTCAATTTGGCTTATCAGGCGCCAGACAGCGCATCAGTATTCCAGTTGAACAGTCGGTTGACAGATTGCCCCTGGAATGCACAACGTCGATTACTCTTTGTGCAAACCAACGCCCGCCAACTGAATTTGGATACGCTACCACCAGCCCATTTTACCTTTCTGATCGATGTATCCGCCTCGATGGATACACCTAACCGATTGCCGCTGTTGCAATCAGCTTTTCGCAAATTGGTCGATCAACTCCGGGAGAAAGACTCGGTTGCCATTGTTACGTATGGTGGCATAACGGATGTAGTGCTGCACACGGTTTCCGGGAAGGAAAAAGATACGATCCGAAACGTGATCGACTCACTGGTTGCAGGTGGAGCCACCCCGGGAGAGTCCGGTGTGAAGCTGGCCTATTCAGTAGCTCGTCGGCATTTTATTCCCGGCGGGAATAACCGGGTTATTCTGGCAACAGATGGTGATTTTAATGTGGGACTGAAAACAGAGGATGAGCTGGAGGCGTTGATCACCCAGGAAAGTGAACGAGGCATTTATTTGACTTGCTTGGGGGTGGGTATGGGTAACTACAAGGATTCAAAGATCCAGACCTTGGCCAAGCGGGGGAATGGAAATTTTGCATACCTGGACGGATTTCAAGAGGCGGAAAAAGTACTATTCAAAGAGTTTGCACAGACCTTGTATTCGGTTGCGGATGAAGCTACGCTCAGTGCTCAATTCAATCCCGATCGAGTATTGGAGTATCGATTGATCGGTTTCGATAACAAGATGGGTGCCTTCCGAGATTCCACCGCACGTTTGCAGGGAGGCGAAGTAGGTACGGGGCAAGCAGCCTGGGCTGTTTTTGAATTACGCATGCGGGATAATGATACATCCGGTGCTCCATTGGCGAAAATGCGCCTTGACTATCGTTTGCCGAACGACTCTATAAGGCAATTTCAAGAGGAGTGGATACGGCCATCCTGGGAAATGCTTTCTGGAGTAGATACGGCATACCGTTTCGTGACTTCACTTACCTGGTTCGGCTCGCTGCTTCGTCAGTCAGGCTATGTAGCTGATGAAGATTGGGAGGGACTATTGAAATTTCTTCCAAACTCGATCGCCTGGTCCGATCCTTATCAACGAGAATTTCAACAGCTGGTGATGGCTGCAGATGTGATCTACCATCCAAAAAAGAAAAGAGGTAGGAAGGGGAGGAAGTAAGAAAGTAGAAAGTAGAAAGTAGAATGTTTAACGTAGAAAGTGTTAAATCATAAACCTTCTACCTTCTACCCTCAAGAGAAGATTTCTTTCACTTTATCAAAAAAGCTCTTGTCGTTTTTATCCGGATTGGGTTTGAAATTGGGGGATTGACCCAGTTTCTCCAGCAGTGCTTTTTCTTCTGTATTCAGTTCTTGCGGTGTCCAGACACTTACTTGTACCAATTGATCTCCTTTTTCGTAGGAATTCACAGAGGGGAATCCTTTGCCTTTGAGTCGTAGGATCTTGCCACTCTGGGTTCCGGCCGGGATCTTGATCTTCGCTTTTCCGTCAATGGTTGGCACTTCCACTTGTGTTCCGAATACGGCATCCGGAAAGGAGAGGTGTAATTCATAGGCCACATTCAGGCCTTCCCGGTACAATTCTTTATGTGCTTCTTCTTCAATGAGAATGATCAGATCGCCGGGCATGCCTCCACGCTCACCGGCGTTTCCTTTGCCACTGACGTTAAGCTGCATGCCTTCTTGTACACCGGCGGGTATATCGATGCTGACGGTTTCTTCACCGAACACGCGCCCTTCTCCTTTACAGCTTGAACATTTGGCGGTGATGGTCGATCCTTCTCCGTGACAGTTCGGACACGTGGTCACTGTCTGCATCTGTCCGAGGAATGTGTTTTGTACCCGACGAACCTGTCCGCTACCGCCACAACTACCGCAGGTCTGCATACTGCCCTTGTCTTTTGCACCGCTACCCTCGCAAGTAGTGCAGGACACATGTTTCTTGACCTTTATATTTTTGGTGACACCCTTGGCGATCTCTTCGTAATTCAATTTGAGTTTCACCCGCAGGTTATTACCACGCACACCCCGGCTGCGCTGACCGGCTCGTCCGCCTCGTTGTCCGCCACCGAAAAAACTCCCGAAGAGATCGTCTCCGAAAATATCTCCGAACTGACTGAAGATATCCTCCATGTTCATGCCACCGCCACCGCCGTACCCACGACCCTGTCCGGATACACCGGCATGACCATAGCGATCGTACTGTGCTTTTTTATCGGCATCACTCAGTACTTCGTAGGCTTCCGCCGCCTCTTTGAATTTTTCCTCTGCGGCTTTATCGCCCGGGTTTCTGTCGGGGTGAAATTGCATGGCCACTTTCCGGTAGGCCTTTTTGATCTCATCCGCGCTGGCTGTTTTAGCAACACCCAATATTTCGTAGTAGTCTCTTTTGCTCATATCAATTTCCCACCACGACTTTAGCGTGGCGAATGATCTTATCGTTCAGGTAATATCCTTTCATGACTTCGTCCAGTACTTTTCCTTTCAGCTCCTCGGCAGGAGCCGGTATCTCGGTAATGGCTTCGTGCAGATCGGCATTGAATTCAGTGTGTTTGGTCTCCATCGTTTTCAATCCCCGCTGCTGAAGGGTGCTCCTGAGTTTGTTGAATACCAGCATAACTCCTTCTTTCAGGGCGGGATCGGTGTTCGGTCCTTCCAATTGTTTTTGGGCACGGTCGCAATCATCCAGTACGTCTAACAGAGACTGAATGACTTCCTTACCCGCCGTTTGGATCAATTCGACCCGCTCTTTCGCGTTGCGGCGTTTGAAATTATCAAACTCTGCCACGAGTCGAATGTGCTTGTCTTTCAGTTCCAACAGCTCGGCCGATTTCATCTCCAGTTCGCTGGGAGTAGAGGTTTCGGCAGCTTGTTCAGTTGTTTCGGTCTGCGGTTCTTCCGGCAGAATGTTCTCTTTGTTTTCCATATGCTTTCAGGTCGCAAAAATACCTTCAATTATGGCACCAGTGGTGGTAGGGTCGGACAAATCCGCCGCGGAAAAGACATTTTGTCTACCCGGGCAACCTCTTCGGGTTAACTTTGCCGCATGTTAACCGCCAAATTGCGTCGTAAAATTTCCCCCCGGGTGATTAATGGTCACCCTTGGGTGTTCGCCAATGAGATCGATACAGTCGATTCTGCAGCGCAGGATGGCGACGTAGTGACCTTGGTTAGTCATGACGGACGATTTGTAGGTCAGGGCTACTACAACAGCCAGTCTCAAATCCGGTTACGGCTGCTCACGCGCGACTCGAAAGCGGTCATCAATGAGGCGTATTTTCATGATCAGATCGCTCGTTGTTGGTCGTACCGCAAGCAATTAGGCTATACCGAAAACTGCCGCCTCGTTTTTGGAGAAGCCGATGGTATTCCTCAACTAATCATCGATAAATTCAATGATCATTTTGTTATTCAAACCCTTGCCTTAGGAATCGACCGATGGAAACCGGCTATAGTTGCCGCACTCGAAAAGATCTTTCAACCCAAGGGCATCTATGAGCGAAATGATGTGCCGGTTCGTGAGCTGGAAGGTCTTTCTCAACAAAAGGGATTCCTGTCCGCCCCCTTCGATACCAGCATTCAGATTCAGGAGAATGGATTGACCTTTCATGTAGATCTGGATAAAGGGCAGAAGACCGGCTATTTTCTGGATCAACAGGATAATAGAAGAGCCATCCAACACATTGTGCGTGATGCCGAGGTGTTAGGGGCCTTCACGTATACCGGAACCTTTGAAGTGCATGCGGCGCATTATGGTGCCCGATCTGTATTGGGTTTGGATATATCTGCTTCGGCCGTAGAGATGGCCAATGCGAATGCCGCCCTGAACGGTTTGGCGGACCGTTGTCGATTTGAAACAGCCAATGCATTCGATGTGTTGAAGTCCTGGGGCAAAGAGGGAAAGTCTTACGATGTGGTGATGTTGGATCCTCCCGCCTTTACCAAGAGCCGCGAAACCATTCAAAAAGCGATCACCGGATATAAGGAAATCAATCTGCGAGGGATGAAATTGGTTCGACCGGGTGGTTTCTTAGTAACCTCCTCCTGTACCAATCTGATCCAACCGGAATTGTTTTTGCAGATCATTGAAATGGCGGCCAAGGATGCAAGACGAAAGATCCGACAAGTGACCTACCAGACACAATCGGCAGATCATCCGATCGTATGGGGGCAAGAAAACACCCAATACCTAAAATTCCTGATCGTACAGGTACAATAAACGCGGGAATTATTTGGATACCTGAAATGTGGCACCGCCAAGATATGTGCCAGTGCTACTGAACATCCTGAATACATAGATGCCCGGCACGTAATTCGACACATTGATACGAAGGGGGGCGTTGCTGATGGATGTTGATATCATCTGCTTTCCGGTGATCCCATTTACGATCACTATGCTCGCAGGCTTCAGTTGTTCATTCCATTCAACTTGCAGGGACGTGGTAGCCGGATTGGGAAACAATCGAACCTTGGGTCCATCACTCATTGGGAGCGTACCACGAGTTGATTGGGCATTCAGCACTAAGCCAGCACTGAGGCAGAAGAATGATATGAGTAAAAACTTTCGCAACGTAACAAAGCTAGATTTATTTTCTCATAAAAAAAATACCGGCGAAATGATGCCGGTATGCAGACGTAAATATCATTACGATGATGATTATCAACTAGTTATTTGAGACCAGCTAAGATTTCCTGGATTTTTTGAAAATCGGGTAAGTTGCCTGGGTTGTCCAAAACCTCAGCGTATTGGACGATGCCTAGCGCGTCGATGACAAAAGCACTGCGTTTGGAAACACCTTTCATATCAAGGATCCATTCATCGTATAGGCATCCATAGGCGGTCGAAACCTCTTTATTGAAGTCGCTGAGTAAGGGGAAGTTTAGGTTCTCGGTTTCCTTGAATTTAGCCAGCGTAAATACGGAGTCGACAGAAATACCGAGTACGGTGGCGTTGGCTTGTTCATACAGAGACATGTTATCTCTGGCGGTGCATACCTGTTGGGTACATACACCGGTAAAGGCTTGGGGGAAAAACATAAGCAGCACGTTCTTGCCTCGCAATTCACTCAGGGTAGTCTTGTTCTTATTACTGTCGAACAGGGAGAAATCAGGAGCGGGTTGTCCGATTTGTAAAGCCATAATTTGATTTTTTTATATAACGAATTGAGTAATGGAAGGTTCGATTGAATGGCCAGAATCGTGGGCAACGGGCATCCGATACGAAATTCGGTTTGTACCAATGGTACACAAGCTCGGCTTCAAAACCGCCTTGGCCCTAGTTGAATGGTGTTAATTTAGTGATCATAATGTTATAGCTATAGGTGGCGGAAACATTTCTACTATCCAGCTTTAAATAGTGGATTTGAATATATTGAAATAAGATTAGTTTTTGATCAATCCTTATCCAGCAGAAGGATTTTCAATTGACCATTTAAGGTTTGATTCGCTTCAATAAACGTCCAACCGTTTCGAGTGATGTTCCAGTTGCCGTTGATGACAATCAGTGGCTGCGAGGCATTGAGAAACTCCGCAAATATGCTCATGGTACTGGCACTTCCATTCCAGGTTCCACTTTTTTCAAGGAGGCCGTTTCGTATAGCATCTACCGTGTTATTAGTGTTGTATTTGAATCGGTAAAGAGCAAAGTCCGCCGTTCGGTCCGCACCGCCTTCAACAAAGGAGGTCATCTTCCACTGGCCATTGGTCATGGCGAGTATCACCAGATCTTCCTGAACAGCTGATTTTTCACATCCGGATATACCGATGGCAATTGCGAGCAATAGGAAAAGCCTTTTCATGGCGGCAAGGTAAACGCTAAGATCGATACCTGCAATCGTAAAAACCCTTCGTAAATTGCCATCATGCGAATCACTGATATCATTCAGCAGTTGGAGCAGTGGGCTCCGCGTTCATTGCAGGAGTCCTATGACAATTCAGGGTTGATCACAGGCGATTCCCAGCTTGTGTGTACGGGGGTGCTCTGCGCCCTTGATGCCACTGAGGAGGTTATTGACGAGGCCGTGGAAAAGGGATGCAACCTGGTTGTGGCGCATCATCCAATCTTATTCGGTGGACTGAAGAAGATCGATCCCAATCACTATGTTGGAAGGGCTTTGATCAAGGCGATCCGGAATGATATCAGCCTATATGCCATCCATACCAATTTAGATAATGTGATTGAAGGTGTCAGCATGGGCATGGCCGACCAGCTCGGCTTACTGCATCGATCTGGGCTATCCCCTCAGAAACAGATACTTAAAAAGTTATATACGTTTGTTCCGTCTGTTCATGTAGACGCGGTTTCAACTGCGCTTTTTCAGGCCGGGGCGGGTCATATCGGCCGTTATGATCAGTGTAGTTTTCGTCAAGCCGGTGAAGGGAGCTTTCGCGCCTCGGAGGGTGCAAATCCTTTCGTGGGTGAAATCGGGGTATTGCACCGGGAAGCGGAATGGAAACTGGAGGTGATCTTCCCCGCATACTCGGAAAAAGAAATACTCATGGCATTGAAGCAGGCTCATCCTTATGAAGAGGTAGCCTATGACCTGGTCAGCCTTTCAAATGAACACCCCGGGGTGGGGGCTGGGTTGATCGGGGAGTTGCCCGAAGCAATCGTTGCGCAGGCATTCTTGAACCGGTTAAAGCAACTTTTCGGGACCCCGGTGCTTCGTTTTTCCGGTCGGACTGACCGACCCATCAAAAAAGTGGCCCTCTGCGGAGGAGCCGGAAGCTTTTTGATTTCCAAGGCTTTAGCATCCGGGGCGGACGCTTTTTTAACAGCGGATCTGAAATATCATGAGTTTTTCGAGGCAGATGGGCGGTTGTTGTTGGTCGACCTGGGGCATTATGAATCAGAGCAGTTCACCATCGACCTCATTCAGAGCTTTTTAGCCAGAAAATTCCCTAACTTTGCCGTCCTTAAAACAGGTCGGACTACCAACCCGGTCTGCTACCATTAACCTGCAAATCGTTCCATTTCATGGCCGCCGTAAAAGATTTTTCCATCGAAGAGCGACTGGGTTCAGTGCTCCGTCTACAAAAAATTGACAGTAAACTCGATGAGATCCGCATCCTGAAGGGCGAACTGCCCATGGAAGTGGCTGATCTGGAGGATGAGATCGCCGGACTCCGTGCCCGTCAACTCCGCATCGAAGAGGAAATCAACGGGGTGAACGAATTCATCGTACAACGCAAAGCGGCCATCGCTGAATCAGAAGCGATGCTGAAGAAGTACGAGAAGCAAAGCGAAAACGTAAAAAATAACCGCGAGTTTGAAGCCATCAATAAAGAGATCGAGATGCAGCAACTCGACATCGATCTGGCTAAAAAACACATCAAAGACGCAGAAGGAGAGATTGCACTCAAGGCGATCAGCTTAGAGGCTGCTAAGAAAAATATCGATGAGAAGGACGGTGTTCTCCAAACAAAAAAGGGGGAACTGGATAAGATCATCTCTGCCAATGAGAAGGAGGAGAAAGAACTAAATAAACAAGCTGCTCAAGCAAAAGCTTCGGTTGAGGCACGTTTGTTGCTCAGCTACGAGAAGATCCGTGGTAACTATCGAAATGGTCTCGCGGTGGTTCCTGTTGAGCGAGATGCCTGTGGCGGTTGCTTCAACGCGATCCCTCCCCAGAAACAAAGTGAGATCCGTCAGCACAAAAAGATAATGATTTGTGAGAACTGCGGTCGTATTCTGGTCGACGAAGAGCTGAACAATAAAGTGTCTCTTGGTTAAACAAACATAAACTGAATCGATCCCGGCCCCGGCCGGGATTTTTTTTGACCGGAAAATTGTAGCGTAACCCTTCCTCCGTGAATCACCTATGAGTTAATTTGCTCCTCGATGCTGCAGCAACTTTATATACGTAATTATGCATTGATCCGGGAGGTTCGGTTGGACTTCTCAATCGGTTTCTCTGTCATGACGGGTGAAACTGGTGCTGGTAAGTCGATTCTGCTGGGGGCTTTGGGTCTGGTGCTGGGCGATCGGGCCGACTCCTCAGTGCTTCGCGATGCTGTCGAAAAATGTGTGGTAGAGGCTTTTTTTATCGCCCCACACTTGTCTACGCATCCGCTGTTACAATCATTGGAATTAGAGGGCGATAGTGAATGGTGTATCCGAAGAGAAATTACGGCCAATGGAAAATCACGGGCTTTTTTGAACGATACGCCGGTCAACTTGACGCAACTTCAATCGTTTACAGCCTCCTTGGTCGATCTTCATCAACAGTTCGATACACTGGAGCTCACTGAAACAGATCGTCAACGTGCCTTGTTGGATGCCATGGCCGGACTGACCGAGGAGGTTCATGTCTATCAAATTGCATATGCCGATTGGCGCCATGAATTGAATACGCTGCAAGCGTTGGAATCCAGGCAGATGCGGATCAAACAGGAACAAGAATATGATCAGCATATCCTGCAGGAATTGAGGGATGCCTCCTTTCAACCGGAGGAGATCGAATCGCTGGAAGAAAAAGTTCGCGCTGGGGATCGTTCAGAGGGACTCACACAGGCCATTCAGTCGGTTGTGGATCGTTTGCAGGGCGACGGTGAAAACCTGCAACAACAACTCCGTAAAATCCAACAATCGCTGCACCCCTTTGAAAAAACGGATGCAAGCATTGCCGAATGGCTGGAACGAATGCGTTCGGTCGATATGGAGATCCGTGAATTGGCTCGGGAAATGGATCGCGCTGGTGCCGGTTTTCAATTCGATCCACGGGCTTTATCCGACATGCAGGAACGATTGTCGCTGGGGTATCGGTTGATGAAGAAGCATGGTGCCAAGCATTCAGCTGAATTGATCGACTTACAACAGCGGCTTAGTGATAAACTGGCAGCTGCCGAAACGATGGAGGCAGAGATCCAGTTGCTTCAAGAACGTACACAAAAACAGGAACAAGCCCTTCGAAAGAAATCGGCTATCCTACATGCAGCAAGGGAGGCAGTGGTAGGAACATGGAGCGAGCAAGTGAACAGTCTTCTTGCAAAAGTTGGAATGCCAACCGCCCGATTCGGTATTTCCCTTCGGGAAACTGAGATCGGTCCCTTTGGATCCGACGAATGCATTTTTTTATTGGATGCCAATTACAGTGGCGGAAAAGGTGAACCACAATGGCAACCGGTACGGAAAGTGGCCAGCGGTGGGGAACTAAGCCGCCTGATGCTATGTATCAAGTCACTTGCTGCTGACAAGATGCAATTACCCACGCTGATCTTCGACGAAATCGATACCGGCATATCCGGAGAAGCTGCCAAACAAGTCGGATTGTTACTACGGGCGCTGGGTGCCGACCGGCAGGTAATTTGTGTGACCCACCAGCCGCAGGTGGCGGCTAAGGGTCAGTTTCATTGGCATGTCACCAAGTCTGAAACACCTCAAGGCATTGAAACACAGGTTATATTGCTCACACCCGACCAACGAATAGAGGCGCTGGCCCGCATCATTGGAGGAGAGTCGCCAACATCGATTGCCCGTCAAAATGCAGCTGAGTTGCTGGGCGTTTGATATTGTGGATAACCCTTTCGTAGGGGTGCAGAATTCGTGCAGAAAGAAAAATTTTTTTCCAATAGGGGCAACAAGTTATTTCGTGTGATACGGTTGATCAAGCGGCCGTAATTCAGCAATCATGGATACAAAGAATACACCAAAGGAAAGGGATCGTAGAAGAGGTAAGGCGGCACTCGATATGAACAGTATGGTATACGGAAAAGTACCACCGCAGGCAAAAGACCTGGAGGAGGCCGTATTGGGCGCGATCCTATTGGAGAAGAAGGCATTTGATGTGGTGACAGAACTACTCAAGCCCGAGTGTTTTTATGTGGATGCGCATCAGCGTATTTACAAGGCGGTTCAATCCCTCGCACAGAAGAATCAGCCGATCGATATTCTTACTGTAGCAGAGGAATTAAGATTTCGGGAAGACTTGGAGAGCATCGGCGGCGCTTATTACCTGACGCGTCTGACCAATGCGGTGGTGTCAGCTAGTCACATCGAGGCGCATGCGCGTATCATCCTTCAGAAATTCATTCAACGTGAGTTGATCCGAGTGAGTGGGGAGATCATCGGTGAATCCTATGAAGATTCCACGGATGTATTCGAGTTGCTTGATCAGGCAGAATCCAAACTGTTCGAGATCACCAACAGCAACTTGCGCAAAAACTTCCAGACCATCGATTCCATTCTGGTACAATCAATCCAACGCATTGAAGATTTACGCAATAAAAAAGAAGATATCACGGGTGTTCCAAGCGGATTCCCAACGCTGGATCGCGTCACCTTTGGCTGGCAAAATACCGACCTGATCATTCTGGCGGCCCGTCCCGCGGTCGGTAAGACAGCATTCGCTCTCAACCTTGCGCGCAATGCAGCTATGCATTCTTCCAAGCCAACACCGGTGGCTGTATTTTCCCTTGAAATGAGTGCAGCTCAGTTGGTGCAGCGTATTCTATCTGCGGAGAGTGAGATTCACATGGAGAAGATCAACCGAGGCAACTTGGCTGATCATGAGATGAAACAACTTTATGCAAAGGGTATTCAGCGACTGGCACAGGCCCCCTTATTCATCGATGATACGCCGGCACTCAACATATTTGAATTGCGCGCGAAATGTCGACGTTTGAAGAATAAGCATAATATCGGCATGATCATCATCGACTACTTGCAACTGATGAGCGGTACCGGGGATAATCGAAACAGCAACCGGGAACAGGAGATCAGTAACATCTCTCGAAACCTGAAAGCGTTGGCTAAGGAACTGGCCGTGCCGATCATTGCACTCTCCCAATTGAGTCGTGCCGTGGAAACCCGCGGTGCCAGTAAGGATGGAGTGAAGATCCCTCAATTGAGTGACCTTCGTGAGTCGGGTGCGATCGAGCAGGATGCTGATCTGGTAATGTTTTTGTATCGTCCAGAGTATTACGAGGTCACGATGGATGAAAATGGCGACAGCAATAAGGGCGAAACCATTGTGAAGATCGCCAAGCACCGTAACGGCGCCTTGGAAACCGTACATCTCCGAGCACTCCTGCACATACAGAAATTCATTGATGAAAATGGAGGCGGTAACTTCTCCTCTGGCATGTTGCCGAATTGGAAACCTGTAAGTGGTCTGGATGATCAGGGACAAACCAAGATCTTCCTTCAAACCTCCAGTCGCATGAACGAATCCGACGGCGAGGATTTCGATGATTGATATGGCACCCTACTTCTATATTTCTCATATTCCCCAAACCGCATCGATCGAACTGGATGCGGATACCAGCCATCACATTGCGCAGGTGTTGCGTATGCAGGTCGGAGAAGCACTGCATATCACAGACGGGTTGGGGAATAAAGTAACCGGGATCTTGCAGGTAGTTTCAAAGAAAGCTTGTTGCTTGTTGGCAGAACAACGAACCAGTACACCTTGGAGCGGAAGGAGAGTGCATCTGGCCATCGCACCGGTAAAGAATAATAGCCGTTTTGAATGGTTCATTGAAAAGGCCACTGAATTAGGTGTTTACTCCATTCAACCAGTCAGCACCGAGCGAACAGAAAAACAGCATCTTCGTATCGATCGGCTTCGACAGGTGTCGATCGCTGCCATGCTACAAAGTCAGCAAGTCTGGTTGCCGGTCCTTCATGAGCCAACACCCATCGCTTCTCTGATCCGAACCTGGGAAACGAATCAGCTGCAACGATACATCGCTCATTGCATCGAGTCGGAAAAAAAATCGATCGCGGACCTGCGGCTACTTGAAGAAGTAGGCATGTTGATTGGTCCCGAAGGAGATTTCTCGGCAAAGGAAATACAGACTGCACTTGATGCGGGATTTGAGGCTGTTCAACTCGGGACTACCCGGTTGCGAACCGAGACGGCCGGTGTAGTGGCCGCCACTTGCCTGCGTTTACAGTCAGGCGATTGATCTAGGAAGAAAGGTTTTTTACGATACCCGGACCTTCATAAATAAAGCCCGTCCATACTTGAATTAAACTCGCTCCCGAACGGATTAAATTTTCGGCATCTTCTTTCTTGAAAATCCCACCGCTGGCGATGATGGGGACTTTACCGTTGGTTCGTTCATGGGCTCGTTGTACCCAGGCTACACATCTGTCCTTGAGTGGCATACCGCTGAGTCCGCCGGCTCCGATCTTCTCCACTTGATCAGAATTTGTTTTTAATCCCGCTCTTGATAAGGTGGTGTTCGACAAGACTAACCCGTTCAATCCCATCGAGAGCACCAGATCGATCACTTGATCCATCGCTTCGATTTCAAGATCGGGTGCCACTTTCAGCCAGATCGGTTTTTGTTGCGGCTGTTGTTGATTGGCTTCCAATAAGGTTTGAAATATTCGCTTTAGGGCTTCAGGTTCTTGCAGCGAACGGAGTCCGGGTGTATTAGGTGAACTTACATTCACGGTGAAATAGTCTACATACGGATAGAGCTTGTCGAAGCAGATCCGGTAATCAGATTCAGCTAATTCGTTGGGAGTTTGTTTGTTCTTGCCGATGTTGCCACCGATGATCAGCTGCGTGTTCGGATTTTTTTGTCTCCATACACGAAGTCGTTCGGCGATGACCTCCGCTCCGTCATTGTTAAAACCCATGCGGTTGATGAGTGCCCGGTCTTTCGGTAAACGGAACAGTCGGGGTTTGGGGTTGCCGGCCTGGGGCAAGGGAGTAACGGTACCGATTTCTACATGACCGAATCCGAGTGTTTCGAGTTCACGCAGGTAGTGGGCATTTTTATCAAATCCCGCTGCGAGTCCGACTCGGTTTTGAAAGGGTAATCCCCACATTTCGATTCGCTTCGGAGTAGGGCTATAGAATTTTTTAATCCAGTATCTCGTCAACGACAGGCTACAGGCCATCCGTAGTAGTGTCATCGAAAATGTATGGGCTGTTTCTGCCGGTAAGAGAAATAATATGTTTCTGATCAGCTGGTACATGGTGGACAAATATACCGAAGGACTGGCCCATTGCCTACCCATTTCGTTTCGATACATTTGAGTAAGCATTTTTCACATGAACGAAGCCTATATCGTAGCCGGTTATCGGACGGCAGTCACCAAATCAAAGCGAGGTGGATTCCGTTTCACTCGTCCCGATGATTTGGCAGTCACGCTCATTCAGGAACTGATTTGTTCCGTGCCGGCCCTGGCGGGTCAGTCGGTAGACGATGTCATCGTGGGAAATGCAGTGCCGGAGGCTGAACAGGGCTTGCAGGTGGGTCGCATTATTGCAGCGCGGGCTCTTGGTATAGAAACCCCGGGGATGACAGTGAATCGTTATTGTGCGTCCGGTCTCGAAACCATCGCTATCGCTACTGCTAAGATCCGATCAGGTATGGCTGATATCATTGTGGCCGGTGGGGTGGAGAGCATGAGTCTGGTACCTACGTCGGGTTGGAAAACCGTTCCGTCTTTTGAGATCGCTTCTACTGAGCCAGATTATTATCTGAATATGGGGTTGACGGCAGAAGCCGTCGCCACTGATTATTCTGTTTCACGAGCAGATCAAGATGAATTCTCTTTTCGATCTCATCAAAAAGCCTTGGCTGCGATTGAGGCTGGTCATTTTAAACCGGGTATTCTTCCCGTTACGGTGGAGGAAGTTTATCTTGATGAAAAGGGTAAAAAACAAAAACGAAAATTTGTCGTCGATACGGATGAAGGTCCGCGTGCCGACACGTCTATCGATGCCTTGTCAAAACTCAAGCCGGCTTTTGCACCCAAGGGAACGGTAACGGCCGGTAATGCCTCTCAAACTTCTGACGGAGCTGCCTTTGTTGTGGTCATGAGTGAACGTAAAATGAAAGAATTGGGTTTGTCACCAATCGGACGATTGATCGCCTGCTCCGTGGCAGGTGTGCATCCGCGTATCATGGGTATCGGTCCCGTAGCTGCCATTCCGCTGGCACTCAAACAAGCCGGGATGAAACTGGATCAGATCGATCTGATCGAATTAAATGAGGCTTTTGCCGCACAGGCCCTGGCGGTGATCCGGGAGGCCGGACTCGATCAGCAAAAAGTAAATATCAACGGCGGTGCCATCGCACTCGGACATCCTTTGGGGTGTACGGGTTGCAAACTGACTATACAGAACCTGCACGATCTCAAGCGGTTAGGCAAGCGTTATGGGATGATAACGGCTTGTGTTGGGGGTGGACAGGGCATAGCAGGCATTCTGGAGTCATACTGAGTCTGATTCGTAGAATTACGAGCCACTCGAGGTTTTACCGTTTTTTCATATACGATTGAGGTGGTAGATTAAACTTTTTCTCTATTTTCAGTCTACACTCAGCGCACAACTAACTGCCATGGACAGAAGAGAATTTTTGACCGCCTCGCGGCGAACAGCGTATACCCCTGAGATGAAGCCGCCCCGCACGTTGTCGGGGATTGATACCTATACCGGTCCCTGGACCGAACAAGAGGTTATCCATCTGCTGAAGCGAACCATGTTCGGCGCCAAACGGGCCGACGTCGATTATTTCAAAACACGTAGTCTTTCGCAAGCGGTTACTGAATTGCTGAATCCGACCGCAGCCGATCCGGCTTTGCCGATCAAGGAGTATACAACTTCCACCACCCCCGGGGTAATTGCCGATGCCAACATCACGCAGGGAACCACTTGGGTGAATGACATCAATAATGATGGTACGGTTCAGTCGCAACGAAGAGCCTCGTACAAGAAATGGTGGACCGGTGTCATGATCAATCAAGATCGAAGCATTCGGGAAAAGTTCATCATGTTCTTGGTCGATCACTTCGGGAATGAATCCACCGATGTGGGGAATGCTAACTGGGCCTATCGCCAACAAATGCTCATCCGCCAGTATGCATTGGGCAATTACAAGGAGCTGACA
>JBKCMR010000046.1:0-33990 GCA_046300055.1 Bacteroidota bacterium
GGCAACGCCCAGCCCCGCATCGAACTTGAAACGATTCTCTGCATTCCCCAGTGCCGGATCAGCACCTAACGTGGCACTGAGCTTAGCGCGATCGATCCCGAACTGAAGTGCACGGGCCTCGATACCTACAGACCATACAGACCCGTCTTTCATTTTCAGGTGCTTGGCGAAAGAAGCTGAGAGGCCGGTTCTGGAAGTAGGACCGGTTTTGTCGGTGAAAAGATAACCGCTGATACCGGCGTTCTCTTTTTTCAGGTTATAGCTGCCAAAGACCATGGCGGTACGCGGAGAGCCGCTGATGCCCGACCACTGGCTGCGATAACTCGCACCGATCATATTGTCCTGAAACAATCCGGCTGTGCCCGGATTATGTAAAAGACTTTGCATCTCGTAAAGCGATGATGTGTAAAGTTGCTGGGCTGATGCTGAATAGACGACAGTCATTAGCGCTACTATGGATAAAATACGTTTCATGTGTTTCGTTTGAGTGTTGATTAACGGAGAATGGTTACATCGCCTTTAAATGTCAGGTATGCACCCGTAATCAGTCTGTATGATACCACGTAGTAGTAAGTACCATCCGGAACTGGTTTTCCGTTGTAGACACCGATCCAGTCATTGTTATAGTTATCATTCTTGTACACCAGGTTACCATGTCGATTGTATACACCAACGGAGATCTGGCGGGTACAAACCCCTCCGCTGTTCACAACCAACCAGCGATCATTGATGCCATCGCCGTTTGGCGTGAATGCATTCATGATGTTGATGCAATAGGGCAGCACATTGACAATCGCGTTATCGGTCGACACGCAATTATTGTTATCTCGAACCGTCAGCGTGTAGGTGGTAGTGGTGGTGGGCTTGACGGATGGGGTATATGTATTGGCACCTGTAATAGCTGTATTCGGCGTCCATAAAATGGAAGTCGGATTGGCAATGCCCGAACCTGTCAAAATGATCTCGTCTCCGCTCACAATTGTTCTATCCGGACCTGCACTGATCACAGGAAGCGGATTGACCCGAACATCTACCTGATCGGTCCGCGTACAACCATTCAGCGTAGCGGTAACAGTATAAGTTTGAGTGAATGCCTGAGTACCCGTAAGTGTTGCAGTCGGATTAGCGACGGATGTGGAAGAAAGTCCGGTGCTGGGTGACCAACTATAGCTCACGCCCGTACTGTCGCTCGTGGCCTGCAGAGACGCCGGAGAACCCGAACAAACGGTTTGATCGGCACCTGCATTGACTGTAACTGTTTTCGTTTGTACAGCTACCGGTGTTGATTTGGTACAACCATTCAACGATGCAGTAACAGTATAGTTAATGTTTGTGCTGGTAGTTACAATAGGGTTACGGATGTTGGCATTGGATAACCCTGTTGCAGGCGACCAAGAGAAGCTGGCACCAGTACTATCGCTGCTCACCGATATCTGGGTTGGTACACCCACACAAACTCGTTGGGGAGTAGCTGCATTAATATTCACGTCTTTACGACGGATCGTTACGGTACTGGTTTTAGTACAGCTGTTCAGGCTAGCTGTTACCGTATACGATTGTGTTGTATTCAGCGTTGCTGTTGGATTGGCAATGGCTGTGTTGGAAAGGCCAAGTGCGGGTGACCAACTATAGCTCACACCTGTACTGTCGCTGCTCGCTTGCAATTGCGCAGGCAGGCCGGCACAGATCAATTGATCGGCACCTGCGTTCACAGTAACTGTTTTTGTGCGAATAACAACCGGCTCTGTTCGAACACATCCGTTCAGGAACGCGGTCACCGTATAGGTCGTGTTACTATTGACTGTTGCAATGGGGTTGGCGATGTTAGGATTGGAAAGTCCGCTGCCGGGCGACCAGATATAAACGGTTGATGCGCTGTTTGAGCTAGCCACTAATTGAGCGGTAGTGCCTACACAAACCAACGTATCGTTGCTGGCAGTAAGGGTAAGATTGTCGTTAAAACCAACCTGAATAGTTTTTGTTTCAACTCCACAAAAAGCATCCTTAACCGCCAGTGTGTAAGAACCTGCAGCTAACCCTGTAAAGCTTGGTGAGGATTGATAAGCTCCGCCGTTCAGGCTATATGTATATGGAGCCAGACCGCCGGATGTATTCAGTGTAATGGAACCTCCCGCAGGACTGGTACAACTAGCACTCACAACCGTTGGGGTAGTCGTTGGATTTATATTTTCTGATTTGCCATATTCCAATATTGAAGGCCCCGATACCAAACCACCGCCGGCAACTAGCATTCTTCGGTTTGTGAATGATATGCTGGACGGAACGGTGCGCGGTACAAAAGACAAGCACTCCCAAAGAGCAGCTGTTGGCGCTACGTCCAATGTCCAGGTAACCCCACCGTCAGTTGTTTTAGCGAGATACCCGCTGGGTGTGGCCACATAGCCATTGTTTATATCGTGCATGATAATGGCATTGAAGTTGCCGGTCCCCAAAGAATTGATGTTACCGGAGATGTCGGTCCACGTAGCACCTCCATCTGTTGTACGGAATACAACCTTTCTCGGGAAGCCATTACCGACCAAGAAAACCGTATTGGCATCCAAGGCAAACATATCCTTGTAGGAGATCTGTGGAATTACACCAGGAGTGGGCAGAGGCAGCTTACTCCAGGTGACCCCGCCATCTGTTGTTTTGTAAATAGTGTCGCGCGTTCCTGCCGCATATCCGATCAGGCTGGTTGGAAACTCCAACTCATTCATCGTTGGAGCTAATAATCCCATTGGGAGTCCGGTGAAGGTTGACCAAGTCAAACCCCCATCAAACGAGCGGAACACTTTAGACTGACGAGAGGGAGCTGGAGTAGAGAGTGTAGAATGTCCGATGGCCCAGATGCTATCGCCCGAATTCGCTACATCCCACATTTGAACGGTTGGATCGGCGAAAATTGGATCCAATGTGGTGCCCTTATCAGGTGACATATACAACGTTCCGTTGCTGACCGCGAAATAGGCTTTGTTGGTATTTCGATATGATAATCCGTTGATGTTCCAGAAAGAAGCAGCGAAATCGGGACGGTTTTTTGGAGCCCAAGTTTTTCCACCATCCTCTGTTACCGAAATACTGGAACCGCCTGAGGTAATTCCATTGTTGCAATCCGCAAACTCCATTTTGAAATAGGAGCCGGCCGGATTGGCGAAATTATAGGTGCTTTGCAGCGCACCGCCCGGAACAGAGTCTGCTACAACACCGGCCTGTCCGGCATAAAGGAACTTGCCGCTGGGTGAAATATCTAGTGCCCAAGTGGCAAATCCACTGTAGTTCTGACCCTGGGGAAGACTATTTTCACGGATCCAGTTGCGGCCGGTATCTACGGATGTCCATACGTAGCCGAAGTTGGCAGGCGCAAATAATTTTCCATTGGAAGCTTTACGGATCTGATATGGGTTTGAAGCTAATAATACCTGCGGGGAGGGGATCGGGGTGGCTCCATTTGGTGGGAAGGGGAAGTTGAGCGTCTGATATCGTCCTCGCTCAAACACCCCTGGAGCATTTACGTTAAGTGTACTATCGTTTTTTCCTGTAAATATTTTCAAAACAATGTTGTTGTTAGAAGACATCAACAGGATGGTAGAATCATTGATGATGTGAATAGCCTTGTATTGTTGGGTGGTATTCTGGGGTGAACCATACCGGGTGGTACAGGTAACGGCTAGAGTATTGATGCCGGTGTATCCCAAACGCTCTTTCGTAGTTGAATAATCCGTTAAACTTCCTTTTTCAAATTTCCATACTAAAGAGGAGTGGTGTGCGCCCGAGCCAACCGTTGGGGTGGTGGCGGTTGACAAGCAGGTTACCGTCGAGCTAACACTAAAAACGCGAGGCTCATAGGTGCTTAGTCCAGAACCAGTGATGTATCCTATAGAATCGTTGGCAAACTCGATTCGCAAAATCTCCTTATCCTTTGCCGTAACAGTAGTTAAAAAAGAAGGGTAGTTGGGGTTGTTGACATAACCGTTTCTTGAAACACCCCCAACCGGAGCATTCAAAGAGTCCCAGGTTGCACCACCATTACGCGTGAAATAAAGTTTCGGAAGAGAGTCGGGGGTGTTGTGCTGGCCGCCAATATATCCGGTATCCTTATTAATAAACCACACCGCATTGATGCTCCTGCCTCGGTTATAAAGTGGAGTTTGGACAAAGCTCCATGACTGTCCGGCATCGATTGACTTGGCCATGCAACCATTACTTCCCACCGTATAAATGATCTGATCGGTCACATAATGAACGTCGTTAAGGGTGGGCTTTGCGCGAATTCCGGCAGGCGTATTGAACGTAAAAGGGCCATACGTCCAGTTCGCACCCCCATCACGAGACTTGGCGATACCCCCATCCGAGCCAACGGCAATAACATTATTGTCGTCGTAGAAATCCAAGTCCAACACGGTGAAACCGAATTGTTTAGGATCCCTAAAGCGCCACATGGTTGTATCATAACCCTGGGCAAAAAGTGATGGTGTACAAAATAAAAAGCTAAGCATAGCCAGACAGGCCATGCGGATGCGGAGCGATCCGAATTGATTCATGGAAATAAGCATTTAGTTTCGAAAACCGAATCAACAATAATAGCTCAACGAACGGAATTTTCTTGTAGAATTAATTCTATGTTTACTTGACTAGAATCGGCGGAGTTTTGGAAAGGCGCTATGAAAATCAATCGATTATTATTTATCTGTTCGTTTCTGCTCTTCGGATTCGATTCTGATGGGCAGACTTTATCAAATCGAGGTAAAGAGTTTTGGCTCGGATATGGATTCAATTATAAGTTCCAGAACGAGCTGCCGATGAACGACCAGGAACTGGCCATCTATATCAGCACGGAACAGGCCGCAACGGTAGTGGTGTCGATCAATGGTACGAGCTGGTCACAAACACTGAACATCCCCCCCAATACGGTCAACGCCTCTATACTCATCCCAAAATCGGGACCGAACGATGCACGGGTACTGACCGACGGCTTTTCAAACAAAGGAATTCATATTCTGAGCGATGTTCCGGTAGCCGCATATGCGCACCAATACGGTCCGATGGTATCTGGCGCCACCATGCTCATGCCGGTTGAAACATATGGGTTTTCTTATTATTCGATCAACTATTATCAAGATCGATCACAGAGCAATCCGTCCGAGTGGTATTCCTGGTTTTTTGTGATCGCTTCGGAAAACAATACGCGCATACGGATCACCCCCTCTGATACAACTAAGGCTGGGTGGTTGCCGGGCCAAACCTATACGGTCGACCTGAACAAAGGGGAAATGTTCCATGTCTTCGGAAAAGGCGGACCATTCGGCTCCTTTCAGCCGGAATTATGCAGCAAAGACATGACGGGATCCAAGATCGTTTCGGTTCCCGGATCGGATGGTGTTTGTCATCCGGTCGGTGTGTTCTCCGGCTCTGGCGGACTACGTCTCTGCCGCGGAGACGGAGGTGAGTTCGTTCACCAACAAGTTTTCCCATCACAAGCATGGGGAACTAGGTACCTAACATATCACACCATAAATAATACGTCGACGAATATTCTGGAGACCAACCGCAATTATTATCGCGTATGTGTACAAGACCCGACAACCATTGTTAAAAGAAACGGTGTGCCGCTCACCGGGCTGATCAAAAACTTTTTTTACGAGTTCATGGATTCTACCGGAGGCGATTACATTGAATCCGACAAGCCGATCCTGGTATCTCAATACACCCCGAATAAAAACCAGTGTTGGAATTTTCCGACCACAACACCCTCGCCTCCATCCTATGGAGACCCGGAAATGTTCTACCTGAGTCCGATCGAACAAGGGCAGAAATCTGTTCGCTTTTACGTGAGCAGAAAGTCCGCTATCGACTATGTATATACAAACATCCACCTCCCAACCATTGCCGTTCCCTCCCTGCGTGTAGATGGGGCACCTGTTCCGGCTCCGAATATCATCCCACACCCGAACTATCCAAGCTACTCGGTAGCATTAGCCCGATTCATCGGACCAGCTACACAACACACCATCACCTGCGACTCCTCGTTCACCGCTACCGTATACGGCCTCGGCAATTATGAAAGCTATGGCTACAATGTGGGCACTTTCATCAACAACCTGAACTATTATGGTTATTTCAAAAATGTGTTGAATGCCGATCCTCGTCCCGATACCAGCACCTGCCCCAAAACGCCGGTCCGCCTATTTATAAAATTGGGATACCCCGCTACATCGTTACACTGGCGCCTCAGCCAGGTGCCGGGTCTTTTTCCGAATACAGATTCGGTGATCAGCAATCCCACTCCGATCGGAACAGAACTCATCAATGGGCGGATCTATTACATCTATACGCTGCAACAGGACTTTACTTTTTCTCAGTCCGGTCTTTTTCAAATTCCGATAACCTACACCGCAACAGTGATCGAGAATTGCAATCAATCCGACCGTGCTTCGATCTCTATACTTGTTAAGCCCGGACCCATCGCTGACTTTACCAACTCCACGCCTCTTTGCATCAATAAACCCGTTCAATTGAATGGTACTCCCACAGCGGGAATCTATAATCTGAACGGCTATCTGTGGACGTTTGCAGATAATTCAGCCGCCAACACCCTGAACACCATTAAAACCTTTGCGACGGGTGGAAATCAGTCCATTCGTTTTCGGGTATATGCCGACAATGGTTGCGTGGGTGATACAACCAAAACAATCGATATCCAACCGGCACCGAATTCATCATTTACCATCGGTGGAAATATTTGTGCTAAAGACTCTGTTCTTCTTACCAATACATCCACCATCTCCACCGGCACGATCGGACAATGGATCTGGAATTACGGAGATGGTCCGTCCGAGATTCGAACAACCGGAACTCCCTTTTATCATGTTTACTCCCTACCCGGAACATATGCTGTATGGATGACTGCGGTATCTGCCGGAGGATGCTCGATCGATACGGCCCGACAACCTGTAACGGTATATGACCGACCCGTTGCCTCATTTATTTATAATAGATCGATCTGCGCAGAAGATTCCATATTGATCACCGACCAGTCGACGATCGCAGTAGGCACCATGCCGATTCGCGAATGGGATTTCGGAGACGGAGCATCCGAGATACGAACCACGGGTAATCCCTTTTATCATCGCTATGTCAATCCGGGTACATACGAGATTCGATTGGTGGTAAAAAGCGATCAGGGTTGTATCAGCGATACATTCCGGCAAACATTGACTGTTGCGCCTAAGCCGGTAGTTCAATTTACATTGAATGGAAAGCCTTGTATAGACAGTAGTTGGAGCTTCACCTCTTCTATCCCTTCAGGAACATCGGGCAACCCCACATGGCATTGGCAATTCGGTGATGGCCAGTCCATGCAATCTTCAACCAGCAATCAAACCGTTCACACCTATATAGCAGGAGGCATTAATTTATCTGTTAGCCATTGGGTTAGCTTTTCCTCGGGTTGTAAAACAGATACGGTTCGACAAATAATTCCACTGATCGATGTAAATCCCATCGCAGCCTTCTCCATATCAGACACCTTGTGTGTAAACCGGCCCATCCGTATCAATTCTTCCAATATGGGTATTTCCAATTGGTCTTGGGATTTTGGGAACGGAACCGGCAACAGTATTCCACCCTTTTTCCGCACCTATAACAGCGCTGGAAATTATAGTATTCAATTAGTGATCGCAAATGCTTCCGGTTGCAGGTCTATTCCAATCAACAGATCAATAACCATCCACCCCAACCCTGTGTTATCTGCCGGACCAGACAAGATGATACAATCCGGCACATCAACAACTCTGGACGCGACAATTGTTAACCCGGCAAGTTTTTCATTTGTGTGGACTCCCTCGCTTTACTTGAACAACGCACAATTGTTGAACCCGACCGCAAATCCTCCGGCAGGAACGCACACGTATCAACTGATTGCAACCGACAGAACCACCTATTGCCGAAACAGCGATGAAATGGTATTGAATGTTCTGGACAAGCTTGCCATTCCGACCGGCTTTACGCCGAACCGGGACGGCAAGAATGATCGCTGGCGGATCATTGGACTCGGGCTCTATCCGCAGGCTAAATACCGGGTATATGATCGTGCCGGCCAGATCGTTTTTGAGGGTGGAGCAAGCAGTCTCGGATGGGATGGAAGTTACAAAGGCCAGCCTCTGAATGGCGGTGTATTTGTATATGTGATCGAGTTGAATGATCCGCAAAAACAAGTACTGCGCGGTACACTGGTGTTAATTAAATAAACATATAGTTAAGAGCCAATCATGTCAGAGCAAGCAACTAAAATACTATTAGCAGATGATCATAGCATGATTCGTCGTGGACTGAAAATTTTTCTTCAGACCACAATGGGTTTTCCGTCAGTAGGCGAGGTGTCTACTTGTTCGGAGCTGCTGTTGGAGCTGAACCGAAACAGATACACCCACTTGATACTTGATATCATTCTTAAAGACGGAAACAGTTTGGAGGTCTTACCTACGCTTCGTCGTCTATTTCCGGATCTTAGGATAATGATGTTTTCCATGCAGCCTACAGAAATATATGGTCCGGCCATCAGACAGTATCAGATCCACCAATACATGCATAAAACGGCCAGCGAAGAAGAAATGTTGATTGGGTTGGGAAAGTTCATCAAAGAAGATGCCCAACCCTCGAATCAGGAGACGAAAGAAAGCGGCCAAAACCCGTTTTCATCATTGGCTCCGCGAGAGTTGGAGATCTTACACTATTTGCTAAAGGGGATGGGTACCAAACACATAGGAGAAACACTGAACCTGCGCATGAGCACTATATCAACCGTGAAAAACAGGATATTTGAAAAAACAGGGGCTCAAAATCTGAAGGATTTGATCGAGCTTGCTGCACTATATAGCCTGAATTATTGATACGCGAATCGTACATTCACAACAGCCACCATGAACAGACTGTTGTTTATATTTTTCTGTCTGCTCTTTAATCAGACACACGCTCAACCATTCTCTAAAGAAAGGTTCCAAACCTTCAACTACAGCACCGAGAATGGTCTACCCTCTAATGGAATGAAGGGTATGCACTGGGATGAAGACGGTGGCTTTTTGTGGATTGCCACAGAAGCTGGAATCTCTCGTTTCAACGGTATCGATTTTGTGAATTACACTCGAAATAATACGAGCTTCATTGAGTCGGAGCGTATGCGCTACAGTATTACGAACGCAAACGGGGAGATGCGGGTGGTTGATCTGGATGGAAATATCATCGGCATAAGGGAAAACAAACCCTTTCTTCTTTACAAAAGACAAATGTCGCTGGACCAATGGGAAAATCGTTTGATGGGGATTGCCATTTCGGATAGTTTTTTTACAAACTCGAAGGGCACGCCCGTCAGCATTATTCCCTTTCCTTTCGCGCAAGCCATTCCACTAAATGAAAGCACGTCTTGGGTTGTACAACCGAATGGAGTAGTTATCCGGATCGCCGAACCAAACTTCGCCCCGATCGTGCAAGAACAGCTCGGTCAGGATAATGAGCGAGGATTTATTTCCGGGGGTGAGTTTTTTCTGATTAAAAAAGGAACGGGGCGCATCTATCGGGTAGATCAGAAAAATAATGATCTCGTTGAACTACCGGCACCGATACCCAACACGCCAATAAATGTTTTTTGGGAATCGGGCATGAAAAGTCCGATCGCTATCGGTAACAACCGGGCGTGGTTACTACATCTCAATAATGGAGGATTGAAAGCGGAGGAGATCTGCACGGCTGTTCCATCCATGGGACTGATCAAGTATGCTCAATACAGCGAATCAAAACGTATTCTTTTTATTGGAACATCCTCCAGGGGCCTGATCGTATTACGGAAAAACAGGTTGGCCCAAATGAGAAAGGCGGGATATGATATGAACGATCTAAACGCCTATTACTCGCAGTGGGAGTTCTCGCCGGGAAATGTAATGACAAATGAAGGACATTTCATTGGGGGGTTCGATGCCGACATCAACAACACCGCTCCAATCAGTGGAAAATTTGGTTTCTCGCTGCACCGGGAAGGAGACTCCTTGGTTTGGTTTCTGAAAGGGCTGCAACCCACCAATGATAATGTCCTTCACCGCCTGGATCTCCGAACCGGTATCACAAAAGCATATAAAAAAATTCCGATCAATAATGTTTTTTCATTCGCCCGATGGAAAAATGAAATTCTTATCGGGAACTACAGGGGCCTTGGTAAGATCGCGGGAGATTCCCTTCAAATGCTTTACCCTTCGGAACAACTCCACAGTTCCGTTGCCATACAATACAACCTCACAGAATCCGATCCGGGTGTTTTTTTACTTACCTCCTGTTCGGGGTATATAAAATATGACCTGAATAAAAATCGAGTCGACACCCTACTCAGTCTGCCGGGGTATTGTATTAGGACACAGCACAAGATCGGTGACTATTTTTTGGTCGGAACCTATGGAAAGGGGTTTTATATCTATCACAAAGGCAGAATGAAACAGATGCCGCTTGACAAAAATGAATTTCTGCTATACACCCATTGTTTCCTTTCCGACAAAAACGGATTTGTCTGGATCAGCACCAATCGGGGCCTATTCAAGGCCTCCTGGGAAGACCTGCGACGGGCATTTCATGATAATGAAGCTGATATTTATTATCACTACTATGGCCGAAAAGATGGCATGGAAATGACAGAGCTGAATGGGGGTTGTAGCCCCTGCGGTATCGAGCTCAAGACCGGCGTCCTTTCATTCCCGTCAATGGATGGATTGGTTTGGATAGATCCAAACAACAAAGAGGATGTATTTCCCGACGGACCCATACAGATTGATGAGATCAGTGTCAATGGTGCAGCATCTGGAGTTGTTGAAAAAAGCAAACTCCCCCCAAATGCAGAGGTCTTGATTCGGCTTGGGTATTCAGCTTGGTCGAACAACGAAAACATTTATATTGATTATCGGCTGAACGGTGGAAAGTGGATTCGAGTTTCGGAAAATCGAGGTTATTTTATACAGCTCACTAACCTATCCGCCGGCTCCAATACACTCCAGGTTCGAAAGAGAAATGGATTCGGTAGAGATAACTTTTCTTACCGAACACTTACATTCCTTGTCGAACCCAGCTGGTATGAAAAATGGTGGGTGTATCTGTTGTTCATCAGCTTCTTGGTCGTGATCATCGATGCCGTTTCCCGATATCGTAATCGTCGTTTACTCGCCCGACAAACACTGCTAGAGTCTCTGGTAAATGAAAAAACGCAAAGCCTGAAACAACAAAACGAATTGCTGGAAAAAAACAACAGCATCAAAACGCGTTTGATATCGATCATCAGCCACGACATTGTCACTCCTCTGAAATTCCTCACCGTAGCCGGCAAGGGGTTGATCGATAACAAAGAAAAACTTTCTGATGAAGTACAACGGGAAACACTTACAGATATCACCCAAACAGCCCAGGAGTTACAGTTATTATCTACCAACATATTGAACTGGATCAAATACCAGAATGAAAACCGGCTCTTATTACCTGAGACGTTTTTTCCACACCAGCTGACTCATCAAGTTTTTAATCTCTTGGGTTCATTGGCAAAAGAAAAGAATATCCGACTGATTAATTCGATCGATCCATCCTGGAAAATCGAGCAATTTGCAGACCCGATAAGGATCCTGATCTATAACCTGGTTAGCAACTCAATTCGATACGCCGACAGTGGCGCGATAGAAGTCGGGGCATCCAAAACATCCGGTGATGAATATGCCATTTGGGTGATTGATGAAGGGATCGGAATGAAACAAGAAACGATCAATCATCTCTTGAAAGAAGATGTGCTGGTACACAACAAAACAAATGAAAGCAGAAGCGGGCACGGGCTTGGCTACCTCATCATCAAAGATCTTGTTCGGTGGATAGGAGGTCGTATAGAGATAGAATCCGAAATCGGAAAAGGAACCCAGGTCTCGGTATTCATTCGCCCGCGGAGGCGATCGAAGCCAGTACCGATCGGATAAGATCCGACTCAAACCCCCTTCCCATCAAATAGCTGATCGTCTTATCGCGGCGGATCGCCTTGTGGCCCGACAGGCTGTTATACTTACTCTCGGTCAGTCGGGTCAACACCGCCACGTATTCCTCTTCATCAATCTCCCGGAGTCCCTTTTTGATGCAATAATCGCTGACGCGTTTTTGTTTCAACTCATAGCGGATGCGGTTTCGGCCCCATTTGTTGACACGAAACTTCCCTCCTGCATAAATTCGGGCAAACCGCTCTTCGTTTAAGTAATCCCCCTCGATCAGCTTCGCGATAAGGGCGTCCTGATCGGCTCCCCAAACCCCAACACTTCGGAGCTTCTCCTTTACCTCCTCATGACACCGCTCCCGGTAACCACAAAAATGCTTGAGGAGTTGAAAAGCCTGTTCAGGAGTCGCTTTTTTACCAGATCGAAAAGGAGCCATGTTTAGATTTTTCAACAGCCGGAACGGGTAATCCACCAGTAATCCCCCACACTCCCGGAAAGGGCCAAAAATATGTAGTTTCGTGGCCTTGGTTAATCCCCAAATCGTCCACATGAAATTTCTGGTAAACTCCGCTACACTCCTTCGTCAACTTCAACACATCTCTGGTGTGATCAATGCGAACACCGTATTGCCCATCCTGGAAGATTTTCTGTTTGAGATCAATAAAAATCAACTCACAGTCGTGGCAACAGACCTGGAAACGGTCATGCGCGTTCAGGTTGATATTGATGCGAAAGAATCCGGTCGTGTTTGTATCCCGGCCAAGATCCTGATCGACTCGCTCAAAAACCTCTCCGATCAGCCGCTTACATTCAACATCGACAAAAATTTCGGCATCGAGATCACCAGCGATAACGGGAAATACAAAGTCATGGGCGAAAACCCCGACAATTTCCCCAAGGAACCTGTTGCTGATGATACCACCAGCTTCACTACCACAGCCAATGCCCTGGTCACCGCGATCAACAAGACATTGTTCGCTACCAGCACCGACGACCTTCGCCCGGCCATGACCGGCGTTTTCTTTGAGCTGGACAAAAAAGGCATGCAATGTGTCGCCACCGATGCACATCGATTGGTTCGATACAAGCGAACCGACGTGAAATGCCCAAAGTCTGACTCCTTCATCGTTCCTCGAAAGCCACTCAGCCTGCTGAAAGCGGCGATCCCCGATACGAACGACGAGATCACGATCAGTTACAACAACAATCACCTGTTTGTTAAACACGGCGGTACCCAGATGAGCAGCCGATTGATCGATGCGCGGTTCCCCGATTATAAGGTGGTGATTCCGGCCGAGAACCCCTACACGCTCACCGTTGATCGGAATGAATTCCAGTCAGCCCTCCGACGCGTGAATGTATTCAGTAACAAAAGCACCAACCAGGTCGCCCTCAATATCTCAGGAAGCGAACTTCAACTCGCTTCGCAAGACATTGACTTTAGCCAGGAGGGGAATGAGCGCATGAAATGTCAATACGACGGAGAGGACATCATGATCGCCTTCAATGCAAAATTCCTGATAGAGATGCTTGGAGCTCTCGAAGGAAAAGAGGTGGTCGTCTCCCTTTCCACACCCACCAAAGCCGGAATCCTCCGACCCACAGCACAAGCAGACAATGAAGAAGTATTGATGCTGGTCATGCCCCTCATGCTGAATCAATAACCGATACAAATCATCAGAAATCCCCTCCAACTCGAGGGGATTTTTTATTTTTAAGAATGGCCTTTGTCTGCATCCGCCGATATGATACCTATGTGCCCGCCCACATCGCGCTGGGGAAGCTTCTCCACGCTGGGATAAATGCACATTTACAAGATGAACACACCGTAACGATCGATCCGCTATTGAATCTCGCAGTCGGCGGCATCAAATTATTCGTACTGAATGAGGAAGTAGAAATAGCCGAGAAAATTCTTAATGAAAATCCTGAAACCGAAAACATCGCCTGATCATGAATAATTCCTTCATCGAATATTTTCAATCACTGGAACAACGTCCGCTGGAGAGGCTAGGATTGCTCGTGGGTGGATTGGTTTTTTTCTGGATACTGGAAGGCGCGATCCCACTAATGAAGCTATCCTACAAGCGAACGAAATGGCAACACGCCGCAGTGAATTTTTCATTTACCGTACTTCATCTCATCCTGCACACAGCACTGGCTGTTCTGATCGTTCAGCTATCCGATTGGTGCCGGTCGGCCTCATTCGGTATCGTTTACTGGAGCCAAGCCAATGTGGTGGCAACAATCTTGATCGGAGTGCTGGCGCTTGACTTCAGTAGCTGGCTGGTACATTGGGTCATGCACAATCAATCCTTTCTTTGGCGCTTCCATGTCATCCATCACAGCGATACGAAGGTGGATGTAACCACAGGCCTTCGCCACCACCCGGGCGATAGCCTCCTGCGAGGCCTCTTTTTCCTCTTATTGATCTTTCTCTCCGGAGCGCCCATGTATGCTGTTATGATCTATCAAACATTGGTGGTGGTCTCTACCGCCTTTACGCATGCGAACATTTCACTTCCGAAAAAAACAGACCAGGCACTATCCTGGCTGTTTGTGTCCCCAAACATGCACAAGGTTCACCATCATTGGAAACAGCCCTATACCGATAGTAATTACGGGGCCGTGTTCTCTATCTGGGACCGGCTGTTCGGCACCCGGACCCACCTGCCCACCGAAGAGATACGATATGGTCTCGACCGCTATTACGCTGCTGAAAAAGACGAATCGATCGGCGATCTGATGGCATTTCCATTCAGAAAGAGTAAAGAGTGATCGGAATCGTGCCTGTTTTTAAGATCTGTTGCCCACTTACCAATAGCTTTGCAACATGATCGTCACCGCTCTGATACCCGCGCGATATGGCGCCACCCGATTTCCGGGTAAACTCATGCATCCACTCGGTGGTGTCTCCGTCATCCGACGCACCTTCGAGGCGGTCAAATCAAGCAGTCTGTTTGAGGAGGTGGTCGTGGCAACCGACAATGATGAGATCGAAGACGAGATCCGATCCGTCGGCGGATCTGTTTTCCGCAGCCAAAAACCACATGAAAGCGGCACCGACCGAATTGCTGAAGCAGCGATCGGCCTGAACACCGATATCATCATCAACATCCAGGGCGATACGCCGTTCATAAAGAAAGATGCGCTGGAGGGGTTGATCCGTTTATTCAACGACCCATCAGTTTCTGTAGCCTCCATGATGCAGATACTCGAAAAACCAGAAGAGATCGACGACCCGAATTTTGTTAAAGTAGCCATCGACAAAAAGAACGATGCGCTATTCTTCAGCAGAAGTCGCATCCCGTTTCCTCGAGACACCAATACAGCGGTTACTTATTACGAACACATCGGCGTATACGCCTTTCGAAAACAAGCACTATTGGATTTTATCAGTTGGCCCATGGGAACACTGGAGGCGATTGAAAAAGTTGAATGCCTCCGCTTTCTTGAAAATGGAATGCCGATCCGTATGCTGACGGTTGATTATCTGGGCGTTGAGATCGATACACCGGAAGACCTCCATAAAGCCGAAAAACTTTTATAACAGACAAAGAATGAAATTCAGAAACTTCAAACTAGTCGGATATGTCGTATATGGAAGAGGTTCGTTCGAACAACTCGATGAGATCCTTAACCCACACCGAAAAGCCGGTCAGCCCATGGTTTTTTTGGTCGATCATTATTTTGAAGGAAAATCTCTTCCCAACCGAATTCCCCTGAGAGACAATGACATCGTTTTATATGTAGATGTGACCACCGAACCGAAAACGATCTATGTCGATGAGTTGGCGTCTCGATTGAAACAGGAATTCGGATCCATCAGCGGAGTGATCGGTATCGGAGGTGGCTCCACCATGGATCTGGCCAAGGCGGTATCTCTGATGATGAACAATCCCGGTTCATCCGCAGACTATCAAGGATGGGATCTGGTAAAAGTTCCCGGCGTGTATAAAGTTGGTATTCCAACATTAAGTGGAACAGGAGCAGAAGTGTCGAGAACAACCGTACTGACCGGTCCTACGAAGAAGCTCGGTATGAACTCCGACTTCACGCCTTTCGATCAGATCGTTCTGGATCCCGAACTGACCAAAGATGCACCGGTAAACCAACGCTTCTACACCGGAATGGATTGTTACATTCACTGCATCGAAAGCTTGGAAGGAACCTTTTTGAACGAATTCAGTAAAAGCTACGGTGAGAAGGCGTTGGAGCTTTGTCGAAAAGTATTTGTAGAAAAAGATGTGTGGGATGAGGAATCTGACGATCAGCTGATGATGGCCTCCTACGCCGGTGGTATGAGCATCGCCTATTCACAGGTGGGTGTGGCGCATGCGGTGAGTTACGGGCTAAGTTATCTACTCGGCACCAAGCATGGCATCGGGAACTGCATTGTAATGAATCACCTGGAAGAATTCTATCCGGCCGGCGTGAAAGAGTTCAAATACATGGTAGAAAAAAATAAGATCGATATTCCAGCCGGGATCTGCAGCGGATTGAGTGACGATCAGTTCAATAAGATGATCGATGTTTCAATGGGCATGAAACCGCTTTGGGAAAACGCACTGGGTAAAGACTGGGAAAAACAAATGACGCGAGATCGTCTTCGTGCCCTTTACGATAAACTCTAATACATGATCAATAAGCGTTCGGCCAATTACCTGCGTCGCATCTCCGGCAATCCGTTTGCCGGGTCCGAACGAACCGGTGAGATACTTGCTGTCAACCCGACGATCGCGCCCATCCGACAAGAAGCCGAACATATTCATATATCCGTACACGATTACAACGCCGACTCCCTGGAGGTGAGGGAATATACCAAGATCGATGAGGCGTTTCGATATCTGGAAAAAGAGACTGTTTCCTGGATTAATATTGATGGGATTCGAAAAGAGGACATTGAATCGATTTGTGCACACTATAGCGTGCACGCGCTGATCACCGAGGATATATTAAGTATCGGTCAGCGTCCGAAGATGGATGAAATGAACGAACAGGTTTTCTGTCTCCTCAATATGCTTTATTTCAATGAGGAAAAGAAAACGATCGAGTCTGAACAGATCAGCATCATTTTGGGAAAAGGATTTGTTCTGTCCTTTCAAGAAGACGCGAGTCGTGATGTGTTCAATCCGATCCGACATAAGCTTTCTCTACCGAAAAGCCAGCTCCGTCAACGATCGGCCGATTATCTTCTCTATTCTATGTTGGACTTGATCGTCGATAATTATTATCTGGTCATGGAAAAAGTGGGCGATCAGGTCGAAAACCTGGAAGATGAAGTCAGTCGTAAAAGCAACAAGCGATCACTGGCGCGCATCAACCAATTCCGAAAAGAGATGATCGTTATCAAACGAAATGTATCGCCCGTTCGGGATCTGGTGGCCGGTATTCTTCGCAGTGAGTCGGATTGGCTGGAAGAAAGAACTACCAAGTATTTCAAAGACGTACATGATCACATTCTGTTGGCGGTCGACCTCAGCGACAACTACCGCGACGTAATGATCAGTGTACAAGACCTCTACATCAGTAATGTCAATCTGAAATTAAACGAGGTGATGAAAGTGATGACGATTGTAACCTGCCTGTTGGCGCCCGCCACTGTGATCGGGGGTATTTTCGGAATGAATTTTGACGTGATCCCAACAGCGAACCATCCATACGGATTCTATATCGCGATCGGATTGATGTTTATTATTCCAGGTATCATGCTGATTATAATGAAAAAGCGGGGATGGTTTTAACCACCCCCGCCTTCTTTCATAGCACTCTATCAAGACCGTTCTGATAAAAACTCTGTTCTTGTCTTGATCTTCGGGTCAGCAACCGATCCCTTTTCTTCTACCTTCTTCGAGAAAGGCTTCCAGTCCTTTTCCAAAATCGTATCCAGCTCAGCGATAGCCTTCTTGGTTTCTGTAGCCAACTGATTGATGTTCTCGATCTCATTCTGGCTAGGGGCTCCTTGATAACCGGCAACCTCATTGTAAAGTGTCGCCAATTTTTCCTTCAACTGAGGAGGTGCAGAACCTACATAATTATCACCCGTAGTTACAACGAGTATTTGTTTCAACTTTTCCAGCTTTCCTTTGATCGCCAGCGCAGACTTGGAAAAGTCCTTTTGCTTGGATAAAGAATCGCACTTCTCAAGCAACTGATCGACTCGGTAGGTTGTGTAGGCAATATCCTCGTTCAGATTATACAACTCCATCGAATACCGGTAATTGGCTTGCTTGTCGGCCAGCGTAAAGCCAGATGCCGGATTGTGCTCATAGGAAATGTTGCCGGTATAGGTTTGATTTCCTTTTGTCAACACAATCTTGTAGCTGCCGGGTAAAACACGCGGACCAAAGAATCCACCGCGAGCAAACGTCTTGGCTTTCGCTAGTTTCGGTGCCTGCATCCGACCGTCCCAATACATGATGTTGATCCCTTTCTTTTTTCCGGGGGCAAGAGATGCCAGTTTCTTTCCGCTTAAATCCTGTATCTCCAACATCATCTTTCCGAACGTGTGTCGGTTCTTTAGGTAATACACAACGCGCGCATCGCGATTCGGGTTTGCGCCAACGTATTGACCTGCATCACCCGGTTTTCCAAATCCCGCCTCATCGTTGAATTGTGCGGTGGGGGTTGAAAACAGGATTACTTCCTGCTGCAACGCGGCGGGTGTGATCTCCCGAAGGGGAGAGATGTCGTCCAAAACAATAACACCCCTTCCGTGTGTAGCGAGAACGATGTCGTTTGTTTTTGCATCTTGGGCAATGTAGTGCACAGGCACAGGGGGCATGTTGTTGGTGAAAGCGAGCCAGTCTTGTCCACCATTCAAGGAAACATAAAGTCCCATCTCAGTGCCGAGGAATAAAAGATTGGGAGATTTAAGGTCTTCATGAATATGACGAACAAAACCTTTAACCCCATTCATCGGGAGGCGGGTCCAGGTTTTTCCCCCATCCGTTGTTTTGATGGCATAGGGTGTAAGATCGTTTTGTGTGTGGCCGTCGAGTGCCACATAAGCTGTTTGCTTATTAAAGTGGCTGGGCTCGATATGATACACCCAGGTATTCTTTGGTACGATTGTATTGTCGGGTGTTCGGTTGTTCCAGCTCGCGCCACCATCTTCGCTGACCTGAATGTTTCCATCATCCGTTCCCACCCAAATGATTTTTTCATCGATGGGAGATTCAGATATCGAGAAAATAGTACAATGGTTTTCTGCGCCACTATTGTCGGCAGAAAGTCCACCTGATTTATCCTGTTGTTGTTTCTTTGGATCGTTAGTAGTTAGATCGGGGGAAATCCGTTTCCAGGTTTCGCCGCGATCATTGGAGCGATGAACAAACTGGCTTCCCACATAGATCCGATCATTCTGTTGCGGACTCAATGAAATGGGTGTGTTCCAGTTAAAGCGAAGCTTTGGATCTCCTGATTGTGGATAGGGCTTGATATTCTTCAACGACTTATTATCTATATCGTATCTCCAGATCGACTCCGCGCCCTGCATTTCACTATAGGTGATATTTTTCGTGGGGTGGGCGAGTACGCGAAATCCATCCCCCTCACCAATTCGTTTCCAATCGCCATTGGTAATACCTCCGATGGAAGAGGAGGGACCATACCACGACCCGTTATCCTGCAGACCACCATATACATTATAGGGTGTCTTATTGTCAATACTCACATGATAGTATTGACTTACGGGCAATCCTTTTACATGCTCAAAGGTATTTCCGGCGTCCCGACTGCGCCACACACCTCCATCATCACCCAGAATCACCTCATCTGAATTGGTTACACCAAACCAGATATCATGCACATCGGCATGGATGCCGGAAAAAGAACGAAATGTTTTTCCGCCATCCCGGCTCATCGCACCGTTTAGACCCGCCTTGGTGATGATGTCCGGATTCTTCGGGTCGATCACGATCCGTGAAAAATAAAACGGACGAACCGATAATTCAAAGTCGGCATTCAGGTGTTTCCAATTCGCACCACCATCTTCGCTTCTGTACAAGCCCTTCTGCTCCGGTTTTTCACACTCAATTACCGCATATAGAATTTCGGGTTTTGAGGGTGCTGAAGCAACTGCGATCCGGCCCAATTTTCCTGCCGGAAAACCATTGTGGATTTTATTCCAGTTCTTTCCTCCGTCAGTAGATTTATACAAAGCACTTCCATATCCACCGCTGTTGAATGAATACGCGGTGCGACGAAATTCCCAAAACGCAGCATAGAGGGTGTTGGGGTTGGATGGGTCCATGATCAATTCGGAACAACCCGTACTGTCGTTCAAATAAAAAATCTTCTCCCAGGTCTTTCCGCCATCTGCTGTTTTGTATACACCACGCTCTGTGCTATTACCCCACAGGTTTCCCAATACACCCACAAAAACCTCTTGGCTGTTTTTGGGATTCACGCGGATCGCACTGATGCGCTCGGACTTTTCTAGTCCTGTTTTATTCCAGGTTTGTCCGCCATCCGTGGATTTATAAATACCATCTCCAACCGATACGCTGTTTCTTGTCCACACCTCACCGGTACCCACCCAGATCACCTTATCGGGATTGGTTGGATCGAGTGTGATGGCGCCGATCGATTGGTTGTGCTTATCAAACATGGGTAGAAAGCTCACGCCCGTGTTCTCTGATTTCCACACACCCCCTCCGGCTGTTCCCACCCAAAGGGTGCGCGGGTTGGTTGGATGACCCTCCAGGTCGGTGATGCGTCCGCTCATTACGGCCGGACCGATCTGTCTGGCGCGGATATCTCCAAAAACATCGTCGCCGGTAAGGTTGTTTTGTGCAGAAGAAAAAAGGGCAGCCAAAAGAGTGGCTGCCAGAAAGGTGAATCGCATAAATAGTTGCTTTTATTTGGTTTCGTAAGCGAATTCTTTTTCGTCGATGGTTACGTTCGCTTCAACTTTTTCAAACTTGATGGTTTGGCCGGGTCCGCCCGCCATACGAATCGTCATGGAAAACGGAACAAAAATTCCGCCCGCTTCTTGGTAATCGCTGAAAAGCGTTTCAATCACCGCGCCTTTTGCTGCTGGTTCCTGAGAAACGGTGCGTGTCATTACAAGGGCGTTACTTGATTTATCAATAAAATAGGTAACGATATTATCAACCGGTTTTCCTTCCGCGATTTTTTGCTTTTTTGTCATTTTGATGGCGTGACAAGCTGCGCCGTCAATGGTTTCATCCGCAACCTTCTCCACCGTATATCCAAGCGACTTATAGGTGATCATTACATCCGGCTCTTCCAACAACTCTTGGGAGAGGTTGATAGACTCTTCGGTGGTTGACTTCTCCGCTTTCATGGTCATTTGGTTGGTCTTCCAAGCGGTAGCTCCATCGTACGCCTGCTGAACAAAATTCATTCCTTGAAACATTGCAAAAACTTTCATCTTGTTTGGCGCCTTGAGGAAATAGATCGGCAACTCCATTCCACCCATATCAACCTTTGCGGTCATCTTCCAGGTGGTGTTTTTCCGAATAGCCTCCTCGCCGCCGATCGCTTTTACATAGCCGGCGATTACCTCTTCTGCTGTTTGTGAAAATGCTTGTGCAAAAACAAAGAGGGCGATAAAAAGTGTAGAGATCTTTTTCATATTGTTTTATTTGGGTTTTTTATAAATAGGAACAGTGCTACAGGGCTCACCATACATGATGCTCTTTACAACTGGCTGTAAAATGCGGGTGATCTCAAGATAGGCGTCGGGGCCAACAGGAAGGTCGCCACAACCCTTCACCACAACGCGTTGGTCTTGATATGTTGTTGGTTCGATCTGGCGAAGTTGTTCATGAAATAGGCTGCGTCGATACTCCTGCTCATTTCCTTGATATATACCCGCAGCAACTGGTGCCAGATAGGTGGCGATCAACATATACGCCCAGGCTGGAATAACCGCATCGGCTGAACAGGTAACGGCCACCCGTTTGTTCTGGTAGATCGACCAATCTGTGTTCTTAAGCGCTTCCCTGAATTCTTTTTCTTTCAGGATCAACCCCATAAATAGGTGGTCTTTCAGGTCGAAGACACAAATCTCCTCGCGCGGATACCAATCTTCCAGATTCAACGTAATGAGTCCGCTTTCCGCTACCTTATTGACCAGGGCGTCTGACATGATTTCGCAAAGTTAGTCCCGGTAGATCGGTTGTGGTTCTTTGTTTTGTTAAAGAAATGTTGGCGGTGTCAGTTTCCGCCCCAGGCATCAAGTATGCCCTTTTTGATTTCGGTATAGTTGGATAAAAGCCAAAACACCAAAACAACCTTTAAAATTAATTTCCAGTGGTTATTAAAAAGCGCTTTTAGGTCGGTTAATAGTTTATCCATGTTTGTCAATTTAATGGTTATTATGTCTGTTTGGGGGGTGGTTTCCGCTTCTAAAGCCTGTTCAAGTAGGTCTATTTGCAACGCCTCGCCGATTTTTTTCAAGGAGTGTAGGCTGGGGGCAACCTCGTTATTTTCAATTCGCTGAATGGTTCTAATGGTTATTCCCGTCAGTTCAGAAAGGGCTGATTGTGTAAGACCCTCCCTCAGCCTTTTCTCTTTAATCAATTCTCCTTTAGACATCTGCAAATTTGTTCTTTGGGATTGGTTTTTTTCACATCTACCAGACGACATCTGTATGTATTTCTTCCGACGAGAGGGTGTGGGCATAAAAAACCCGCCCCTAAACAGGGGCGGGCTACAGTTAGTATTGGTGCGATCAATAACGCTTAGACCGATAATCCTTTACTTCCGCTGCATTGCGCAGAATAGAAAGTGGATTATTGGGGCTATACTGGTTGCTAAGGGCTTGTTTGGCTTGTTCCGTCCGAGCCTTACGCTGCTCTTGTATGTCGCCGGCTAAAACAGGGGTGGTGGATTGTTGATCGACCCGAACCACAAAAACACCCGCCAGTCCTGGAATGGCTGTAGTCACCACCTTCCCTTGGTTTGCCGGGTTGAAGGCAACACCCAGTACGCGAGGTTCAAATCCGATCGCCACATTCTGAGCGCCGGTCATTCGCAGGCTGTCGCCCACTTCGATTGTTTTTCCACCCAACGCTGTTGCGGCCGCTTCAAGGGTGGTAATGGCCCCTATCTTAGCTTGAATTGATGCTGCTTTTTTGCGATTTCTAAGCATCGGCTCCACAGAAGGTCTGGCTTTTTCTGCCGACATGGTTCCCTCCTCCAACACCTCCGTAACCGCAGCAACCACATAGTTATTTTCAATACGCTCGGGTTTCAGGACCTCGCCCAGATCAGCCTCATAGATGGCGCGAACAAATCCTCTCGACAATCCGAGTCCGGGGATCTCTGAAGACCATGATGGAATATTTGGCGCTTGGTTTCGCGTCAATCCCTTCGCCTTCCACCTCTTCTCGTAGTTTGTTTCGAATGTCTTATGGTCGCGGCTTTCCGCAGCAAACTCGTTGGCTTGATTCAGCGCAGCGTTATCTGTTTCTTGGCTAGCCACAATCTCTCTTGGGAGATACGCTACTTTATAATGAGTGGTTGGCTTAATGAATGATTGGATCTCTATGTAGTGATATCCGAAAGATGTTTTTACCACCTTGCGCTCGCCCGGCTTTCCGTCGAATAAAATGAACTTGGCAAACTCAGGAGCAAATCCTTCATCTTGGATCTGTGTAGAGCTGAATGTCATTTCTCCAGCAGCCTGGCGACTTCCGTCTGATTGGGGGTTGTATTTATTTACCATCTCACCCCAGCTGGCTCCACCCTCGATAGCCTTCTTAACACTATCGATTTTTGCTGATGCAAGACTGTCGGCAAATCCTCCGTTGGCGATATCATTAGATATTAATACGTGTCTGCACTTTACAGAGTCTGGAAGGATCTTTGACCCCATCATGCGGGCAACCACATAACTGTTTCCATCCAAATATGGTCCGTATACACCACCAACCGGCAGGCGAAAAATTGAATCTTTCACCGCTATCTGCACAGTGTTTGCATTGATATAGCCATCAAAGAAATTGGCGCCCTCGCTGGCTAAAAACATGCCTACACTGTCAGCTGTTGCCAACTTTTCTTTTAACTGTGATATCTCCTGTAATACAGCCGCACTATCTGTGGGTGAAGGGGCTGCAGAAAAAGAAACATAGGCGATCGAGCGAGATTCTTGTTGTTTGAATTGCTTCGGATATTTCGAAACATACTCATTGATCTCAGCATCTGTGACCTTAATCGTGCTGTCAGGGATAGAAGTATAATTCTCTTTTACAAAAGAGATTTTCGCGAGGCGACTGTTATCTGAATTTTGTTTTTCAACCAACCACTTCGGCGTGTTTAGGCTATTGGAGAAAACAGCATTAAACTTCTCATACTGCCGCTCCAACACCATATTGTTTAGAAGTTGATTAAGCTGTGTCTTCTGGTTCGCGTCGCCACTTTTTCTGATCTGGGCGATGGTTTGTTGTACCGCGGCCGGATTATACGGCTCTTGTGGGTTGCTTAAATACTGACGCGCTATAGAAGACGGGTTTGTTCCATATAATAAGTCATTCAACTCTTTCTTACCAACAGAAATACCCAGATCGGAAAAAGATTGACTTAATACGATCTGATTGATTTCCTGATTCCAAGCTTTATCCAGCGCCTGTTGAGAGAGTGCTGCTGTTTGTGGATACCCCTGTGATTTCAATCCCTCTTCTTCCTGAGTCACCTTATCATTAAACTCATCAAAAAGAACTTTCTTACCATTCACCACCCCAATCGTGTTGGGAAGTGAACTCATTCCACGGGATTGACTAGAGAAATAATCAGTCAGAATAAAACCCACAAGCGCCAGCGCGATCAAAACCACGGTAACCTTTGCATACTTATCCCGGATATCCTGTATAACAGACATAAATACAATTATTTAGGGTGGCAAAAATAGGTTTTTATGGGTTAGTTTTTGTCGAAAATGAGGCGATCCTCTCCGGATAATTTATTGTAAAGCATTGATTTTCAATTAATTTTTTTAAAAACGGGAATCTTCTATTATCCTATCCATTTTCGTTAAAAGAGGAACAATTTCTCCCCAATTAGGGTGTGGATTTGTTGTGGATTGTGTGGATTTAGGTTTCCTTTTCTTTTTTATTCTGTCGATAATATGTCAGTTTATTTTTAAGAAGACCTTGGTGTTTGGGGTTGTGGTGAAAATTCAACTCTTATCAACAGTTATATTTTTTTCTTATTGGTATTATATAATCATACGAACTATTTCTATTTCAGCTCTTTATTAATTTCTTATCAGTGGTTTAGTTAGGTTATTAACAAATCCACATACATAATAGTAATAGAGGTTTTTATAAAATATATATTACTTATACTAGTATTTAGTGACCGGAGATGGATATTTTATTTTTCAAAATCATTAATCGAATATTGCTAAATGAAAAAAGCAAACCACCGTTTTTTATTTCTCCTGCCGAGTTTATTTACAATCTCATCTTTGGCTCAGTCTTTATCTTTTCCCGGTACCAGAATGGGTAATTACACGGGAGTACAGTCGGTCTTTTTTAACCCCGCTCAAGTAGCAGATTCACGCTATTCGTTCGATCTTAATTTATTTGGAATAAACGCTGGTTTTGGAAATAACAAAGCCAGTTATTCTTTGAGTAATGTTTTTAGTTCGTTCAATTCCGATGATGCGTTGAACAGTTTATTCAGCGGAGATGGTCGAATTAGCGGACAATTAAATGTAGATGTATTAGGCCCCTCCCTTCAGATAAGCTTACCGAAAAAATCTGGAATTGCCTTTACCAGTAGGCTTCGTGCACAATTTTCAATAACTGACCTTGATGGCAAATTAGCTAAAACGATTTTGAATGATCTTAACAATCAGATCAACTTCCCATATACCATATCCTCTGGTAATAATATGCGAATCAATACGAATGGTTGGGCTGAGTATGGATTAACATATGGTCGGGTTTTTATGGAGGATAAAAACCATTTTATAAAAGGAGGTGTCACTTTTAAATATTTAGCGGGTGCTGGTAATAGTTATATCCAAATCGATCAACTTTCAGGTACGCTAACAAACAATCCAAGTTTACCTAATTCGTCTATTTACCTCGCTCCAGGTTCTAGAGGAACGATCGGTTTAGGTATTAGTGGAAATGTAGGATCATTCACACCCGCTAGTTTAATTAAATCAACAAGCACTGGTTTTGGTGCAGATATTGGTGTGTCATATGAATACCGAACTGAAAACTCATCAAAGCCATATAAGTTCAAGCTTTCACTTGCCTTATTAGACCTAGGCTCAATTAATTATGATCGCGACTTAACCTCCAGTGGTACTTATAATATGTTGGTAACTGGAAGCCCCGGTTTTGATTTACGATCACTCCAAGGTGTTTCATTTGACAATTATAAGCAGGTGTTATCAAGTAGCCCTTACTTCACACCCTCACCAAATAATAACAATTCAACCCTTTCAGTTAGCTTACCAACATCCTTACAAGTCTTTGGAGACCTTCACTTATTATCGAATCTTTATTTATCAGCCGGCACACAAATAGCGCTTTCTTCTAGCAATAAAGCTGAAAACCCATTCGTATACTCCACGTTAATGCTTACTCCGCGATATGAGGGAAAGGCGATAGGTTTATACTTACCCGTGACCTATAATAACCTTACGCAATTAACAATGGGTGCTACACTACGCCTCGGACCCTTGTTCGTAGGTTCAGGAAGCTTCCTGTCTGCCCTTTTATCCAACTCGAGACAAGCAGATTTTAATCTTGGACTTCACATCGGCGTTTTGAAGAAAAAAAAGAATAAAGAGCAAACTGAGGATGCACCTAAAATGCAACTTAACCGCTAATTCTTCACCAACTCCACCACCTTAATTTTTGTACATAAGCTTTGTCTTGTTTCTGGGTTAAGGAACTTTAAACCTATGCGAGTAATTTCATAATCTGTAGCAGACCATTCTCGTTTCCAAACAATACCTTTTTTAATTAACTCAGCTTCTTGTTTCTGATCAAAAAGCAAAAAGGACCCATTATTCTCCACTGCTCCAATTTCTATTCCCGCCCGCAATTGTTTATAATAGAAATAAAAAGATGAGCTATAAAAACCTTCCAGCGATAGGACAGGTTTATTAATTTTTTCATTTTCCAACACACTCGCCAATTCTTTCCCCCCCTGGTATCGGAGCAGGGAGGGGTAAAAACCCATATTCAAAATCCAGAAAATAACAAAAACACCAGCAGCGATATTATTTATTTGATTTATAATATCTCGACCAATATTTTTTTTGGCGACATAAAACATGTTAATCAATAAGACTGTAAATCCAACCCAAAACATAACCGATTGTTCAGGAAACCACCATACTAATACAAGAGAAGATATTACACCAATTAATAACCAGACGACCCACTTAGTCCATCCCAAAAATGGTTGAACCACCTCTTCTTTTCCAATTACTATCTCCGCTGCCAAAAGGGCGGCAAGGGGTAAAATCACATTTAAATAATGTGGAAGCTTAAAACTTGATAATCCTATCAATACACCAAATACAACAAGCACCCCTATAACCGATTTTGCAAATTCGCCAAGATGTTTGCGCACTTTTTTTATAATCAACGACGCGATTAGCAATATACTCCATGGCGCAAAGGCCCATAAAAATGTATGAAAGAAAAACAGCTTATCTCCCTTTCCGTCTCCACCCATTTCACCCCCGTAGCGGCCAATTGACTGATCTAATAAGATAAACCTTATTCCATTAATTTGATCCTTTCCCCGTACCACCACTTCGGGGTGTAGATTGAACTGCTTGTAATAACAATATACCACCGGTGAAATAAAAAGAAGGAATAATGCAATACCACCTAAGATGTTTAAATTGAATAGCGGCCTCCAGTCCCCCTTAAAAAACATGTAGAATAGTGCAAACAATACTGGAACCACGATTGCTATATGCCCCTTCGTGCAAAATCCGATTGCAAGCCCCGTAGCTAAGCCCAGCATATATTTTCTAGAACCGTGTTTCAGATATCCGAGCAATTGCCAAATTGATATCGCTATACTGGATGTGAGGATTGCATCCATGCGCACATCATTAAGCGACAATAAAAAGGAGGCTGAGCTGGCGTAAACAACTGCCGCAATAAACCCCGTGTCTTTGTTGTTTATCAGTATGCCCGAACGATAAACCGACCATATTCCAACCAAGGAAAAAAGAAAAGATGGGAACTTGTACGCAAATCCCGTTACGCCAAACAGATGATAGGATAATGCTGTTAGCCAAAAATGAAGGTGCGGCTTATCCAGGTAGGGACCGTCGTAATCAATCAGACTTACATAGTCACCCGTCAAATACATTCGCAAAGCAATGTTTGCATGATGTGCCGAGTCGTTATCCATAAGCGGAACAAACAATCCAGCCATTACTACCACCAACCAGCCCAAAATGAACTGCATTTGTCCTCGGTGTCCCCCTGAAACCATTTCTTACTCTTTTGTCTGTTAAAAGTAGGATGTACCCAAATCCAACCCGCCAGAAAATCAACGCATGACCTAGATCAACAAAAAAAGCCACTTATTTATAAAAACTGTGTTTAAACAAGCGTTAGTATACTTAAACAAAACACATTATGATCAAGAACACTTTATTAGGAATTGCCCTACTGGGCTTATTGTCATCCTGCGATAAGGATGATGCCCCTGTTGAAACCGCAAAGGTTAATGTAATTCACGCTTCTCCCGACGCCCCCGGCGTTGATCTTTTGGTAGATAATAACAAGGTGAATACCAGCGCATTAACGTTTCCAAACGCAACAGGCTACTTGACTGTAAATGCTGGAACTAGAAACATCAAAGTAAACGCAGCCGGAACAACAACAACGGCAATCAATGCAGATCTGACACTTACAAAGGATAAAAGCTACTCAGTATATGCTTTCAAGCGTCTCGCCTCCATTGGCGCGTTCATGGTTGAGGACAACCCTGCTACACCGGCTTCAGGTCAGGCACACATCCGATTCTTTCACCTGAGCCCAGACGCTCCTGCTGTAACAGTTGGTACACTTGCTGGCGGAACATTCAGCCCGGTTTTCTCAAATCGTGCATTTGAGACACAAGCCACCGCCACCACAAACCAAGGGTTCACACCAGTTCCTGCCGGAACCTACACGTTTGATGTACGTGTTGCTGGCACATCTGTATTAAATGTTCCTGGAGTTGCTTTAGCTGCCGGAAAGATCTATACAGTGTTTGCAAAAGGACTGGTTGCCGGAACTGGCGCCTAAGCCCTCGGTGCACAGATCGTTACGCACAACTAATTACGATATTTCATTAAGCTGAATGGAGCCCGTCAGTGACGGGCTCTTTTTTTAACCCAACACTATTCCATCATCGTTATCCTTCAGTCAGCCCCCCCTCCGCCACAAAGTTCGATTTCCAAGCACCCACCCCCTCTGCTTCTATACCCAACATCAAGACAATATGTTTTTACTCGGCCGGCACTTATGTTTTTGTGCGAGTAAACTTCAAAATAAAAGCCCCCACGTATCAACACGTCTCTTTGCACCCTACAACGCTTTCGTGTTTTCAATAAACTAATAAGAATGGCTCGATTTTTTATCAATTGCCGATGAATACTCCGCGCCCGCTCGCTCATTTTCGGCGCTCGTCGACTCTGATTGTGCCACCTATTCCGACAAACATCATCACAAAACCGCTTATCCGTTCGCCCCCTTAAGCCATCTCCACAAAAGAGACAAACCCTTCCCGCTTTTATTTCCATCAACGTTTAATTAAACGTGTAATTTCTATTTAAATGTTTCTAATACGAATACCACCTTTCGGTGGATGCATTTTTACAGCGTCGATATGGGCCCGTATCGATTGAAATAAATAAATATTCACCGTGGCGATTCCCCGTAAGACATCCCACACAAATCGAAACACATGTACGCATTAAAAAACAAGGTGCAACTCATTGGCAATTTAGGAAACAGCCCAGAGGTTCGGACCTTCGAAGGGGGCCGAAAAATGGCCCGATTCAGTATGGCGACAAATGAGAATTATCGAAATGCTGAAGGAGAAAGGATTACTGAAACACAGTGGCACAACCTGATCGCCTGGGGCAAGTTGGCCGATATCGCCGAGCGCTTTCTTGAAAAAGGAAAAGAGGTGGCGATAGAAGGCAAGCTGATCAATCGCTCCTATCAAGACCGAGAGGGAAATAAGCGGTATGTCACCGAAATTCAGGTGAATGAGCTTTTACTCCTCGGCAGTAAGACAACGGATTAATGCGATGAGACCAAAGGGGGTCGGCATGCAGGCCCCCTTTATTTTACCTACCCATGTACACCATCAATATTTGAACATCACTGGGGTTGATTCCCGAAATGCGACTTGCCTGTCCAAGTGTTCTTGGTCGGATCTTCTCCAGCTTTTCCCTTGCCTCATTACCCAGTGACCCGATCCGCGCATAATCAAAACGTTCCGGAATCTCCAATTCCTCCATTTGTGCCATACGCGACACCAGTTCTCTCTCTTTATCTAAATAAACCTGGTATTTGATCTGTATACCCGCCTGCTCAAGCGATTCGACATCATATTGTTGTAAGCCCCCCTTCAATTTTGGACAAGCTTCCATAAACGCATTCAATTCCACATCGGGGCGAAGTACGATCCTCGACGCCTTTTGCTTTTCACTAATTGGCGCAGACCCCAACGACAACAACCAATTATTCACCTCATCCGGCTCAATGGAAGTTGTATTCAAAAAATCTTTAATACTTGAAATGGCTGATGATTTTTTCTCTACTCTATCCATGCGATCCTGGCCCGCCAAACCAATTCGATAGCTCATCTCAGTTAATCGTAGATCGGCATTGTCTTGTCGCAACAGCGTTCGATATTCTGCCCTCGACGTAAACATTCGATAAGGCTCTTTGGTGCCCTTGCTGATCAAGTCGTCAATCAAGACGCCGATATAGGCATCGCTTCTTTTCAACACAAGCGGATTCTCCTCCTTCGATCTTCTGTGTGCATTGATCCCCGCCATCAAACCCTGACAAGCCGCCTCCTCATATCCGGTTGTTCCATTGATCTGTCCGGCAAAGAAAAGATTTCGTAAGTGCTTGGTTTCCAGTGAGTAATCTAATTGTGTGGGCGGGAAGTAGTCATATTCTATAGCATATCCGGGTCTGAACATGCGTACATTTTCAAAACCAGGAACACGTCTTAATGCTTCATACTGAACATCCTCTGGAAGGGATGTAGAAAACCCATTCACATAAATCTCAACCGTATTCCAACCCTCCGGCTCAATGAAAAGCTGGTGTCTATCCCGGTCAGAGAAACGATTGATCTTATCCTCAATACTCGGACAATACCTGGGGCCCACCCCATCAATACGACCCGCAAACATCGGGCTCCTGTCAAAACCGGTCTTTAGTACATCGTGTACCGAAGGGTCCGTATAGGCGATCCAACAACTTCTTTGTTCGGTCGGCTTTGGTACATCCTGAAATGAAAATCCAACCACCTGATCATCACCCGGCTGCTCCTCCATTTTAGAATAATCCAAGCTTCTACCATCAATCCGCGGCGGAGTACCGGTTTTTAACCTATCGCTCTCAAAACCAAGCTCAACAAGCTGTTCGGTAATACCCGAAGCGGCTCTTTCAGCCATCCGACCCCCACCAAAATTCTTTTCTCCTATATGAACTACGCCATTTAAAAAGGTTCCGTTCGTCAAAACCACCGCATCGGACAAAATCTCGTGCCCCATCCCAGTTACCACCCCAAAACAACGACCCTCTTTTACCACCAACCCCTTCACCATATCCTGGTAAAAATCAAGATTAGGCGTCTGCTCCAGCATCTCTCGCCACTTCTGAGCAAATAACATACGATCGCTCTGCGCACGCGGACTCCACATGGCCGGCCCCTTACTCCTGTTTAGCATACGGAACTGGATCATGGATAGATCCGTCACAATCCCCGAATACCCACCCATCGCATCTATCTCTCTAACAATCTGGCCCTTGGCAATACCACCCATGGCCGGATTACAGCTCATCTGAGCAATGGTCTGCATGTTCATGGTGATCAAAAGAGTCTTAGACCCCAAATTGGCCGCCGCAGCCGCAGCCTCACAGCCGGCATGACCAGCCCCAACCACAATTACATCATACCTGGGAAACATGGCGCGAAATTACGTTGAGGAGTTGAGGAGAGGAGGTGTTGAGTGCTTTATAAAACGTAAAAACACCCCTAATCGATTTGTAAACCAGGACTTATACCACAAAATGTGATTTTGGGCTGGTTTGCTGTTCCACGTGGAACGCCGATCGAATGAAGCTGGCTAATTAGGAGGAACACCACCACCCCCGTGTCCAGAAGCGGAACACCCAAAGGAGACCTCGATATTTACGTTCCACGTGAAACACCCGAACTCAACCACCTCAACTCTCTCAACCTCCTTAACTCAACCCCTCATCCACTTGTCCAGATAATAGTCCTCTCTTTCTCTCATGGCTTTTATTTCCGCCCTTGTTTTGTCTCCATATCCACACAAGTGAAGGGCGCCATGGAAAATAACCCGATGAAGCTCGGATCGAAGGGTGTTCTTCTGTTTTTGGGCATTATCCCGAACCCGGTCGAGGCTTATGTAGATCTCGGCAGTTACCAGGCTGGATTCCGAGAGGTCAAATGTGATGATATCGGTATAGTAGTCGTGCTTCAGGAACTGTCGGTTGATTTCCAGCAGCCGCTTGTCTGTGCAGAATATATAGTTGATCGATTCAATTCGCTTTCCTTCCTTTTTAAAAAGGGAATGAATGAATGATTTAAGAAGGGTACGGTTTTGAAGGCTAACCGATTTATTCTCAAAGAAGAACTGGATTTTGGCGGGTGTCGACATTATTTCAAAAATCGTAAAGAAAACCGGACCATCAAGGGTAGATTTGCAGGGTGAAACTGTCTGAATTAAAGCCCGGCCAAGAAGCCACTATTTTGGCGTTTGCCGGAGAGGATATTTCCATCAAGCTGATGGAAATGGGGTTGGTTCCGGGTGAAACAATTCTATTGGAGCAGGTTGCACCCCTGGGAGATCCGATTTCGGTACTTGTGGCGGGCTACCACCTGAGCCTTCGACTGAACGAGGCAGAAAACATCGTTGTTGATATAAAACATTGATAATCATCGTATTGTAGATGAAAATCGGTCTGTTTTTCGGTTCGTTCAATCCGATTCATATCGGACATCTGATCATTGTCAACCACATTTTAAATGAAACAGATCTACAGCGGATCTGGATGGTGGTGAGTCCGCATAATCCACTCAAAGCTGAGCGGACTTTATTGAACGAATATCATCGACTACACCTGGTACAGCTCGCAACAGAAAGCGATGATCGAATTAAAGCGTCGGACATTGAGTTTTCATTATCCCGCCCATCCTATACATGCGACACGCTGATCCACTTGCAGGAAAAATATCCCGAGCATGAATTCGTGGTGATCATGGGCAGTGACAGTTTTCAGAACATTCATCGTTGGAAGAACTTCACTTTTATTACCAAGCACTATCACATCTATGTGTACAATCGACCCGGCCATCCGATCGACGAAACACATAATGCAAAAATCACATATTTAGACGCGCCTCTTTTGCCCATCTCGGCCACTCAAATAAGATCATTGGCAATCGAAGGAAAATCGCTTCGATATTTGGTGCCTGATAAAGTGTTGGAAGAGATCGAGCGTGGCGGCTACTATAAAAAATAGCCGAGAAGGATACAGGCGCCCACGATCAGTGGCGCCGGAATTTTTGTGTATTGCAACAGTCCTACTGTTGCTATGAAGACCAATAGCGGCGCCGGGCTGATGGCGTTCACCGGACCAACTACATCTACTAATATATAAAGCACCGACGCAAGCAATACCCCCATCACCACCGCATTGATCCCTTCGATCGATCGGTAGATGACAGCATATTTTTTAAGATTGTGCCAAATGGGATAAAAGAAAAG
>JBKCMR010000047.1:0-1191 GCA_046300055.1 Bacteroidota bacterium
GCTTGGAGAAGTCCTGGATAGATGAAAAACAATTATTATCTAAAGAAGAGCTTGATCATCAAATCCAACAAGCACGACAGCTGCTGCGTGAACGCAACAGGATCTACCGCAATGATCGGCCCTTCCCTCAACTAAGCGACAAGGTCGTATTACTGGTAGATGATGGTATTGCCACCGGCCGTACCCTACTTCACGCGATAAATATGGTACGGTCTAATAGCCCCCAGGCGATTTGGGTGGTCGTACCCGTCTCCTCTCGAGCCGCGGCCGCTCAGATAGCGCCATTGGTTGATCGTTTTATTTGCCTGTATCAGCCGGAACCTTTTATCGGGGTTGGGAGATTTTATCAGTTCTTCCCTCCTGTCAGCGATCGGGAGGTTATAAGTGCCATTTTCTCTAACGAGCGTTAGCAATAAAACACCAGAACATGTTACTAATGTGAAGGTAGTCAATGATTAATGTCCAATAGTGAGTCCCAATCTCAGTGAATACTCTCTCTGGGTAGCCTTGTAGAATTTATTCTACAGTAGTGGCTTGAATTTTGATTCAAAACTGCCTGAAAAATAAATTATATTTAACACTCAGTTAATCATGCCCCTTTTGGCTGTTTCGAGGGAAGTCTTCCGGACCCGTTATCCATGGCTTTTATTTGAATGCAGTTTCGCGAAGGGGCGAGACTACTGATTTGTAAAACCAAAACTCCCTTCGTTGTATAACATGATCTTTTCATGTTTGCATGCGATTTATAGACAACTTCTATCGTCCAATCAAAATTGATTTTATGAGAAGGTTTTTCCCATTTGTTTCCAGTTTTCTTTTGATGATCGCTTTTTTATCTGTGCCGAAACAAGCACAGGCGCAACTGGACATAAATATTGGTACCGGCACGGTAGGGAATGGAACTACCACCTACCCATGTCCGTTGCAGGATTTCTATGAAGGTCAGCGGGCGCAATATCTGTATCGTGCATCTGAACTGCTTGCGGCTGGTATGGGACCTGGCCTGATCACCTCGATAAAATTCAATGTAGTTTCTGTTGGCACTACGGGCTTGGTAGAATCCTATCAGATCCGTATCGGACATACGACAGTCAGTACCCTAGCGACTACTAGCTGGGATGCATTCTCTGGACCTACTGTTGCTACTGCGGTTGCCAACTATCAGCCCGTGGTCGGTATAAACACATTCAC
>JBKCMR010000048.1:0-2570 GCA_046300055.1 Bacteroidota bacterium
AGAATGTCGGAATGCAGGCTGTAGCGTACCGGACAGGTGTCGCCAACTTTTTTGAGCAGGTCGATGGTTTTAGGGTCGATGGATTGAAGCTCCGCCGGGATCTCAAATGTCAACTCGATGCGTTCGATACGGCGTGGCGCAGCGGCCATGAGCTTGTTTACCGAGGTGTTGATCCCGGTCAGGTCAAACCCCATGGATCGGGCCTTGATGCCCATGACCGTCAGCATACAACTGGCCAGGCTGGTGGCCGTCAGATCGGTGGGGGAGAATCGTTGGCCCAGGCCATTATTGTCTGTTGGTGCATCGGTTTCCATGGCCGACCCGCTGGCCAGGTGCGTGCAAATCGTTCGAAGTTCGCCTTTGTATTGAACAGAAGATGTCATGAGCTTGTTTTGGTGTAAATTTACACCACACACTCGCTCATGCGCATCCTATACATTTTATTGTTCCTTTGCTGTCTATCGGTTACGGGTGTATTCGCTCAGCAGCCGATCTCTAAAAAAGAACAAAAGAAACAACATATCAACCAGTTGATCCGACAGGCGGAGGAAGGAGCCCTGGTCTATAATCGGCATACTATTTTCGGTGTTCAGGTAAGCAGCTTGGGCTACGGCGTTTTTTATGAGCACGGGCGGGTAAAAAACGCTCGTAAAGCGAATCTTTTCCGAATTGACATCACGGAGATCAAAGATCGGAAAGAAGATAAAGTACAGAATACGGCCAACGGATTTATCTTCTTTGGCAACCCGTACATATATGGCAAGATCAATAACTTTTATCAGGCCAAGTTGGGCTATGGGCAACAGTTGATACTCGGGCAAAAAGGCAATAAAAACGGAGTCTCTGTCACCGGCATTTACGGAGGCGGACTATCACTCGGACTGCTTCGTCCCTATTATCTGCAAGTGATCGATCCGGTCACCAACGAAGAAAAATTCATCAAATATTCTGCGGCTGACAGCTCCCTGTTCCTGGGTAACACCATTTTGGGTGGAGGCGGATTGAGCAAAGGTTGGAATGAGATGAAATTCACCCCCGGACTTTTTGGTCGTGCCGCTCTTCGATTCGACTATGGTCGTTTCAATGAGGCCATTTCGGGTATTGAATTAGGTGTTACCGCCGAATACTTTTCCAAAAAGATCGCCATTTTGGCCGGCCCCAACGACAGAAACTTCTTTTTTCAAGGTTACATCGCCCTGCTGTTTGGTAAGCGTAAATAAGCGGGTTAATTTCACATCATGACTGAGTTGCCTGTCGTCTCTGCAGAATCTGCTCGCTTCAAGAAGCCAGATTGGCTGCGTGTAAAACTTCCGATCGGTGAGAATTATAAGCATGTTCGCGGACTGGTTGATACACACAAGCTTCATACCATTTGCGAAAGCGGCAATTGCCCGAATATGGGTGAATGCTGGGGGGCCGGCACCGCTACGTTCATGATCCTTGGCAATATCTGCACCCGCAGTTGTGGATTCTGCTCCGTTGCCACTGGACGGCCTTTACCGGTCGATTGGGATGAGCCGCAGCGTGTGGCAGAAGCCATCCATCTGATGAAAGTCAAACATGCCGTGATCACCTCGGTAGACAGAGATGAATTACCGGATGGCGGTGCTGCGGTCTGGTATAATACCATTTATGCCGTTAAGCAACTGAATCCAGATACCACACTAGAGACATTGATCGGCGATTTCAAGGGGAAGAAAGAAGATATTCAACGGGTGATCGATGCAGCTCCGGAAGTGGTTTCCCATAATATCGAAACCGTTGAGCGACTCACCCGACAAGTCCGTATTCAGGCAAAATATTGGCGTAGCATGGAGGTGATCCGGACCCTCAAAGAAGGTGGCATGCGCACCAAAAGCGGCATCATGCTCGGATTGGGGGAGGAGAAAGAAGAAGTGATGCAAACCCTGAGAGATCTTCGGGCAAATGGATGCGATGTGGTTACCATCGGTCAGTACCTGCAACCGACAAAGAAACATTTACCTGTTCATCGCTTTGTACACCCGGATGAGTTTGCTGCATTCCGCGATTACGGATACGAGATCGGGTTGGATTATGTTGAGAGTGGTCCGCTTGTCCGATCCTCCTACCACAGCGAAAAACATGTGATCCCCAACTATGGTCGGGATCAATGGTTGGCACAAAAACAATCTTAGTTGAAGTCATTACTATTTTTTTTATTGGTGCCTTTTGCTGGTCTGGCACAATGGAATTGGCAATCTGTCGATACGGCCTACGGAACCTTGCCTTCATCCGTCAGGGTGTTCAAAACGATAGACCCGGTTGGCGGTAAGCCCAATGTGGCCTTTTATGTAGAGGCTGATCTCCGTGATGCATCGATCGAATTCCGTTCCGATACCAGCTATAAAAGAAGATTGACCCCAGATCAGTTCCAACAGAAGCTGTCATCTCCGTTGGTAATTGTCAACACCAGTTTTTTTTCTTTCTCCACCCATCAAAATTTGAATATGATGATGGATCAGGGTCGTATGACGGCTTTTAACGTGCACAGCTTGCCTGCTAAGGGAAAAGACACATTGAAATATCGTCATCCATTGGTCGCAACTTTG
>JBKCMR010000049.1:0-7663 GCA_046300055.1 Bacteroidota bacterium
CCCTAAAACCATCGAACTGCTCAAAAAAGTGGGCGATACCTGCCCGGTACGCTATAGCCTTCATCCCGACATTCTTGTTCAGATCGACTGGGGTGCCTGGTCCTGACACCAGTACCTTTCCAAAAGGCAAGCGGAACATCGATTCGGCTGACAGAAATATTCATTCAGTTCCAACATTGCCTGCGAATCGGCTGCGGTAATCGCTGCCAGTTCAAGAGAGCTATATAAACGAGTAAAACGATTGTTCTCAAATCTGAAATCACTTAATCGGATAATGAGTTCATCAGCAGTAGTGGCCTCCAGGTAAGCCCATAGGTTGATCAGCAGCGAATCGATCGTTGATTCACTGAAAGATGTTCGCCGTCCGGCGATCCAATAGTCATTCAGCGCCATTTCTTTCAATTCCATTCGTATCTCATCAGATGTTCGTCCGTTCCATTTTTCCACCTCCTGCCACTCGCCATGGATCAATTGAGCCAATTGTACCATCCTAAAAAGCGGATTAGCAGCCGGACGGATACGCATCCAAAGCAATTGACGGTAAGGAGGATTGAGTGCATGCTTTGCTCGTAATTTATCATAGATGACAAACAGCTTGTCTAAAAACAGGTCACCGTTTCTTTCTGATAGCAACCCACTTTGACCCAAATAAATGGCCGTGACAAGATCCCGATCGGATCGAAAAGCAAGAATAAGTTCATCAGAGATAGTGGCATCAATGGATTCAAAGATTTCCCGATTGACCCAGGCCCCCATTTGTCGAGCCAATCGGTTTCTAAAACTGCCCGGACCGTTTTTGAAACCGAACTTTTTCCTGTTCAATCGATGACTTAACAATTCGCATCTCCATTGTTTCCAAACGATCTCAGGAACAGGTCTCATTCGTTTGTGACAGGGTAATTCCCCAAGGCGACTCATTAAACGAAGTAATTCTCTTAGACGAGGTACAGTAAGAAACCGGGAGAGCTCAAGCGTAGGGATGTCGGGATGATGCGGATCCTGCATCCATACCACATGAAGTATCACGGGGAAATAATGTGGATCAACAGTATGATTATGACGAAACCAATCGATTGCTCTTAGATGAATTTCAACCGAACCCACCCAAAGTACTTGATCGATGAAAATTTTTGCCAGCAAAAAATCCGGCCCCTGATCTTGATTCCATTTTCCGGGATCAAGCACATATAAACTTTGTCCCTTCGTAGTACGCAAGGGCCATCCGTTCCAATCCTGCCCTGCCCATAAATCATGTAACCACCTTTCTCGCATCTTGTTGGAGAGCAAACCTATTGCTCCAACAAAAAGAAACAAGGTGAAAAAGACCGGTCGCTAGATAGAAAAATCACGTAAGGCACGTACGACTCGGCTAACCGGCAACCCCATAACATTATAGAAGTCTCCTTGCACAGCGCGAATGCCTACGACTCCGATCCATTCCTGTATGGCATAGGCGCCTGCTTTATCAAAAGGCTTATACCGGTCAACGTAGTGCTCGATCTCCGCTTCGGAAAGAGAATGAAAATCGACAATCGTACTATCGGAGAATGCATACTCTTTTTCAGCTTTTCGGATCACTACGCCCGTTATAACCTCGTGTCTGCTGCCCTGTAAGGCCAACAGCATACTTATCGCCTCTTCACGATGCACCGGTTTCCCGAGAATATGATCGCCCAGCACAACAATGGTATCGGCGGCCAAGACCACCCGATCTGTTGATAATTGCTGTTGCACAGCCAAGGCTTTATTGCGGGCGATATGAATCGGCACTTCTGCTATTGGAAGATGAGGCGGAAAATCTTCTTCCGTATTTGATACGAGTACTTCGAAAGAAATTTCAGCCCACTCGAGCAATTGCTTTCGTCTTGGTGAGCCCGAGGCTAGTACGATTGGATTCATAAAAGAAAATAAAAAAACAATAAGGATAAGATGCCTGCCAACATCACCCATTTCAGGATCTTACTTAAGTCTGCGAACTCTTCCTGTTTTTGCGCCGGAATCAACCTAGATAGAAAAATCACTAAAGGAGCGATCAGTGCGGAGAGCGCATAAAGGGACGCCAGCCACCAACCGAATGGCAGCACATACGCATGAACGATGAGCAACATGCCAATAAGTACAACCGTCCACACGGCCGTATAGATCTTAGCCGCCGGGAAACCCCATACGATGGGGAGTGTTCGACAGCCTGCCCGAGCATCTCCTATCCGATCCTCCATGTCTTTCACCGCTTCCCGAATCAGGGTAATCACGAATGAAAAGACTGTATACAAGATTACGATACGGATCAATTTTTGTTGGGAAGCGTTGGGGGACTCAAAAAGTTCTGCCCAACTGAATTGGGAGAGAAAAATCACCCAGACCGTCCAGCTGGTAAGCAGTGCGATCAGTATGTTCCCCACCAATAGCGTTTTCTTTAGGTGGGTGGAGTACAACCAAAGGGCGATAACGCAGGTGATGTTGGCAAAAAACAGGTAGGCATGCGACTCCCAGCGAACGGCCAAAGCTGTACAGCCTAAACCGGCTAGACTCATGCTTAGATGCCAGAACATGGCCCATCGACGAGAGATCAACTTATCTACTACCTGTCGTTGAGGACGATTTACTTCATCGATATTGATATCGAAATAATCATTGATCACATAACCCGCCGCTGCGATCAATACCGAGGCGAGTATCCACCAAAAAATACGCAAATCGATAATCCCATCGAACTGGTTATCGGCCAACTGACGATACAAGCAAAAATATACTAACCATTGGGTGATGGCAATGAACACCAAATTAGGCCAACGAATCAATCGTAAAAAAGCAAGGATCGGTGGCATGTTTAACGGGAGGCAATGTCGGGTTGATGACTCCAATGATCATTCAAACGCAGGACTTGTTCGATCACATCCCGCACACAGCCCATACCGCCTCCCCTTGGGGAAATGTACTGAGCGGCGGATAAAATATCGGCAGCTGCATCACTCGGACAACAGGCTAATCCCACTAAAGACATAGCCCCAAGGTCCGGAACATCATCGCCCATATAGAGCGCTAGGCTAGGATCCCAGCCCATTTCACTCATTCGGGCCAACAGAAAGGATGCTTTGTCGACAACGCCAAAATGAACATCAAGAATCCCCAATTTCAGTAAACGGTCATCCACCGCAGATCGGGCACTACCGGATATGACGGTAACGGTGTAACCCATTTTGATGGCCAGCTGGAGGGCATAGCCGTCTTTTATGTTCATGCGCCTGACTTGCTCGCCACCGGGCATGACCCATACAGAACCATCTGTCAACACCCCATCGATGTCGAAAATGAAATGTCGAACGGACTGAAAAGGAAATGTTTCGAGGCTTGGCATTACGGCCCCTAAGATACTAAAGGCGAATGAGTCAACGCTGATTGTCGCGCCATTCATAGACCCAAGAACTTTGGATCATCTCCAGATGGCCTTCTGTACTTTGTTCGCGTGTACCGACAAAACCGGGTATTTGTAACACCCATTCCAATAGTTCGGTGAACCGGATACGATAAATCCGTCCTTCATTGAATTCATCTCCGAATCGCTCGTAGAGTTTCAGGGCAATGTCCTCGTGATCGGACCAATGAATGGGGGGTTCGAAATGTGCCATAGGTAGTTATTATTCGCCGAGGAATTGTGTTTGATCAGGCAATGTGACAACGATCGATCCTTGCCCCTCTTGTAGAAGACACTGACAGCCTAAACGTGAATTCAGTCTGGGGTTAACAGCACGATCAATGAAATCTTCCTCCTTATCGCTCAGCTCCTCCAGGTGTTGTTCACCTTGCTGAACATACAGGTGGCAGGTGCTGCAGGCACATACTCCACCACAATTATGATGGAGATCGATATCATTTTTGAGGGCAACCTCCAGGATGCTTTGTCCGGGTTCTACCCCGTTCAACGTCCGAGGTTCCAGACCGGGTTGCTCAAATTGAAAGGTAATGTTGTACATAAGAAAGTTCGGCTGTTTCCGCGCCGCAAAAGTAAGTAAACAACGCATCGAATAAATAGTTGAATGGATGATAACTTTGCGCCGTGCTAACACTTTATCGTCTTTGGTTTCGGATCGGTGCCTGGCTTTGGCCTGCCTGGGCGGCCAAACAGGCTTTCACACTGTTCATCACCCCGCAGGCCCGCTCCCAAAAACCACTTCCTTCTATCTTTCAACAGGCGGAGGCCCTTCAATTGATAGAATCGGGCGACAAATGCCAGGGATGGAGATGGAACATGGGTGGCTCAAGCAGGGTTCTGATCCTTCATGGATTTTCCTCTTCTGCCCGAAATTTTGCTCATTTGATCGAAGCCCTGTGTCGTGAGGGTGTGGAAGTGATTGCTTTTGATGCCCCGGCGCATGGCGATAGTGAAGGAAAAACAATCCACTCCCTCCGATACAGAAAACTGATCCAGTCGATACGGGCTACCTGGGGACCGATCGATGGCTATATCGCACATTCTTTCGGTGGCCTGTCATTGAGTTTAGCATTAGACGAGCAGCCTCCTCAAACAGCTGATCGCGTAGTGCTGATCGCCCCAGCCACTGAAACCCGGTCGGCCTTACAACAGCTCCAGGCCACTCTACAATTATCACCTAACATCATGAAACGGATCGATGTGTTGATCGAACAAAAAAGCGATCACCCCACTTCCTGGTTTTCGGTAAATCGAGTGGCGCGAACGCTCACCAATCCGATTCTTTGGGTGCATGATCGAAACGATGACATCACCCCGTACGATGATATTATGCCCACCATACAATTGAAGCTTCCAAATATCCGATTCGTGACCACAGCTGGCTTGGGACACAGACGCATATACCGCGACGAGCAAGTTTGCCAAGAGATCTTACATTTTCTTGTTAGCAAAAAACAGTAATGACCAAGATCAATAAATACCTGGCTCTGGGAGACTCCTACACGATCGGCGAGTCCGTTCCAACACAAGACAGTTTTCCATACCAGTTAGCCACTCTACTTCGTCAAAATAATAGCCCGGTAGAGCATTTACAGGTGATCGCCAAAACGGGCTGGACCACTGATGAATTAAGTGCTGCCATCGATAAGGAAGAAGCTGTGCAGCCCATCCTTCACGATCATGATCTGGTCACCCTGCTGATCGGGGTGAACGATCAATACCGGGGCAGACCAGTTGAATCATTTGAGCCGGAATTTGAACGGCTACTTATTCGGGCTCTTAAATATGCCGCAAATGATGCAGATCGGGTTCGGGTATTATCTATTCCCGACTGGGGTGTTACGCCATATGCGGCAGACCGAAACCGGGAAGAAATCGCAAGTGCGATCGATCAATACAACCAGGCAAAAGATCGACTCTGTCAAAAACATGGTGTGAGCTACATATATATTACAGACCTAACGAGGCAAGCATCAGCAGAGCCGGAGTTGATAACGAGCGATGGATTGCACCCCTCCGGAAAAGATTATAAACGCTGGGCCGAACGGGTGTGGAGTAGTCTGAGGACCAAGTGATTGACAGGCCAAAACAGACTTGGTTGATACAACACAAATGAGTAGAAAATCCCCGTTGGTGGAAAATTTCCTAATCTTGCTCTAATTTGCAACCGCTGAAAAGCGGTTTTTTACTTCAATGTCCCTCATGGCTAAGAATTTACTGATCGTAGAGAGTCCGGCTAAAGCCAAAACCATAGAAAAGATCTTAGGATCTGAATTTCAGGTAAAAAGTTGTTTCGGTCACATACGTGATCTGGAGAAGGCCGGCATGGGTATCGATATCGACAATCATTTCGAACCGCGATATATCGTTTCCCCAGATAAAGAAAAAGTAGTCAGCGAACTCAAGTCACTGGCAAAGAAATCAAAGGAAGTATGGCTGGCAACGGACGAGGACCGAGAGGGTGAGGCCATCAGCTGGCATCTGTGTGAAGTATTGGGGTTAGATCCTAAAAACACCAAGCGGATCGTTTTTCATGAGATCACTAAACCGGCTATTCTATCAGCAGTTGAGAAGCCGCGCAAGGTTGATATGAACCTGGTAATGGCTCAACAAGCACGTCGCATTCTGGATCGTATCGTGGGATTTGAATTGAGTCCGGTTCTCTGGCGCAAGATGAGCATGCGCAATAACCTGAGTGCCGGTCGGGTGCAAAGTGTTGCCGTACGCCTGATCGCGGAACGGGAACGAGAGATCAATGCCTTTAATGTTGAGAGCCAGTTTAAAATTGAAGCCTCCTTTCAGTCGCCAGATGCAGAGGGACGACAATTTTCTTTTTTAGCAGAAGGTAAGAAACAACCCAATGCTCAATCAGCTGAGAAATTTCTTGAGTCCTGTAAGGGAGCATCTTATAAAGTAACCGAGATCCAGGTCAAACCCGGCAAACGCTCCCCTGCCCCGCCCTTTACTACATCGACCCTTCAGCAAGAAGCGTCCCGCAAGTTGGGTTATAGCGTATCCAGAACCATGCAGATCGCGCAGCGATTGTATGAAAATGGATACATCACCTACATGCGTACAGATAGCGTAAATCTCAGTAAGACAGCGCTGGCGGACATATCACAAACCGTGAATTCAATGTACGGTGAAGAATATCACCAGTTCAGAAAATATAAAAACAAGAACGAAAGTGCTCAAGAGGCGCACGAGGCCATTCGCCCCACATACATGAGTACCTCCCGAATCGAAGAAGCAGAATGGGCCAGACTCTATGAATTGATCTGGAAGCGAACGATGGCCTCTCAGATGGCCGATGCTGAATTGGAAAAGACAACCGTGGATATCGAAATCTCCACGAATAAAGAAAACCTACAGGCAACCGGAGAGGTATTGAAATTTGACGGCTTCCTGAAAGTATATATGGAAGGCAAGGATGAAGAAGAAAGCGATGACCAACCGGAAGGCATCCTCCCGCCCATGAAGAAGGGACAGGCACTTTCCTTGAATGAATTGCATGCGATCGAGCGTTTTTCCCGACCCCTTCCTCGTTATACGGAGGCCTCGTTAGTAAAAAAACTGGAAGAATTGGGACTCGGCCGACCTTCCACCTACGCGCCACCCATTTCCACCATTCTCAAAAGAGGCTACGTTGAGAAACGCGATAAAGAAGGAACACGTCGTGCTTATCAGGTATTGACATTGAAAAAGGATAAGTTGAGTGCGGTGACGGAATTTGAAAATACCGGTGCGGAGAAGTCTAAATTGTTCCCATCTGATCTGGGACTGGTCGTCACTGATTTCCTCAAACAACATTTCCACCAGATCATGGACTATGGCTTCACGGCCTCCATCGAAAATGAGTTCGATGAAGTGGCTGATGGAAAGCGCAAATGGAGCCAGATGATCCAATCCTTCTATAAACCATTCAAGAAGGAAGTGGATGAAACCATCGAAACCGCTGAACGGATCAAAGGAGAAAGATTATTGGGAACTGATCCTAAATCCGGAAAGCCCGTTATTGCCCGGATGGGACGATTCGGTGCGATGATACAGATCGGTACGGCAGATGACGAAGAAAAGCCTCGTTTTGCTAAGATCCCAACGGGCCAAAGCATTGAAACGATCAGCTATGAAGAGGCGATGAATCTCTTCGGTGCGCAAGGGGTCATGGGGCAATACGAAGAAAAAGATGTGTCCGTGAACGTCGGACGATTCGGCCCCTATGTGAAGTGG
>JBKCMR010000050.1:0-1441 GCA_046300055.1 Bacteroidota bacterium
AGAAAGCGGTCCACAATTCGGAGACAGTACCGTTGGTTGAATTATACGCACCAGATGCGATAGTACCATTGAGATTACGCTCATGTCCCAACTCCGTATACAGATCCATTTTCGAATAATAGGGAGTTGGGTTGTTGAAAGTCGGACTCACCGTACGTGCGCCGAAGGCATTATAGACACCGGTAAGTGCCTGTTGTACTTGAGCGGCATTGTTATAGAAGTCGGCCTGCGAGAAAGTAGAAAGCGGATTCCGGTCGAGATACTTCTTACAGCCCGGTGCGATCGCAAGCACCAGCAGGAGAAGAGAACCGGTTATGAATTTATTTTTCATGATTGAATTTTTGCGGGTGATCAAAAGCGGAGGTTAACACCAACAGTGGTGGTTTTCATGATCGGATAGAAAGCTCCATTGGTATTACTGATCTCCGGATCGAAACCGGGCTCGTAATTGGAGAACGTGAACGGATTCACTGTGTTCACATAAAAACGCAGTTGCTGTACACCGATCTTCTCTGCCCATTTCTTATCCAGTGTATATCCGAGTGTGATGTGCTTGATACGCATGAAGGCACCGTTACGCAACCAGAAATCAGAAGAGATATAGTTGCCGTTTCCACCTGAGAACAGACGTGGGTAGCGAGAATTCGTCTTCTCGGGGGTCCAACGCTCAAGCGCAGAAGTCAATCCCGTAGCGAACCAGTTACCTGCGTTGAATGGCTCTACTCCTACGCCGGAGATATAGTTGTCACGCTTGGCCACGCCGAACAAAAAGATATTCAGGTCGAATCCTTTGTAATCAGCATTCAGGTTTAAGCTAAAATCATAGCGAGGGAAATTATTGCCCATCAGCACACGATCCTTAGCATTAAGCGTGTCATTACCATCTAGGTCAACAAACTTGATGTCACCGGCACCGGTTACCCGAGTTCCGTTGTAAGGACTATTAAAGTTCTCACCCGGCTGATACAGACGGTTGGTGCGATAAAGTTGATAGGAACGAACAGGGAAGCCTGCACGAGAAACCTGATTGCCTTGTACGATGTCTAAGCCTTTTGTATCCAATACTTCATTACGGACATCACTGAGATTAGCCGTGATGCTGTAATTGAGTTTACCGGCTTTATCACGGTACGTGGCAGACAATTCCCAACCCTTATTCACCATGCTGCCGGCATTAGCAGGGATCACCGAGCTACCCGCATATCCCAGTGCATTGGCCACAGGGAAGTCGATCAACATGTCAGTGATCTTCTTCTGGTAAATATCAAAGGTGACATTCAGCTTGCTTTTCAACAACGCTACATCGACACCGATATTTGTTTGTGTAGAATTTTCCCAGCTCACGGTTTCATTCGGAATGTTATTGAGGGAAGAACCGGGGGTCAGGTTATTATTGAAATAGTAAGCAGTACCCGGATTGAGTTGAGCCACGAATGGATAG
>JBKCMR010000051.1:0-94720 GCA_046300055.1 Bacteroidota bacterium
GGAGATAGAGCCCATCATGGAGCTGGGATAGCTTTGTGTGGAGGATCCTTTGCTGAATGAGTAGTGGGCCGAAGCTTTTTCTTTTAGCACCACGAGATTCTCTTTTTCATTGGCAAGTGTCACCAGTGCACCGGTACCACGAGCAATACCATCGCGCACGTGCGTCAACACGGCACCGAAGCCGGCCTCACGCATGGATTTAGCTTGTGCATCATTGACAGAGAAGGAGGCGTAGGCGTTGACCTCCGGACGAATGGCCTGATTCCATCCGAACGGACCTTTTGTAGCTGTTTCCAACTGCGGCTGTTGGGCGAAGTTGAAACCACCACCGCGACCGGTGTTCTGTTGTGCAGGCATGCCATATTCGGCATAGAGGTCGACAAAAGACGGATAGATGAATTTATTTGTACAATCGATCTCCACCGCTCCGACCGGAACAGGGAGCCCCGAACCAACAGATATGATCTTCCCATCGCGTACGATGAGGGTAGCATTGTTGATGGTGGACTTTGCATGCTGCACCAAGGTGGCATGCGTGAAGGCATAAAAACCCTGTCGGGGGTCAGCCACGCCGTTTTCGGGGAAAGTGGGTTGCGCAAATGTTTGCAGGAATGAAAAACCTGACAACGAAAAGGCAAGCAGTTTAAGGAACGTTCGCATAGTCTTTAATTGATTGAGCGATTAGGGGGAGACAAATCAACGGAAAATCCGCGAGATAGTTCGACGAATAAACAGAAGAATTCCTGCATCTGCCTACGAGTTATGAACGTGGAATCCACACAATAGTTCTATTTTTGAAAAGCTGTATGGCAGGTAACTCAACCACTGTAATACTACCGGATTTCAGACGGACCGCCCCGGTCGACCAGACCGGCATCGAGGAGCGGGCTGCCCGTTTCACCAAGAGAAGCATCAAGCAATCTTCGAAGCGACAGGCATTGAACATGGTCCTGAATATGATCGACCTGACCACCCTTGAGGGGAAAGACACCGATCAGAAAGTCCGTCAACTTTGCTACAAGGCCATGCACCCGCATGATGAATTACCGAACATCCCTACTGTAGCTGCAATTTGTGTCTACCCCAATTTTGTTCGGGTGGCAAAAAAAACATTAGAAGGTTCCAAGATCAAGGTGGCCTCAGTAGCAACTGCCTTTCCCAGCGGACAATCCACCCGCGCCATCAAATTGGCCGATACGCGATTTGCTGTCAGCGAAGGAGCCGACGAAGTGGATATGGTGATCAGTCGAGGCAAATTTCATGCCGGCGAATACAATTTCGTCTTCGATGAGATCGCCGCCATCAAGGAAGCTTGCGGTCAGGCTCGTTTAAAAGTAATCTTAGAAACCGGTGAATTGGGCTCGCTCGACAAAGTCCGCCGGGCCAGCGAGATCGCCATGTACGCTGGCGCAGATTTCATCAAAACGTCGACCGGAAAAATTCAGCCGGCCGCCACCATGCCCGTCACCCTGGTGATGCTCGAAGCGATACGAGACTTCTATTACAAAACCGGCATACAAGTTGGCATGAAACCGGCGGGTGGAATATCCAAATCAAAATTGGCGCTTCATTACCTAGTCATGTTACGTGAGACACTCGGGCAAGACTGGATGAGCAATGAATGGTTCCGCTTCGGCGCCAGTAGCCTTGCGAATGATGTGTTGATGCATATACGAAAAGAGACCACCGGACAATACCAATCGGCCGCCTATTTTTCAGTCGACTGATCAAACCTAACCCATGGCGAAGACAGCATCCAAACAAATCAATAAAGCCAAGATCAAGCCGCTACGGTTTGATACCGATTGGCAATACGACCCGGCACCTGAATCCGCTGCCGCTGCACAGATCGAACCCGAGTATGGTTTGTTTATCAATGGAAAATGGCAAAAACCAGATAGTGGCCAATATTTCAACACCATCAATCCGGCCAATGAAAAAGAACTCAGCCGCATCGCAGTGGCCAATGAAAAGGATGTAGATCGTGCCGTTCGGGCGGCCCGGAATGCCTATGAGAAGGTCTGGAAAAAAATGGCGCCTGCAGAACGAGGCAAGTATATCTTCCGCATCGCGCGTATCATCCAGGAGAAAGCACGTGAGCTGGCCATCATTGAGACGCTGGATGGCGGCAAGCCGATTCGCGAGAGTCGCGATTTTGATGTACCCACGGCCGCGCAGCACTTTTTCTATTATGCCGGTTGGGCTGATAAACTCAACTATGCCTTCCCACAGAAAAAACTGAATTCTTTGGGAGTAGCCGGACAGATCATCCCGTGGAATTTTCCACTCTTGATGGCTGCCTGGAAGATCGCACCCGCCTTGGCAACCGGAAATACCGTGGTGCTGAAACCCGCAGAAACAACTTCACTCACTGCCTTGAAATTGGCATCGATACTCCAGGAAGCAGACCTGCCTCCAGGTGTTGTAAACATCATCACAGGAGCCGGAGCAACCGGCGCAGCGTTAGTCGAGCATCCAGATGTGAACAAGATCGCATTCACCGGATCTACTTCCGTTGGAAAGATCATACAACGATCGATCGCCGGAACGAATAAACGATCCACACTGGAGCTGGGCGGCAAAGCAGCAAACATCGTTTTTGAAGATGCTTCCCTGGACCAAGCAGTAGAGGGTGTCGTGAATGGAATATTTTTCAATCAGGGCCATGTATGCTGTGCCGGTTCGAGATTATATCTGCAAGAATCGATCGCGAAAGAATTCATCCGCAAGTTGAAGGATCGAATCTCAACACTGATTGTGGGGGATCCGATGGATAAAAACACAGACATCGGTGCAATCAACTCGAAGGAGCAGCTGGACACGATCCTTCGATATATCCAGATCGGGAAAAAAGAGGGCGCAGCGATTCACCAGCCTGCCTGTTCATTACCGAAAAAAGGATTTTGGTGTCCGCCTACATTATTCACCGATGTGGCGCAGAGCAATCGAATTACCCAAGAAGAAATTTTCGGTCCGGTCTTAGCTATTCTGACATTCCGAACCGATGATGAGGTGATCGAAAAAGCGAACAACACGCCCTACGGACTGAGTGCGGGTGTATGGACCGACAAAGGATCGCGGATTTTCAACATGACCCGACGGTTACGTGCTGGCGTGGTTTGGGCTAATACCTTCAATAAATTCGACGCAGCGGCTCCCTTCGGCGGATTCAAAGAGAGCGGATTTGGAAGAGAAGGCGGCTTACATGGATTATCACCCTACTTGGACATAAACAGCTAAACGGAAAGTCATGCCCATCAAAAAAAATCAAACCCGACTCTCCGTATTAAAGACTTACAAGCTATACATCGGAGGCCAATTCCCACGGACCGAATCCGGACGATATTATACTGTTAGCGATGCCGATGGAAAGGCACTGGCGAACGCCTGCTTGTCCTCTCGTAAAGACCTGCGCGACGCCGTAACCGCTGCCCGTTCCGCGTTCGGCGGATGGAGCGGAAAGACGGCATACAACCGGGGGCAGATCCTTTACCGAATGGCCGAAGTAGTTGAAGCACGACGAACGGAAATGATCCGTGAATTGACTGACAGCGGATCATCAACGGCTCAGGCAAAAAAAGAAGTAGATGCCTGCATCGACACCTTGGTACATTTTGCCGGCTGGTGCGATAAGTATCATCAATTGTTCAGTACCGTGAATCCGGTTGCCAGCTCCCATTTCAATTTTTCTGTTCCGGAACCGATGGGCGTTGTGGGGATCATGGCAAACAATGAACAACCCTTGTTGGGATTGATCCAACCCATGGCCGCTGCTATCGCAGGCGGAAACACTTGTGTGATCGTGGCACATACAGATCGTCCATTGGCAGCCATTAGTTTTACGGAAGCCCTGGCCACCTCAGATCTTCCCGGGGGCGTCGTGAATATATTAACCGGGAAAAAAAGTGAACTGCTCCCCTGGATGGCGGGTCACCTGGACGTGAATGCCATCTTGATGAGTAGCCTGGATAACAGCGCATGGAAAGAGACTCAGCTTGCTGCAACCGCCAACTTGAAGCGGATCGTTTCTCTACCTGAAAACGACGCCCTTTCTCCCTACCGGATTCTTGACCTGCAAGAAATCAAAACCACCTGGCATCCGATCGAAAACATCGCTTCGGCTGGTAGTGCTTATTAACATGAAAGAAACCGGATACGCCATACTATTGACTTGTGTTTTCTTGATCACTTCCCTATCGTCAACGGGACAAGACACCATCCCCCGTACAAGACCGGATTCAGGGTCGATCCGAATCGTGAAGGATGCCCGAATCGATCAATTGATTGCCAAGCAGATCGAGGTGAATGAATACACCACTCGATCCGGCCGTCGGGTAACTGCGGGATTCCGATTACTGGTATCGAATACTAAAGACCGTCAGGAAGCCATTCAGGCCAAAACACTGATCTATCAAAATTACCCAGACCTGAAACCCTATCTCTGGCATCAGGCCCCCTATTACAAACTAAAGGTGGGTAATTTTAAAACCAAAGAAGACGCTTTATACTTCTCTCAGAAGCTCAAACCGCTTTTCCCAAAGGGCGTGTTTGTGATGAACGATGAGATCGATACCTACTTCATCAATAACGTCCCCCAACCCAACAACCGCTAACATGCTCAAACGCATACAGGAACTGGCTAAACAGATCGCACCGCAGGTGATCGAATGGCGCCGTCACCTGCACGCACATCCTGAGTTGAGTTATCAGGAGTTTCAAACGTCGGCTTTTGTACAAGAGAAATTGAAACAAATGGATATCCCCTACCAGGTGATGTCCACCACGGGTGTAGTTGGACTGATCCGGGGGAAGGATCCTGATGCGCGCATCGTGGCCCTGCGCGCCGACATGGACGCCCTGCCGATCACTGAAGAAACGGCTATTCCCTATAAATCATTGAACGAAGGCGTGATGCATGCCTGTGGGCATGATGTGCATACAGCTTGTTTATTAGGCGCGGCGCAAATACTCCAAACAACAAGGACCGATTGGAGTGGGACGGTCAAGTTGATCTTTCAACCTGGTGAAGAAAAAAATCCGGGTGGCGCTTCATTACTCATTCGCGACGGTGTGCTGGAAAATCCGAAACCGGAAGCGATCGTTGCGCTTCATGTGAATACATTACTGGATGCAGGAAAAGCCAGTTTTCGGGCAGGCAAGGTGATGGCAAGTGCCGATGAACTTTATTTCACGATCAAAGGCAAGGGAGGGCATGCGGCATCTCCTCATTTAGCGATCGATCCGATCCTGATTAGCGCACACCTCATCACGGCGCTTCAACAATTGATCAGCCGGCATAATCAACCGTTCAATCCAACTGTACTTTCTATCACTTCTATACAAGGGGGAACAACAACCAATGTCATCCCCGAGCAGGTGAAATTGATGGGAACATTCAGGGCGATGGATGAAAACTGGAGAAAGGAGGCGCATGAGAAGATCCGCCGGTTGTCGGTTGACCTGGTCAAATCTATGGGCGGAGAATTGGACCTACACATAGATGTCGGGTACCCTTGCGTGCACAACAATGAAAAAGTAAACGAGGCTTGTCGTCAACTGTCGGTCGATTACATTGGCAACGATCAAGTTTCTGAAACCGAACTCCGAATGGGGGCCGAGGATTTTGGCTACTATGCCCAGCAAATCCCAGCTTGTTTTTTTCGGCTGGGTACACGCAATGAAAGTAAAGGGATCATTCATGGGGTGCATACACCACGTTTCGATGTGGATGAGTCGGCCTTGGAAGTCGGGGTTGGGCTCATGGCTTGGCTGGGGGCCAGCCTCAACAGCTCCAAATAGTCCTTTCCCTTCCGGTTTTGTACCTTGCACCCTCTAATTCATTGCTATGCAAAACGACCTGAGGAAACAGCAAGCGCTCGAGTATCATGCTAAAGGGCGCCCCGGCAAGATCGAAGTCGTCCCCACCAAAGAAGCCAAAACACAGCGCGACCTTTCACTCGCCTATTCACCCGGCGTGGCCAGTCCCTGCTTAGAGATCGCAGACAACCGGGAAAATGTATACAAATACACCGCGAAAGGCAATCTGGTAGCCGTGATCAGCAATGGTACCGCTGTTCTCGGCTTGGGAGACATCGGTCCAGAGGCCAGCAAACCGGTGATGGAAGGAAAAGGCGTACTCTTCAAAATTTTTGCCGATATCGATGTGTTCGACATCGAGATCAACGAAAAAGATCCGGTCAAGTTTGTGGAGATCGTAAAATCGTTGGAGCCCACGTTTGGGGGCATCAACCTGGAAGACATTAAGGCACCGGAGTGTTTCTACATCGAACAGGAGTTGAAGAAACAGCTCAATATTCCGGTGATGCATGATGACCAGCATGGCACGGCCATCATCAGTGCCGCTGCCTTGTTGAATGCGTTGGAGGTGCAGAAAAAGAAAATCGAGAAAGTTCGTTTTGTAGTGATCGGTGCAGGAGCTGCCGCGATGGCCTGTATCAAACTATATGAAGCCTTGGGCGCCCGACATGAAAACTTTTTACTCTTCGACAAGAAAGGCGTGTTGCACAAGGGGCGGACGGACATGGAAGATTTCAAATTGAAATACGCCAATGCGAAGGGAGAAATGACGCTGGCACAGGCCATGAAAGACGCAGATGTATTCATCGGACTCAGCGCAGGTAATCTGGTGAATGCGGATATGGTCAAATCGATGGCAAAAAATCCGATCGTATTTGCCATGGCCAACCCCGATCCGGAGATCAGTTGGGAGGAAGCCACCGGCGCGCGTAAAGACCTGATCATGGCTACGGGCAGAAGTGATTATCCCAACCAGGTCAATAATGTGTTGGGCTTCCCCTACATTTTCAGAGGCGCACTTGACGTTCGGGCCCGTCACATCAACGAAGCCATGAAGCTGGCTGCCGTCAAAGCCCTTGCGGAATTGGCCCGCACCCCGGTGCCGGATATCGTGAACATGGCTTACAATGAAAGCAATATTACATTCGGCCCGAACTATATCATTCCCAAACCCCTCGATCCGAGACTTCTTGCAACGGTCGCCCCCGCGGTAGCAAAGGCTGCCATGGAAAGTGGCGAAGCACAAAGTCCGATCACCAACTGGCCGGGATACGTAACTGAGTTGAATAAGCGACTGGGGCTGGACAACCAAGTGATGCGGATCTTAGGCAACAAAGCCCGTCGCGATCCTAAACGTATCGTTTTCGCCGAAGCAGATAATGTGAAAGTCTTGAAAGCGGCCCAAATCGTATTTGATGACGGCATTGGCTATCCAATCCTCTTGGGTGATGAAAATCGGATACGCACTATTGCTGCCGCTAACGGTATTGATATCGAAGGTCTGCCCATTTTCGATCCGAGAAGTGACGTCTCCGAGGAGAAAAGAAATCATTACGGAGATCTATTCTTCGCCAAACGAGGTCGCAAAGGATTCAATTCCTATGAATCCAGAAAGATCATGAAGGATCGGAACTATTATGGCTGTATGATGGTTGAGTGTGGCGATGCGGATGCCATGATCTCCGGTCTGTCAAAAAATTACCCCGATACAATTCGCCCGGCGCTGCAAACGATTGGAACCGAAGAAGGCACCACGAAGATCGCAGGGATGTATCTGATGTTGACAAAGAAAGGTCCGCTGTTCCTGGCGGATACAACGGTGAATTTCAGTCCCACAGCAGAAGAACTGGCCGAGATTACCCTTCTTGCCGCCAGAGAGGTGCGCAACTTCAACATCGTTCCACGGATCGCCCTGTTGAGTTATTCGAATTTCGGAAGCAGTGATTCGCCTGAAGCCCGTTTGGTAGCCAAAGCCCGGGAGATCGTGAAGCAGAAAATGCCGAATCTGATCGTAGATGGGGAAATGCAAGCGAGTGTAGCCTTCAACCAGGAATTGATAAAAGAGAATTATCCGTTCAGCGAGTTAGCTGACCAGGAAGTGAATACACTGATCTTTCCAAATCTGTCGGCCGGCAACATCGCCTATAACCTGATGAAAGAATTAGAAACAGCGGATGCGGTTGGACCGATCCTGCTGGGACTGAAACGCCCCGTTCACATTCTTCAACTGGGCTCCTCCGTCAGAAGCATCGTGAACATGGCCATGATCGCCGTGGTGGATGCGCAATTAAAATCAAAAACCGCAACGGCTGAGATCGTGAAACAATCCCGCTGGTGGAAACGTTTCCGTAAACCATCGGCTGAGGCCAAGTAAAATGAAGCTCTTCAAGGACATAGGTCAATTCATGATCATGCTAAAAGGCATGTTCGCCAAACCGGAAAATGGCCGAATGTATTGGCGTGAATTCATGCACCAATGTGCGGAGATCGGAATCGGTTCGCTGGGCATTGTGGCCATTATCTCTGTGTTTATTGGAGCTGTTTCGACGATACAAACAGCCTATCAGTTGGTCAGCCCACTGATACCACTCACCACGATCGCACAGATCGTACGTGATACAGTGATTTTAGAATTCGCCCCCACCTTGGTTTGTATTGTACTGGCGGGTGTTGCCGGAAGTAGGATAGCCAGTGAACTAGGCAACATGCGCGTGAGCGAGCAGATCGATGCCCTGGAGATCATGGGCATCAATTCCAAAGCTTATCTCATTCTACCTAAGATCGTAGCAGCGCTTATCATGATTCCTTTGCTGGTCATCATTGCGATGGTACTGGGTATATGGGGAGGAAGGCTGGCCGGCACGATGGCGGGAATCATCCCGGCGAATATTTATGATAAAGGCCTGGTCGACCTGTTTGTTCCATACAACGTATACTTTGCATTGACCAAATCCTATGTATTCGCCTTCATCATTTCAGGTATACCCGCTTATTTTGGCTACTATGTACGAGGCGGCGCATTGGAGATCGGCCGTGCAAGTACCAAAGCGGTTGTGGTAAGTTGTGTCCTGATCCTGTTTGCCGACTACGTGCTTTCGGCTTTGCTATTATAACAAAATGATCGAGGTAAAAAACATACAAAAGTCCTTTAACGGGAAAGCCATCATCGAGGATGTGAATGCGGTGATGAAGGCTGGCCAGTGTAATCTGATCATCGGCGCCAGTGGCAGCGGCAAAACGGTATTGATGAAATGTATGGTCGGACTCTTTCAGCCTGAAGCTGGAGAGGTCCTGTATGATGGAACCTCCTTTACGGAAATGAATGATGAACAACGTACGGAGATCCGCAAAGAGATCGGAATGCTATTCCAAGGGTCAGCACTGTTCGACAGCCTCAATGTGGAAGAGAATATTCTCTTTCCGCTGAACATGTTCTCCTCTGACTCGATCGCCCGTAAAAAAGAGCGTGTGAATGAAGTGCTGGAGCGAGTCAACCTTCCAGGCGTCAATAAGAAATATCCGGCCGAACTCAGTGGCGGTATGAAAAAGAGGGTAGCCCTAGCTCGGGCGATCGTATTGAATCCGAAATACCTTTTTTGCGATGAGCCCAATTCGGGCCTGGACCCGCAAACCTCCCTGGTGATCGACAAGCTGATCCGAGATATCACCGTTGAATACAATATGACCACCGTAATCAACACACACGACATGAACAGTGTGATGGAGATCGGCCATTATATTCTCTATATGTACCAGGGGCACAAAGAATGGGAAGGAAGCAACAAGGATATCATTTTCAGCAAGAACCAGCGCCTGAACGATTTCATTTTTGCGTCCGACTTCCTGAAAGATGCGAAGGACATGCGCATGTTGGAGCAACGGGGCAAAATCGATCCCGACCGAAATATGGATGATCTCCTGAAATAGCCTTTCCTCCTCTTGTCAGGGGCCGAATTCCCCCTAATTTTGCGGTCAATTCCAAATCACAATATGAGTATCCTCGTCAATAAATCATCCAAGATCCTGGTTCAGGGATTCACCGGTACGGAAGGCAGTTTTCACGCCGGACAAATGATGGAGTACGGAACCCAGGTCGTCGGAGGCGTAACGCCCGGCAAAGGCGGCACCACGCATCTTGACCGTCCGGTTTTCAATACAGTAGCCGATGGTGTTAAAGCCACCGGCGCCAATGTGAGCATTATTTTCGTCCCACCGGCCTTTGCCGCAGATGCCATCACGGAAGCTGCCGAAGCAGGTATAGAGCTGGTCGTTTGTATCACAGAAGGCATTCCGGTACAGGACATGGTGAAAGCCAAAAATTATTTACAGGGAAAGAACACCCGACTGATCGGACCGAATTGCCCAGGTGTTATCACTGCCGGTGCCTGCAAAGTGGGAATCATGCCTGGATTTGTATTCATCCCCGGCCGTATCGGTATTGTTTCGAAATCAGGTACGCTGACTTACGAAGCGGCCGATCAAGTGGCCAAAGCCGGTTTGGGTATCTCTACCGCTGTCGGAATCGGAGGAGATCCGATCATCGGCACCACCACCAAAGATGCCATGGAGTTGTTCATGAACGATCCTGATACAGATGCCATTGTCATGATCGGTGAGATCGGGGGTGGAATGGAAGCAGAGGCGGCCAACTGGATAAAATCAACCGGCAATAAGAAACCAGTGGTCGGATTCATCGCCGGCCAAACGGCACCTCCCGGCCGACGCATGGGACATGCCGGAGCCATCGTAGGCGGCGCAGATGATACGGCTGAAGCAAAAATGAAGATCATGGGCGAATGTGTTATCCACGTCGTGAGCAGCCCAGCGGATATCGGAAAGAAAATGGCCGAGATCCTCGGAAAATAACATCCCGACCGCATCCCAGATGCGGTTTTTTTTTGAACGAATCATCCATGCAGGTCGATCTGCTGATCATCGGACAAGGCCTTTGCGGCAGCTGGCTAAGCTATGAATGTCAGCGTGCCGGATTGCGCGTATGTGTCATTGACACTATTCACCCCAATACCCCCTCGCGCATTTCTGCAGGCATCATCAATCCCATCACCGGCAGACGTCACGTAGAGGTTTGGTTATCGGACGAACTTCTATCATATGCTAAGGCGGCGTACGCCTCCATGGGCGAATGGCTGAACCGTTCGTTGATCCGACAATCCACCCTGATTGATTTTTTCCCTTCTGAGCAGATGCGGAACAGCTTTATTGAACGGTTGAAACAACAAGGAAAATATGTAGCGCCGGTCCATTACTCCGATATCCCGGACCTTCCCTTTGCAATACCCCATGGGGCCGGGCTCATCGATCCGGTTTATCTGATCGACCTACCGAGCCTACTAGAGGGCAACCGAAACAAACTGCTGGAAACCGGATCGCTTCTCGATGAAAAGTTTGAATCATCCGCACTTCGGATCGAGTCCGGTAGTATAGTATACAAAAACATCCAGGCCGAAAGAGTGATCTTCTGTGATGGAAACAGCCAACTGGCCGATCGTTTTTTCCCGAACCTGCCCTTTGCCCCGAATAAAGGAGAAGTACTGATCCTCGATATACCAGAGCTCCCATCGGATCGCATATACAAACATGGGGTGATGTTGGCCCCGCTCAGCAATGGAAGCTGGTGGTGTGGCTCGAGTTATCAATGGTCCTTCAACCATCCCCATCCCACCCCATCATTCAGGGAACAAACAGAGCAAACGCTCAAAAAATGGCTGAAGCTCCCCTACCGGGTGATTGATCACATAGCAGGCATTCGTCCCGCTACATTGGAACGCAGACCATTCGTGGGCTTCTCTTCCCATGAGAAGCGCATCGGCATCCTGAATGGAATGGGCACAAAGGGCTGTTCGCTGGCGCCCTATTTTGCGAGACAATTGGTAAGGCACTGGATGTACGAGGAACCGATCCACCCAGAGGCCTCAGTCGGTCGGTTCGAAGCCAAAGCATAAGTCGAGTCTTTTTATATCTTTCCCCAAACCAACTAAGATGTCTGCTTCACCGGATTCTATGTACTCGATCCCCGCCCGTTTCCGACGCATGGAGAACATGCATATTGTATTCTGGTTGCTGAAAGACATCAGCTGGTGTCTGTTCTGGCGCGAATTGGGCATTGCGATGATCATTCCCACCCTGACTATTGCCATTATGATCAGCTGGCGTACCCGCCACATCGCCTCCGAACTGGCCCACAATTTGGCCGTCGCCTTCTGGATCAGTGCCAACTCGTTTTGGATGATCTCTGAGTTTCTTGAATTCGATGAAAAGATCGTCATCATGGGCATCAATGGCAAGCAACTATCCCTGATTCCCTTCCTTGCAGGCCTGCTCATACTATTGAATTATTACCTGCTGCAACGTCCCCGTGAGGTCCGTGAAAAGCACACCACGACCCTGTAAGGTTGCCCCCGATTCGGGTTATCTTCGCGACGGAAATCAACTATCATGTTCAGAACCCATACCTGCGGAGAACTACGCGCGTCGCATGTCAACCAAACCGTCACCCTGGCGGGCTGGGTACAAACCATTCGAAAATTCGGCTCGATAACCTTTATCGATCTGCGCGACCGCTATGGGATCACACAGCTGTTGTTCAACGAATCCCTGAATACGGAACTGGAAAAAAATCCGCTGGGTCGTGAATTTGTGTTACAAGTCAATGGCACCGTGGCCGAACGAAGCAACAAGAATCCACAGCTGCCCACCGGCGACATTGAGCTGTTGGTGACTGATTTCACCATTCTAAATGCGGCGGCCACACCTCCATTCACCATACAGGATGATACCGATGGTGGCGACGATCTGCGCATGCGGTACCGTTATCTGGATCTTCGCCGGGCAGCCGTTCGCAAGAATCTTGAATTGCGTTATGCCGTTAACCGGGCCGCCAGAAACTATTTGCACCAGCAAGGCTTTCTTGATATTGAGACGCCCTTCTTGATCAAATCTACACCCGAAGGCGCACGTGATTTTGTGGTGCCCTCGCGCATGAATCCCGGGCAATTCTATGCGCTCCCCCAATCGCCACAAACATTCAAGCAACTGTTGATGGTGAGCGGCTACGATCGATACTATCAGATCGTAAAATGTTTTCGTGACGAAGATCTCCGTGCGGATCGTCAACCCGAATTCACCCAGATCGACTGCGAAATGGCTTTTGTGGAGCAGGAAGATATCCTGCATATGTTCGAGGAACTGATCAAAAGTATTTTCAAAGAAGTCAAGAACATCGACTACACTGAATCGGTTCAGCGAATGACTTGGGAAGAAGCCATGTGGACTTACGGCAATGATAAACCCGACATCCGATTCGACATGCAGTTACTGAATTTGAAAAAACCTGATTCAGTATACCGCGACAGAAACGCCTCGCCTGCTTTGATCGACGGTGCGGATTTCAAAGTTTTCGATGAGGCCGAAACGGTAATCGCATTGGCTGTTCCGGATGCCGCAGAATATACACGCAAACAAACCGATGAATTGACCGACTGGGTCAAACGACCACAGATCGGCATGAAAGGACTTGTTTACATCAAGTGCCTCGCCGATGGCAGCTATAAAAGCTCAGTCGATAAATTCTATTCGGAGGAAAAACTAAAAGCCATTGCCGATGCCTGTAGCGCAACAACTGGCGACCTGGTTCTGATCGTTGCCGGAGCCGAGGAGCGTACACGCAAAGCTGCCAGCGAACTCCGCTTGGAATTAGGGGAGCGACTTGGACTGCGCAAAAAAGATGAGTTCAAATTATTGTGGGTATTGGATTTCCCTCTGTTTGAATACGATGAAGAAGGAAACCGCTGGGTAGCCCGGCATCATCCGTTCACGGCACCTAAACCCGCCCAGATCCAGACCATGATCGACAATGAGCCTTCGATCCATGATGCATCCAAATATTTGGATCATCCGTATGCGCAGATCAAAGCGAACGCCTATGATATGGTGCTGAACGGAAACGAGATCGGTGGCGGATCGATCCGTATCTATCAACGCGAACTGCAAGAGAAAATGTTTGCGGCACTCGGTATGGATAAAGAAGAGCAACAACATAAGTTCGGCTTCTTATTGGGAGCGTTTGAATATGGTGCTCCGCCCCACGGAGGAATCGCATTCGGATTCGACCGACTCTGTTCAATCTTAGGTGGAAGTGAGAGCATTCGCGACTTCATCGCCTTTCCGAAGAATAACGCCGGTAGGGATGTGATGCTGGATGCACCTGCTTCGATCGATGACAAACAATTTGATGAACTACAGATCCGACTGGATCTAAAGAAATAAGCTTACTCACTCAAGATTCGATCCATTCGCTCTGCCACCTTTTGTGCATTAGGCAGCATGGCTTTTTCCAGTCCCATATTCATGGGTACTGCCGGCAGATCCAACGCCCCCATCACTTGAATCGGTGCGTCGAGCGATGAGAAACATTGTTCTGTCAGTTTACCGGCAAGTGATTGCACGAATGAATGGGAGACCTGCTCCTCTGTCAGCATCAGACATTTTCCATGCAACCGGATACGAGCGATCAGCAGATCCATATCAACCGGTGCCAGCGTTCTAAGATCAATGATCTCGACCTGTCCCGGAAACTCCATCGCCGCTTCCTTGGCCCAATACACGCCCATTCCGTATGTGATCACCAATAAGGTGTCGCCGGCCTCCAGATAATCTTCATCTGCCTGGAGAACAATGTTGGCTTTTCCTAGCGGTAAAATATAGTCGGCATCGGGTTCGGGTGTGCGGGCATCTTCCGTGCCAGCCACTTTGCTCCAATAGAGTCCTTTATGCTCCAGCATCACAACCGGATTGGGGTCGTAGTACGCAGCTTTCATCAAACCCTTCATGTCGGCCGCATTAGAGGGGTACGCGACCTTAATACCTTTTATCGACAACAAGGTGCTTTCCACCGAACCGCTGTGATAAGGTCCACCGCCACCATAAGCGCCGATCGGAACACGAAGTACCATAGGCACCGGAAACTTACCCATGGAGAGATAGCAACTCTTGGACAGCTCGGTGACCAACTGATTCAATCCGGGATAGATATAATCAGCAAACTGGACTTCAACGATCGGCCGTATCCCAACAGCTGCCATACCAGCGGTAGAACCGACGATATAGGCTTCCTGGATGGCTGTATTGAAAACCCGATGATCCCCGAATTGATCACCGAGGGTAGCTGCTTCTCGAAAAACCCCACCCAATCGTTTGCCTACATCCTGTCCATACAAAACAGCTTCCGGGTGTTTTTGCATCAGTTCACGGATCGCGAATAAGGCTGCATCAACCATGATCACTTTGGGTACACCGGCCGGACTTCTCTCACCTTGCTCCTGCGTGATGGGTGTGGGCGCCAATACATGTTGTGAAACGGTCGAAGGATCGGGGTCGGCTGCTTGTACGGCCCTATCAAAATCCTGTTCGATCAACCACTCTGCTTCGGATCGGATCGCCTCCAACTCAGCTGCAGGTATTCCGGAGGCCAGTAATTTATGATGCCATTTATGAAACGGGTCGTGCGCATGATGTTTTTCCAGGTCTTCCTCATCCCGGTAAAATTCTTTTCGAACACCACTGGTGTGATGACCTAAGAGGGGAACGGAGGCATGTACAAGGATCGGAGCCCGGTGTTCTCGTACATACTGAACTGCATCTTGCATTACGCGATATGATGCTTCAAAATCACTTCCATCCACTTGCACCCGGTGCAGGCCCTTGAATCCGGCCGCATATTCGAATGCATTCATTGCCCTTGATTCCTGCGCGGTCACACTGATGCCCCACTGATTGTCCTGCACGAGGTAAATAATCGGAAGTTGGTGCAGTACGGCTGTTTGCCAAGCTTCACTCACTTCACCTTCCGTTACACTAGCATCGCCCAAGGAGCAAACCACCACCGGAGAATCACGGAGGATTGTATTAGCGGGGTCTTGAACCTCCCAATACCGTAATCCGTGTGCAATGCCCGTGGTCGGAATGACCTGCATACCCGTTGCACTACTTTGGTGAATGATGGTCGGCTTCCCTCCACCCCGGTGATTGGGGTGCGCATAATATTCCCGACCACCGGAAAAAGGATCATCTGCCTTAGCAAGCAATTGGAGCATCAATTCATACGGGGTGAATTCCAGTCCAAGTAATAAACTATCATCCCGGTAATAAGGACTCACATAATCGGAAGCCCGCAATTGATAGGCCGTAGCGAGTTGAATGGCTTCATGGCCGCGTGCGGTGGCATGTACATATTTACAGATCGTGCGATTGGCTTCGTATTTGCTGGCCATAGCCGAAAGCAAGGCCATATGTCTGTAGGCACGAAGTTGAATGTCAGGAGCTAGCATGGGGGCCAATCGTTGCGGACAAAAATACGCCGAGAACGGGGGTGTTGTTGTTTACTTGACCTCGAGTTTGAAAAGAGATTCGTTTTCAATGAATCCTTCCAGTACGTCTCCCGGAAAAACCTCCCCCACGCCGGCCGGAGTGCCGGTGAAGATCAGGTCGCCGATCTGCAACGTAAAATATTTAGATATCTCAGCAACGATCCGATTGAAGGAATAGATCATCAGGGAAGAATCGCCTTTCTGGACGGTTTCCCCGTCTTTTTGTAACGAGAACTCAATGGATGGTTTGGCGGAATAATCGGAGAAGGGACGCCAAGACCCTAAAATAGCCGAATGATCCCATGCCTTGGCTTTTTCCCAAGGAAGCCCCTTTGTTTTCAGTTCCTGCTGTATATCACGTGCCGTAAAATCGATGCCAACCGAAATAGCATCATAGTACTTGGAGGCATGTCGCTCCGGCACGTACCGACCATTCTTGGAAACTCGAAGAACCAATTCGCATTCATAATGCAACTCATTGGTGAACTCGGGATAATAGAATTGTGTTCCGAGAGGGAGTAAGGCGGATTTGGGCTTGATAAAAATAACAGGCTCCTCGGGCACATCATTGCCCAGCTCCAGCGCATGCGCCACATAATTTCGTCCGATGCAGAATATCTTCATGCTGGGTAAAGGATGTCTCAAAAATAAGAAAATCGAGACTAGCTCCGACCAAATACCTGCTGATTCAACTGGCTCATTGTTGAAGAAAAGCCTTGCTGAAAAACCTGTTCGATCACCCCCACAGATGCGTCGATCTTCAACTGAACAACAGGTTCTTCTTCTTTATTCCACCGACTGAGCACAAATTCAGCCTGCATCCCTTTCGGAAAATTATTACCGATCCCGAAACGAAGGCGAGCGTATTGAGTAGTACCCAGCGAGTCTTGAATACTTTTTAGTCCGTTGTGTCCGGCATCACTCCCGGCAGTTCTTAATCGGAGTTGTTCCAAGGGCAGCGCCAAGTCGTCCAGGATGACCAGCACATTCTCTACTGGAATGTTTTCTTTTTCCATCCAGTACTTGACTGCTTTGCCACTCAGATTCATATACGTGGTAGGACAAATGCATACATATAGTTTGCCTTTCCACTTTATATCCGACACAAAGGCAAGTCGATCATTCCGAAATTGTCCGCCATGCTTTTGCACAAAAGCATTCACCACATCGAATCCGATATTGTGACGCGTATGTGCGTATTCATTTCCAATATTACCCAGGCCAACGATCAGATATTTCATCGGGATTCAAGTTACTTGATTCGGCATAAAAAAGACCCGCACCAAGGTGCGGGTCGTAATCTTTGAGAAATTCTATTATTTTTTCGCAGGAGCAGCAGCGGCTTCCTCTTGCTTGAGCTGACGGGTCATAACCACGGTAGCAATGGGAATACGAGGGGAATTGAGGACCTCATAATTCTCCACCTGTACATCTTCCACGCGGATGTTTCCGTTCAGTTCCAGCGCCTCGATGGATACATCGATTTTCTCTTTCAGGTATTTAGGGAAGGTTTTCACCTTGAGGGACTTCATCTTGGTAACCAGCTTACCACCATCTTTTACGCCCTTGGAAGTTCCGGTGAAATTGAGGGGAATGTCAGCAACGACTTTCTTGTCCTCCACCATTTCCAACAGGTCGATGTGGGTGAGCTTATCCGACACTTTGTCGAATTGGAGGTCTTTCATGATGGTCCGGTAAGTCTGTCCATCCACCTTTACTTCGGCGATTTGGAAGTTGGGTGTGTAAACCAACTTTTTGAATGCGGCGGCCGGGGCGGAGAAGTGGATTTCTTTTGCACCTCCATAAATTACACCGGGCACCAGGTCCTGAGAGCGGAGTTGACGGGTGGCTGACTTGCCAAAACCGGTCCTCAGTTGTCCTTCGATTGTAATCGTGTTCATGGTATCTGAGTTTAAAGTTTACTTGTCTCGCCGCTGCGAATGAATGAAGAGACTCGTGATGCTCTTGTTTTCAAACGCGTTGCGGATGGCTACAGCGAAGAGATCGGCGACGGAAAGGACTTTCAGTTTTGAACTTTCCTGGCGAAGAGGGATGGTGTTACAAACAACCACTTCCTCTAATACGCTTTTCTCGATGTTCTCGTAAGCCTTGCCGCTGAGCACCGGATGGGTGATCAGCGCCCTGACCGAACGGGCTCCCTTGTCTTTCAGCATCCCGGCACTTTTTGCCAGTGTACCGCCGGTGTCGCAGATGTCGTCGATGATGACTACATCCCGTCCGGTGACATCTCCAATGACCACCATACTGGCGATCTCATTGGCCCGTTTCCGGTGTTTATCGCAAATGACCATTTCCGCGTTGAAATAGCTTGCGATCTCCCGAATCCGGTTGGTAGCCCCTACGTCGGGGGCGGCAATGGTAAGGTTTTCCAGCTTCAGATTCTCGAGATAAGGGATGAAAACGGCATGGCTGTCGAGGTGGTCAACCGGGATGTCAAAATAGCCCTGAATTTGGGGGGCATGCAGGTCCATGGTAACGACCCTGTCGGCGCCTGCCGCCACTAACATATTGGCTATCAATTTACTGCCAATAGCCACACGGGGGCGATCCTTCCGATCCTGACGTGCATACCCATAATACGGCATCACGGCGATCACTTTGTACGCAGAGGCTCTTCGAGCGGCATCGATCATCAATAACAGCTCCATCAGATTGTCGGTCGGAGAAAACGTGCTTTGGACTAGGAAAACATAATCGCCGCGCACGCTTTCCAGGAAAACAGGACAGATCTCTCCGTCACTGAATCGCTGAATGTTGACCTGTCCCAGGTGTGTTCCATACGACGCACAAATCTGCTTGGCCAGCTCCTGGGATCCGGTGCCGGCGAATATTTTAGCTTTTTGCATGTGTTGGGGGAATTGTAGTGCGAAGATAATTGATGTAATTGCTTACACTACTCACAAGAAGCGGGAGATGGAAAAGTCGCTTTAGGCTGTGCATAACGCTTTGTGGCATTGTGTCAAGGTTCTCCGTTGACTATCATTGATCCATGATGCCATCCAAGAAAGATCGAGTGGGTCCTGACTGCCAGCGATCCACTACACAGGAGTTACTGATTCTAATTTTGGGGACGGCCCACGGAGCGGATTCACTCTGGAAACATGTCAATGGTGATCTGGGTCGACTGGCGGTGATGGGGCCGGAGGAATTGATTCAAGTCCGCGGATTGGGCATGGAACGAGCCCGGCGGTTGCTGGCCACCTGGGAATTAAGTAAACGGCTTTCGCTGGATAGAATGCGGCTGGAGCAACGGGTACTTCAATCTTCCGCTGAGGCTGCTCGCTTTTTGCAAGATCAGATCGGGCATTTGGACCACGAGGTTTTTTGTGTGCTATACCTGAATCGGGCCCTTCGAATGATACGTTTGGAACAGGTCAGTCAGGGCGGTATCACCGGAACCGTTGCCGATCCGCGTATCATATTCCGAAAAGCTCTTTCACTCCGGGCCGTGAGTATGATTGTAGGGCACAATCATCCATCGGGTGCCTTGTATCCGAGTCAGGCTGACCGGGAATTGACACAGAAGATCCAAAAAGCGGCTGATTTTTTTGATATCACCCTGCACGACCATCTGATCGTTACGCGAGAAGGATACTACAGTTTTGCAGATGAAGGACTGATATAGACCTGATCAAGCCTGAGCGGTCGGCACGCCGAAATTCAATGGCAACTGCATCTCCTCAATATCCTGAATAGCGCCATGCATGGACTCGAACTTCTGAATATTCTCGGTAAGGGCACGCATCAGTCGCTTCGCATGTTGCGGAGTAAGTATCAAGCGGGATTTCACCTTGCTCTTGGGTGTGCCAGGCATCACATTCACGAAATCGATCACAAACTCTGCATGAGAATGCGTGATGATGGCTAGATTGGCGTATTGTCCTTCGGCGACCTCCTCGGAGATCTCAATATTCAACTGATTGGGGACAGGCTGATTTTCTTGCATGGTCATTTTTGATTGATGAGTAGAATGGCGTTTTTAAGCGCCAGGTCTGGATTTTCAGAGAAAGCAGAGGATGTGAATACGGCCGACACGTCGGCGATCGCATTCAGTTCCTTCTGTAAACTATTGAAATTATTTTTTACTTTTTTAAGGGAACGCATTGCAGGATTGTACAAGAAGTAGTCGAAAAGCAAATCGAATTGGCGCAGCTCCGACTGCACATAGTTACTGGAAACATACCCGACATCGGCCTTATAGCGTTTATACACCCCTGCTTTTGGACCAGTGGCCAATTCCATGAAATAGGCTTTCTCCGCCGAGCCTAAATGCTTGCCATAAATAAAATGAATGTCGGCACTCAATCCAACAGAAGCGTTAGTCAAGAAAACAAATGAATCTACTTCTCCGGGTGATTTCACCAAAGCACGGCTATTTTGAGGAGACACGAATTCAATCTCCTGGGTATAAGTATTGTAGCCAAGCTGGATATTCACGGCGGTTGCCTCCGCTGAATACAAATGCCCCTTATTGCGCTCTGCGAATAAATAAGATGAACCGATGACACGATATGGACCAATCATCTTGAACATCCCCTCCCCTGTTTGCTCACGCAAGAGGCGGTTGTGATTCAGTACGGGATCGACCCAACCAACGGTAGGACTAACAGTTCCCAGCTGGGCATAAAGTTGACCAAGCATGAGAAAAGAAGCCAGCAGTGAGTAAAAACGTTTCATTGAATGCATTTCATCAAAGGTAATCAAATGAACATCGGCAGCGGTGGGCATAAAAAAAGGGATTGTTAAACAATCCCTTTTAAAAATGTATTCGTACGATTAACGAGGTCCTAAATAGCGCAGTGTATCAAAGAAGGCACGCGCAGAAGGGTTGTTGTTATACCAGCCGTGGAAATAGATGATCTTGTCCGCCGGCTCATATCGGCTCGTTGACGAAACAGCTGTAGGAAATGTAGTTGCATAAGGTGACCAATCCCAACTAGTCAACTGATTCGTGTTCAAGTTAAAATAGAAATTAGCAGTGAATGAACCATAGTAGGTTGTTCCGCCATTTAATGGATGAGCAAAACCAGGTAGAGCTGGCCAGTACATATTTACGCTATTTGCACCAGACGTGATCATAAGAACAGTTTGGTTGTAGGGTAAATCCAAACCTGGACGATTATGGAAGCCTCTCAGATTGTATTTGCCATCGTACTTGTTCTTGATGGTAAACTCAACCATCAAATTTTGCAGATTTGATGCAATTACATAATTGCCAGAAACTGCCGTGATTTTAATTCCAACCCCGTAAGTCAAAAGCGGACTAAAGGACAAAGTGCTAGGAACATTGATGGGTATTTGTGCACTTCGTGCTCCAGCTGGTATGGTAATTTCTCTGGCAACAGAGAAAAGATTGTATTGCATAATCTGAATAGAACTAGCATTTGCAGTATTATATGCTTTTACAATGTTGGAATCAAGCGCGATGGTAACTTTAATATCCGTGGGAGCTACGATACCAGCATTCAGATTAACGTATACCAAGTCATCAATAGACTGAGTCGTACCCTGTGCATTAAGTCCAATTGTATTTTTACTGTTGGCGGCCAAAGGAAAACCAATCCCAGGATTTTGAGTATCCGGATCATTGATTCCGTATTCATAGTTATCAAATCCTTTATCTTTCAGACATCCTATTAAGCCTGTTGATAGGAATCCGAGAACAAGTAGTGATCTTAAACTTATATTTTTCATTTTGCAGGGGTTTTGTGATTTGTTTAGTTGATATCCCAGAAAATTTTTGTGTAACGATCAACTGCACCCTGTGCACCAACGTTTGCAGGATTGTAGTTATACTCGCTCTGAGGATACAGATAACGAACGGGGATTTTGGTGGATGTGTTCTGGGGAGCAACTGAAATGGGGGGGCCAGGATCGTAGCCTACACCAGCCCCATATAAGAAACGATCATTGACAGGAGAGGAAGAAACAACTTCATTGTAACCCAGGCGACGGTAGTCGGTCCACACTTCCAAGGTGTTAATACCATTGAGAGCAAACCACTTCTGAGAAATAATCGTGTAAAGTCCTCCAACAGGTGGGGTCCCTGGAGCATTAGCCGGAACGTTTGCAACGGCATTAACGTCCACATCAGCATAGCCTGCATTGCCGGCTATATAAGAAGATGCATCTCCAGCACCGATGTAACGAAAGCTCTCAAAAATACCGGTATTTGTAAGGGTAGCAACAGATGATCCAGAGGTGATGAATCCGCGCAAGCGAGCTTCCGCCTGCAAGAAAAAGCTTTCAGCAGATGTCATAATAGCTTGAGGAGAAGTGTTGGTTTTGTACAGACCTGGGCCGATACCAGCCAGAACAGCAGATGCATTGGCTGTAATTGGTGGCAAACCATAAGCAACACCGATAAAACCACCTGATCCAGCTTCGTAGAAACGATTTCGACGGGGGTCCAAGTTGTAAGAGTAGTAATCGATACCCCACTTGTTCGCGCGATAATAGTTGTTGTTAGCGGTTTGCGCACCGGCTACCGTAAACTTATAGCTGTTATAGAAAGGGTTGGGTTTGTCGGCCAGATAGCCGGGCTGTACCATCACATCCTCACCTACACCAAGAAAACCAGATCCCTCCGTATTAATGCGGGCCATTTCAGCCGCTTTATCAATTCCGGCTACAGCATAGGTATGTATGATCATACGAAGCTTCAACGTATTGGCAAAACGAGCCCATTTGTCTTTGTTGCCCTGAAAAACGATATCGTTGGTAGCAATGCCCTTATTGGCATTGGTTGTGGTAACAACTGCGTTTTTGATCAGGTTGATTCCTGTATCTAATTGGCGGAAAAGATCGCGGTAAACATTAATACCCAGATCATAGGCAGGTGTTGGATTAGCACCTCCTTTCATTGCCTGCGAGTAAGGAATATTTCCATACACATCCACCAGGATCATGAAGTTGTGTGCCTTCATAATACGAGCAATACCCTCGTAGAAGGTGGCGCCAGCCTGACCAGCCTTCACCTGCACAATTTGATAATCGTAGTTATTATCATAACAATTGTTCCAGATGCCGTTTCCGAATAGCGAAGTAACGTCATAGGTTTCTTCGGTTACGTTGGGCGCATATGAACCCGAGCGAGCCCAGTAACCCATCCAGTTTTGTATGGGTCCCCAGGATACTCCCACAATGGCTCCAGTGGTATTCAAAGCAGCGGGTAAGACCACGTCGTAGGTTACCGTACTGTCGGTCACGCTGTTCACATTTTGGTTGATGTTGAACTGGCTCTTCCGACAACCCGTCGAGGCAGTGAGCAGGATCGCTGCCATTGCCGTTGCGTATATAATTTTATTCAGTTTCATATCTGATGATTTTGAGATTGGATTAGAGGTTGAGGTTCAAAGTGGCACCGAAGATGCGAGTCGGCGGTGTATTGTCCAATCCACTCACCCCTTGAGCGTTACCCGTTGTGTTTGAGAACTCGGGGTCAGTCCACTCGTTGGTACTGGGCAGGAACATAAATAGGTTACGTCCAGATACAGTGAAATTGGCTCCTTTGATGGCATTCTTGGCAAATCCCAACCATTTCATGGGGATGTTGTAGCTCAAGCTTACCTCACGGATTTTCCAGAAATCACCACTTACCAGATAATTGGTGTTTGCGTTGGTATTAACAGACTGAGACCAGAAATTATATCCGCCAGTCATATAGATGCTGGTGTTAGCAACATATTTGGTTCCATCAAAGTAGGAGGAATTAGGCATAATGAATGGCTGCCGAGCATTCTGACCCGAACGCTTCGAGATACCAGAGAAGTCCATACCAGTACCCAAGTTTCCAGTATAAATCTGGGCACCCGCACGATAATCAGCAACCGCACTGAAGGTTAAATCCTTCCAGCTAACATTCAAATTCAGACCTAGCAAGTGATTGGGTTGGGTATATCCGAATGGCTTGATCACAGGGTTAACTGTGGGAAGACCGGTTGTAGCATTAACTATCACACGTCCCTGATCATCACGCAGATAATCGGTGAGCTGGAATGTGTACGCGGGATAGCCAACCATTACGAAGTTACCATTGCCAATACCCAACTGGTCAACACCCTCGATGATGCGGTTCACCTTGTTGGTCTGATAGGTGTAGTTCGCCTTAAAGTCAATGTTTACATTTCGTATTTTGACAAGGGGAGTCAATTTCAAATCGAACTCCAAACCTTTGTTTACGAAAGAGGCGGCGTTCAACAAAGCACTGGTGAATCCAGTTGCTCCTGAGTAGGCTACCTGAACGATCTGGTCGGTATTATCTTGGGTGTAGGCTGTTGCCTCAATATTCACCCGGTTCTTGAACATACCCAATTCAAAACCAATCTCCGTATTAACAACGAACTCTGGCGTGTAGCGAGGCAAGCGGAGTACGTTACCTGAGGTATAACCCACCAGGTTACCGTAAGGGAAACCGCCACCTAAACCATAAGTATTCTCCAACGCTTGCACGCCCAAGTTTACGTTACCAGTCTTGGAGTGGGCTCCACGCACTTTCAAGTAGGAGATATTCTTGCTATTCTTGATGGCAGGAATAGCCTCACTTAACAAGAAGGATAAGCTAGCTCCAGGATAGAAGAAGCTAATGGCCTCCATGTCGAAATCATAGTAATAGGCCAATCGACTGTTGATGTCGTAGCTAGCGGTGATCTCAGCAAAAGCCCAGTTGTTATACCCAATGGAGGCCTTACCAAAGAAACGCTGCAAGCGAGATTTGAAGTTACTCTCAGAAGCACCCGGCTCTCCCTTACGACCGATGATGTTGAACAAGGCAGGAAAGGCAAGGTTGTTACTGGATACGTTTACGTTCTTCGAGTTGTCTTCACGGAAGGACTGACCAAACAAGCCCTCCAGCTTGAATTTCCCAACTGATTTACGCATGGTTGCGAACAACTCCGAGTTGATGCGGCTGGAAGTTGAAATTCCGTCTGCCACCTGAGAAACAATGTCTCCGGTTTGTGCAATGTATTTGCCAGAGGCTTTAGCAAAATCGCCATAAGAGAATGCCTCTGCCCGGCTCTTCGCCTGACCCAGGGCCATAGTGGCACCCAAGCGATAGGTGAAGCTCAACCAGTTGTTGGCCTTATAGCTGAACTCGAGATTTCCGAAGAGATCGTCGGTACGACCCACGCTGCGGAAATTATCGACCATGAAGTAAGGATTAGAGTAATAGTCATTGAAATATCCGTCGGGATGTGACCAGAAATCATTCCGCCAGTTCTTGAAACGGGTGATGGGAATGTGCTGGGGTGTATTGATTAGGTTCCAATACACGGTATAATCACGACCATTTCCAAAGCTGGAACCGGCAGTTACATCATAGTTGCCGCGGGTATAGTTCACGTTGAAACTCGCACGAAACTTATTGTACTCTTTGTTTCCAGACATGCGGACAGACATACGACGATTTACATCCTTGGGCATGATACCTTGTATAATCACGTTCTGCGCACTCATGTAGAAATCACCGGTAGAGAAAGAAACATCGGTCTGGTTAGTAATACCGGTATTCCAAAAACGCAATTTCTCTTTCGGGAGCGCACTGTACTCAACCAGATACTGCTCACCATTAGGACCATCCCGTCCGATCTGGCGTACAGAACCGTCAAATTGGTCTCCATAACACTGATTCTCTACCGGGTCGTAGATGCCATTACCAAATTGATCTACTGAAGAACCAGAACCAAATTGATTCTGAAGCATCGGCATGAAGGAGACACGCTCTACTTGCACCGTGTGTCCTACGCTTACTTGAGGCTTGTTCTTGCTGCCACGCTTGGTCGTGATCACCAACGCACCATTTGCTCCATCCGGACCGTAAATTGCCGTAGCGGAAGCAGATTTTAAAATGGTAACATCCTGTATATCGTTGGGGTTAATAGAATTTATATACCCCAATGAGATAGGCACACCGTCCAGGATCAACATCGGCTGGTTGTTACCAGTCAGTGAACGGATACCACGAAGCGTGATACGCGTATCAGCGAATACACCGTTGTTGACTGTCTGAATGTTCAGACCTGAAACCTTACCAGTCAAACCATTTTGCAGGTTGATGGCTTTGGCCTGTGTCAATTCAGTCGCCTTCACTTTTGCCGTGGAATAACCAAGCTCCTTGGCCTGGCGGGCAACACCCAAAGAGGTGATCACCACATCCGTACCGCTAATTACAACGCGTTTGACCACAATGGATATGGCGTTGCCGGCACCAACGGTTGCAGTGGTAGTTTCCAGACCTGCGCCAGATACAACCAGCACATCGCCGGTCTTGGCTGAGAGTCGGAATTGACCGTTGTTATCGGCCGCAATACCCGTCTTGGTTCCTTCAATTCGAATGGAAGCACCGGGAAGGGGAGCCCCAGTCTCATCTGTCACGGTACCGGTGATGATCCGGTTTTGACCGAAGGCAAGTGCCGTGAAAAGCACCAGCATCGAGAACAGTGATGCAATTTTTCTCATAATAAACAGTTGATTTTTTGGTATACAAGAACATCGATAATCAAAAACTACCAATGTGCTACCCATTGGCAATCCTCCATACAAGACAGAGGATGTTAAATGGTTGCTGCGGCAATTTAGTCTTTTTTTTAACAAAGAGTTTAGGGATGATAAAAATTACCCGCCACCCCGCGCCCACTGATACCTGATCTGAAAGGTCAATTCAGAACGAATGGGACTACCAATACCTCTAACTGATTGTAATTCAATTGATTTGTCAATAACTATTCGAAGCCATATCGTTGTTCTCTTCCCGGCCGGAATGGAAAAATTTGCATAGCCCCTCCATTTGTTACCAGAAAAAGCCGGAAACCCGACCTTGTACATTACATCTCGCTCATAGGCATAGACTCGGGCATCCCACCCATCCGTGGAGACCCACATTAGACGCAGATCTGCCCGTAGAGAAGTAGCAGAATTGCCATACCCCCATTCTAAATAAGTTAGAAATCCTTTTTTAGGCCAGTTATTGCCATAACGTAAGAACACGTTTTCTAACCGAATTTGAAACCGACTCGATTCACTTACAAACAACTGCCCATGCAGTCGTATGTTGTATTGAGTTCTACCTTGAACTCCTCGCATGACCCCATCCGTGTCCTCCCTCTGCTCCCGCTGCGTCGACTGGAATCGCACGTAGATCAAATTTTTCTTATCCGGCTGAAATTGCCAGCGCCAACCTTGCACACGCCCCATGAACTGAGTCGGCCAGCTCGTGGGAAACTCCTGAACTATGTACCTGTCCGTATAGACATCCAAACTGCTCCGGTCATTGATTCGAAACCTGAGTTGCGCATAGAAACCTTTTTCCCCTTCACTGGCAGTTGACCGTTTCATTGCATCCCCATCAACTGACTGAAATCCACTGCTGATCATCCTTCCATGAAGTGAAATATCCATCCAAAGATCGATCACCAACAACGCACCTCCTACTGCCGCGAATCTTCCTTTTCCATCTACAGCCCACTCACTGAATCCGTGTAGCCTCCCTCGTGTGAATGAAATATCGACACTTGCAGTAGATACCCGAAGGCACCAAATTGAATCGAAGGATTCAGTTGGGATAAACTTTGGAATACTCCAGGAACGGGTGGCTAGATTCAGTCCCGCGCGCCCCCACCCATATGCCCTTCTCAGACTCCCACCCAATGTAAACTCATCAACCGAATTTTTCTTGGCGACCTCCCCATGGGTTCGATGGTATCCTGACGCATCGAGCTGACGAAATCCTATTCGCCCATCATCCATCTTATAGATGCTAGCCGTTTGAGGATTTCGGGAAACAAAAAAATCCCAACTCCAATGCGTTGACGCTCCACCAACCGCGAGCCCACGCATAAAACGACTCTCTCCCACCGACTGATAGGGCCTCACAGCCAATCCCTGCCGCTTGATCGCTACCAAATCGGAACCCATCCCAAATGACATCCCCTGCCAACAAATCAAACCCTGTCCGAACTGAACGGAGAAATCTCCCAGCAGCAAGTACAACTTGCCGTCCGCTTTTTTCCAATGCAAAAAAGAACTCACAAAATCCGGACCTTTTTTACCCAATCGTTCCCCAGCATCATTTTCCATCAAGATTCCAGCAGTTACCCCGCTCTCCGTCTGAACCTTATACCGCCATAAACGATGCGTATTCCCGCCCAAGGCACCGGAAACAGGAACCCCTACCGAGCGCCAACTCAACCGCGACAATAAAAAATGATCTGCGCTGCCGCTGAACAATCGATTGAGAGCTTGCCTCCGCCCACCCAACTTGCAATAGGGTTTTATACGCTCAACGATCGCTTGAGTCCACCCCGGAACAGCTTGAAACACATACCAACTCTCTGCCACACCGAATCTAGTCCTATATCGTATCCAAGCGTCGATCTGAAAGACACTCAACAAACCCAATTCCTCCAACTCCTGATAAGATGCATGGTTCAGATCCATGGGTCTACGCAAGTACTGCTCCAGCCGCAACGATTGAGCTTCCATCTCAGCCGCCGATTTTTCAGAAATCTCCTCTTCGATCAACAGGCGGTCATCTCCTTCAGACAATTGCGCGCTGACAGAAGTGAACAACACTAAAAGCAAGAATAAAAAACACCCCTTCATCTCATTTTTTTTCTTTCAGATGTCTACTCACTGAAAAAGCAAACGAACTGCCCAATACGGGATCTTGTGAAAAACCAACTTGCAGGTAACCATTACGAATCCACCGCTGCACGGATAAAATGATCTGATCCGGTTGCCAACCATACCCAAGTGCCAGTTTCCAAATCGGCGACAACCGATAGCCCACCCGCAAATAGCTAGACGTTGCCATGCCCGACTCCCAGCCCATCCCTACATAGAATTCCACTGCAGATGAATAATGATAGACCATACCCGCGCGTATGCGCCCCGGGTGAGATCCAAGCAATCCTTTTGCGGTCAACATTATCTGTGGATTCTCCCAGCAACTACCCCAAAAGATTTTTTCACCCAGTTTACCTCCTACACCGACCGATACTGCCGGCACCCACCTGGTTCCATACCCCCTGACACTCGTCATACTAAAGCCCAAGCTCGATCCAAGCCAAAACGATTTGGAGATCCGCTTACTGATACCGGCCTGTATTGTTGCTTGACGAAAATCCACATCACCCGAAGTCAACCCATCCAATCGAAAACTGCCATTACCCAGCGGACGCATCCATCCGATCACTATCTCATTTAGCCCCGCCATGCCAAATCGATTCACTACACCCACCTGGGCTTGACCGGTTTCAGCAGGAATCGCAAACCAGTTAGGTAAAGAGACGAAAGTTGCAGATGAATCTACACCCTGGTCGGCCGATCGAAACAAAAACCGATCGGACACCACTGAATAACCGGGCTGTCCTTCAGATGAGATAGATGTTATCAGAGCGGGCAGCAAACACAGAATGAAAAGAAAAAAACGTGTGTTATACATCTGCACAAAATAGTGTTGAGGGTGAGGGGGATGCAAAAAAGAAGGGATGTATTATAACGATATTGTTGGGGAAAAAAACTGGCACTTACCTTTGCGCCATGCAACTATTGGATGGGAAAAAAGCGGGGCAGGCGATTCGGGATGAAATTCGCTTACAGGTAGCCCAGCGACTGGCTGAAGGAAAGAAGCAACCACATTTGGCGGCGATCCTCATCGGCAACAACGGCGCCAGCGCCACCTATGTAGGTGCCAAAGTCAAAGCCTGCGAAGAAGCCGGTATCCGTTCTACGTTGCTTCATTATGAAAGTGACCTCCCCGAGCATGAATTACTGGAGAAGATCGAATCACTCAATAACGATGCAGAAGTGGACGGAATATTGGTGCAACTTCCGTTACCCAAGCAGATCCGTGAAACAGCCGTTATCCATGCTATCGATCCGAAAAAGGACGTAGATGGTTTTCACCCCGTCAACCAGGGATTATTAATGCAAGGTCAACCCGGTTTCATTCCGGCGACTCCCTACGGAATCATACTGCTGTTGAAACAATATGGCGTGGAGACGACTGGCAAGGAAGCCGTTGTTATTGGTCGTAGCAATATCGTAGGCCGACCCATGAGTGTTTTACTGAGTCAGCCTGGAGAGACCGGCAATTGTACTGTAACACTTTGCCATTCTAAAACCAAGAATCTTGCCGAACATATTCGCCGCGCCGACATTGTGGTAGCGGCCTTGGGGCAACCCGAGTTCGTCAAAGCCGATATGATCAAACCCGGTGCGATCGTGATCGATGTAGGCATCACACGGGTAGAAAACCCCTCTAAAAAATCGGGATTTGAACTTAAAGGAGATGTTGAATTCTCATCCGTAGCGCCTTTGTGCAGCTGGATCACACCAGTTCCAGGTGGAGTGGGTCCGATGACCATCGCCGCTCTTTTGCAAAACACCCTGCAAGCCTGCTTGCAGAAAGACCTTTGATCATGTCCAATACGCATACGCTCCCCGTAATGGAGCATTTTTATACCCTGCAGGGAGAAGGTCTGCACCAAGGGAAAGCCGCCTATTTTATTCGACTCGCGGGCTGTGATGTGGGCTGCGTATGGTGTGATGTGAAAGAGAGCTGGGACAGATCCAAACACCCCAACATTCCGATCGATGAATTACTCCAGTACATACAAGAAACACCCTCGGAAATAGTCGTCATCACCGGCGGTGAACCGCTGATGCACGACCTGACGCTATTCACGGAGAAACTGAAGTCTGCCGGCTATAGAACACACCTGGAAACCTCCGGTGCACATCCGTTGACCGGTACCTGGGACTGGATCTGCCTCTCCCCTAAAAAATTCAAAGCACCACTCGCCGACATATTACCACTGGCAGATGAACTGAAAGTGGTCGTATTTCATAAAAGCGATCTTGCCTGGGCTGAACAATACGCGCAAGGTGTCTCCTCCTCTTGTGCGCTGTACCTCCAACCGGAATGGGACCGATCGGAAGAAATGATCCCGCTTCTGGTCGACTATGTAAAAGCCCATCCCCGATGGAGAGCCACGCTACAAATGCATAAGTTTTTGAACGTACCCTAGAATTAACAGTTTTCCATCCGACCCAGCCGTTAAATCCGGTAGATTCGAAACATGTTGCGCTCCTTTTCAATAAAGTTGATCCCCCTACTCTTACTCATTAGTGGATGCGCCGTTGCGCAATCCAGAAATACGATCAAAAAAGCACAACAACTAACCGAGCAAGGATTCATCCGATTGGAAGAAGGTGAAACCATTCAGGCCATCGCCTTGTTCCATGAATCCATTACCCTCGATTCAAATCAGGCAAGAACCTATGCCGGATTGGGCCTCGGTTATGCCGACCGCAAACAACATGAACAAGCCGTCCGGGCTTTTCAGAAAGCCCGATCCATCGATGGATCCGCAATGCAACCCTTTCTTCCTGTATTTGCCGAGGAGTTAGCTGGAACCGGGGCTTTTGAATCCGCGTTCACACTAACAGATTCACTCCTACGCACGCCCTATGCCGAATTGATCAGCGTAAAAAAATACCTGGAGAAAAAAAGAACCCGCTTTCTTTTTGCCATTGAATACCAATCAAAAATTAAAGACACTACCTATCGTTTTGAGCCGCGCAACCTGGGGGCACTTGTAAACAGTAAAGACGCTGAATACCTTCCCTCTTTAACGATCGACGGAAAACAACTGGCATTCACCCGAAACCGAGGCGGACGAAATGAAGATTTCTTTGCCACGGAACTCGATAGTAACGGACAATGGCAATCATCCAAACCGCTTCCCGGTGAGGTGAACACACCTACCAACGAAGGAGCCATGCACATTTCACAAGACGGCGAATGGATGGTATTCACGGCCTGCTCACGCGCGGATGGATATGGAGGATGCGATCTGTATATATCGTACCGAACACCGTCGGGTTGGACACCAGGTAAAAATCTGGGCGGACGAATCAACACAGACCAATGGGAAACACAGCCCTGTCTCAGTCCGGATAAACGCTCACTTTATTTTGTCAGCAGAAGACCCGGCGGCTATGGTGGCAGTGACATTTACGTGTCCCATCTACTCAATAATGGCAGATGGGATGATCCTATAAATCTCGGACCAACGATCAATACCTCCGGCGATGAACAATGTCCTTTTCTACATGCCGATAACCAGACACTTTATTTTACGAGCCCCATTTGGCCTGGCTATGGAAACGACGACCTGTTCCTTTCGAGAAAGCAAGCGGACGGCACTTGGTCGGCACCGGAAAATCTGGGATACCCCATCAATACAATCGACCGGGAAGGAAGCCTGATCATTGCCGCAGATGGCATCACCGCGTACTATGCAAGCAATCGAAGCGATTCACACGGCGACATGGACCTCTATCAATTCGGATTACCTACTCATGCACGCTCTACGCCCACCTATTGGGTGAAAGGAAAGATCACGGATCGAACCAACAAAAATCCGATTGCCGCTCAATTGAATCTACGGGAAGCCGAGAGCGGAAAAGAAATTACACAAGTGCAAGCTGATAAAGAAGGCAACTATCTCGTAACCTTACCGGCTGGGATCAATTACCTCCTATCGGTCCGACATCCCGGCTATTTTTTTTACAGCGAAACGTTCGAATTGAAAAAAAACATCGACGTGAAACCCCGTTCGATCGATGTGGCTTTGCAACCTTTTTCAACCGACACGGCCATAGTTTTAAAACATGTTTATTTCCGAACCAATCGCGCCGAATTGTCGGACAGCTCAAGAGCTGAACTCATCAATCTGGCTGAACTCCTCACAGAAAATCAGAAACTGATCATCGAGATCAGTGGCCATACCGACAATCAAGGCTCCGCAAGTGATAATCTTTCGCTCAGTAAACGCCGAGCAGAAGCCGTGACAAAATTTCTCACCGACCTAGGCATACCACCTGCACAACTGCAATCAAAAGGATATGGTGCCACCCGCCCCATTGCCGATAATAACACCGCTGAGGGACGAGCAAAAAACAGACGAAGCGAGATGAAAATCCTGCGCCATTGATTCCGCTCGCACTACCCGTTCCAAATAGTTTTGCCGGGTGTCCGACCCACTACTCTCCCTGATCGCCCTCACACTGGTTCCACAGATCGGTCCAGTTCAAGCTCGAATACTTTTACAACACTTCGAACCCGAAGAGATCTTTCGGGCAAAAAGAAATCAACTTCAATCGATCGAAGGCATCGGACCGGAACGAGCAAACGCCATTATTGGATTCAGAAATTTCTCCCGGGCCGAATCCGAACGGCGATTCATAGAAAAAAGAAAGATCAAAGCCATCCCGATAAGTGACCCCAACTACCCGAAACGATTACTGCACTGTTACGATCCGCCGGTGCTCTTGTACCTCGCCGGTGAAGCCGACCTGAATGCACAACGAATGCTGGCGATCATCGGCGCCCGTCAGCCCACAGAAAACGGACGTATGTGGACAGAACGTATCGTGGAGGAACTGAGTGGAAATAACATCAGCATACTAAGTGGACTAGCCATGGGCGTTGACGCGATTGCCCACCGCACGGCATTAAAGCATCGGTTAAAAACGATCGGTGTACTGGCACACGGATTAGACCGCATTTATCCCCCTCAACATGGAAAACTTGCGGCAGAAATGGAACGGACCGGGGGATTGCTAACAGAATTTGTGCACGGCACCGAACCGGATCGTTATCATTTTCCGGCGCGCAATCGGATCGTTGCCGGTATGGCGGATGCAACCCTCGTGATCGAATCGGGTGAAAAAGGCGGAAGCCTGATCACCGCCTCATTGGCCAATCAATACAATCGAGATGTGTTCGCCCTGCCCGGAAGAATGCAAGATGAAAAAAGCAGAGGTTGTTTGAAGCTGATCCGTCAGCATCAATCTGAACTATTCATCAGCACGCAAGACATGCTCACACACCTGGGATGGGGCGAACAACAAGCCCCGCAAAAAAAGGCGGCCCCCTCCCTATTCTCGGAGTTAACAGAGACGGAGAACAAAATTGTAACACTGCTCAAGCAAGATGATGCGTTGCATCAGGATCAGATCGGATGGAAATTAAACATATCCGCCGCGCAGCTGAGCAGTTGTCTACTGCAATTAGAAATGAGGGGGGTGGTCGTATCTTTACCGGGCAAAAAATTTCAAGCTAGGCTGTGAGATCCGATCAACTTTCTTTCCGAATCCTTACTGGAGTTTTTGTGTTGCTCGGACTTGTCTTTCATCCTGATAAAACTTGGTCACAAGCTTGTACGACGCTGGGGCAAACCCCCTCCACTGCTTTTCCCGTATGCGGCACGAGCACTTTCACACAGAACAGTGTGCCCCTCTGCGCCACCAACAGCTTATTTGTTCCCGGTTGTTCTGGTGGAGGTGCCACCTACGAGAATCGAAATCCGTTTTTTTATCGATTCACCTGTTTTGTTTCGGGTACGCTGGGATTTGTGATCACCCCCCTCGCCGCTAATGAAGATTATGATTGGCAACTTTATGACATCACCGGCCGAAACCCAAACGACATTTTCACCGTGAACAGCCTTGTGGTTACGGGTAATTGGTCGGGCACATATGGCGCCACCGGAGCCTCCGCCGCCGGTGTAAACGGAATCCAATGTGGCTCCGACCCGGCTGCCAACGCACCCACTTTCGCCGCCATGCCCAATATCATTCAGGGCCGTGAATACCTTCTCCTGGTGAGTCACTTTACCAATACACAAAGCGGATACACGCTATCCTTCAATGGAGGGACGGCCGTGATTACTGACCCCACTGAACCACATCTCCTGAATGCGAAAGCGGATTGTGACGGAATAAAAATTCGGGTCAAGCTGAACAAGAAAGTCAGTTGTCGAAGTCTCACTGCAAACGGAACAGAGTTTCGCATACAACCTGCCGTACAGACGGTGATCGCAGCCCAACCCGACTCCTGCAACTTTTCCTTTGATTTCGATGAACTGGAACTCACGCTGAGTGGCGCATTACCCAACGGCAATTATCAACTGGTGATCCAAAATGGCAGCGACGGCAATACGTTGCTCGACAATTGCAGCAGAAGTATCCCTGTGAATGAACAGGTTCCCTTCTCCTATCAGGCACCACAGCCCATTTATGCTGATTCCATCGGGAAAACGGCGTGTAAACCTGATTCAATTCGTGTTTACTTTCCCAAGCAAATCAGTTGTGCCAGCATTGCTACCAATGGTTCGGATTTCATTGTAACCGGACCAACCCCCGTGAACGTAACAGCTGCCGGCGGCAATTGCATTCAAGGTAAAACCGAGTATGTAGTGGTCCGATTCGCCGCGCCCATCTATACTCGCGGTACATACACGCTTTCACTGCGGCCAGGAAGTGACGGATCCGTATTGATCGATGAATGCGGACAGGAAACGCCTGATCAACAACTTAATTTCACCACCGCAGATACCGTCAATGCCGACTTTAGCTACACAGAACGATTGGGTTGTCAGCGAGACACATTACGATTCATCCACAATGGAGCCAATCAGGTGAATGCATGGAACTGGATCATCAATGGCGCTGCCGTAAGCACACTCCAACAGCATACGCAGATCTTTCCCGCAATCAGCCAGAATACAGTTTCCCTCTATGTCACAAATGGCACGTGCATCGACACCAGCACACAACAGATCATGTTGAATAACGAAGTCAAAGCAAACTTTGAAATGCCCTCGGTGATCTGTCCGGAAGACCCCCTACTGATCAAAAATACCTCCAGTGGCACCGTGACTTCCTGGAAATGGCAATTCGATGTATTAGGAGGTAGCACATTAAAAGATCCGCCTCCGGTTCAATGGCCCAATAATGGTAGAGAGTCCTATTACACCGTAAAACTTGCGGCCTTCAATTCGATTCTGAACTGCAGTGACAGTCTTCGGAAAACCCTGACCGTACTGAATTTTTGTCTTATTGAAGTACCCTCTGGTTTCACGCCGAATAACGACGGACGCAACGATCGTTTTGGGCCGCACAATGCCTTGAAAGCCGACAACTACCAGTTTCAAGTATTCAACCGCTGGGGACAACGGATGTTCCACTCCCGTAATTGGCAGGAAAAATGGGATGGTCGTTGGAATGGTCGCGAGCAACCCGGGGGCGTCTATGTGTGGATGCTTACCTACACTGTTCCGGGGAGCGGTCAGTCTGTTTCCCGTAAGGGCACCGTCACCCTGATTCGCTAGGTTTTGGAAGTATGATGGGCAAAAAGTTATCTTTGCCCATGGCAACCAAAAAATCTCCCCAGCTTTTATCGGACAAGATCGCACTCGAAGGACTCACCTTCGATGACGTGCTATTGATGCCCGGCTACAGTGAAGTACTTCCCCGTGAAGTAGATATCCGCAGCCGACTAACCCCAAATATCACCCTGAACATACCCTTGCTGTCAGCTGCTATGGATACCGTAACAGAGGCGGCCTTGGCAACTGCATTGGCCAGGGAAGGTGGAATCGGCATCCTGCACAAGAACATGTCGATCGAAAAACAGGCCGAGCAAGTTCGAAAAGTAAAAAGAAGCGAGAGCGGACTGATCATCGATCCGGTTACACTGGAAGCCAACGCCAGCATTGGAGATGCCCTCCGGCTGATGAGAGAAAATCGAATCGGCGGCATCCCCATCATTGATAAGCAAGGAATGCTGGTGGGCATTCTCACGAACCGTGACCTCCGGTTTGAAGTGGACATGAAGCGAAAAGTAAGTGAAGTGATGACCAAGGAGAATCTGTACACGGCCCCTGAAGGCACCGATCTCCGTAAGGCCGAACAGCTATTTAAAAAAACCAAGGTTGAGAAATTACCGATCGTTAATAAGCAAGGGAAATTAGTAGGACTATTCACTTACAGCGATATATTAAAACTGAAAAGTCATCCCCATGCCGTGAAAGATGAATTCGGTCGACTGCTTGTGGGTGCTGGCGTCGGTATCACAAAAGATATTTTGGATCGAGTAGCGGCCTTACAACAAGTTGGTGTGGATGTAATCGCACTCGATAGTGCGCATGGCCATAGTAAAGGCGTAATCGAAGCCTTGAAAAACATCAAGAAAAATTTCAAGAAAATAGAAGTCATCGCCGGCAATGTAGGCACCGCAGCTGGTGCGAAGGCGTTGGCCGATGCAGGCGCAGATGCGGTCAAGGTGGGAATCGGTCCGGGCTCAATCTGCACCACACGGATCGTGGCGGGTGCCGGTATGCCGCAAATGACAGCCGTCATGGAAGCAGCCGCAGCCTTGAAAAAATCTCGCACCACCTTGATTGCAGACGGTGGGATTCGCTACACAGGGGATATGGTAAAAGCCATTGCCGCCGGAGCCAATGCCGTAATGATGGGCAGCATTTTTGCCGGCACGGAGGAAAGTCCGGGTGATACCATCATCTACGAAGGAAGAAAATTCAAGGAGTACAGAGGCATGGGCTCTCTGGGTGCCATGGCCACTGGAAGCAGCGACCGCTATTTTCAGGATGGCGAATCGGATGCGAAAAAATATGTACCCGAAGGGATCGAGGGACGTGTTGCTTACAAAGGCATGTTACGGGAAGTAGTATATCAGTTTGTAGGCGGATTACGTGCCGGCATGGGTTACTGCGGAGCAAAAAACATAGTTGCCTTGCAGCAAGCCAAGTTTGTGAAGATCACCAATGCCGGGATGCGCGAGAGTCATGCACATGACATCGATATCACGAAAGAAGCCCCGAATTACAGTCGTCGTTAATCGACTGCATAGTCGACCCGGATCGTGATCGAGGCCGTTTTACTCTTGGAACTGGTATTGAAGGCACCTCCGTACGAGTAATCTTCATTGCTATTCTGTCCGGTAATCTGAAACACCCCCATCGTAGCTTTCTTTATTTTCCCCAGATCGCTACCGGAATTCTTTGCGATGGTCTCTGCACGGTCCTTCGCATCGGCGCTGGCTTTGGCCAAGAGATCAATCTTTAATTCGGATAATTTAGAGTAATAATAAGAAGGACTGGACGAATTGAATTCAATCCCAGACTCAATCAGTTCGGTGGCCTCACGGGAGATCTTATCTACCTTTTCAATTTCGCGGGAATCAACCGTAACGTTTTGGGTCAATTTATACCCGGTGAAATCCGTTCCCAATTGACGCCCTTCCCCATCGTATCGGGTATTAAATTCTTTCTCAATACCAACGGCGGAAAATACAAGCTCATTCTCTTTCACCCCTTTTCCAAGCAGATAGTTCCGAATGGCTTGCTCATCAGATTTCAATTGTGCATATGCCGCTTTCAGGTCCATCATCTTGCGACTGTAGTTTCCACTCCACACAATTTGATCACTGATAAAATCCCGCTCGGCCAAACCGGTGACCGAGATCGTCTCCTGCGCCTGGAATTTGTATTTATAAGCGCCGGATAGGATCAGGATGCCGATCAAGGCAGTCAGACAGATGACCGCGGTTTTGAGATATGGCTTCATGTAACTAGATTTTAAGATAAAGCTAAGGTCCTCCATGCTTAGGGAATGTTAATTTCGCCAATATTACCCTCGCTTCCAACTCAACTGATTTGAATCGCATCCTACCATTCCTGTTTGCCCTGCTGGGCGGTACGTTATTATCCGTCGCCTGGCCACCACTTCCCTACACGCCGCTATTATTCATCGCGTGGATTCCCTTGCTTTGGGTGGAGAGAACCGTTCGCTCCAACGGACTATTTTTTTCGCTTCTGCTTTTACATATGCTTGTCTGGAACGGATTGACCACCTGGTGGATCTGGTATGCCAGTGTACCCGGTGCTGTTTCAGCTATCGTTGCCAATAGCCTACTGATGTGTTTGCCCTGGCTCGGGTATCGGTTCATCAAAAAGAAAAAGGGATTGGGGATCGGTTCATTGGCATTAGTGACAGGCTGGATGGCATTTGAATATATCCACCTGCAAGACTGGGGGCTCAGTTGGCCCTGGCTCACCTTAGGAAACGGACTGGCTTCCCAAACTGGCTGGATCCAATGGTATGAATATACGGGCACCAGTGGGGGAACCCTATGGATCTTAGCCGTGAACATCCTTCTATTCCTGCAATGGCATCAATACAAAAATCCAGAAACGCAAAAAATCTTTCCATACAGGTGGATCGCCTTGGCCGTATTGGCAATACCCATCGGAATCTCACAGTGGATCGGCAACAACCTTCCTGATCAATCCGATACAGAGCTGGAAGTGGCTGTCTTGCAGCCCAACATAGATCCCTACGAAAAGGTCAGTAGTTACACATCCTTCGACATACAACTACAAAACCTGATCCGCCAGAGCGAAGAAAACATAACAGAAAACACATCGCTGTTGATCTGGCCGGAAACCGCGCTCTACCGAAGCGGTGGGATCGGTGAAAAAGATTTGACAGAACGTGGACAGCTCTACGACTCACTATGGACATTTTTGCGTCGTTATCCAAAACTTACACTGTTCACGGGCGTAGAGAGTTACGGGATCACATCAGAAAAATCACCGAACAGCATCCCGGCACCTGATTGGTTACAAAAGCCCGGTGAAGTAAAACCGCTTTTCGTTGAATCCTATAATGGAGCAGCAGTGCTCGACAGCAACGGAGCTGGCGCGTTCTATCACAAATCAAAATTGGTCCCTGGAGTGGAGGCGCTTCCAGGCTTTCTGCAGTTCCTTTCTGCTTGGTTCGAGGAATTCGGCGGAACAGCGGGCGGATATACACCCCAGTCCGAGCGAACTGTCTTGTCTGCAACAAACGGATTCCGCTTGGCACCGGCGATCTGTTATGAGAGCATTTACGGAGAGCACCTCAGCCGCTACTTCAAGGAAGGTGCGAACCTGCTGACCATCGTCACCAACGATGGCTGGTGGCAAAATACCCCCGGGCACAAACAACATGCTTTGTATGCGGCACTGAGGGCCATAGAAAACAGGCGCTGGGTAGCCCGCAGCGCGAATACCGGCATCAGCGGATTCATCAGTCCGCAGGGAAAATGGATCGACCCTCAACCCTATAACACCGCCGCCTGCATCCGACGATCGATCCCGGTTCAGACAACAGATTACACTTTCTATGCCCGATTTGGCGACATACTTTCCAAGCTGGCACTGGCGTTTTATGTTGGACTATGGGCCTGGAGTCTAGTCAGCCGTGGTAGAAACCAAAATGCATAATTTTACAGACGCTTATCCAACCAAACCGTTGGTCCGGCATCCATGAAAAAACTACTCCTCACTTTTTTATTTTCACTTACGTTGATGTTTGCCGAAGCTGCTCACATCAAGGGAGGTTTTTTTTCCTACCAATATCTTGGACCTGGGCAAGGCACCAATCTCCGATACAGAGTTACGCTGACCGTCTATATGATTTGTGGTCCATCCACCGGTCAGCTTTCAAATCCGATAAACTTTAGCATATTCAACGCAGCAAACAATCAATTCATTCAAAATGTAAGTGTCCCCATCACCAGTCAATACGACCTGGGGAAAGCAGCAGACGAACCTTGTATTTCAGGAGATCAAAGCGGATGCTTCTATACGATCGTTGTCTATGATTTGCCGGTGATCGAATTGGCTCCTTCCGCTTCTGGTTACATATTCGCCTATCAACGCTGTTGTCGGATCGCAGGAATCAATAACATTCAAAATTCCGGTACTGTTGGAAATTCATTCTCCATTCAGATTCCCGGAACAAACGTGTTAGCGGGAGCTGAAACAAATAGCAGCCCGCTGTTTTTGGTGAACGATACGGCGATCGTTTGTGCCAACAATTTTTTTCAATATTCATTCCAGGCCTCGGATGTTAATGGGGACAGTCTGGCCTATGAACTTTGTGATGCCATCCAGGGTGGCGACCAAACCAATAACTCACCTCCCACGGCAGCTAATCCGCCATACGCATCTGTTCCCTATTCTTTTGCCTACTCCGGCGTCTTCCCACTCGGACCTGCCGTCACGATCAACTCACGTACCGGACTGATCAGTGGAACTGCACCGGCTATGACAGGTGAATATGTCGTTTCTGTATGCGTACGTGAATACCGACAGGGGACAATGATCGGCACCACCCGGAAAGAACTGCATATACGGGTCGGCGACTGCAATCCACTCAGCGCACAACTATCCCCCCGCCCAACTACCTGCGATGGTTTTACGGTGACATTCAACAATGAAGCTACCAATCCGTCGAATGCTGAGTTTGTCTGGTCGTTTGGTCAACCCCAACTGGGCAATGCCGACACCTCTCTTCTGGCCGCGCCTACGCACACGTACACAGACACGGGCACCTTCATGGCTAAACTGCGGATATCTCTTCCAGGCGGACTCTGTGCGGATACAGCTAGCCTGATTGTTCGTGTGTACCCAGGTTTCTTCCCTGGCTTTATTGTAAATGGCAGTTGTTACACGACGCCCTATCAATTCACGGATACCACGCGCACCCAGTACGGCGTGGTAGACAGTTGGTCATGGAATTTCGGTGATCAATCCACCCTCGCGGATACATCGCGAAATCAAAATCCGCAATGGACCTTCCCCACCCCCGGTCCGCGCACCGCCACGCTGGTCGTCACCAACTCAAAAGGGTGTAAGAATACCGCGCAAGTGAATTTTATTGTACTCGATAAACCGATATTGAGCCTGCCCTTTCGAGATACCTTAATCTGCGTGCCTGATACGCTGCAATTACAAGCCAACGGATCCGGAATTTTTAGTTGGCAACCCAATATTAATATCATCAACCCCAACACGCCCAACCCGAGCGTCTATCCAACTAATACCACCTGGTACTACGTAAACCTATTAGAGAATGGTTGCACCAACCGTGATTCATTACGCGTTCGTGTTACAACATTCGTAGAGCTTGGGGTGAAACCAGATACCACTATTTGCCGAGGCGACTCTGTACAATTGCAGGCATTCGGGAATGCAACAGCGTACAGTTGGTCCCCTCCGCTCGGACTTAATAACCCAACTATTCGCAATCCGTTTGCATCACCCTCTGCTCCACTTACGAACTATGTAATTACTGGCACAATTGGCAGCTGCCGTGAGCAGAGATCAGTTTCTATTCGGACAGTGCCTTACCCCCAAGCAAATGCCGGTAATGACCTGACACTTTGTTTCAATACAGCCGGACAACTTCAGGGGCAGATCACAGGCAGTTCTTTCCAATGGAATCCGACCGCCTACCTAAACGATCCAACCCGTTTGAATCCCCTGGCAACTCCACCTCGGACCACCCTTTATAAATTGATCGTTTACGATACACTGGGTTGTCCAAAGCCAGGCATTGACTCCGCATTGGTTACTATACAACCCCGCATCCGCGCCAACGCCGGAAGAGATACCATCGTGATTGTCGGACAACCCCTGCAACTGAACGGTAGTGGCGGCGTGCGTTATACTTGGTCGCCAGCCACCGGCCTGAACAACACAAACATCTCCGACCCCATCGGTATCTATGGTTCAAACATCGACAGCGTTCGGTATAAATTGGTTGTTCGGGATGCAGCTGGCTGTGCCGACTCAGCCTATATGACCGTTCGCGTATACAAAACACCGGTTAGCATATTTGTGCCCTCTGCGTTTACCCCGAACGGCGACGGCCTCAACGATTTGGCCAGACCGATCAGTGTCGGCATCCGAAAAATCCATTATTTCACGATCTATAATCGCTGGGGCGAGGTCGTCTTCACCACAAACAGGGATCGAGATGGATGGAATGGTATCTACAAAGGACAGCCGCAAGGATCAGCCGTATTCGTTTGGGTGGTCAGCGCGGAGGACTATGACGGCAGAACCTATTTTGACAAAGGAACGGTAACCCTGATCCGATAATACAAATCATGAATAGAACTATTTTCATCACCGGCGCCAGTGCCGGATTTGGCAAAGCCTGTGCTGAACAATTTGCTGCCAATGGTGATCGACTCATCCTACTAGCAAGAAGGGTTGAGCGATTGAAAGTTCTGGCCGATCAGCTAAAAGATGAATTCGGAACATCCACCCACCTGATCGCTGCAGATGTACGCGATCAACTGGCAATCACCACGGCCATCAACGACCTGCCGGCCGAGTGGAGCAAGATCGATGTGCTGGTGAACAATGCAGGACTGGCCCTCGGACGAGATTATTTTGAGGAGGCAGACCTGAGCGACTGGAATACCATGATCGATACCAACGTAAAAGGATTTCTCTACGTCGCCCAAGCGGTTGCAAAAAAAATGTCAGCTAATAAACAAGGACACATTCTGAATATCGGATCGATCGCCGGAAAAGAGGTTTATGAAAAAGGGAATGTCTATTGCGCAACCAAATTCGCGGTGGATGCGATCAGTAAGGCCATGCGGATCGATCTACTCCGGCACGGCATCAAAGTCACCTCCATCCACCCCGGCGCTGCTGAAACTGAGTTTTCCCTGGTCCGTTTCAAGGGTGATGCAGACACAGCCAAAAAGGTCTATGATGGTTTCACCCCACTGAGCGCCCAGGACATCGCTTCGATTATTTTCTATTGCGCGGGGCTTCCTGCACATGTTTGCATCAATGACCTGACGGTAACCTGCACTCAACAAGGCTCCTCGATCCATTTTCGAAAGGACTGAAACTGCGAAACTTCCCTCGTAGTTTTCCGATAAATAGTGCTTTTTCGAGCGATTTAAGGAGGCTGATCGAAATAAACAGATCGAGCAGGCCTACTTTTATGGCTCATCCACTCCTACCATGAAAAACCTGTTGATCGCCTTTGCTCTCTGCGGCTTCCTGACAAGCCCTGCTTGGAGCCAATCCAACACTCCACAGCCGATCCGTCAACAAGTTGACAGCCTGAAAACCATGTATGCTAACGACGGATTCCAACTGGTAAAAGAGACGCCCTTACAAATGGAAAGCGAGTACGAGATCCCGATCGTATTGCCATTGACACAAGGAACCTACTATCAGTTTGTTTTTATCGGCGAGCAGTCCTCTCGCCTCTATGAAGTACGCATGTACGACTGGAAAGAAAAACAAGTCGCCTTCCAACAAAAGAAATGGGGTGATGTGGACGGAAACATCATCGCTTTCTCTTATATCCCTCAATTTTCCGAATACCACATGATGCGCCCCGTGCAAGTGAACAAAAAACAAAAACGAGACTTGAACGGATATGTAATGCTCTTCAAAAAAACAACGGATGCAACGGCCGCGAATCGGCCCAAATAAATTACGGCATGAACAAATGAACCCCTCCCCGGAGGGGTTTTTTATTGCGCCAGAGAGATCCGGATCTGTACGCCACCTCGGGTGTTCGTTATTGGGAATGAACTACTGATCTTGGGAATGTTTCTGTTCTGCTCAAAATACAGTTTCAGGTTCACCCGATTATTCAATACATAATCGATCGATGGCGCCAGGCGGATTACGCGCTGGCCACCTGTACCGAAAGAAGTTCCCTGATCAAGCTTACTGTTTGAAGTCGCATCGTCACGTAAACTGAAATCCATTCGGATGGTCACGTCATTGTCCAACTTGGTTCCATTCTTGCCGATCTTGAGATTTTGGAAGAAAGGCAAACCCTTCTTTCGCCAGTTGAAAGCAAACGTATACTCCGTGCTCTGATTTTCTGCCAATTGATAATCGATCAGACTCAGACTCAATTGCCGGCTCTTTCTCCACTCGAAACGAGTCGACACCTGGTTCGTGAAAGTCATATCCAATTCGATCAGGGGCTCGAAGGCCTCCTGTATCGTGATATTGGGCACCAGGAAATAAGGCACGAAGTTTCCGGTCAGCGTATCGCGGAAGGAAGGATATCCGACCCGAAGCGGATCTGCAAACAGCAACGCGGTATTGAAACTGTTCATGCTAAGTGAGCTTCGATATCCGTGACGGATGGAAAAATTCGTAAAGATCTTATCCAGCCCAGGGATGCGGGTTAGTCCATTGTACGTCACTTTCCAGTTCGGCAAAGGCAGAATGCTGGAGAAAGGATTTGATCGTATGCCTGGATTGCTGTTCCGGACCGATTTGATACTCAACGGATCCTTATCCGTATACGCTGCAATGAATGCCGGGATCACGACATCCTGCGCATACCGTCCATACCCCTTGGCATATCCGTCTGCATCTACACCCGATTGATAGGGATTCGATGTGGCCAATTTACCGGAGATCAAGCGGCGGTTCGCCTCAAATTTTTTGAAAGTCTGTGAAACCTGATTGGGATCGAATGGGTCGAAAAGCGTTTGAAAAGATATGTAACTCACATTGAAGGAACCCATCGCGTACGGATTCAACCTAGCCAAACCCGAAGAGCCAGTTGTATCCTTGTATAATTCCGAGTACTGCTTGTCAAAGGTTTTATCAAGATTCAGATCGATGTTGAAATCACGGAAAGGTGTCACTTGTGCCGTTAAGTTCAATCGCTGATTATAGCGCTGCTGGATCATGGCACTAACCAATGAATCACGAGACAACAAACCTTTAGCCCCAAATCGATTTATCCAACTCGTATCGGGCTGATAACCGAATATGTATCCGAAACCAGGCTGACCACTTCTAATATTGGACCCCATCAAGATAGTGCTATCCATGTAGCCTGGCAATGTGGTGCCGAAATCTTCTGTATACTGAATACCGACACGCTTCACAGAAGTAGCCAGTTGAGCAATGAAGCGTGGTAAACCACCGACCTCCGGTAAAGGTTTCATCGAGTTTGGAATACGAGGCCTCTTGATCTTCCGCTTTTTGATCCGTACGATCTTGCCTTTTTTATTTCGGATGGTATCATAGCGATATTTCGGACCATCGACACCAACTGTCATTTCAGCGTTGGATTGCGGCTGTCCGGCGCCGGGCTCGGTACGGTCTTTATTTTTCTTACCGCCTCCTGAAGACTTATCACCCTTACCCCCTCCTGCTGTTGTGCCGTCACCGCCAGACTGACCTTGGTTTGCTCCCCCAGCATAAACTGCCCGGAGGAAACGTGACTTATTATATAAATCTTCAAACTTCAATTCCCCATTCAGCGTACGTGTTTGGGTATTGCTTAATGTATTCCCTTGTGGCTTAGCCAAAAGAGATGCAGTCAGCCAGTTGTACTTGGTATTGTGACTAGCACGAATAGAAGTCCAACTCAACAACGGGATCTTGTTCGTGGGTACATTGTAATTGACCGTTACATCCTGCGCATAATTAGTATTACGCCCCCCCTTGAATAAGTTAGAACGCACCGAATCTTTTTTCGCATCTGTGTCGATACGTCCAGCCGGCTCATCAATACGAGCATTATTGGTTGCATTAAAATCAATAGAGATCGAACGGGTCAAATTCCATTGCAGAATGTAATACCGATCAAACGTGAAATACTTATTATACGTTTCCGGTACCCGATACGGACCGCCACCTACATTACGTGGACGAGTTGCACCAAATTGCCGGAATACATCGGCTCGGAAGCTCATTTGGGAAGGCGCATAATTAAAATTGAATTCTTTCAACCAAGCCAGCCAAGGTGAATTGGATTTAATAAGCTTTCGGAACGGCTCCACGGGTTGAATCTGAGGCGCATAACTATAACCGAGTGCACCCCGCGTGCGCCGCATCTCATCTCGTTCGATGAGCGGGTTATGACTCATGGTTTGGATATATGAATAGTTGAGATCGAAATTCGAGAGTGACCAGATCTTTGGCTTTTTACCGTCTGTCTTGATCTTCTTGACATTCGTGAAATTGAGTGTCTTGATGGTCGTTACATCTTGAGCATCGTTTCGTATTGAATCTCGCTTCTCGGCATCCGCTAAACGCAATTTTTGCTTCAGCACCAGATCAAGGTCATAGGGATCATATTCAGGTGTACTGCTGCGGTGACTGATTGCGGCATACATCGGTAATTGTATACCCAGCTTCTTCGGCAATAACTTACCAAGCTCCAGATTCAATGATGCATCTACCGTGTAGACATCTTCCCGACTACGCTCGTTTACGCGTTGTTCCAAGGTTCCAAATCCTCGAGAACGAGCCGTACCAGAAAGTGATAGTGTGCCCAGATCGGCCAGGCGAATATCGGTACGGGCCAAGGCCGACCACCCACCTCTCTCATCCAACTGTTGCAATCGAAGCTCATTGAACCAAACCTCCGTGCACATGGCTTCTTGTGCGGTATTCTCAACACCCAATAACATTCCCCTCACTTCGCCCAGGTTCGGATTTCCTATGATTGCATACTTGCGACCGCTTGGCAAGGTTTCGCTATAGTATCGAGATGGAGATATACCCAGTTTGTTCCGACGGGTTTTCAAGTCAGTCAGTTCGGACAGATCAAAGTCAAGATTATTGTCAGCCGGCCAGATCCGTAAACTATCCCGCTCTCCGAAAGGAGTGATCTTCAACGGGATCTTCACTTCATAATAGTTCCCGGAAAAATCATTTCCGATACGAACCACCGCGTTGAGCTCACCAAATTGTATCGGTTGCGCCCCTTGCACATCCTCGGCGTGTATAAACATCGATAAGCGAGCATACTGACGCATATCGATATTCATGGTCTTGAAAATACCGCGCGATTCATACATAGGCAATCCACAGACCTGCATACTCACCGATTGCTCATTTAGGAACAAGGCCACATTATTATTACTCAATTGTTGTTGCCGCTCAATGCCGGGAGGAATGCGATAAACGATCGGCTGACGCTGATCATTCTCTTCCACATTCACCGCCAGAACGTTCACATTAACCGGGTCGGGCAGGGGCACCGGTACGAAGTTTCCGGTAGTATCTATATTATTCCGGTATTTACGCCACTGATTACGGACCAATTCTAATTTTCCGAAACGAAGCACGACTGAATCTTGAAAGCCCGACATGAACATCCGAATAAAACGGATCGACTTAAAATCCGGAATATTACCCACCTTACGCTGATACTGTTCAACGGGAATACGGAAAAGATACCAACGCTCGGTACGAGACTGGCCATTGGCCAAGGTCACAGTAGGAGTACGAACATCGGTGATGAAGTTTGAGCCTACAGCCATATTGGGAAGGATGTCCACTCGATACTGGAAATACTCCTCCACTTCATTCATGGTATTGTCACGATTCAACTCCTCCGCATCCGGATATTGCGTAAAGGCATTTACGAATTGACTGTTATTATTAGCCACAGGAGAGTTTCCATGCGGATTGTTGATGTTCTTATACCGCTGCAAAATTCCTGCTACGGGTGATTGGTCGAAGCTGGCATCCCGATAGGCTTTAAAATTATCCCCAGATGGATCATTCAGCGCCTGCTGATAAATAGAGGAACCTGATCCGAATGTGGTCTGCAATGAATTGATGTACGATTGAAATTTTGTTTTCTCATTGTCATCGGTCAATCCATCAAATCCTACATCCTGGTATTGACGATCATCAGGGATGGTGCTAAAGGCATTTGTAACCTGTAAGGGAATGGAAGGCACCTTACCCCAATTGGTGGAACTATCCACCCGAGCATTATTGGTAGGGGTAGGTAAGCCATTCTCGTACTGACGTTTACCGTCCCGTAAAATATCCTCCGAAATATTGCCCAAGTTGAAGTAGAGCTGACCACCGAACGGATTCCCGGTGTTGGTCAAGTAGGGATCCTGCAACCAGAATTCGATGTACTCAATGTTGCCGGTCTCAAAATCAGTTTGATCGATGTTGCGCATCAACCCACCCCAGGACTGACGCGGATTCAACAAGCGTCCGTTTGCATCTACTCGCGTACTACGGTTCTCAAAATTATAGGGACCGCGATCCTTTGGGTAATACGCGAGGTCAAATGTGGTGAGCAAACCCTCACCAAACTGGGTACTCCGACGCGGGAATATCTCTTTTTGCAACACCTGCCGCGTTTCAGGCATTGACAATTCATCCAAATTATTTTGCAGCGGGTTATTCGGATTACGACGCTCTTGCAAAATGGGCTCGATGTTATACCAGGCAAGCTTAGCACGATTATATCCGGAGCCCAGATCATTATTCAAGGATGCCTCGGGGAACAATCCGTTGTTCTGCGGTATGGAGGCCAAGGTCCAGCTGATCAACGGGAAACGCAGATCGATGCCCGCACGAGATCCCTCAAAATCATCTAAGTAAACTTGTCCGGATCGATCACGAGATCCATCCGCAGTTGTTCCATCGATCTGACGAGCATGACCGGGCTGCAATACAGCCGCCTCGGCATAAGATGTGATCGAAGAGGGCGCTTTAGTTGAATAGAAAGGAAGTTTATCCAGCAACTTGGTGAGTCGAGGTACTTCACTGTTGTAATCCAGATCAAACCCATACATCGTATTTCGGATCGGATCTTCTCCATAGAGTTGCTTGATAAAGAACGGACGTTCACCCAAGCGAACAACAGTACCCCCCAATGTCAATTTTTTACTCGCCAGATAATCGAGGCGTAACCCTAAGAAGTTACGTTGCTGAAATCCGAAGGCTTGGTTGTTTTCGTAATTGATGTTAACCGGTACACCCGAGCTGATGATCGATTGGTTGATGATCCGTAAGGTACCCAGGTCATAGTTGATCTCATAGTCAACATTTTCTACCAGGACTTGTCCGCCGGCCGTAACAGACACCGATCCTCTCGGGATATTGAATCCCAATTGATATTCGGCCGTACCACCTGCCCCACCAGGTGAACCCGGCATACCACCACCGGCCCCACCGGCTCCAAAACCGGAGGATTTAGATCTACCCACGATCTTGAATCGATTCAAGTTGGCATAGGTCTGTGCGATGGCCTTGATCGTATCATATAATGGGTAATACAAATATTTATCCCGTACGGTGGCGTTGGGATATACATACTCCAAATCTCTTCCAAAAGGCTCCAGTACCGGAAAGATGACTCGACTTTGCTGCGAGATCACGGTATAGCCCTCCAGGAAATCAAAGACACCATCCGGCTGAGGATCGTTCTGGTTATTCAGACGATCCAAATTAACAAGAGAAATGATGGGCTGACCTTTGTACGGGTCAACAACATCTGCTGGAGGTAAGTATCTTTTTTCTCCGAAGCTGGGTTCTTCGTAAAGCAGATCCAGTGTGAAGTCCTGTCGTTCGAGCTGACCGAATCCAACCGAATACACATTCTTCATCATCAGTTTCCAAATGGGAAGATTGGTCCGCTGCGAAGTAGCCTTCAACAATTTCAGAAATAGAATGCGTTGTGAGTTGCCGGTCGTATCGGGCGGCACATCCTGCGAAAATTCACCCACTTGAAAAACGCGTCCGTTATACGTGTATTGGAAGGCAACGCCCAACACCTCATCGGGTTGAAGCGGTTGATTCAGGGAGATGAAGCCGATCTGCTTGTTGAAAAAATAATCGGTGGGTTGAAGTTTTCGGGCAAATGTTTTCTCAAAGTCCTGCACCGGTGAAAGACCCAGATTACTCAGCTCATTTTGCGTAAGGGATGAATTCCGGTAATTCGGATTGGAGGTGAGAATGCGGTACAGATTATTGGCATCGTTTCTAGGAAGATTATCGCCAACCCCGGCGAGCAACGGACTATACGGATTCCGTTCGCCCAGGTCCATGAAGGCGGCAACATCTCTTGTATCGGTTGTGCTTCCATTCCGATTGGTCACCCAGACTTCAACCCGCAGGATCTGTACTCTTGAATTCACAATAGGCAGCTGCTTCATGGCTGTATTGTAATTCTGCTGGAAGTATTCAGCCAGTAAAAAGTGTCTATTCTCATCGTACTCATCGGCCTTCAGCGAAAAACGCTGAGCCGTAGTACCGCCTTGCAATCCCATCGTTTGACGCTGTGATTGCTGATTCGCCAAAACCGTAGTGACGAAAAGCTTTCCGAACTGCAATTGTGTTTTAACGCCGAATAAAGATTGGGCGCCGGGGATCAATGTCCCTTTAGAAGCGAAAGATGTATTTCCGGCCTGGAATTGACGGATGATATCATCATCCTTCCCCTTAAAGTCCAGCTTGAGCTGATTCTCAAAATTGAAATTGGCGAGTGTGTTGTAATTAATCGGCAATTTGAGTTTCTCTCCGATCTGTGCATCCATCTGCAACTGGGAGTTCATGTTGAAATCAAATCCTCCGTTTCGTCTTGCTCGTTCAGGCAAGGTGGGATTGCCGATGTTCTGCCCTTGATACCCGGCCAGAAAATCAACGTAACCGGATGGTTTGATATCGATTTTTACTTTGCCATCCGGACCGGTACCCATGATTCGATTGAACCAATCGTTCGAAACCCGAAACTTAGGTTTGTCGATCTTCCGATTCATGCTGAAAAGTAGATCGGCTCGTTTGCGGAAATAATCTGATTCGTCTTTTCGACCCTGCCATTGACGAAACTCTTCCGGGGAGAATGCAGCCGACGGACGGTATAAGCGATCACCAACTGTTTCTCTAAAAATATATTCCCCGCTGCGCGGATCGTACTCGATCCGTTTGCGTAGGAAACCGGTATCTCTAAAATCGAACGCGTGTGAGCGACGAGCGCCGATGGGATCACCGTACCGATCATACAATGGATAACGAAGCGTATCGCGTCTGCGACTGGAATCCCGACGTGCCTGTGCCGATGCCTCAACGACAATGAGCAGCGGAATAAGCATTCCCAAACAAAAAATATATGCAGTCCGAAACTTCAAAACTCAGTTAGTTGGTTGAACCGCCTTATACACCGCGGAGGGCTTTTTTGATCAGCGACTCCACCGTGATATCGGGCTCGGCCTGGCGTACCTTTTCGATCGCTTGCGAAGCAGTACTTCTGGGGATGCCCAATGCGGTCAATGCTTCTAACGCATCTTGATGCAAAGTATTGTGAATCAGGGGCGAAATATTTACTTCCGGGGCCCCTTTTCCGAGCTTATCCCTCAGTTCAAGAACCAGGCGTTCGGCGGTTTTTTTGCCGATCCCTTTTACCTTCTCCAAACTTCTCACGTCACCCTGAATAATGCAACGTGCCAGGTCGGCGGGTGGCATGTAGGAGAGCATCATTCGGGCGGTAGCAGCACCGACCCCGGACACCCCGATCAAATTTGTAAACATCTCTTTTTCAGCAGGTTCTGAAAACCCATAGAGAATATGGGCGTCTTCTCTGACGACTAAATGTGTGTGTAAAAGTCCCTCCGAGCGCCCCTGTATGGCACCATAAGTATGGAGGCTGATATGTACCTCATAACCAACGCCGGAGACATCGATAATGACCCGAGTAGGACTGATGTTATGAAATTGACCCCGTAAAAATGCGAACATACCCGCAATATACCCCTCCACCCCGATTCAGCAATGATTGAACGTCAGTTAGTTGAATGAACGAATGCAGGAGATCAAAAGCCGAATCCCCTCCCATTTCCCTATTTTTGTCCGGTTCAAAAAATCCTATGTCGCAACGCATCAACGCCGCCATCACTGCCATCGGAGCTTACGTTCCGGAAGACAAACTGACCAATGCCGATCTGGAGAAAATAGTTGACACCAATGATGAATGGATCCGTTCACGCACGGGGATAGAAGAGCGTCGAATACTCAAAGGTGAAGGGAAAGGCATATCTGAGATGGCAGCACCCGCCGTAAAACAGCTTTGCGAAAAAAGAGGGATCGACCCCAATGAGATCGATTGCCTCATTGTCGCAACTGTTACGCCCGACATGGTTTTTCCGGCTACGGCCAATATTGTTTGTGAGAAGATCGGAGCCAAAAATGCTTTTGGATTCGACCTGTCTGCTGCCTGCTCCGGATTTCTGTTTGCCTTGAGTCAGGGCGCCGCATTGATCGAATCCGGTCGTTATAAAAAAGTAGTTGTCTGTGGTGCCGATAAAATGAGCGCGATCGTTGACTACACTGACCGCACCACCTGCATTCTCTTCGGCGATGCCGCTGCGGCGGTCTTGCTTGAACCCAATTCAGACGGATATGGTTTACAAGACAGCATCTTGCGGGCCGATGGCAGCGGAGCCAATTTCCTTCGCATGAAAGCGGGAGGGTCTAAGTACCCGGCAAGTATCGAGACGGTGATGGCAAAAGAACATTTTGCTTATCAAGAAGGTCAGACCGTTTTCAAGTTTGCCGTCAAGGGCATGGCTGACGTGAGCGCCGAGTTAATGGAAAAAAATAATTTATCCGCTGATGACATCGCCTGGCTCGTACCTCATCAGGCAAACCTTCGCATCATTGACGCAACGGCTAATCGCATGGGACTCTCCCGCGATAAGGTCATGATCAACATACAGAAATACGGAAATACAACCGCTGCCACCATTCCGCTCTGCTTGTGGGAATGGGAGAAACAATTGCACAAAGGCGACAACATCATACTCGCTGCATTCGGAGGCGGTTTTACCTGGGGAGCCACCTGGGTGAAATGGGCCTATAACTCCTAAACAATTGCCATATGGGAACCAAGTTTCCACTTACCGGTTGGAGTTCCGTCGCGATTCACGGCGGGCATCCAGCTGAACCAAATCACGCGCACCTCACCCCCATCTACGCCAGCAGTACCTACATCTTCGATTCAGCCGAACAAGGGATGGATCGATTCACCGGCAAAGAGCCCGGCTATATCTACGGACGCTTCGGCAACCCGACGATCACAGAAGCAGAGGAAAAGATTGCCGCCCTGGAAACATTCGGACTGAACATTCCGGCGAAAGCGATCTTACACGCCTCCGGCATGGGTGCACTAGCAACTTTGTTTCTAGCCAACCTCAAAGCCGGTGAAAAGATCCTGACACATTTTTCATTGTATGGCGGAACAGAGGAGCTGATCCACCGGGTATTGAAAGACCTGAACATCGAAGCCGTGATCACGGATCTGCATGACCTCGCGCAAGCAGAGACGTATCTGAAAAACGATCCGGCGATCAGAATGGTGTACCTCGAAACACCCGCCAATCCCACACTTCAGTGCGTCGATCTGGAAGCACTGATTTCACTCGCCAAGCAGTACGGTAAGAAAGTCGCTTGTGACAATACATTCGCCACCCCTTACTTACAGCAACCTTTCGCCTACGGCGCAGATTTCATCATGCATTCAACCACTAAGTTCCTGAACGGACACGGTACCGCGATCGGCGGTGTGCTCATCGGAACCGACATCGAATTCATGAAAACCATCGCCACCAAAAAACACCGATTACTCGGAGCCAACTCAAACGGCTTCGATGCATTCATGCTCATACAGGGCATGAAAACATTGGAGGTGCGTATGGAACGTCATTGCCACAATGCCATGGAGGTAGCCCATTTTCTGGATACGCATCCGGCGATCGCGAAAGTGAATTATACCGGACTACCACAACATCCTGACCATGCCATCGCCAACAAACAGATGCGCCACCCGGGAGCGATGATGAGCTTTGAGCTGAAGAAAGGATTGGAAGGAGGCATGGCATTCATGAACCGCTTGCAAATGTGCGTCCGCGCCGTTTCGCTAGGCACGTGCGACACCTTGCTCAGTCACCCCGCCTCCACCACACATTTCGGCGTCAGCAAAGAGGAAAGAGAGAAATACGGGATCACTGATGGACTCATTCGAATGAGCGTCGGGATGGAAAGCATACAGGATATTTTACACGATCTCGATCAAGCGCTCTCCAATCAATAATAAATTATGCAGATACGAAGAGCCCTTGAAACAGACTGCCCGCGTTTGCTGGAACTGATCCGCGAATTGGCGCTCTATGAACGAGCCCCACAGGAAGTGACCGTATCATTAGAACATTTCACAAAAAGTGGTTTCAGTGACACGCCCGTTTGGTGGGCATTCGTCGCAGAAGAAGAGGGATTCATACACGGATTCGCACTCTACTACATCCGGTATTCAACCTGGAAAGGTCAATGCATGTACCTCGAAGACATCATCGTAACCGAACAGAGCCGCGGAAAAGGGATCGGAAAATTATTATTCGATCAGCTCATGGAGGAGGCAAAAGCAAAAGGATTCAACCGAATCGTTTGGCAGGTGCTGGAATGGAATGAACCCGCCATCAACTTCTACAAGAAGTATCAAGCCAATATGGATCCCGAGTGGTGGAACGGCTCGATCGATCTCTAGATCAACTCACACCTTCCACCTGCATCTCCTTGTTGATCTTCTGCACCAAACCCTGTAATACTTTTCCTGGACCAACTTCGGTAAATCGAGTGGCACCGTCAGCAATCATAGCTTGTACAGATTGTGTCCATTTCACCGGACCGGTCAACTGACGGATCAGGTTTTGCTTGATCTCTGCCGGATCCATCACCGCCTTGGCAACAATATTTTGATACACCGCGCAGGTGGGTGAGTAAAAAGTCGCTTTTTCTATCGCACCGATTAACTCCTCTTCCGCCACTTTCATCAAGGGCGAGTGAAACGCTCCGCCAACCGGCAACAACAGCGCTCGCTTAGCACCCGCTTCTTTCATCGCGGCACATGCCTTCTCAACACCAGCCTGAGAACCACTGATCACGAGCTGACCGGGACAATTATAATTCGCCGCCACTACGATATCATCAATCGAAGCACATACTTCTTCTACTTTTTCATCAGACAAGCCCAACACAGCTGCCATCGTGCCCGGCTCCTGATCACAAGCGCGCTGCATGGCACGAGCACGCGCAGATACCAAATTCAACCCTTCTTCAAAACTGAGTACCCCATTTGCTACCAGTGCGGTGAACTCTCCCAGTGAATGGCCGGCTACCATATCTGGCTTAGCACCATCAATGGAACGAAAAGCAATGATCGAGTGCAGAAAAATTGCGGGCTGTGTAACATTGGTCTGCTTCAACTGCTCTTCGGTACCATCGAACATGATATCCGAGATGCGAAAACCAAGTATTTCATTGGCTTGTTCTACGATCTTATTGGCAAATGCGCTGTTGATGTAATGATCTTTTGCCATTCCGGGAAACTGTGAACCCTGCCCGGGGAAAACAAATGCGTGCTTCATATTTTATTCGTCGTGCGTTGTTTAACTAAGTTTGGAGGAAATGAGTTTTAGAAACTCACTGCGAGTGGAGTTCTTCTGGAACTCACCATCGAATGCGGAGGTAGTAGTGGTAGAGTTCTGCTTTTGAACACCCCGCATCATCATGCACAGATGTTTTGCTTCTATCACAACGGCAACCCCCAGTGGATTCAAGGTGTCTTTGATCGCATCGCGGATCTGCATGGTCAGGCGTTCCTGAACCTGCATCCGCCGAGAATACACATCCACCACCCGAGCGATCTTGCTTAAGCCGGTGATCCATCCATTGGGAATATAGGCAACGTGAGCCTTGCCGAAAAAGGGCAGCATATGATGTTCGCACATGCTGTACACTTCAATGTCTTTAACGACGATCATCTCGCTGACATCCTCATGAAATTTGGCGGAGTTCAGGATGTCGTGCGCACTCAATTGATACCCTTGGGTCATGTACTGCATGGCTTTCGCGACACGTTCGGGCGTTTTTATCAGCCCCTCGCGCTCCGGATCCTCCCCTAGCTGTGCAATAGCGTCCTTGTAACTTTTGATCAGCGAACTAGTGCACTGCTCATCGTATTGTTCAATTTTTTTATAAGCCATGGTCAGATGTTTTAAGCGGGGTATTCAACAAAGTTTCGGGGCGTTTCATATAGGCGTATCTGCAGGTCCATTTGGGCCGATACATGCGGACGAAGCAGATCATGAATAACAACTGCAATGTTTTCAGCGGTCGGATTCAACGCGGCAAATTCCTTGACATCCAGGTTGAGGTTACGATGATCGAACCGCTCAATGATCTCGCGCTGGATCAGATCGCTCAACACTTTCATATCGATCACATAGCCGGTTGACGGATCGATTTCCCCAGTAACCTTTACAATCAATTCATAATTATGACCATGATAGTTTGGCAGTGCACATTTTCCGAATACACGCGTATTGGCGGCTTCATCCCAATCCGGCCGATAGAGCCGATGAGCAGCATTGAAATGCTCTTTGCGATATACAGCAACGCGTGTTGACATACGATTTATTATTCGCCGTAATACTCCACGTATATACGGGGTGTTTCCGTCAATTTCAAACAATGCAGCTGCACATTGGAGGGCAGTGCAGGTTCCAGTTCTTTCCAGATCGCCATTACGAAATTTTCGATCGAACACAATTTCCCTCGCATGAATTCAACATCCATGTTAAGGTTTCGGTGATCTACTTTATCAACGATCCGCTCCCGAATGATCGCTCCGAGTTTTTTGGCGTCAAATATGAATCCTGTTTGCGGATCATGTGTTCCTTTGATCGTGACAAATAACTCAAAATTGTGTCCATGCCAGTTGGCATTTGCACATTTTCCAAAAACGGCCTCGTTCTGCTCCTCCGTCCAGTCGGGATTGAATAAGCGGTGGGCTGCATTGAAATGCTCTAATCGGGTTAAGTAAACCATGCTTTACTTTTATGTCCAGTCTCAGCATCGGGCGCGACCGGAGGGAGCGCAAAGGTAAGCATTCTGACCCCCACTTTCCGTCGTCTTTCAAATGATTAACTTGCAATAGATTATATGAGCAAACGTCGAGAAAAACGAGTATTGGTTGCCGCAGCTACTACCCTGGAGGTCGCCCCCTTCCTGGACCAATGGAAAAGAGGCGAGATCAAAAATAAGCGCGTCGGGATCGACGTTTTGATCACCGGTATCGGTCTTACCGCAACCACTTATTCACTCCTCAAACAGATACAGGTACAAAAACCAGATCTGATCCTGCAAGCAGGCGTTGGCGGATGCTTCGATAACAACATTCCACTGGGGGAGGTTGTGATCGTTAAACAAGAATCCATCGCCGATCAAAGTGTGATCGAACTAGACAAGTTGAAAACCCTTTTCGATCTACAACTGGTTCCACAAGATCAATTTCCTTATCAGAAAGGCTGGCTCATCAACCGTTCTCCCCTCTTGAACACACTTCGAATCAAAAAAGTACGAGGTGTTTCGGTGAACGAGATCACGACCGATCTAAAAAAACGAAAATTCTACGAAGAGCGATTCAGTCCAACCGTAGAATCCATGGAAGGCGCTGCTCTTCACTACGTAGCCCTTCGAGAAAACATAGAGTTTCTTCAACTGAGAAGTTTCAGTAATTATATCGCCGAGCGCAATAAAAAAAACTGGAACATGCGGACTTCCATCGAAAACCTGAACCATACGCTCATCCGCATTCTTGAAAAAATATGAGCCTGTCGATCGGATACTCCCCCTGCCCCAATGACACCTTCCTATTCGATGCTTGGGTGAACCGAAAAGTCGAATCGGAACTCCTGGTCAGCCCGCAATTGGCCGATGTCGAAACACTCAACGAGTGGGCAGCTACTTCCAAATTGGATATCACTAAGCTCAGTTTCCCAGCCTTATTCCGAAACCTCATTCAATACCGATTACTTGCTGCCGGGGCGGCACTCGGAAATGGTGTGGGACCGTTACTGATCTCCCGAGTACCGATCGATGCACGTGACCCTGATTTGGCTAATAAAAAAGTGATTCTCCCCGGAAGATCGACCACAGCCAACCTCTTATTCTCATTCGCCTTTCCCAATTGCATGAACAAATCCTATCGGGTTTTCAGTGAAATTGAAAATGCAGTGCTGAACGGAGAAGCCGACCTAGGCGTGATCATACACGAAAGCCGTTTTACATATGCACAAAAAGGACTGCATCTGGTGAAAGACTTAGGTACGCACTGGGAAGAGAAAACCGGCTGCGCCGTACCACTGGGCTGTATCGCCATGAAAAGATCACTTGGAGCGCTCGCGGCTGAGCAAGCAACTTCCAGTATGCAGAAAAGTTTGCAATATGCCTGGAGCAAGCTCCCGGCTATCGATAACTACGTGAAAGAACATGCGCAGGAAATGGACGAATCGGTCATGCGAAAACACATCGAACTCTATGTGAATGAACACACCCTTGAGTTGTCTGAAAAGGACATCGAAGCCATACAGACCCTGTTCAGTGTTTACTGTCGCATCGAAGGGATCGAATCACCTGAGACCGTATCACTTTTTTAATACAGCCGCATACGTCGCCAAACAACGCTTTCTGGCTTCTTCGTGCACGACGATGGGCTTGGGATAATCAAATGATTCGCATTCGGGCACCCATTTCCGAATGTATTTCAAATCCGGATCGAATTTCTGCGTCTGCAAATAGGGATTGAAGACTCTGAAATAAGGAGCCGCATCACAACCACTTCCTGCCGCCCATTGCCATCCTCCATTATTTGCCGCCAGATCAAAATCCAGCAATTTTTTTGCAAAATAGGCTTCACCCCAACGCCAATCGATCAACAAGTGCTTCGTCAAAAAACTCGCTACGATCATGCGCACACGATTGTGCATGTAACCGGTTGCATTGAGTTCGCGCATACCGGCATCTACGATCGGATAGCCGGTCTGACCTGCACACCAAGCAGCAAATTCCCGCTCATCATTGCGCCAGGCAATTCGATCGTAATCGGGCTTGAACGATTGTTGCACGATCTGCGGAAAATGCCAAAGAATCATGTGATAAAAATCGCGCCAGATCAACTCGTTCAGGAAAGACTCGCTGAGGCTAGCCGTTTCTTTCGCCAACTGCCGCACGGAGATCGTACCAAAACGCAAGTGAACACCCAACCGACTGGTGCCCTCTACCCCGGGCAGATCCCGTTGTTTAGCATATTGTACAATAATCTGCCTGCTCCAATCCGATCGGGGAAAGACACAATCATCAGACTGAAAACCCATTGACAAAAGTGAAGGGATCTGCAAGGGAGCTTGATGATAAAATTCATTCAGCTTTTTTTCAGCGGGGAATAAAGCGATCGGATGCTGTTGGAGAGCTGCTTTCCACTTTCTGGAATAAGGGGTAAAAACGGTGTAAGGTTTTCCGTCATCCTTCACTACTTCCTGCTTGGCGAAAATGACCTGATCCTTATAGAGATAAAAATCTTTGCCTTTTTTTTGCAGCCATTGCCTAACCTCCTCATCACGCGCTCGCGCGTAGGGCTCGTAATCTTCGTTCGTATAAACAGCACGAACATCATACTCAGCACATAGTTCCTGAATGATCAAGAGGGGCTTGCCGTAACGTACATCCAGTGTGGCTCCGCTTTCGGTCAACACTTCTTGTAAGCGTGTTAAGGAGGCATGAATGAATTGGACACGTTTGTCATTTTTATCCTCCAGTTCATCGAGTATCTCGGTGTCGAAAATAAAAATCGGCTGTACGGGAATACCGGATTGAAGCGCTGCATACAAGCCGACGTTGTCGTGCAGTCGCAGGTCGCGACGAAACCAGAAAAGAACAACAGGACTACTCATGAGTTGAAAACAAGGCTAGCGAAAAATGGTTCGTAGGTGCTCTTGGAAAAGCCGATGGGAAACAGTCTGTCCATACTCCCTTTCTCCGATACGGCCCACCCAGCGAATACCGAAGAGCGCATTGGTCAAAAAGACCTCATCCGCTTCCTGTAAGATATCCGGAACAATGATGCCTCTACTCACTGTCATATCAGCGGCCAGACGATCGATCCACCACGACTGCATCACCCCTTCCACAGCTCCCTGTCCAGTATCAGTAGTATAGAGTACGTTGTCCTTTAACACAAATATGTTAGCGATACAGCTATCAGCGATGTTTCCACTCGTGTTGAGAACCAGTGCATCGTTCCATTTCTGACTTTTGGCATATTGAGCAGCCTGGATATATAGTAATGCACTGGTCGATTTACAGCGAGCCAGCCGATCAGCTGCTTTTCTAGCTTGATCAAACAGGCCCAATACCCAACCATTTGTATTGAACTCTTTTCGGGCAGGATCCAGCGGCCAGGCTTCGATCAATACGTTTAGCTTTCGATCGCCGTCGAAATAACCGCCCGTACCATGCGTGAAAGTGATTCGCACACGGACCGATCCGAGTATCTTATTTTTCCGGATCGTGCGTATGGTATCATCCAACAGTTTTTCTGAGCAGAAATGTGCTGGCAACTGCCAATGTAAAAAAGCAAGGGAGTCCAATACCCGAGAGATGTGTCGATCCCACAATGGAGCGATTTCGCCTTCGAATCGAACGGTTTCAAAGATTCCGGCACCATACCGAAACCCTCTGTCGTTGACCGCGACGGAAGGGGTTTCTCCCTCGATCCATTTGCCATTTAATAGTGCCTGCATAAAGTGTAAAAAAGCCACTTCCTTTCGGAAATGGCTTTACGCTAGTTATAAATGAGATCAATTTGGTTGCTCGAAGATGCCGGCTTTTACCGCATACAAGATCAAACCGGCCATTGACTTTGCTCCGGTCTTGGTCTTGAGTTTATCGCGAATGGCTTCGACGGTGCGGGGACTCAGATCTACCATATCCGCGATCTCTTTTGTGCTCTTTTCTTCGCACATGAGTTTGAGAATGGTGATCTCTTTCTCTGTCAATTGTACATACGGCGGAGCGGCTGCTTCCGCAGCGCGCTTATTTTTCAATCCGCTAAGCAATGCCTTATTGGTGATATCGTTAAAATAGAATTCATTTTCATACACGCCTCGTATCGCTTCATAGATAAGATCAGCGCCTGACTCTTTTGTGATGTAAGAATTAGCTCCCAGCTCCATCATCTTGGAGATCACGGAATGATCATTCAAGAAGGAAAGCATGATCACTTTCACACCGGGATACATTCTTTTGATCTCCGGGAGAGCGGTGAGTCCATCCATGACAGGCATCTGGATGTCAAGCAACACCACATCCGGCTGGATATGCTTCAATAGATTTAATAATTGCATACCGTTCTCTGCCTCAGCCACCATTTGGATGTCCTTGCGGACCTGGAGGGCTGTCTTGATCCCGGTACGAAACAATGCGTGGTCGTCGGCAATAGCAACTTTGATGAGGCCTTCGTTCTTCATGGTCGTAGGATGGATGATAACTGAGTCTTGTCGGATATAGGTAAACTACGATAAAAAAGCGGAACCCAAGGTATTTGAAGGGTGGAAGAATGGATAAAAATAAGTATTAAATCTTACTAAAAGTCAGATTTTTGACTAAGTACATAAACTCTAGGGTCGCCCTCAGAAAAAAGCTTCTTGCCGGGTACACTTTCAGCTTTGATCAGCAGAAGCCCGGCTTCTGCCAGATAATGCCGGAGTTCTTCTATCGTATACAGATAATCGATCGCCATCTTTTCTTCTTTGCCACCAAGTTCGTCTGTGATGATGCTTTGAATTTCAATGCGTAAGGGATCATGTTTCAGCTCAAAATGATTGGTGTGCCGGTATGGTCCGATAACGGAAGAGTGTGATTCTTTTTTCTGGGTGCGGGGGAGCACGATCTCTGCGATTGACCAACTATTGATCCAGAAGTAACCGCTCGGTGCTAGGCTGTCAGCCACTTTACGAAGCAACACTGGGAGTTCAACCGGGGAGAAGAAGTTCAGGCTATTACCCATGCAAAGGGCCCAATCGTGCTCAGCGACGGGGTTCCACTCCAAAAGATTTTGGCAGAAAGTGGATATAGGAAGCGAATGGCTGGTGGCGGCTTGTTCAATTTGCTGAATGTAACTACTCAGATTATCTACAGCCGTTACGGGAATTCCTTTTGCGGCAAGTGCAAGGGCATGACGTCCGTGACCGCACATCAGATCGAGAACCTTGGTGGATGTATTCAGTCCGTATTGATCGACGAGGTGACCGATTTCTTTATCGGTCAGTTGTTCGGGAATGACTTGTTTCCAGATTTCTTGGTAATTGCCGTCGAAGTAGCTGTGGTTGGGATTGAAACTCATTCGAGGATCTTATGTCGGGTCGCGTACATAATGAGACCGGCTATCGTTTTGACGCCTGCTTTGATCTTCATTTGCTGACGTATCGTTTCGATGGTGCGCGGACTTAGGTAAACAGCCGCCGCTATCTCCTCCGTAGTCTTATCATCTGCGATCAGTTGCAAAATGCGTAACTCCTTATCGGTGAATCGAACTGTGCTAGCGGAAAGTCGAGGCGTTTTTCGTTTGCGCTGCAATTTCAAAAGGACTGCCTGGTTAACCAGGTCGTTGAAATAAAAATCGTGCTCTACGCAGGTGAGAATAGCTTGGATGATCTCATCGGGATCAGCCATTTTGGTTAAAAAGGCATTGGCCCCCATTTCCATCATTCGATGTACCAATTGCGGATCATCGTACATGGTCAGTATAATAATACGGATGTCAGGATACTCCTTCCGAATTCTGGCTATGGCATGAATGCCATCTGCATTGGGAATTCGTGCATCCATCAATAACACATCCGGCAACTTGACCATTAACTTATGCATGAGATCATTACCATCTTCAACCTCCCAAACAACCTGCAGAAAATCTTTTTCCTTCAGGGCAGCCCGTAGTCCATCCCGAAAGATCTTATGATCATCTGCCATACCCAAAAGGATCTTCCTATGTTCCATAGTACGAACGTAAAAGTACTCGATTATATATTACAACCCATTAATAATCAATCAGCATCGAAATCTTTTCCGGCAAGGCAAAAGTGGGGCGGGGAAAAAACGGTGGGAATAGGGGGTTTTTCTACCAAATAGAAGTCTAGAAAAGGAAGAGATCATGGGTATTTTAGCTACATGCCAATAGAATTGCCAGAATTTGAACAAATAATTGAATATGCTACGAGCTTCTATTACACAAAATTCATCCTGTGGATAAGCGTATTATACACAATTATTACAATCAAAAAAAAGCAACTACTAAGTAGCGAATATCGGCCACTAGTTATTTATCTGGTTCTAGAGTTAACACTTGGCTTAATCGACAATCTAATTTCTCCAAATAGAAATATCTCATTGCAAGCAAGGCTATATTTCATAAACTTTTCGAATATTATAATTGCGATTTTTGAATTTAATTTCTTTAGCAGCCTTCATAATCGAGTCTTCAATTATAAAAAAAATAATATCAATAAGGTATTGTTTTTAGTTCTCTCAACTCTTTCCGCTTTAATAATATTTTATACAAGTTTCATTGATGCACTGGAGATGTTAAGATTAACCTACCTATTAGGCTCACTTGAATTTCTATTAATTATCTACCCATCTGTCGATTACTTCAAAAGCTTAATACATGAGATGCCGAAAATTAGTTTATTTGAAAAAGGGTCATTCTGGTGCTTCCTTGGTGCACTATTCTACTGTTCAGTATCTGCACCATTTTATGTAGTTGGGCCTCATTTCCCAACAGGGAATGAAATATTTGACTCATTACTCCCTGCCCTACTTTATTATATGCCATTTTCGATTCTTTTCTTTTGTCTTTCAAAGGGTTTAACATGCAAAACACCAATCTGGAATTAATAATATTTTCAGCAGTAAGTGGCTTAGTTATTACCAGCACAATTGGCTTTATTGTGTTCGTAATTTTCAAATACCAAAAAAGTCATCGTCAACATTTAAGCGAGATCGAAACCCAAAAAAATAAGTTTGAAAAAACTGTTCTTGATGTGAAACTAGAAATACAGGAGCAAACTTCTCATGATATTGCTAGAGAAATTCACGACTCTATTGGACATGGACTCACTTTGGCAAAACTTCAATTGAACACGCTGCTGGAACTACCTTCAGCGTCAGATTCTAATAAAGTAAGAATGGCTGTCGACTTACTGGGTCAATCCATCCATCAGCTATAAGACATCTCGAAGAACTTAAACGCAGAGGCTTTACTCCAGCAGGGATTACTCCCCGCGATTGATGAAGAGATTAGCCGACTACGCACCCTAAATCGCTTTGAAGTTCAATATGAAGTGAACGGATTCACTTCCTACATGGAACCTCAGCGAGAGATTGTAATCTATCGAGTAATTCAGGAGGGGTTTCAAAATATCTTAAAACATGCCGATGCCCGATGCGCCCAACTACAATTACACTTCCATCCAGAATATTTGCACGTTTCATTAATGGATGATGGACATGGGTTCGACCCCGATAAACCAAAACGAACTCGAAGTACCGGTTTGTCTAATATGGAAAATCGGATCAGATTTCTAAGCGGAGAGTTTCAAATTCACTCTTCGCTGAAAAAAGGCACACGCATACAATTCACCATTCCATATCAAGCTAATGTCAAACTCAACTAAGATTAAGATCGGTCTGGCCGATGATCATGTCCTGCTTCGCGATGCACTTGCCACCCTTATCGATGGATTCGGCAATTGTGAGGTGATATTAAAGGCTTCTAATGGGGAGCAGCTGATTGAAAAGATCCGGGGCGGACAAGTGCCGGATGTTCTCATCCTTGACCTGAATATGCCCAAACTCAGTGGTTGGGAGGTGGCAAACTGGATCCATGAAAACCATCAAGAAATGAGCGTTTTGATGCTTACCATGTATGATTCAGAACTCTCCATGATACGTTTGCTTCAAGCCGGAGTAAAAGGATTCCTCAAGAAAGATATACATCCAGATGAACTGAAACAGGCTATTCAAACCGTTCGAGACACTGGATATTACTATTCAAACTACACCAGCAGCCGAATTGCGCAACTCTTTCGAGTCAACGACGAGGGCAAAATGGTGCTTCAGAAGAATCTACTGAGTGAACAGGAACTTTCTTTTCTAAAGCTTGCCTGCTCCGAGATGACCTATAAAGAAGTCGCTCAGGAAATGAAACTGAATCCCCGTGCAGTAGATGGCCTTCGAGACCAACTTTTTGTGAAACTAGACATAAAGAGCCGAGTTGGACTTGCGATTTTTGCGATTAGACACGGCATCGTGAGCATTTGAGGGAAAAAACATCCTCAAAATCGTAGATTTTCATTCTGCAATTGACGTCAGCCGCCCCTTTTATCAACTGATTATCAATTACAAATATTGAACCTACACAAGGAAGGGACTTTTCGATAAAAGAACCAGGCAGGGCCGTGGCTTACACATTCTTTGCCCGCAAAACAAGAGTAAACTCTTATCTATCTAATTATCAGCACATTAGCTGCGAACTAGGGATTGGAATGCCCTCAAAATATACTAAGCCAGACCCCAAAATGTGGATAACTACCCCCTAAAAGCCTATTTTAAGGGATTTTTACGATAGTATTTTTACGCAATTTATATCGTAGATATTCGTATTTTTACCAAGTATTTTTCGGAATATCAATCGTTAAAACCCCATGGATATGTGGGATTTATACGATTTTAAGGGTAACCCGATAGAGATTGACCGGTTGATTGCGGAGGCAGACTAGGTGAATTTCACCCTCCCGCTAAACATTCGGTAACCCCTTAAAATGAATTAGTTATGAAAACAAATAGAATTGTTCGATACGATTTTGAATCCGTACTTACCTGGGAGGAATAGTCTAAGTCCGTTACCCATCACTCAGGTTATTTAAAAGGTTCTCTACATTTGGACTCAATCCAAATTGTGGAGAATTTTTTTTTATACGGCTTAATAGGATCGTTTGTTGCTCCGATCGCTGTCACAATCTTTTCCCCAAAAGATCGGAGGTATAGAACTATGGTATTTGCGATACTGCTATACTGTTCATTTTTCTTCTTTTACAACTTGTTATTTGATAAGCTTGAAACGAGTCTTGGAAGCAGGATATATTACTTTATATATACAGTTCTTGAATTTTCAACATTTGCCTTTTTGATACTTAAGGCTGAACAATCCTATAAGTTTCAAGTTGCAACAAAAATATCATGGATATTATTCCTTCTATTTTGTGTTTCTATCATGCTTATTAAAGGTATTGAGCGCATGGACACTTACGAGATAGCGCTTGAAACTGTCATCGTCTTAATATTAATCATCTACTTCTTCTACCTCCGATTCAAACAAGTGGATGAGCAGTATTTATATCAAAATCCCCATTTCTGGCTGATGACTGGTATGTTGGTTTATCTGGGGTTCACGTATTTCTTCAACATTTTGGTAAATCACGTAGACAATGAAGTCATAAAGAACTACTACCACTATTCATATATAGGCGACATCATAAAGAATGCCCTGTTCGCAGTGGCGCTTCTTCAGATACCTCGTCGAACCACGGCCGAGGGCCATACCCGATCTTTCAATGCCCCTAACCTCGACCTGATCTAACCCTACCCTACCCAATCCTATGAACATTCTTCTTCAATCCAGCGCCGGATTATCCATTGTGCTCCTCTTGGGCACACTGGGTATGATGTTGCTAACGGTCGGACTGATCGTTTTCATCGTATTGCATCAGCGGCGTGTCAAAATATTCAATGAGCGCATCCAAGCCATGGAGCAGGAACAACAGCGCTTGCTTTTGAATGCGTCTATCAAACTTCAAGAAGAAGAGCGGCAACGGCTGGCAGCCGATCTGCATGATGATGCCGGCCCCTTGCTCGCAACCGCCCGCTTATACCTGAACGAGAACCTCGTCAACCAGGACAAAGCCTCACAACTGCAATCGATCTTTCAAGCAAGACAGATCATCGACGATACCATTCAACTGGTCCGAAACATCAGCCACAGCCTGATGCCACCGACTTTGAAGAATTTCGGATTGGAGTCAGCCATCAATGACCTCTTTCAAAAGATCAATGGATCCGGCGCCATCAACGCGAGCAGCCGCTTTCACGACTACAATCACCGAATGAAAGTGGAGAAGGAACTGATTGTATTCCGGGTGGTGCAAGAACTGGTGAACAATATTCTCAAACACAGCAACTCCGGATTCATTCACCTCACACAAAATACACACGAGGGAAAATTCTTTCTTCGGATCCACCACGACGGACGTGGACTAGAACAAGCCGACTTCGAGGCCCTCAACAAGCATCCGGAAGGGCTGGGACTTAAGAATATTTCTAGCCGTCTCCGAGTGGTCGACGGACAGATCCTATTCGAAAGAGACACCAGCATGACCTATTACAAGGTCACTATCCAACTCCCGCATACGGAATCACTCATCTGATCCCCCGTCTCGCATCCCAACGTATCTTTAAGCATCAATGGATACGATCCGGATCGCTATAGCAGACGACCATAAACTCTTTCGAAAAGGAGTGATCCTATCCCTACGCCCCTACACACAATTAGAATTTGTTCTTGAAGCCGAAAACGGACAAGAACTGCTCGAACGGCTGGGTGATAGTCGAGCACAAGTCGTTTTGATGGACCTCCGAATGCCCGGCATGGATGGTATCGAAACCACCAAAGCCATCTCCCAACGCTTCCCAGAGATCAAGGTGCTCATTTTGACCATGTATGAAGATGAACGCTTTGTATATCACTTGATGGAAAACGGAGCGAATGGATACCTGCTCAAAAACGCAGAACCACAAGAGATCCGAAAAGCTATTCAAGAAGTAATGAGCCGTGGCTATTACCTGAATCAATTTGTGAATCGGATCCTATTGAAGAAATCGCATGCAAGAGCTAATGTGACGCCGGATCTGAAAAGTGAGATCGTATTGACCGATCGAGAGCGTGATGTGTTGAGGAATATCTGCATGGAATATACAGCCGCCGAGATCGCTGATAAAATGGGGATCAGTCCACGTACGGTAGAAGCCATCAAAGACCGATTGATGGAACGGTTCGGCACCAAAAACACCGCCGGACTGGTATTTTTTGCTGTAAAAAACGATCTGATCGACTGATCAAAAAACGATCTCCGGGATCTCCCCTTGTACGACCAACGCTCCGGCCGTCCGCTGTTTAATGTAATCTACAGATACGCCCGGCGCGCGCTCCAATAAATGAAAGACGCCATCGCGAACATCCAGTACCGCTAGATCGCTTACGATGCGTTTCACACAACGTTTTCCGGTCAAGGGCAACCGACAAGCAGGCAATAATTTTGATTCACCCTTCGGATTCGTATGCATCATGGCGACAATGATATTGCGAGCACTAGCCACGAGATCCATCGCCCCACCCATACCCTTGACCATTTTCCCGGGTATTTTCCAATTCGCAATATCGCCATCCTGACTCACCTCCATAGCACCCAGAACCGTCAGATCGACCTTGCCGGCCCGAATCATCCCAAAACTCATCGCCGAGTCAAAGAAAACCGATCCCGGTACCGTTGTAATGGTTTGCTTGCCTGCATTGATCAGATCAGCATCTTCCTCCCCGTCAAAAGGGAATGGTCCCATACCCAATAAACCATTCTCACTCTGTAGCACTACGCTCATACCACTGGGAATATAATTAGCGACCAGTGTTGGTATACCGATACCCAGGTTCACATAGTAGCCATCCCTCAGTTCACGCGCAATGCGTTGTGCAATCTGTTCTTTCGTCATTCCCATGATGTATGCTTTATCTGATGCGGGTGGTTCGTTGTTCGATCCGTTTTTCGTAGTTGGATCCTTGGAAGATTCGGTGGACATAAATACCTGGCGTATGGATCTGATTGGGGTCAAGTTCCCCGACCGGAACTAATTCCTCCACCTCAGCAATAGTCAGTTTGCCCGCCATGGCCATCAACGGATTAAAATTGCGTGACGTAGCTCGAAAGACCAGATTTCCATGCGTATCACCTTTCCACGCTTTCACTATGGCGAAGTCGGCATTAAATGCCATCTCCATTAAAAATTCTTTGCCGTTGAATGTGCGAACCTCTTTACCTACAGCTACCTCTGTTCCAACCCCGGCGGGTGTATAAATAGCAGGCATGCCGTATCCGGCAGCCAAACATCGAGTCGCCAACGTGCCTTGTGGGATCAACTCTACCTCAAGCTCCCCGGATAAAAGTTGTCGCTCGAATTCAGCGTTTTCACCAACATACGAGGAGATCATTTTTTTGACCTGCCGTTGCTGCAACATCAAGCCGATCCCAAAATCATCTACTCCGGCATTGTTAGAAATACAGGTCAGATTCTTAACCTTCTTTCGCACCAAGGATGCGATACAATTTTCAGGGATACCACAGAGTCCAAAACCGCCCAACATGATCACGGCACCATCCTGAATATCGGAGATGGCCTGATCGGCTCCCGAAACCACTTTATTCATATCCGTACAGTTGTTCGCGTGAAATTAATCAAGAAACACGAACTAATAGGTCATCTGTTTCGGGGCGAAGGACGGACGGGATCTACCGGTTTTGGACCTGGGGATGGATGTTGGAGTAGGCAAGCTAGCAACGGTATCCGCTGTTGACTTCGCGGCGGATGCGGGACTTGTCGAGTCTGTGACTGCCGTGGCCACCGGAGTTGGTGCCAAAGCGGGCTGCTGACCGATCGAATCCAGTATGGGATTTAACAACTTGGGATGCTTTTTATAGTATTCCAGGCTCACCTGAAAAGCAGAATCAGTCAGTCCATATTTTTTGAGAATGGCGTCATAGAGCTGTGGACCTTTGGCCAGTCCCGCCGTTGTCGTATCCCTTGACACCACATAGTTTGAGACAAACTGTTCCGCTCTCAGCAGATCCCATAAAACTGATTCCATTTTTTCCTGTGGGAGGACATCGGAGGGGACAGATGGGCCGGAACCACAAGACAAATAGCAGGCAGATACCGTCACCAAGAGAATAAACCTTCTCATCTCAGATCCTTGTAAAGATTTGCATTTGTGATATCGAGCTTGGATAGTAGTTCGCGTGCACGGGATCGTTGTTCACCACTTGCCTTTGAAAAGATCTTGACTAATTCATTGCCCTTCCCCTGGAAGAAAAATGGGAGGATCATTGCACTTGGATTTTCGCTTTGAATAGTTTGCAGGAAGCTGAGTGCGTTTAGGATTCCGGTGCGACCCGCTTCTTCATTTTCGTAAAACACATCGAGTCCGGTTCGATAGTAGGCATATAACGCGTCGTGCACCAGCGCCATTCGGTTATTATTGAGATTCTCTGCCAGCCAGTAACGGTTCCGAAGTCCGTCAAAGGATTTCCATCCTGATATATCACGGCTATCGGGGGCATTGTTTACAATATTCCAAAGACGGAGAAAGAAGGGCTCGCCCCCACGAAGCGAAAAAGAATCATAGTCGAGGCCTAATATCAGGTTCACGTAATAAGCCAGTATGGCGGTCAGGTTAGCGACCATTGGATCATTTCCCTGTACACGGTTTTCATTGAATTCGATCGGCTGAAATTCAATGTACTTGAATACTACATTGTCATCCTGAAAATTCAGTAAAGGGGAATCGTAAGAAGTTGTATGAGCTGGCCGGGCAGCTTGAATGGTTAAACGCCCTTTGAAGATATTGTTTCCGAGGTCCTGTTCGATATTGAGTACAAAACTGCACTGTATCCTTTCTGCCGGTTGAAACACGTCGTTGGTCCACTTGCGGGTATTCAGAAAATTGGTGATGCCATTTTGCAACGTTTGAAAGATCTTCTTATCTACCTGGGTACTGACCTTACTGGAGTTCACTGAAAAACGGGCAAAAATCTCTTGTGCGTCGGTTACGAGCGGACGCATAACAGATCCAAGGACCAGCGCAGAAAGGAGTGTGATACGAAGCAGATTCATTCTATCAAATTTACCAGCTTTGTGAGATTCAGGAAAACAAAAAACCGATGGCTTGCCATCGGTTTCACAAATAATTAGTTCAGATCAGCTGAATAATTCGTCATCATTCTGGCGGAAGTAAACTTTATCCTCCAAAAACTCGTGAGTCGCCTGCAGCGCCGGATTGGGCATACGCTCATACGCGCGGGAGATCTCAATCTGCTCTTTATTCTCGTGGATCTCTTCCATACTCTCTGTATGGCTGGCAAACTCTTCCAGCTTGTTGTGAAGCTCCTCTTTGATGGCAATGTTGATCTGGTTGGCACGTTTGCCAACGATCGCGATAGAGGCATAGAGATTGCCAGTCTTGGCTTTCATTTCCTCCAGATTACGGGTCTCAACATTGTTGGTGATGCCGGCACTAAGCTGGCGACGCAGTTTACTCATTGGTCAGGTTTTTAATATTGTTCTTCGAGTTATTTAAAAATTCTTCAACTTCTTTACGGAGCTTACTATCCGGGAAACGATCAACAAATTCATAGCACTCACTTATCACTTGCTCGAATCGTTCAACTTTTTTCTCTTCCACACTCATCTCCGCATAACGATAATAGGATCGTATGATCATCAACTTAAAGAGATCCCCCCGGTCAGAATCCGGGTAGTTATTCAGCAGCGTTGCAAAGGCCACACCCGCTGCCCGGAACTGTCCGATATCAAAATAAAGCTGGGCACTTTTTTGATCCTTAACTTCCAGTTTTGCTCGGCAGATGTCGATGATCTCAGTCGCTTGTTTATTTCTTGCGGAACCGGGATGCGTATTGATAAAAGTCTGCATCATGCCCATCGCACGGAGCGTGTTGGTCTGATCTAGTTCAGCCTTGGGAGACTGCTTGTAAAAAGAATACGCACGCATGTAGTCGACCTCTTCAGCCTTGGAACTGTTTGGAAAGATCTCCAAGTAGCTTTTGAACAGATTTTCAGCATTCATGAAATCGCGCAAGTTGTAGGCGCAGTAAGCATATTTATAATAAATATCCTCAAACTCTTTACTGGCCTTGTAGTAGGGCATGACATCCTCATACACCTGCTGGGCTTTGATGTATTGCTCTTTGGCAAAGAACTGTTCCGCCATGCGAAGTTTGTAGGCAGGGTCAGGATTTTTGAGCAGCTTGGTCATGCTGTTGCTACAGCTGGCCAAGGTGCCCAGTGTCCAAATGATCAGGATCCAGATGCCTGCAATGCGTATCGACATAGGGGTGACAAAGTTAATGGTTCAGCCGCAAATCTGAGGGAAAATAAGCGCCTGTAGAAGGGGATCCCGTTAAGGTTATGGTAAAGCAAAAAAGAAGTCCCGCCGAGGCGGGACTTCCATATGCTTAATCAGCTAATTAGTTCTTGCGAAGGTTGGGGTGAGGTGGCTCCACGCGGTTCGGACCAGCCTCTCCCTCTGCGGCAGCACGGAGATCAACTGTGTTACAGTCACCGCCTTGCTGGCCATAGTTGAAGATGAAGCGATCGATGCTGATACCTTCTTTGTCAACCATGTAGTTGATCACGGTATTTACATGATCCCAGCTCAACTGCTGCTCTTTCTTGTTTGTAGAGCAATATCCGATAACGGCCACTTTACAGCCAGGGTTGTTGCGGATCGCAACGGCGGCGGTAGCAAGGGCTGCCTTGGCATCGTCGCTGAGCTTATTCACACCAGCCTTGAAGGCGATGCTGGGAAGTGCGCCGATACGCTCTGCACAACTAGGAGGAGGCGGAGGTGTAACAGGTTTACAATCATCCGGGCAGAGACATTTTCCTACGCCATCCGCATCAACATTCTGCTGGCAATAAGTGGGGGTGATGAGCTCCTTGTCTTTACAATCAGGAACACCATCTCCGTCTGTATCCAAGCTAACACCATGGCTGTCTACTGGACATCCCGCAGGTGTTTTCTCACGATCGAATTGGTCGGTTACGCCATCGCCGTCGGTATCAGGCAATACAGGCTTGGGGAACTTCATCAGACGAGGGTTGCGGATCTCGCTGTATGCGTAATCCAGCGGGTTAACCCACCACAGTGGCTCAACAGATTTAGCACCCAAATTGATATTCAAACCTACACTCAGGTAGTTATAAGAATCATAGTCGCGCGTTAGGGACGCATCACCCCATGCATTCTCCTGCCAACGCTGGCCATCCAGCAAGTCATCCTTGACGATGGTCCAACGATCTTCGATCGCGAGATTCAAACGATTATTAAGTTTGAAGGCCACACCGATACCCACGTTCGCTGAGGGTTTGAAAGTCTGTCCGAACAACTTCGGACGGCGATCTCCTTGATTCTCAGCAAGGGTCTCAAAATCATCATCCAACACGTTGTTGCGCATGTTCTTCAGAAAGGCATTTCGATCCTTGTAAGAGGAAGATGTGAGGGTCATGAAGTTATACTTCTGGTTGCCGTTCAGGGCATTCACGCGGGTTTCGTAAATAGTACCGCCGATACCACCAAATCCATAGAGGTTCATGCCAGTCTTGGATTTATGGAAACGAACGTTGTTCAAAGTGAAAACACCTTGCAAGCTCAAATCCTGAACTTTCGTCTTGTAATTGTAAAAAACATGCTCCAATGGAGTTGATGCGAGACCAGTCTTTGAGGATACTATACCCGTCACACCGCCGGGTGCAACAATTGTCATTCGAGGAGCAGAATAACGCTGGTTAGGGTCAGCAATGTTGCCTCCCCAAGCTGCATTCTTTGCATAGTTTTCATTAGCAAGAAAACTATACCCCTTTCCAACTGCGTTCATATACTCCATACGCAGCGAGAAGATATAACCAAATGCCTTGCGCACATGAGCACCGAAACCGGGGGAAATGAACTGTGCAGGTAAGTCTCCGCTTACCTGAAACAGGCCGCCTTTAATTCCGATTTCCCACTGATTGCGGGGTTTGGAGGGGAAGTTGTAGGTTCCGTTCAGGAACTCGGTGTGCTGCGGCATACGTTTGCCGGGAATCAGCGAAGAATCTTTCAAATCGAAACCACCGCCCACATTTTGCGCGAACGCCGTGGAAATCAGGGCGATGCAAGCAATGAGCAGGATCCGGAATGAGTTGGTTTGCATAAACAAATATTAAAGTTTTTACGGATTGAACCGAATGTGCACAAAATTAGTGAAAGAAGGGAATTTTCCAAATTTTCCTTCGTTTATTTGCATAGATATCGTATTAACTTTCAACGACTTATTGACCATTTTGAAGATGGCTGTTCTGCTGGGTCTAGACAATGACCCTGATCAGGACAATCACTGAGACCTCGCATGAAGCTCCCCAATCACCTCATCGAAGCTGAACTGAAACAGTTCGACCAACGGTTTCAGCAAGCCGTTCGCAGCGATGCCCCCCTACTGGACCGTATCATGCGCTACATGGTGAAAAGGAAAGGCAAACAAATACGCCCGATGTTCGTCCTGCTTTGTGCCAAACTCTGTGGCCAGGTCAACGAGAAAACATACCGGGCTGCCTCCCTGGTAGAAATCCTCCACACAGCCACTCTGGTTCATGATGATGTAGTGGATGATTCACTGGAACGTCGCGGATTCTTCTCCACCTATGCGCTCTGGAAAGCCAAAGCGAATGTCCTGATCGGCGACTACCTGCTCGCTAAGGGCCTGTTGATGTCGCTCGACCATGCCGATTACCGAATCCTTCATATCCTCTCCGACGCCGTTCGAAAAATGAGTGAAGGTGAACTTCTTCAACTGGAAAAAGCCAGAAGTCTCAATCTGAAAGAAGAAGTATACTTTGAGATCATTCAAAACAAGACGGCTTCCCTGCTCGCTTCAGCTTGTGCCGCCGGAGCTTGGTCTGCCACCGAAAGTGAAGAAGACACAGAAAAACTCCGCCACTTCGGTGAATCCACGGGCATGGCCTTTCAGATCAAAGATGATCTGTTCGACTACACATCCGATAACATCGGCAAACCGACGGGTAACGACATAAAAGAAAAAAAACTGAGCCTGCCACTCATCTACGCCCTCCAGCAAGCCGAAAAGTCAGTACGGCGTAAAATGATCTATACCCTAAAAAATGAAAACACACAACCCGAACGTGTGAAATGGGTGATCGATACCGTAAAGGAGTATGGAGGAATCTCGTATGCGACGGACAAAATGAATACTTTCAAATCTCAGGCCATCGAACAGTTACACCAGTTCCCCGAAACGCCCGTGCGCCAGGGACTGGAAGACATGGTTCGATTCGTAACGGAAAGAAAGTTCTGACGCTTACCTCATGCAAAAACGCTGGATCTACAAACCACCCGATCAATCTGAGAATTCAAGATTGCGCGAAGAACTCAATCTTCAACCCGCATTACTGGAAATACTTTTGAAAAGAGGGATTCACGATCTGGAATCCGCCCGATCCTTTTTTCGCCCAAACCCCCTTTCTATCCACTCCCCTTGGTTGATGAAGGATATGAAAAAGGCAGTGGTGCGTATCGAGAAAGCCTTTTTAGCGAATGAAAAAATTTTGATCTACGGCGACTACGATGTGGATGGCACCACCTCGGTTGCAAGCGTCTTCTCTTTCCTGCAAAAACACCACCATCAAATTGACTTCTATATCCCCCACCGATATCGGGAAGGATACGGGTTAAGTCAGGCCGGAATCGATCACGCCATCAAAGAGGGCTTCAACCTGATCATCACGTTGGACTGTGGCATCAAATCACATGAACTGATCCAACAGGCAAAAGATCATAGCATCGATGTGATCGTTTGCGACCACCATCTGCCCGATCCCACCTTACCACCGGCATACGCGATTCTGAATGCCAAGCAAAGCGACTGCCCCTACCCTTTCAAAGAACTTTGTGGTTGCGGAGTGGGTTATAAATTGATGACTGCCCTTTGTGAACACTTGGGTTGGCCTCAAGAAGAAGCGGACGAATACCTCGACCTGCTCGCCACCGCCATTGCGGCTGATATTGTTTCCATGAGCGGTGAGAATCGGGTACTGACTCACCTCGGACTCCAAAAAGCAAATACCAATCCGAACAAAGGCATTCAGGCATTAGCCCGAATCAGTGGATTGAACCAGACCTTACGACTTCAGAATCTGGTATTCATGATCGCTCCAAGAGTGAACGCAGCCGGACGAATGGACGATGCCCGAAAAGCAGTTGAACTCTTTATATCTACTGATGAATCATCTGCCATCGAGTTGGCCAAAGCACTGCAGGCCGACAATGATGAAAGAAGACAAGCTGATCGATCCATCACCCAAGAAGCCCTTCGACAGATTGAAGCCAACAGCGATTGGATTGGACGCGTATCCACGGTTGTTTTTCATCCCGAATGGCACAAAGGAGTCGTGGGTATCGTAGCCTCCAGATTGATCGAGCAATATCACCGACCGACCATCGTACTCACACAATCCGGCGATGAAGCCTCCGGCAGCGCCAGAAGTATCCCAGGCTTCAATCTGTATGAAGCGATCTACGAATGCAGGGAACTGCTCACCCGTTACGGCGGACATATGGCAGCCGCCGGTATGAGCCTGCCGATCGAAAACGTGGAAGCATTCAGAGATAAGTTCGAAGAAGTTGTGCAACGCACACTCGATCGAAACTTACTCATTCCGAGTATCAACGTAGACGCCACCATCCGACTTCAGGATATCCATCAAAAACTTTTCGACATTCTCCGACAAATGGAGCCATTCGGTCCGGATAATGAACCACCTGTATTCCTGCTCCGAAATGTCACCGATACCGGATACTCCAAGGTGGTCAAAGAAGATCACTTACGTTTTGTCATAAAACAAGATGATCACCGCATCTCCGGAATCGGGTTTGGACTGGCTAAGAAAAGTGATTTGCTACTCAACGGGCATCCCATCGATCTGGTCTGTCATATCGAAGAGAATGAATATCAGGGTAAGGTATCCCTTCAGATCCGCGTACTCGATATCCGTCCAGCTGAGCCACAAGGTTAAATTCTCCTACATTTGTAGGTGATGAAACTCAACCGATCCGCCAATCTCTTCGCCCTCGCGTTACTGACCTTGCTTTCTGTCTCTAACAAACAGATGCTGGCGCAAAGCTCCGCCAACACCCTCGATGTGATCGGCTGGAATATCGAGTTCTTTGGAGCCCCTTACAATAGCGGCCCAAGTGATAAAGACGTTCAGGAAATGAATGTAAAACGCATCATGCGCATGCTCAATGCCGACATCTACGGATTGCTGGAAGTCGTGGATACGATGCGCCTACGTCGGGTCGTTGACTCACTCGGCCAAGGAGAATATGCCTTCGTGGTCGCGCCGTACTGTTCCGGCAACACGACTGGAACGGGTAACGGTTGGACCAGCGGACAAAAACAAGCATATATCTACCGAAAATCCATCTTCTCTAATGTACGCACACGGGGACTCATGCGCAGCAGCAGCAGCGCCTATACCAATTGGGGTTCGGGTAGACTGCCCTATATGTTGAGTGCAACTGCCACCATCAACGGCATCAGTCGCGATCTTAACTTCATCCTGCTCCATGGCAAAGCCGGCGCCACTCAAGCTGACTACGACAAACGCTTCGCCGGGGCCCAAGAACTCAAAGACACCCTCGATGCATTTTTTAGCAACACACGCAACCTGATCATCGGAGACTTCAACGATGCACTGAACACCTCCATCTTGCCCGGTGCCACTGTAAGCAGCTACGTTTCCATTGTGGCAGATAGTACCGATGGGGATAGTTATAAGTCCATCACCCTTCCACTTGGAGCTGCCGGACAAACCACGATGATCAATTTTCCAAATGTCATCGACAACCATGTAATCTCAAATGAGGTAACGCCTTTCTATGTTCCGAACTCCGCGAAAGTTCGTACCGATGTTACTACCGTGGTGCCTGACTATGTTACGGCCGCCAACACATCCGACCACTACCCCGTTTTTTCTCAATATGACCTTTCCGGAGCAGTCAGTGCAGTTCCATCCAGCCCTGCTTCAGCATTCGGCATTTCCCTTTTTCCCAACCCCGGCCAATCACAATACTTCTTAAAGTCAACTAAAAGTATCCCTTCTGCGAATGCCCGTTTATTCAATGCCACCGGACAATTAATATGGAACGGAACAATCCCCAGAATGAACGCAGGAGGAACCTACTCACTTCCACTCCCGACCTTGTCTGCTGGCAGGTACCGTCTGGAGCTGATGCACGCAACTGAAAGAACACAGATACAACTCTTACAATTGAAATAAAAAAGTCCCGCAACAGCGGGACTTTTCATTTATCTACTTAGTCGAGTCATCATTGAATGATGATCCGCTGCCGTCCGAGTTCCTTTTCGAAATTCACTAAGCGCACTTCATAAATTCCCAATGGCATGTGTCCAGGGATCGGTACACTTCTGTCGATGAAATTGGCCTGCACATTCATGTGATGTACATAAACCATTCTACCCATCACATCATAAAATTGTAATCCATAATAACCAGGGAACAGATCGGTGAGCTGTACCGTGAGTTTGACTGACTCACCGGGGCGAGCCGGAGAGGGGAAGATTCGATATCCGGCACCGATCGCACTCAACGTGAATGACTGTTGTTGTCCGTACGCTGTTCCACCGCTGGTGGTTACGTAAGCTTTGTAATAATAAGTGGCGCCCTGCAATAGACCACTCACGGAACTAGTGAATGCAGCACCCGACAGGTTCGTAGAAGGCAATTTGGTGCCGGCACCATTTACAAATCCACTGATGGAACTATACTCAATTCCATAGGCGGTTACGCTTGAACAACCTGCACTAGTTATTGTCCCTGCTAATACCGCAGAGCTAGTGGTCAGATTGGAAGACCCGCCCGTTGTCACCGTTGCAGGCGTATTCACGCCGGCACCTGATGCCGCCACAAATACAGTAGACGCACCGCCGCCAGACACCGGTATCGAACCATTGTAGGACTGAACAGCTGTGGGATTAAACCTGACAAAGATCGTTTTAGACAATGAACCGCCGGCCTGGATAATACCGATCGTGTTGTTATACGAACCCGTCTGAGTTTCAGAGAAACTATAACCAGACAAGGGACCCACCGTGATCAACGCACTCGTTAGGTTGCTACCGGTGATCGTAAATGTATTCGGACCAACCAATCCGCTCACACACACATTACCAAAGGCAGTCAATGTAGAAACTGTCAATTGAGGAGGTGGAGGGGCTGAGGTAGTGAAAGACTGTTGCGTACCATAAGCTGTACCGCCGGCATTGGTAGCATACGCTTTATAGTAATACGTGGTAGAAGAAGTAAGACCAGAAAGCGATGAAGTGAATGATCCGCCACTTTGGTTTGAGGAAGCCGCCTGTGTGCCCGCCCCATTGGGGAAACCATTAGTAGTGCTGTACTCGATTCCATAGGCTGTAACCGATGTACATCCGTTGGCAGTGATCGATCCAGCCAAAGTAGCTGAGGTTGTAGTGATACCGGAGGAAGCTCCGGTTGTTACAGACGGAGTGGTATTTACACCAGCACCGGTAACCACTACGCTAATTGCAGCAGCCGCACCACCACCACTCACCGGGATATTTCCATTGTAAGATTGAACAGCGGTTGGTGTGAATCGTACAAATACAGACTGACTAAAAGTACCTCCAGGTTGGGTAATATTCAAAGTGGCGGCATAGGTCCCGCCGGATGTGGTGGAGAATGTATATCCTGCAAGCGGCCCCACCACCACATTTGCAGTGGTCAGGTTAGTTCCGGCTACAGTGAAACTATTCGCTGCGGTGGTGGTGTTCAGGCAAACACTACCAAATGCTGCAAGCGCATTAGCCGACAATGCCGGGTTCGGATTTGTGGTAGTGAAAGACTGTTCACTACTGTATGCTGTACCACCTGCGTTAGTTGCATAAGCATGATAATAATAAGTAGTAGCCGGTGCAAGTCCGCTCAAGTCAGAACTGAAAGTGCCAGCGGCCAGGTTGGAAGAAGCGACTGACGTGCCGGTTCCGTTCGCAAATCCGGCCGTGGTGCTATATTCGATGCCATAGACCGATACTGCAGAGCATCCGATTGCAGAAATTGTACCTGCCAAAGTAGCACTTGTTTGTGTAATGGAACTGGCGGCTCCACCGGTAACAGTTGCCAATGAATTCACACCCGATCCTGTAGCCGCAACATTGATCGCGGAGGCTCCACCGCCGCTGACAGGAATATTCCCATTGTAAGATTGAACAGCGGTTGGATTGAATTGTACAAATACGGCTTGAGAATAGGCGCCACCCGGTTGAGTGAGTGTCAAGGTAGATTGGAACGGACCGGAAGCACTAGTTCCGAATGCGTAACCTGCAAGCGGACCTACTACAAGATTGGCACTCGACAAATTTGACCCGGTGAGTATAAATGAGTTTGGAGATGCAGAAGTATTTACACAAACATTTCCATAAGCGGCTAATGTTGTCGCACTCAACGTAGGTGCTGCGTTAGTGACTACAGTGATCTCATTTGAATTAACAGAGGTTGAAACACCATTGGTGGCACGAACAACGTAATAATAAGTTGTATTGGCAGTAAGCCCGGTTACGGCATAGCTGGTCACGTTACCAACATTGGTATTCTGTTGTACATAGTTATTGATGAAACCGTTCACTTGGCCTTTGATGTAAATCGCCGAGATGCGGCTTGTACCGCCGGCTGCAACAGGTGAAGCATTGATCGCAGTGTTGGAGGTCATGATCCACCGAAGAGAAACTAATGGCTGATTATCTGCTGCTACAGGTAGTGCAACATTGTTGAGTGCCCCCCAAGTAGTGAGATCGCCAGCCAGTACGGCTGTGGTGAGTGCGACGGTTCCACCACTTACGTCAGTCCACGTACCAGCGGCACCGATCTTATACTGCAACTTGAAATCTTTTGGACCTGTATTGGATGAGCCTTGCAGGGAGGAAACAGTGATGTTCGTAGCTCCCGTTGTGTTCACATCAACTTGCCAATATTTTGAATCCTGTCCGTTATCCCATCCGTTTGCAGAGACTGAAAATGGATTAGGTACTCCTGTTGCGCCGGAGGGACCGGATTGATAAGAAATTGTTCCGGTAGAACCCTGAAGTGATATTGTTTGAACACCGCTGTTATTGGTATTGCCTACATCAGCAGTTTGGCTCGCTAGGGTATTGGTAGCGCAGTTCCAACCGGCAATAGTTTCTGTCACCAAGCCGGGTGTTTTGGTGTATACATCCAGAAGATAACCAGTAGCTCCGCTGACGGCGTTCCAGTTCGCCGTAAATCCTGTTCCACCCACAGTTGTGGCTGAAGTAGCAACAGGCGCTGAAATAACAACACCCGTACCGGAAACAGACAGTGATGCTGTTGCGCCGCCACCGACAAGTGTTACGTTGCCGGACTTAGGTCCGTTAGTTTGGGGCGTAAAGCGAACATAAAAAGAAGTGGCAGTCAACGTAGCAGCAGAAAACGGTATCGTAGCCGTTGCTCCGAATGTGGTGTTGTCACTGGATACTTGAAAGTTAGTATTGGGGGAAGTGATCGTAATGTTTCCGGGCGCACCTGTGAGGTTTGTACCGGATATCGAAACGGTTTGAGAAGTTGAATTGGAGCCGGTTGTTACCGAGCCAAAGGTGTTGATCGTACCAACTGACAATGCAGGTGCTACCGTTGTGCCAGCTGGTGTGACCGATGCCCAAGTAGTACCCACGCGAATCTCATCCATCTCCGTGAAGGGCACTAATGTTACTTGACGGATCAAAAATCGCTCTACGCTGGTCATATCCGAACCTGGAGAAGTGGCAGAAGCAGAAGTTGCATCAGCAGTAGGCTCGGCACCTCCTAAACTGGTTGGATTGATCCAAATTTTAGACACATCATCAAGAGCCGCTGGTCCAAAAACATAAGCAGTTACAATAAGATAAGATGTGTTGAGGTCAAGATCATTTGCTAGCCAGGAAACTGCACTATTGCTACTTCTTGTAGAAAGACCAATATTATATTTACCAGAGGTGGTACTGGCACGCACCCAAACAACCGCTCCAAAAGCAGAAGTGGAGCCCGATTGTATAAAACTAGCAAAATAGGCCCCCGTTGTGTTAAGTGTACCTAAACCAGTCACGTTAAGTATAAAAGACGAATAAACAGTCCCGGTAGTCTGACTCGTAAAAACACGATAATAATCGGCTCCAGCATCATCGAATGTGATTTTGTTTCCGCTACTGGTGGCCAATCCAGTGTAATTCAAATTACTTGCACTTACTAGAACAGAGTCGCCCGTGTTTACTCTAACCCATGTGCTGTTGCTTTGGGTTCCTAAACCCAGCGTGGCATCTGGTGTATAATTGAAGGGCTCATGAAATAACAGCTGGGCATTAGCACTCACCACAACAAACAGAGCCAAAAAAATAGACAGTAACTTCTTCATGATCTTTTTTTGAAAATTTGCATTAATTCCAACTCAATTGAAAATCATCGATGGCGGAAGAGGGACGAGTACCCCCACTGGTAGGTCCGGAGCTAGCAGAAGTTACAATCCGAATCCAAACCTTTTGGCTTTGGTTATTGACTGCCGATGGCAATGAAAGAGTAACAGTGGTAGATCCAAAAGTTGGACTAGTCGTTAGGCTGGTAGGACTTGTAGAGATCGGAGTAAACACAGTGGGAGCATCTCCAATACCATAATCTACTATCCAAGGAGTAGTTCGACCACTGGCAACGTCCAATGACTGCAACTGAAAACTCAACTGAAAGTTAGATTTACTATTGGTATTATCCAGCAGGGCAACAAAAGCAGCACCCGGGTCACCAACAGAGCCCGTTTGTCTGATTCCAAGAACACGGTTGGTTGAAGCGGACTGGGCCGTCGATAGAGCTGTAGAAGTCAATCCGGTAGCAGAAGCAAAGTTCTTAGCACCGCCCGAGACATCATTCCACGCAGTAGGCGCCCATCCGTTGATGACTCCCATGTCACCTGTTGCTAACAAAGAAGCCGTAGCACCCACTTTTGCATAGAACCCCTGTGGCAAACCGGCAGAGATTCCATCAAAATTCTGTGTATAGGGTGACGTAGTCAGTGGCAACCCTGAGCCAGAAGGCGGGGGTGGTCCTGTACCAGCAACCACATCATTTGTCGGATTGCGAATACCGATCTGAAGGGTAGCCGCGAAAGGCGTCAGGTATCCGATGAGCGACTGTGCAGTCGTCGGATAAGCAGCATTGGCAAATGAGGCCGAAGCAGTTGTAAAAGCAACAATAGAGCCTGTTGCATCTGTGAGATTCACACTGCCACTCCATCGGCCGGATGATCCGCCGGTCAGGGAATTGATATTTAGAATGCGTACAAGCGTCGATTCCCAACTTTCAAAGTTGGTGTTGATATCCCCAATAGTTGCAACCCGCGGCGTGATCGATTTGCCCGTTGCTCTGACACTAGCATAGGAAAGCGGCACATTGTTCACCTGCAGTAGCCCATTGAACTCGGAGAGTTCCATGCCGGTCACATTCACATCGATCGAGTCACCCAGATTGAACGAATGGTTTGCATCGAAACGAACTACGATACCGGACAAGCCGTCACCCTGCTGCAGGTAAATGTTTCGGGCATTCAGGTTGTTCGTGGAACGATCGCTGATAACTACACCGGTGATGCGCTTACCGTTCGGACCATAGGTGATGGATCCAGTATACATCGCCCGCAAGTCTGACGTGTTCATTATGGTAGTCGGGCCGGAACCGCAACGAGCTCCGTTGAACTGTACATCATTCTCATCACGGATAGAGAGCTGTTTGGCAGGGTTGTTGCCTGCGAAATAAGAATAGACGCCCACTATTTCACCATTGCCGTTCGGAATATTTGCCGACGCGAACTTGGAATAGTTACTGGTTCGTAGTGTGATCCGGTTGCCCGTTGGATTGGCACAACCCTGCACGATACGGTTGCCGGATTGGTCAGCATCCGAAAATGCTTTGGCGGTATCGGCCGCATTGAACTCATAACCGACCAACTTGATCAGCATACTGGAATACTGGTCTTGCAGTGTTATACCCAATTGAGAAGCATTCACCACAACAGGCTCAATAGGTTGATTCAAGGCGCCCCGATAGATATGTGCGGGTTGAAGATTCTGAGCAAGTAGCGTAACGCCACCACTGCTAAGAAAGTTTGAATCCAGCCCGCCCCCCAATTGAATGGTACCTACATATTGACCGATATAGAGACCCTTACACTTGACATACAACTTTCGACCTACCGGATAATTAGTATAATGATTGCTTCCGGCGATGCGTAATAAGATGCCGCCTGTACCGTCCTGAATCGCGATCTGCTGGTAATAGTTACCACTTCGGTCATCGCAAGAAACAACGCCCTCGATTATCACATCATCGGCAACCTGCACGGCTTGGCCACCATTGTATCGGGACTTGAGACTCTGGATCGTGGTATTAGCTACCAGACTGGGATCTCCCAAAACAGGCGGCTCGGCGATCTCTTTCTTACAGCTGAGCTGAGTCAGCAACATGACCGCACCCAGCAGTAGGCTTGTGCGCATGGAGAAAAAACTATGTTTCATATTCTTTGAATATTGACGATTCAAAAATCAATTGGCATCCGCAGCAGAGCGCAATGCCAGTTGCTTCGTGGTGTTGAATGGAGTAAGGATCCCTGTTATCCGTTGAGGACTGCTCGGGTATGCAGTGCTTGCGAAAGTGGCAAATGAAGAAGTGTAAACAATCAAGGAGTTGTTAGCACTACTAATTGTGACGCTGCCAGACCACTTACCATTGCTTCCTCCGGAAATAGAGGTGATTCCAGTGACTTGCACGAGGGTCGACTCCCATCTCTCAAAATTGGCATTGATATCAGCTATAGAGGCAATACGGGGTGTTATGGATTTACCAGTTGCGACAATTTTAGCTCCTGCCAGAGGAACATTATTTAATTGCAGCAATCCGTTATACTCAGAAATCTCCTGCTGAGATACTCCAATATCAATGGAATCTCCCAAATTGAAATCGTGGTTTTCATCGAATCGAATGCAGATGCCCGAACTATCATTTCCTTGCTGCAAATAGATATTTCTTCCGTTTAAATTATTGGTTGTACGGTCGCTGATAACGATACCAGAAATTTTACAGCCGTCTGGCGCACTTGTAAGCACACCTGTATACAACTTGCGCAACTCTGAAATGTTGAACAACTTAACTCCAGGAGGGCCTATTGGCTCTTTTTTACAAGAAACTCCGAGGCAAAGAGACAAAACAAGCAGTATGAATACCGCCAACTTACTTGAAATATGACTTTTCATGATTGATTTACTGCGTTATTTAGATTTAGAAACGAAGAGTTACGCTAGAGAAAAAGTTAATTCCATAAGCATAGAATAAACGTGGCGGAAACTTTCCTACACTCAAAGCCTCGTTCAGTGCCAATTGCGGATCATAGCGAAGCTGCTCAAATCCACCGGTGACGATACCCTGGTTGTTCAGCAGATTATTTACGCCCACATTGAAGACGAGAAACGTAGAACGCCCCTGAACCTCGTAGGTCTTGGGCAACTTCCAAGAATAACCGCCGAAGAAGTCAACCGTTTGTTGTGCCGCGAATTTGGTTTGCCCCACTACGGAATTGTATTCCGGAGTTCCAGCAGTTAAATACTTAACCGCATCCTCCGTACGACGAACGGGATTGAAATTCAAATAGGATTGATCGAAATGATTAGCAGTCAGACTAACGAACCAGAACTTGGGGGAACGATAACTAAGTCCCAAGCTATACGCCTCCATCGGTGTTGAAGGCACCCGAAAATTCTCTGCATAAATAACCTGCTGCCCCAAAAGCAAGGCGCTGTTATCTACTGTGATCGTAGCCTTCTGCTTGCTATCGAAATAATAACGGCCCACCGCTGCAGCTGCGTTCAAGGTGAGTGTAGAGGAGAGTTTCGCTTCAATACCGAGCTCACCACCGAAATGAACTTTATCGATACCGGAGATAGCGTAGTTCACGAAATTCTGGTACGTGTCGTGATAGAACGTCATTACATCCATCGCCCCCAGGAACTGGGTATAGTAACCACCGATGTGTACTTTCAGGCGAGGTGCATTCAATACGTAGCTTCCTTCGATGGTACGTATCGTTTCAGATGTAACCGCATCCTGCTGTGCGTGACGGGTGCGGGGAGAAACGTAAACGTTCTCGAAATAAGGCGGACGTGTTTGTTGAGAGGCATTTACATAGAGATAGTTACGGCCATCGATCTTGTAGGTAACTCCGGCCTTTACTCCATAGTTGAAGAATGAATTTTTAGTTCCTTTCCCAAAGGAGTTGTCTGGGAAAAGTCCGTGACGAGTATTTCCCTGACGATAGAAAGCAGTCTGCGAGGCAGTACCCGACAAGAAAAGATCGATCTTGTTGAACTTGAATACGCCTTGCGCCCAAGCTGAGGAACGGTTGATATTGATATTGTAATCATACCCATAGTTATCGCCCTTCTTCAGGATGCGGTTGGGATTGTTGAGGTCGAACTGATTGGAACTGTTATCCGCAGGAAAATCACGCTCTGCGAATTGATTGATGTTCACATAAAAATCGCCGCCGAGCAGATCCTCTACTCGAAGGAAATAATGGTTGTTCTGTGTCTGATGAGAGACGCCAGCCGTGAAATCAATGAATCCGGCGAATTGCGTATTCAATACGGAGTTGAAATTATAGCGCTGAGTATTGATCACGCGATCCTGCAACACGTATAAGGAACGGCGTCCGCTCACATTATTTCCCGGTATGCCATTTGCGTTAGCGATGGTGGCGTAATTGGCCCGGTTTACATCATAAAGTCGCTGCCAGTTGATCTGACGCAAGTTGATGTCAGCCTTCATTCGGTCGTAAAGCAATTGTCCTTGAATGGGATCGGTAGTACTTGCCCAGGTAGATGTATAGCTAGGCAGGTAACGGTAGTAATCGGGGCGAGGATCCGGTGCGTTGTACCAGTCCAATGCCGTAACACTACGTTCGCCGAAGGAAACACCTGCAGCTGTAGTGATCGTCGTTTTGTTATTTAGTCTATAGTCATGCGTGAGCAGGATGACAGGCTGGTGGGTACGACCGATGCTGGCATTGCGCTTTAGACCATTTTGGTATCCCCAGTTGGGATTATAATAGTTGGTGCCGGCCAGTTCGAGCATTTCAGGTACGGAAGATCCCTGTCTGCCATTTTCGGTGGGAGCACCAAAAGCAGTCAACGAAAGCAGATGCTTTTGTCCGATGCGCTTATCAACAGCCGCGAAATAACCCCATCCGTCAAAATAGGTTCCGGGCACATATCCTTCACCGGCCCAACGACGGCTTCCGCTGAAGGAGAAAGCCCATCCTTTTTTACTGAGTCCGGTTGAATGGGTGATCATTAACCGGTTGTTGTAATTACGATTGGAGGAAGCATATCCGATGCTGGTTTGCGCACGCTGCTTACTGGCGCGAGCATCAATCTGCATATTTCCGCCAATATCCCCGAAGGCAAAGGTTGTGTTTCGCAATCCCCAAGTCTGTTCGCGGTTCCGCATCACGTCATTGAGTCCACCCCAAAGACCGAACGGCGTAAAGCCATTGTCGAGGTTGTCCATGGGAATACCATTCATGAACGTACTGAAATGGTCGTTGTCATATCCGCGAATGCGGAAACGGACTGCACTGAAGTTGAACGTGGCAGCCGAGTAGAAAGGATCACGTCCGGCACTGAGCAAGGAGGAGGTGCTCGTACTTCCACCGTCACCCAGGTCGTTGTCGTCGGCCGACACCACCGGGATGTTATCCAAGACACCATCTTTCAACTCTTCGACGATGGTGGTATCCTTATTGAGGGTGGAATCTTTTTGAGCCTGAACGGAAAGCAGGCTGAAACAGAACAGCGTTAGCAACAATGTTCGACGCATGATAAGCAGGTTTTGGAAAGCATGCAAAGTAGTGGGATTCCTGCTCTTTGCAACAAAAAATTTCGCACATTACAATCAGTTAACATTCCTCGTCATTGAGGAAGAAAACAGATAGATTACCTAACTTGCCACGATGCGCCTTATAACTTTATTGATTGCCGCAATCTGTTGCGGCCCACTGACCCTTTCTGCCCAGAAACAAGCCTATAAAGTGGCGGTCGTCGGATTTTACAACCTGGAAAATCTATTTGATACGATCAATGACCCGTTGGTAGATGATGAGGAATTTTCGCCCGATGGTCCACGCCGTTATAACGGAGATATCTACCGAGATAAGCTCACTAAACTGGCTACCGTCCTGTCACAAATGGGGACTGAGATCAGTCCAGACGGACCGGGCATTTTGGGTGTTGCCGAGGTGGAAAATGCAGGCGTGCTGGAAGACCTGGTCAAACATCCGTTGATCGAAAAAAGAGGATACAAAGTGATCCACTACAACTCAAAAGATGCCCGCGGGATCGATGTGGGGATGCTGTATAATCCAAAATATTTCACCCCCGAAAAAAGCGATAAATTGTTTGTGCTGCTCCCCTCCGGCAGCAAGGATGCCTACAATACCCGCGATGTACTCTGGGTGAAGGGGAAACTGGACGGAGAGGACGTACATATATACGTGAATCACTGGCCTAGCAGAAGTGGCGGAGAGAAGAGAAGTGAACCCGGACGCGTGGCCGCTGCTCAGGTCTGCCGAAATCACATGGACTCCATCGCTCGAATCGAAAAGAACCCTAAAGTGTTTTTGATGGGCGACCTCAACGACGACCCCATCAATAAAAGTATCACCCAGGTAATCGGAGCAAAATCAGATAAAGAAGATGTGATGAAAGGGGGCATGTACAACCCCTGGACAGACCTCTACAAGAAAGGATATGGCACATTGGCCTATCAGGATGCCTGGGGGCTCTTCGATCAGATCCTGGTTTCGCATCCCTTGCTGAATGAAAACCAAAAAGGCTTTTTCCTGAAAACTGCCCGGATATTTAACAAGGAGTATATGGTTGAAAATAAGGGTAGATACAAAGGATATCCGATGCGTACCTGGGACGGACTGACCTACCGGGGCGGGTATAGCGACCACTTCCCGACTTACCTCATCTTGCTGAAAGAGACCAGCCCGCTAAAAAAAGGATTTTAAAGAGTTTACTGCTATCGGCTTGATGATATCCCACATTTGCTATCTATTCATGCAAATAGCTGAATGACAGATAATTGTGAATAATTTTAGATTGTATACCGACTCGCGCTAAACTTTCTAAACTCCCCAAACTTTCCAACTTTTTCCCCTTATCTTTGCGCTCCCCAAATCTGTTTTCGCAGATTCTTTCCCGGGGATTCCGGGATTGTCCATTGGGAAAACCGAAAAAACCTTAACAGGTATGAACAACTACGAACTGATGGTGATCTTCACCCCGGTTCTGAGCGAGGAAGACTTCAAAGCAGCGCAGAAGAAATTCGCGAAGCTGGTCTCCGAAAACGGCGGTTCCGTCGTGGCTGAGAACGCATGGGGACTCAAAGCACTAGCTTATCCCATCCAGAAAAAAACGACCGGACTCTATTGGGTGATGGAATTTACTTCCCCGGCCGAATCCATTGAAAAGCTGAAAATTCAGCTGCTGCGTGATGAGAGTGTACTCCGTCACCTCTGCACCAAACTCGATAAATACGCCGTCGAGTACAATGCACGTAAGAAAAGTGGTGTTAAGACAGGTTCAGAAAAAGCAATGGAGGCTTAAGTCATGGCAAAGAACGAGATCAAATATCTAACCGCGATCAAGACCGACAAACGGGTCAAGAAATTCTGTCGTTTCAAAAAATACGGCATGCGGTATGTCGACTACAAAGACATCGAATTCCTGAAAAAATTCCTGAACGAACAAGGTAAGTTGTTACCCCGTCGACTGAGCGGTAACAGCCTCAAATACCAGCGGAAAGTTTCTGATGCGGTTAAAAAAGCCCGCCAGATGGCCCTGCTGCCTTACGTAACGGATCTATTGAAATAACCGCATCCTAATTCTTCCGAAGGGAAGAAGACAGTGGTCCATTCACTGGGTGCACAAAAAGAAGAACATGGATATCATTCTTATCAAAGATGTAGACAACCTGGGCGGCGTCAACGAAGTCGTAAAGGTGAAAAACGGATACGCACGCAATTTCCTCATTCCACGCAAACTGGCTGTTGAATGCAGTCCCAGCAACCTGAAGCAGCTCGAAGAGCGCCTCAAGCAAGTGCGCAAGAAAGAGGAACTGATGCTCGCAGAGATCAACAGCGTGATCGCGAAACTGAACGAAGGTCCTGTTAAGATCAGTGCCAAAACCGGAACCAGCGGAAAGATCTTCGGTAGCATCACGGCCCTACAGATCAGCCGAGCGATCCGCGAACAACGCGGTTATGAAATTGACCGACGCAAAATCAATATGCCTGAAGAGGTAAAAGAATTGGGCACTTATAAAGCATCCATCGATTTCGGAAACGGGAAACACGCCGATGTTGAATTCGAACTGGTAGCAGAATAAGAGTTGATCGATTAAACTTGAAGGGTGAAGGGTGAATTTATTTCATCTTTCACCCTTCTTCTTTAAACAATACACTGATTACCAATTATTTGCATAATTTAATCAGCCAAAAAAAATTATGCACATCGAATAAAAACGCCGTACTTTTGTTCTTTCGGTGTTCGTTCAGTTTCACAGACCGGAGTCATTCGCTTATTCGGCATGTTCACGGGGTTGTTTACTGTTGACACTATCATTTAAAACATCTCAAGATGAACATTTATGTTGGAAACCTCAGCTGGAACCTGAAAGATCAGGACCTGGCTAATCTCTTCGCCGAGTATGGTGAAGTAACTGTTGCTAAAATCATCAACGACAAATTCACTGGCCGTAGTAAAGGCTTCGGATTTGTTGAAATGGCTAACGACGACCAAGCTCAGGCTGCTATTGCTGCTCTGAATGGTAGTGCGGTTGATGGCCGTAACATCGTGGTAAACGAAAGCCGTCCTAAGCCTGAAGGTGAGTACAAGAAGCGCCCCTTCAATGGTGGCGGTGGTGGTGGTGGATTCCGTCGCGGTGGTGGCGGTGGTGGATTCAACCGCGGTGGCGGTGGCGGATACAACCGCAACGACAGCTACGGTGGTGGTGGATTCGAAGGCGGTTATTAATTCCCCTCAACAAACACAAACACTCGAATGTCCGGCCCCTGGGTCGGACATTCTTTTTTTAGTGAAGCCCGACTGACACATTCAGTAACTTAGCCCCGCATGACGGAAAAAATTCTGATCCTCGATTTCGGATCCCAATACACCCAACTCATCGCCCGCGCCGTTCGCGAGGCCAATATTTATTGCGAGATCATCCCCTACCATCAATCTTTCGAGTGGACTGATGATCTTCGAGGCATCATCCTCTCCGGATCGCCCTGTTCCGTGAATGATGCCAATGCGCCAACCGTTCCGGTACAAGCATTCGCTCAAAACCGACCTGTACTCGGAATTTGCTATGGCGCCCAACTCACAGCAAAACAACTCGGCGGACATGTAGCCAAAAGCAATAAACGCGAATATGGCCGTGCCCAATTGAACAGTCGTAACAACGACCCGATATTGACCAATATTCCGGCCTCCTCTCAGGTGTGGATGAGTCACAGCGACAGTATTCAAGCCCTTCCGGCCGACTTCCAACTATTGGCCGATACAGAAAGCATACCCGTCGCAGCCTTTCGCTCTTCCCCGAACGCCACCCATCATCCGATCTACGGTGTGCAGTTCCATCCGGAAGTTTACCATTCAACCGATGGCAAACAACTACTCAGAAACTTTTTAATGGATGTCTGTGGCTGTCATGGCGATTGGACACCCTCTCATTTCATCTCCGACACAGTCGACCAGCTTCGTAAACAGATCGGCAACCGAAAAGTGATCATGGCCCTGAGTGGCGGTGTTGACTCCACGGTAGCGGCCACGTTAATTCATCGTGCAGTCGGCGACCAACTTCACGGCATATTCGTCGATAATGGGGTGCTGCGATATCAGGAATTTGAACAGGTGATGGAGACATACCACTCACTCGGACTCAACATCACCGGCATCGACGCAAAACAACGTTTCTACAATGAACTGGCCGGACAAACCGATCCGGAAACCAAACGAAAGATTATTGGCCGGCTCTTTATTGATGTGTTTCAGGAAGAAGCGAAAAAGATCGATGGTGTAGGATTACTCGGACAAGGAACCATTTACCCCGACGTGATCGAGAGCGTTTCTGTACACGGCCCATCCGTCACCATCAAATCACACCACAACGTTGGCGGACTACCTGCACACTTACATCTCGAACTCGTAGAACCACTCCGCTTCCTTTTCAAAGATGAAGTACGAAAAGTGGGACGAGAACTGGGAATCCCTTCCCACCTGATCGACCGCCATCCGTTCCCCGGACCTGGCCTGGCAATCCGCATACTCGGAGAAGTAAACGAAGAAAAAGTATCGCTCCTTCAACGAGCCGATCACATCTATACGAATGCACTCCGTGAGTCAGGCCTGTATGCAGAAGTATGGCAAGCTGGAACGATCCTGCTACCGGTAAAAAGTGTTGGAGTGATGGGCGATGAACGAACATATGAATACACAGTAGCCCTTCGAGCTGTCACCAGCGTAGACGGAATGACCGCCGATTGGGCACATCTACCCTATTCTTTTCTGGCAGACGTATCCAATGCTATTATTAATCAAGTAAGAGGCATCAACCGCGTCGTTTACGACATCAGCAGCAAACCTCCGGCCACGATTGAATGGGAATAAGATCAGTCATACAGTATCTGCTTTTAGTCTGCCTGGGTTTCTTCTCCATCCAAACCCTTGCGCAGCCTGGCAACCAGCACCGACCAAGGATCATCGTTTTCTTGCCGCTTCAACTTGACAGTATCTATGACACCCAAGGTCAATACAAACTGAAACAATATGAGTTTCCCCGCTTTGTAAGTGCTCCATTAGAATTCTATCAAGGATTTTCTGAAGCACTTGATTCACTCAAGCACCACCCAGGCAACCTGGATGTATACGTGATCGATTCCCGCTCTGAACGTCATTCACTGACCACTATCCTTCAACAAGATTCCATCAAGAAATCGAATGCCTGGCTACTGTTTGGAAATGTAGCTGAAAGTCGTGAGATCGCCGAAGCCGCCAAATCCGTTCAGGTACCGCTCATCAACATCAACCTCCCGAATGATGGAGGAATACAAGATAACCCGTACTATTTTCTTTGGAATAATACATTGGAAACGCAATGCGAAGGGATCTATCGACACTGGCAACAACATTATCCGCTGGAAGAGATCGTCATCGTTCGTAAAAAAGGGAGTATGGAGGACCGTATTCTTAATCACATCAAAGACGCTGCAAAAAACACGAGAGGCATACCGATCCGATATAAATTATTCGAAACAACTGACAGCGTAAGTACAGAGGCACTGGCCACTCTTCTGGACTCCAATAAACAAACGCTACTTTTCGGCGCGAGTCTGGATGAACGATTTGCCAGAAACGTGGCCACAACGGCAACCAATCTTATTCGAACAGGATATAAAGTTGGGCTGATGGGTATGTCTACCTGGGACAACATACGTGAGTTCAACACCAACCGCTTCCGCGATCTGGAGATCATTATCCCTACGCCCTTTTACTACCCGAGAACAGATGATTGGAGCAACCGATTGCAAGTCCGTTTTCTGGAAAATAATTACAGCAAACCCAGCGACACCTACTTGCGCGGATATGAGATGGCTTGGATGCTGCATGCGCTGCTGCAAAAAAATAAGGATCTCGTCGAAGTACTGCCGGGACCAAAAAAATTACTCTTTGGAGAAATCAACTGGCAACCGGTTATTGATACAGCTACTTTGCACCTCCATTACTTTGAGAATAAGAAAATCTATTTCGTGAAACGAATGGAAGGCTCCGTCCTTTCCGTCCGCTGACGCTATGCTCCAACCGATTCAACTCCCAATACGTCTGCAAACCTGCTGGTTATCCCCCCAGTGTTGTCTCTATTGGGAGGAAAAAGAAACACTTGTCATCGGCGGATTTCAGCTGGGTAATTTTCCGGAATCCCTTGAGCAACCCCAACGCCGTTCAAGCCTGGCGCGCATGCAGGAGCAATTACTACTATTCAAAGCACAGCGTATTCTTT